>JBEEND010000019.1:0-38024 GCA_041192345.1 Actinomycetota bacterium
TACGCTTTGCTTTGCGATCGTCCTTCACGTGACCCTTGAAGGTACGTGTTGGTGCGAATTCACCGAGCTTGTGGCCAACCATGTCTTCAGTTACGAAAACTGGAACATGCTTGCGTCCGTCATGAACTGCCAAAGTGTGGCCGAGCATGACAGGAGAAATTACGGATCGGCGTGACCAGGTCTTGATCACGTTCTTGGTTCCCTTTTCATTTTGGGCATCGACCTTCTTTAGAAGGTGTCCGTCAATGAATGGACCTTTTTTCAGGCTACGTGGCATCTCAATAACTCCTAGCGCTTCTTGCCGGTCTTGCGGCGTCGAACGATCATCTTGTCGCTGGCCTTATTGGCACTACGGGTACGACCTTCTGCTTTACCGTTTGGATTAACTGGGTGACGTCCACCAGAAGTTTTACCTTCACCACCACCATGTGGGTGATCAACAGGGTTCATGGCAACACCACGAACAGTAGGGCGTTTGCCTTTCCAGCGCATACGCCCGGCCTTACCCCAGTTGATGTTGGATTGTTCTGCGTTACCTACTTCGCCGATAGTCGCGCGGCAGCGCGCATCAACGTTGCGGATTTCCCCAGATGGCATACGAAGCTGTGCGTATGGGCCGTCTTTAGCAACAAGCTGCACGCTAGTTCCTGCTGAACGCGCAATCTTTGCTCCGCCGCCTGGGCGAAGTTCGATTGCGTGGATCACAGTACCAACTGGAATGTTGCGAAGTGGCAAGTTATTGCCTGGCTTAATGTCAGCAGCTGGACCGGTTTCGATTCGATCGCCTTGCTTAAGTTTGTTTGGCGCAATGATGTAACGCTTCTCGCCATCTGCGTAATGCAAAAGTGCAATACGAGCAGTGCGGTTTGGGTCGTATTCGATATGCGCAACTTTTGCTGGCACACCGTCTTTATCATTGCGTCGGAAATCGATTAGGCGGTAGGCGCGCTTGTGGCCGCCACCTTGGTGACGAGCAGTTACTCGGCCAGCGTTATTACGGCCACCCTTGCTGTGAAGCGGGCGAACCAATGACTTCTCTGGTGTTGAGCGTGTGATTTCGACGAAGTCGGCGACACTTGAGCCACGACGGCCCGGAGTGGTCGGCTTGTACTTACGGATTCCCATTTGAGTTTCCCTGTCCTATTCTTGTCCGGTTAAGAAACCGGACCACCAAAGATGTCGATACGGTCGCCAGCAGCAACAGTTACGATGGCACGCTTGGTATCGGCACGCTTGCCAAGACCTGAACGTGTGCGCACTGTCTTGCCACGACGATTGATAATGTTTACGCCGGTCACCTTAACTTTGAAAACTTCCGCAACCGCAATCTTGATTTGGGTTTTGTTAGCATCTGGGCGAACAACGAATGTGTACTTGTTCTCGTCTAGCAACTTGTAGCTCTTTTCAGAGATAACTGGCGAGATAAGAATGTCGCGTGGGTCTGCGATAGTTGCCATGACTTATGCCTCTACTTCATTTGAGCCAGCGACCGCTTTAACGGACTTACCGCGAGCGGGACCAGCTACAAGAGCTTCAAGTGCTGCCTTAGTAAAGACAACATCATCAGACTTGAGTACGTCGTAGGTATTTAGTTGATCAACAGCAAGTAAGTGAACAGCATCTACGTTTCGTAGACTTTTCCAACTTACGAAATCTGTACGATCCACAACTACCAAAATGTTCTTTGCAGTTGAAACCGAAGTGATCGCAGCCAGCGCCTGCTTAGTTGAAGGTGAATCGCCTTCAACAACTGAGGAAAGAACGTGAATGTTTCCATTGCGCGCGCGATCTGAAAGTGCGCCACGAAGCGCTGCTGCTTTCATTTTCTTAGGAGTGCGCTGATCGTAATCGCGTGGGTGTGGACCATGTGTGATTCCACCACCGCGGTACTGAGGCGCGCGAATCGAACCCTGACGGGCGCGACCAGTTCCCTTTTGCTTGAAAGGCTTCTTACCTGAACCACTTACTTCGCCGCGACGCTTTGTTGAATGCGTACCCTGGCGAGCAGCTGCAAGTTGGGCAACTACTACCTGGTGAAGAAGTGCGATGTTAGTTTGCACATCAAAGATTTCATCTGGAAGATCAACAGTTCCTGCGGCTTTACCTGCTGGAGTTTTGATTGCTACTGAAGTCATAACGTTATGCTCCCTTCGCGGCGGAGCGAAGAAGGACTACTGAACCTGCTGGGCCAGGAATTGCGCCTTTAACTAGGATCAAGCCTTTTTCCATGTCAACTGAATGAACTTTTAGGTTCTGCGTAGTTTGTGTGATTCCACCCATACGTCCTGCCATGCGAACACCCTTGAATACTCGACCCGGTGTCGCGCAAGCGCCAATGGAACCTGGCTTGCGGTGGTTTTTATGGGCACCGTGAGATGCGCTAACGCCATGGAAACCGTGGCGCTTCATAACTCCAGCAAAACCTTTACCCTTGGTGACGCCAGTGATGTCAATGTTGCTGCCAACTTCAAAAGTGTCAGCGCCCATCTCTTGGCCAAGTGTGTAAGCAGATGCATCATCGAAACGAAGTTCAAGTAGATGACGACGTGGTGTCACACCAGCTTTTGCAAAGTGTCCAAGCATTGGCTGCGTTACCTTGCGCGGATCAATTTGACCAAAAGCGATTTGAACACCGGAGTAGCCGTCGTTTTCAGGAGTACGAATTTGTGTAACAACACAAGGTCCTGCCTTCACAACGGTCACGGGAACAACGCGGTTGTTCTCGTCCCATACCTGGGTCATGCCGAGCTTTTCGCCCAAAATGCCCTTTTTGTTGATAGCCATGTTGTTCTAATCCCTACAGCTTGATCTCAATGTCAACACCGGCTGGCAAGTCAAGACGCATAAGCGAGTCAACTGTCTTTGGTGTTGGATCGATGATGTCGATAAGTCGTTTGTGTGTGCGCATCTCGAAGTGCTCGCGTGAGTCTTTGTACTTGTGCGGCGAACGAATGACGCAGTAAATGTTTTTCTCAGTTGGCAGCGGCACGGGACCGGCGACTTTCGCACCAGTAGGTAGAACTACCTCAACGATTTTGCGCGCTGAAGAGTCAATGACCTCGTGATCGTAGGCCTTGAGCCTAATTCGGATCTTTTGTCCAGCCATGTGGCTTGACCATCCTTTTCATCTAGATACTGCCAATAAGGGGTCTTGATTTTTTGTCTGGTAGCAGGTGGCCCTTGCGGACCACCTGCTAACGCAAACAGTTGTCTTGCTAGTTCAGATCAGTAATTACTTAAGGATCTTGGTTACACGACCGGCGCCGACGGTGCGGCCACCTTCGCGGATTGCGAAACGCAGACCTTCGTCCATAGCGATTGACTGAATTAACGCAATGGTCATTTCAGTGTTATCGCCAGGCATTACCATTTCGGTTCCACTTGGAAGTGTTACTACGCCAGTT
The DNA here is from genome assembly GCA_041192345.1 of Actinomycetota bacterium. GTDB lineage: Bacteria > Actinomycetota > Actinomycetes > S36-B12 > UBA5976 > UBA5976. The sequence goes on from JBEEND010000019.1 coordinate 3,405, forward strand.
ACGTCCGTGGTACGGAAGTAGAACTGTGGACGGTAGTTGTCGAAGAACGGCGTGTGACGGCCGCCTTCATCCTTGGAAAGGATGTAAACATTCGCTTCGAAGTCAGTGTGAGGATTTACTGAACCTGGACGGCAAATAACCTGTCCACGTTCAATGTCTTCACGCTTTGTTCCACGAAGAAGAAGTCCAACGTTTTCGCCAGCGCGACCTTCATCAAGAAGTTTGCGGAACATTTCAACACCAGTAACGGTTGTCTTCTGGATGTCCGGACGAATACCTACGATTTCAACTTCTTCGTTGACCTTTACGATTCCCTGTTCGATACGACCAGTAACAACGGTTCCACGACCTGTGATTGTGAAAACGTCTTCAACTGGCATAAGGAATGGCTTTTCAGTATCGCGAGCTGGTGTTGGGATGTAATCATCAACAGCCTGCATTAGGTCAAGAACTGACTGTCCCCACTTTGCATCACCCTGAAGTGCTGGGAATGCAGCTACGCGAACAACAGGAATGTCATCGCCTGGGAATTCGTAAGCACTTAGAAGTTCACGAACTTCCATTTCTACGAGTTCAATAAGTTCTTCGTCATCAACCATGTCGCACTTATTAAGCGCAACAACGATTGCCGGAACGCCTACCTGACGAGCAAGTAGAACGTGTTCCTTTGTCTGAGGCATTGGGCCGTCAGTTGCTGCAACTACAAGAATTGCACCGTCCATCTGTGCCGCGCCAGTGATCATGTTCTTGATGTAGTCCGCGTGGCCCGGGCAGTCAACGTGCGCATAGTGACGCACTTCAGTCTGGTACTCAACGTGGGCGATCGAAATCGTGATTCCGCGTTGACGCTCTTCAGGTGCCTTATCGATCATGTCGAATGGCGTGAATGGGTTTACATCAGGGAAAGCATCGTGCAGCACCTTAGTGATGGCAGCAGTCAGCGTGGTCTTGCCGTGGTCAATATGACCGATGGTGCCGATGTTTACGTGCGGTTTCGTCCGCTCGAACTTCGCCTTTGCCACTTTGGGTCCTCCTGGATCCTTGTGCTGACTGTTGAAATGACTTTCATCTCAACAGGTTGGTTTTCTTGGCCTGTGGGCCGTTACTCGCCCCGAGCTTTCGAGACAATTTCTGTCTGAACGCTGGCTGGGACTTGGGCGTACTGCGCGAACTCCATGGAGTAGCTAGCACGTCCTTGAGTACGACTACGAAGATCTCCCACATAGCCGAACATTTCCGACAACGGAACAAGAGCTTTAACTACGCGTGAGCCAAAACGCTCATCCATAGCCTGTATCTGTCCGCGCCGAGAATTAAGGTCGCCGATTACATCGCCCATGAAGTCTTCCGGGGTTGTAACTTCGACGCTCATTAGTGGTTCAAGAATTACTGGACCAGCGCTGCGAACGCCTTCCTTGAATGCTTGAGTTCCAGCAAGTTTGAAAGCAAGTTCTGATGAGTCAACATCGTGGTAGGCGCCGTCAAGAAGAGTGACTTGCACATCCACCATTGGGTAGCCAGCAAGTACGCCATTTTCCATAGCGTCTTGGCAACCAGCATCAACAGAAGGAATGTATTCGCGCGGAATACGTCCACCAGTAACTTTATTAATAAATACGTAACCACCATTGGCAGTCTCATCGCCATCAATTGGCTTGTTTGGACCAATTGCAATTTGTACCTTGGCGAACTGTCCGGAACCACCTGTTTGCTTCTTGTGGGTGTAATCGATGCGATCGACATTCTTTGTGATTGTTTCGCGGTAAGCAACCTGTGGCTTACCAACGTTTGCCTCAACATTGAATTCGCGCTTCATGCGATCAACAAGAATTTCCAAGTGAAGTTCGCCCATTCCAGCAATGATGGTCTGGCCAGTTTCTTCGTCTGTATGAACACGGAAAGTTGGATCTTCATCTGACAAGCGCTGAATAGCAACACCAAGTTTGTCTTGGTCACTCTTTGTCTTTGGCTCAATGGCAACTTCGATAACCGGAGCTGGGAAAGTCATTGACTCAAGAATGATTGGATTTGCTGGATCGCAAAGTGTTTCGCCAGTTGTGGTGTCCTTAAGACCCATGACTGCAACGATGTCGCCTGCGCCTACAGCTGCGATTTCTTCGCGCTTGTTGGCATGCATTCGGTAAATCTTTCCGATGCGCTCCTTGCGACCCTTAACTGAGTTAAGCACCTGGGAGCCGGCTTCTAGTCGTCCAGAGTAAACGCGAACGTAAGTTAGCTTGCCTAGGTGTGGATCAGTTGCAATTTTAAATGCAAGTCCAGCTAGTGGTTCGCTGTCACTTGGAGTGCGCAGCATTTCTTCATCAAGTTTGCCTGGCTTATGACCAGTAACGCCTTCAACATCTAGTGGTGATGGCAAGTAACGAATAACGGCGTCAAGCATTGGCTGCACGCCCTTGTTCTTAAATGCGGTTCCAGTGACGATTGGCACTGCGCCACCTGAGAGTGTTACGCGGCGAACTGCGTCGTGAATGTCGTCTTCGGAAAGTCCGTCAGGATCTGCGAAAAACTTCTCCATGAAAACTTCATCGTTCTCTGCGATGGTCTCAAGCATCATCTGACGGTATTCATCAGCTTGGTCTTGCAAATCTGCTGGGATTGCTTCAAGTGTGTAATCTTCACCGATTGCTGTTTCGCCGCGCCAAACCATAGCCTGCATGCGAATCAAATCAACTAAGCCGATGAAGTCACCTTCAGCGCCAATTGGAAGTTGCAGGATTAGTGGGTTTGCGCCAAGGCGATCCTTGATCATGTCGACACACATAAAGAAGTCAGCGCCAGTGCGGTCAAGCTTGTTTACAAAACAAATACGCGGAACGCTGTACTTGTTTGCTTGGCGCCATACAGTTTCTGATTGTGGCTCTACACCTGCGACACCATCAAAGACTGCTACTGCGCCATCAAGTACGCGAAGTGAGCGCTCAACTTCAACAGTGAAGTCAACGTGTCCCGGAGTATCAATGATGTTGATGGTGTGGTCTTTCCAAGTACAGGTTGTTGCAGCTGAGGTGATTGTGATGCCACGCTCTTGCTCTTGCTCCATCCAGTCCATGGTTGCCGCACCTTCGTGCACTTCACCGATTTTGTAGTTAATTCCGGTGTAGAACAAAATACGCTCAGTAGTTGTGGTTTTGCCCGCGTCAATGTGCGCCATGATCCCGATGTTGCGGGTCTTAGCGAGGTCTAACGTTGTTTCGGTAGCCACTTACTTATCTCGTCTCTTGTTCTAGTTTCTTAAATTTGAATGTTCTTGTATTACCAGCGGTAATGAGCGAAGGCCTTGTTACTTTCAGCCATCTTGTGAGTGTCTTCGCGCTTCTTAACAGCTGCGCCAAGACCATTTGATGCGTCAAGGATTTCGTTCATCAAGCGCTCAGTCATGGTCTTCTCGCGACGGGCGCGGGAGTAACCAACTAACCAACGAAGTGCAAGTGTGTTTGCGCGACCTGGCTTAACTTCGATTGGCACCTGGTAAGTAGCGCCACCAACGCGACGGCTACGAACTTCAAGTGTTGGACGAACGTTGTCCAATGCCCGACGAAGTGTCTGAACTGGATCTGCGCCAGTCTTTTCAGCACAACCGGAAAGCGCGCCGTACACGATTGATTCTGCAGTGGACTTTTTTCCGTGCAGCAAAATCTTGTTAACGAGCTGGGTGACTACTGGTGACTGGTAAACCGGATCGACAATGATTGGTCGCTTCGGAGCTGGACCTTTACGTGGCATATCAGCTCTTCTCCTTCTTTGCGCCGTAGCGGCTTCGTGACTGCTTACGGTTCTTTACGCCCTGGGTATCAAGAGCGCCACGGATGATTTTGTAACGAACGCCGGGAAGATCTTTAACACGTCCACCACGAACAAGCACGATCGAGTGTTCTTGGAGGTTGTGACCTTCACCTGGAATGTAAGCAGTAACTTCGGCGCCACTGGTCAACCGCACACGAGCTACCTTGCGAAGCGCAGAGTTCGGCTTCTTAGGTGTTGTCGTGTAAACACGCGTGCAAACGCCACGGCGTTGCGGACTGCCCTTAAGAGCAGGCGTCGTGTTCTTCGTGACCTTGTCCTGTCGGCCCTTGCGGACCAACTGTTGGATCGTTGGCACTCTTACTCCTTCATCCAAGTTGCGAAATCTCTCCCGCAACTTTCAAACGTTTACTGTGATGACGTAGCCGCCACTAGCTCCGACCCACGCGGTCGGGTGTGTTGCCCCATTTAGCGCGTATTGTTAGACATTTCCTTGATCAGGGAGCCTGTCTAGCGAACACTGCGCCGACGGGGAAGCCCTAGGCATAGATGCGAAACCCAACTTTCGTTGGGCACAAGGTGAAACATTACCCACACTTATGGTTAAAGGTCAAAACGAGATGGCTCCCCACCCACGCGGACGGCGTGTCGCACCCAAAAATCGGACATTTTGGTCAGAAATTCGATCTTCCGAGCAAACAACAAAGGCCGGGCAAAATGCCCAGCCTTTGAAGGTTTTGCTACTACTTAACTTCGCGAAGTACTCCAGTTGCCACATCAAAAACAAAACCGCGTACTTGGTCCCGATGCGGGATGTATGGACTGTTTTTAATGCGAGCGATTGACTGGCGCACGTCTGTGTCGAGATCGTTGAAGGCTTCAGCTGCCCATTCTGGCTTTTGGCCAACTTCGGCGCGGATACCTTCCTTGAATTCATCATCAGTGAAAGTGAGCATTCCACAATCGGTGTGATGGATCAGAATGATTTCTTTGGTTCCCAGTAGTCGCTGACTAATTGCCAGCGAGCGAATCTCATCTGCTGTGACCACGCCACCAGCATTTCGAATTACATGGGACTCCCCTTGGCCTAGGCCCAGGACGCCGTAGACATCAAGGCGTGCATCCATGCAGGCAAGGACTGCAACATTGCGGCTAGGTGGGAGTGGGAGTGGTCCGCTGAAGGACTTGGCGTATTCGACATTATTTGCAAGATATTCATCTGTAACTGACACTTCTATTCCTTTTGGTTGTGTTTGAGGTTTGGTTGGTTGTTTTTCTCTTGTGGCAACCGGCCGCATGATCGCCCGAATGGATCAGCGACCTACAAACACAGGGCAGAATTTGTCGACATGAGGTCGATGTGCAAACGCTTGGTAAGCAGGGCCACAGTTAACATGAGCACGACTATTTCATGGATATAAAAATCAGACATGAGTGAACTTGGTTTATGCGAAAGTTTTGCAAATAGTTTGGCAGGCTTTCAATCTCGTGAATAAAACAAACAAGGCCGAGCATTTCTGCTCGGCCTTGTTTTTTACAGTATTGCTATTTAGGAACGGTATTGACCCATGTCGTAATCTTCCAAACGAACTGCTTCGCCCGATGCCTGACCAAAGTCGCCGTAGTCGTAGTCGTCGTAGACGCTCATTGCGGCGTAGACGGCTGCCTTGGCTTCTTCGGTTGGTTCGACCTTGACATTGCGGTAACGCGGAAGACCGGTACCTGCTGGGATCAACTTTCCGATGATTACGTTTTCCTTTAGACCAAGCAGTGGATCGCGCTTGCCGTTGATTGCAGCATCGGTAAGGACACGAGTTGTCTCCTGGAACGATGCAGCCGACAACCAAGATTCAGTTGCAAGTGATGCCTTGGTGATACCCATTAGCTCTGGACGAGCTGATGCAGGCTTGCCACCTTCAGCAACTAGACGACGGTTGTCGTTTTCGTATGCCGAACGCTCAACAAGTTCACCGGTTAGGAATGTGGACTCAGCTTGTTCAACGATGATTACTCGCTTCAACATCTGGCGCACGATTACTTCGATGTGCTTATCGTGAATCGATACACCCTGTGAGCGGTAGACCTCTTGAACTTCGTCAGTTAAGTGGATCTGAACTTGACGTGGTCCACGGATACGAAGAACTTCCTTCGGATCTGGCTTACCAACAAGAATCAAATCACCAGCTGTGACAGTCTGACCATCTTCAACTACCAACTTGGCACGCTTAGAAACTGGGTATTCCAGTTCTTCGGAACCGTCGTCAGGAATAACGATGACCTTCTTTGCCTTATCTGATTCATCAATGCGAACTCGACCTGTTGCGGCTGAGATTGGCGACACACCCTTTGGAGTGCGAGCTTCGAAAAGTTCGACTACGCGAGGTAGACCGTGAGTGATGTCACCACCATCAGATGCAGCGCCACCAGTGTGGAAGGTACGCATAGTTAGCTGAGTTCCTGGTTCACCAATTGACTGAGCAGCGATGATGCCAACGGCTTCACCAATGTCAACCAACTTGGATGTTGCAAGGGAGCGACCGTAACAACGAGCGCAGGTACCAAAGCGGCTATCGCAAGTTAGTACTGAGCGAACCTTGATTTCGTCAACACCAGCAGCGACCATGTCATCGATGTCCAAGATACCGATGTCCTTGCCAGCTTCAAATAATGTCTTGCCAGCGACGACTACATCTTCTGCTAGGCAGCGAGATGCGATTGTGGTATCCAAGAAGTCTTCAGCAGAGCCATCGGCCTTGCGAATACCCTTGGTAATTCCACGATCGGTACCACAGTCTTCCTCACGGATGATTACATCCTGTGAAACGTCAACTAGACGACGAGTTAAGTAACCTGAGTCAGCGGTACGAAGCGCAGTATCAGCAAGTCCCTTACGAGCACCGTGTGTGGAGATGAAGTACTCAAGTACTGACAAACCTTCACGGAAGTTGCTCTTGATCGGGCGAGGAATAATTTCACCCTTAGGGTTTGCTACCAGACCACGCATACCTGCAATCTGACGGATCTGAAGCATGTTGCCTCGCGCACCAGAGTTAACCATCATCCAAACCGGGTTAGTGGTTGGGAAGTTTTCCTGCATAGCTTCGGCAACCTTGTTGGTTGTGTCAGTCCATACTTCGATGAGTTCTTGGCGACGCTCGGAGTCTGCAATCAAACCACGGTCGTACTGCTTTTGGATCTTGTCAGCTTTTTCTTCAGCTTCAGCAAGTAAGCCTGCCTTAGCAGCAGGTGCTACAACATCAGCGAAGGAAATAGTTACGCCAGATCGGGTTGCCCAACGGAAGCCTGCTTCTTTCAAAGCATCCAGAGTCGCAGCGACCTGGACTTTTGAATAGCGCTCAGCTAAGTCATTGATAACTTCGCCAAGCTTGGACTTCTTTACCTCTTCGTTAACGAATGGGTAATCAGTTGGCAGAGTCTCGTTGAATAATGCGCGACCTAGTGTGGTTTCGATCGTCTTTGCAGATGACTCGCCACCCATCACAGTTACTACATCTTCCAAACGAATCTTTACATTTGCCTGCAGCGCAAGTTCGTTGCGATCAAAAGCCATGATGGCTTCTGCTAGCGAACCAAAGGCGCGACCGGCGCCAATGCCTGCTGAATCATCGCGAGTTAGCGAGTACAGACCAAGAACCATGTCCTGGGTAGGAGAGGTAATTGGGCGACCGTTTGCTGGCGACAAAATGTTATTTGTCGAAAGCATAAGTACGCGGGCTTCAGCTTGTGCTTCTGCAGAAAGTGGTACGTGAACCGCCATCTGATCACCGTCGAAGTCAGCGTTAAACGCAGTACATACAAGTGGGTGAATCTGGATTGCCTTACCTTCAATGAGCTGAGGCTCGAAGGCTTGGATACCCAAACGGTGAAGTGTTGGTGCGCGGTTAAGCAGAACTGGATGCTCGGTAATTACTTCTTCAAGTACATCCCAAACAACTGAACGCTGACGTTCAACCATGCGCTTAGCACTCTTGATGTTCTGGGCATGGTTGAGGTCAACCAAGCGCTTCATCACGAATGGCTTGAAAAGTTCCAGAGCCATCTGCTTTGGCAGACCACACTGGTGCAGTTTTAGCTGTGGACCAACAACTATTACCGAACGACCAGAGTAGTCAACGCGCTTGCCAAGAAGGTTCTGGCGGAAGCGGCCTTGCTTACCCTTAAGCATGTCGGATAGTGACTTGAGCGGACGATTGCCCGGACCAGTTACTGGACGACCACGACGACCGTTATCAAATAGCGCATCTACAGATTCCTGAAGCATGCGCTTTTCGTTGTTAACAATAATTTCTGGAGCGCCAAGATCAAGTAGGCGCTTTAGTCGGTTGTTGCGGTTGATTACGCGACGGTAAAGATCATTTAGATCTGAAGTTGCAAATCGACCACCATCAAGCTGAACCATTGGGCGAAGATCTGGTGGAATAACCGGAACTGCGTCCAGCACCATTGCGGCTGGATGGTTTGTTGTGTTCAAGAATGCGTTAACAACCTTGAGACGCTTTAGCGCACGAGCCTTCTTTTGGCCCTTGCCATTGATGATGATGTCTTTAAGTTTTACTGACTCTGCTTCAAGATCGAATGTTTCCAAACGAGCCTTGATAGCTGCAGCGCCCATGCCACCCTTGAAGTAGCGACCGAAACGGTCACGCATTTCGCGGTAAAGCATTTCGTCGCCCTCAAGGTCTTGCACCTTAAGTGTGCGGAAACGATCAAATACCTTTACTAAGCGATCGATTTTTGCATCTTCGCGCTTACGAATCTGGTTAACTTCACGTTCTCCGGATTCGCGAACTTTGCGCTTGATGTCAGCTTTGGCACCTTCTGCTTCGAGTTCAGCAAGATCTGCTTCCATCTTCTTTAGGCGCAAATCGATATCAGCATCGCGCTTCTTAATTAGGTTGTTGCGATCTTCGTTTAGTCGAGCTTCCAGGCTTGGCAAGTCTTCGCGACGAGTTGCATCATCAACAGAGGTGATCATGTAAGCAGCGAAGTAAATTACTTTTTCTAGATCTTTTGGAGCTAGATCAAGTAAGTAACCAAGACGACTTGGCACACCCTTGAAGTACCAGATGTGTGTTACTGGCGCAGCAAGTTCGATGTGACCCATGCGTTCGCGGCGAACTTTGGAGCGAGTGACTTCAACGCCACAACGCTCACAAACGATGCCTTTGAATCGCACGCGCTTGTACTTACCGCAGTAACATTCCCAGTCCCGAGTCGGACCGAAGATCTTTTCGCAGAAAAGACCATCGCGCTCTGGCTTAAGTGTGCGGTAGTTAATTGTTTCTGGTTTCTTGACTTCACCATGTGACCATAAACGAATGTCTTCTGCGCTAGCTAGACCGATTCGCAATTCGTCGAAGAAGTTGACGTCCAACACTTTGAGTTCCTCTATTTCCAGTTAAGTTTCGGGTTGTCTGTTCTGACCGAGATCAGAGTTCTTCGACGCTGAGCGACTCACGGCGCGACAGGTCGATTCCAAGTTCTTCAGCGGTACGGAATACTTCTTCCGCGGTGTCTCGCAATTCGATGGCGGAACCATCACTTGAGAGAACTTCCACATTCAGACATAGTGACTGCATTTCCTTGATAAGTACCTTGAATGATTCAGGGATACCTGGCTCTGGAATGTTTTCACCCTTAACGATTGCTTCGTACACACGAACGCGACCAAGGACATCGTCAGACTTGATAGTCAACAATTCCTGAAGTGCATACGATGCGCCGTAAGCCTCAAGTGCCCAAACTTCCATTTCTCCGAAGCGCTGGCCACCGAACTGAGCTTTACCGCCCAGAGGTTGCTGCGTAATCATTGAGTAAGGACCAGTTGAGCGAGCGTGAATCTTGTCATCCACCAAGTGGTGAAGTTTCAAGATGTACATGTAGCCAACTGAGATTTCGCCAGGGAATGGTTCACCAGAACGGCCATCAAATAACTTAGCCTTTCCGTTGACTCCAACAAGGCTTAAGCCATCGGCAGTCTTGCGAGTTGAAGCAAGTAGTCCGCCAATTTCATCTTCCTTGGCGCCATCGAAGACCGGTGTGGCCAACTTTGAACCAGGCTCAACATGACGCGCTTCTTTAACAAGATGCTTTGCCCATTCTGGATCTCCCTCGATATCCCAACCGCGCGATGCGATCCAACCAAGGTGAACTTCCAAGATCTGACCGATGTTCATACGTCCTGGAACACCAAGTGGGTTCAGGACAACATCAACTGGAGTTCCATCCTCAAGGAATGGCATATCTTCCGGTGGCAAAATCTTGGAGATAACACCCTTGTTGCCGTGGCGGCCAGCAAGTTTGTCACCTTCGGTGATTTTGCGCTTCTGTGCGATGTAAACGCGAACGATTTGGTTAACACCTGGTGGCAGGTCATCGCCTTCGGATGAATCAAAGACGCGAACGCCAATAACTTTTCCAGACTCGCCGTGCGGCACCTTAAGAGAAGTGTCGCGAACTTCGCGAGCTTTCTCACCAAAGATTGCGCGAAGTAAACGCTCTTCTGGAGTTAGTTCAGTTTCACCCTTAGGTGTCACCTTGCCAACTAGCAAGTCGCCCGGCACAACGTCAGCACCGATGCGAATAATTCCACGCTCATCTAAGTCAGCAAGAACTTCATCAGAAAGGTTTGGCAGATCGCGAGTGATTTCCTCTGGACCAAGCTTGGTATCGCGCGCATCAATTTCGTGTTCTTCAATGTGAATTGAAGAAAGCACGTCATCTTGCACGAGACGCTGGTTCAAAATAATCGCATCTTCGTAGTTAAGGCCTTCCCATGGCATGAATGCCACGAGCAGGTTACGACCAAGAGCCATTTCGCCATTTTCAGTACACGGACCATCAGCAATAACTTGACCAGCTTCTACCCGATCGCCTTCACTGACGATTGGGCGCTGGTTGTAGCAAGTACCTTGGTTTGAGCGATCAAACTTACGCACTGCATAAGTAAGGTGCTTGCCGCCATCTTCTTGGACTGTGATTGAGTCAGCTGAAACTTCAGAGACAACGCCAGTTCCAGTTGCCACGATTACGTCGCCGGCATCCTTTGCTGCGCGGTATTCCATACCGGTTCCAACATATGGTGATTCACTGCGAAGCAATGGCACAGCCTGACGTTGCATGTTTGCGCCCATAAGTGCGCGGTTTGCATCATCATGCTCAAGGAACGGAATCATTGCAGTTGCAACGGAAACCATCTGACGTGGTGAAACGTCCATGAAATCAACTTCAGTACCAGGTACGTAGTCAACTTCACCGCCCTTGGTGCGAACCAAAACCTTGATGTCTTGGAAGGTGTTGTCGTCATTTAGCAACGAGTTTGCTTGCGCAATAACGTAAACATCTTCTTCATCTGCAGTTAGGTACTGAATCTTGTCCGATACCTTGCCCTTGATTACCTTGCGGTAAGGAGTCTCAACGAAACCAAATGCATTAATTCGTGCGTAAGACGCCAGCGAACCAATCAGCCCAATGTTTGGACCTTCTGGAGTTTCAATTGGACACATGCGACCGTAGTGCGACGGGTGCACGTCGCGAACTTCGAAGCCTGCGCGCTCACGAGAAAGACCGCCGGGTCCAAGTGCGGAAAGACGGCGCTTGTGGGTTAGACCAGAAAGTGGGTTGGTCTGATCCATGAACTGCGAAAGTTGAGAAGTACCGAAGAACTCCTTAATCGATGCAATTACTGGACGAGTGTTGATCAAAGTAAGCGGAGTGATTGCTTCTGGATCCTGAGTCGTCATACGTTCGCGAACTACGCGCTCCATACGCGATAGTCCAGTGCGAATCTGATTTTGAATCAGCTCACCAACTGTACGAAGGCGACGGTTTCCGAAGTGATCGATGTCATCTACTTCAACGCGAGTTGCCCCACGTGCTGATGTGAATTCAGTTTCACCTGCATGCAGACGAACTAAGTATTCAATGGTTGCTAATACGTCGTTGATGTCCAAAACAGTTTTAATTGGATCGGTATCAAGACCTAGTTTCTTGTTGACCTTGTAACGGCCAACCTTTGCAAGGTCATAACGCTTCTCATTGAAGAAGAAGTTTTGTAGCAAGCTGCGTGATGCTTCGACGGTCGGTGGTTCACCTGGTCGAAGTTTGCGATACAGATCTAACAGGGCCTCATCCTGTGTAGTGGTCGTATCTTTTTCAAGTGTGGACATCATGGATTCGTAAGCACCGAATTGTTCGCGAATCTGCTCGTTGGTAATACCAAGAGCCTTCAAGAAAATTGTTACCGGTTGCTTGCGCTTACGGTCAATGCGAACACCAACCATATCTTTCTTATCAACTTCAAATTCCATCCAAGCACCACGGCTAGGAATAATTTTTGTTGTGTAAACATCTTTGTCAGTTGCTTTATCAAGTGTGCGCTCAAAGTAAACACCTGGGGAACGAACTAACTGGGAAACAACAACGCGCTCGGTGCCGTTGATGATGAAGGTTCCCTTGCTGGTCATGATTGGGAAGTCGCCCATGAATACGGTCTGGCTCTTGATTTCGCCAGTCTCGTTATTCATGAATTCTGCGTTGACGTAAAGCGGCTGAGCGAAAGTTAAATCTTTCTCGCGACATTCATCTTCGGTGTACTTAGTGTCTTCCAAACTTGGCTCAGTGAATGTCAACGACATGGTGCCGTTGTAATCCTCAATTGGGCTGATCTCATCGAATACATCCTGCAAACCGTGAGTCTGAGGGATTTCGTTGTTACCAGATTCCAGGGCCGCGCCAACGCGGTCCTTCCACACTTGATTGCCAAGTAACCAGTCAAAAGACTCGACTTGTAAATCAAGAAGATTAGGAACCTCTAGTGGTTCACGAATCTTTGCGAATGAGACCCGCTTTGGGCCTGTGGAACTGCGGGAGTGAGTGCGTGAGGCGGCCAACAGTCGTCCTTCCAAGCTAGCTGTATGTCCGCACGCTAAAGGAACCTAGTCAAATTAGGGTGCACAAATGACAGGTGGTTTAAGGCACGGCGAATTAGTAGCATACCTAGACGCGGCAGCCACTGTCCAATGCGGACTTACATTTCCCGTAAACCCTCGATTTTCGGACCTTTGCACTGACTTGGACAGCTAGTACCAAGTGCCTCAGGCCGAAATCATCGGTTACCAGGGTAAATCTGCATTTCTACTTGCTCGCCAATAGTTGCCCAGATTCAGGCAAGTGTCAAGCACTGCGCGCGGTCTGTGATGAAGGCGTTATCAATAAGTGAATTTTTACTGCGTTTGTTGCTTTTACACCATTTGGGAAATATTTCACAAAGTGATTAGTTTTGAAAGTAACTGATCTTTAGGCAGTAAAAAAGGTGGCTCCCCCGAGGGAACCACCTTTTTAGGACTCGCTGTGTATTGCTTTTTAACAATTACTTGGCTGCACTGATTGCATTCAAGTAGTTTCTTCGAAATCCACCACTCGAACAGCATTTATCGCTGTTAAGTAGTTTCTTCGAAACTACTTAACAGTTACCTTTGCGCCGGCTGCTTCTAGAGTTGCCTTTGCTGCTTCAGCTGCGTCCTTCTTAACTTTTTCAAGAACGGCTTTCGGTGCTGCTTCTACAAGATCTTTTGCTTCTTTAAGACCTAGGTTTGTCAAGGCACGAACTTCCTTGATAACTGCAATCTTCTGTGCGCCGCCTTCTTCTAGGATGACATCGAATTCATCCTGATCTGCTGCTGCGCCACCGTCGCCGCCGCCTGCTGCTGGTGCAGCAGCCATAGCTACTGGTGCAGCTGCGGTTACGTTGAATACTTCTTCAAACTGTGAAACGAACTCAGAAAGTTCGATCAGTGTTAGTTCCTTGAATGCGTCGATCAACTGATCGGTGCTTAGCTTTGCCATTATGGCTTCCTTCCGGTTTGGGGCGATAGGCCCGGTTAATTCGTGCTGAGAGGGGCCTAGCCCTCAGTTGATTCCTCAGCTGCTGGTGCAGCTTCGGCTTCGACAGCTTCAGCGGATGCTTCTACTGCTTCTTCTTGTGCCTCGGCTGGAGCATCAGATGCTTCAACTTCCGCAGTTTCATTTGTTGCATCAGCTGTTGCTTCTGCAGTTTCATTTGTTGCATCAGCTGTTGCTTCTGCAGTCTCAACTGGCGCTGGTGCTGGCTTGGCAGCAGCTGGCGTTTGCGCAGCTACCTTTGCTTCCAGTGCAGCGATAGTACGAGCGGCCTGTGATAACGGAGCCTGGAATAGTGCTGCTGCCTTGGCAAGCGTTGCATTTGCAGCGCCAGCGATTCTGGACAGAAGTACTTCGCGAGACTCGATCTTTGCCAATTTCTTGATGTCATCAGCGGTGAGGATTTTTCCATCCATCATTCCGCCCTTGATTACAAGCATTGGATTTTCCTTGGCGAAGTTATCGATGCCCTTTGCGGCAGCGAGAGCGTCACCCTTGATGAATGCGATTGCAGTTGGTCCAACGAGCAAGTCGTCAAAGCCAACAACACCGGCATCCTTAGCTGCGATTTTTGTCAGCGTGTTCTTAACTACGGCGTAGGTGGTGTCTTGGCCAAGCGAACGACGAAGTTGCTTGAGTTGACCCACAGACAAACCGCGGTACTCGGTCAGAACAGTTGCATTGGACGCACGGAATTCTTCCGTGATCTCGGCTACTGCAGCGGCCTTGTCAGCGCGTGCCATGGTGCTCCTTAGGTAATTGGCCCATGAAAAAAGCCCCGCGCAAGCGAGGCAGGAATACAACTAGAACGTTGTTTCTCTTACTTCACCTGCGCTGGCGCTCCAATTTCTAGAGCCTTAGCCTTTCTGGTTTCCCAGAAGGACCGGCGGTCTTCGGTTTGTTCTCTTGAACTTTATGTGTTGGTGGGCCTGCGAGTCAAAACGATGACCCGAAGGCTCACCCACCCAATAATTTAGTCTTCGTCTTCAACCATCAAGTTACGGGTTTTATTTGGATCTACCTGGATGCCAACGCCCATAGTTGTGGAAATAACGGCTCGCTTGATGTAGCGACCTTTTGAAGAAGATGGCTTTACGCGAAGAACTTCATCCAGTGCTGCAGCGTAGTTTTCAACCAACTGTTGCTCGGTGAAAGACGCCTTACCAATTATGAAGTGCAGGTTTGAATGCTTATCAACGCGGAATTCAATCTTGCCACCCTTGATATCTTCAACTGCTTTACCAACGTTAAGAGTTACAGTTCCAGTCTTTGGGTTCGGCATTAAGTTACGTGGACCCAGAACCTTACCGAGGCGCCCGACTTTACCCATCAAATCTGGGGTAGCCACAACTGCATCAAAATCAGTCCAGCCACCTTCAATTTTTGTAATTAGATCATCAACGCCGACATAGTCAGCGCCTGCTGCGCGAGCTTCGTCAGCCTTTTCACCGGCGGCAATAACCAAGACGCGTGCGGTCTTGCCAGTTCCGTGTGGCAGGTTAACGGTGCTTCGCACCATCTGATCGGCTTTACGAGGATCTACGCCAAGCAGCATTGCTACATCGACTGTTTGATCAAACTTGGTGCTAGTTGCGCCAGCTTTTGCTAACCGCGCTGCTGCCAATGGACTGTAAAGAAAATCTTTATCAATTGTTGCTGCGGACTTGTTGTACGCCTTACTGTGCTTCATGTCTTTCTCCTGTTTCGTTTTGGAGTTCGTGGTGCGAGCATGAAGTGCTCTCCCACTGGTGGTTTGTTCTTACTATTTACCGACGGTAATACCCATTGAGCGAGCAGTGCCTTCGATAATTAACATTGCTGCGTCAATATCGTTTGCATTTAGATCGACCATTTTGGTCTGTGCGATTTCGCGCACCTGATCTTTGCTGATATTCGCAACTTTTGTTGTGTGCGGAACGCCTGAACCCTTTTCAACGCCTGCGGCCTTGAGGATCATGCGTGCTGCTGGTGGAGTTTTTGTAACGAATGTGAAGGAACGGTCTTCGTAAACCGTAATTTCAACTGGGATTACATTTCCACGCTGTGTTTCTGTCGCAGCGTTGTACGCCTTGCAGAAATCCATAATGTTTACACCGTGCTGACCAAGGGCTGGACCAACGGGTGGCGCCGGATTAGCTTCGCCAGCCTTGATCTGCAACTTAATAAGTCCAGTGACTTTTTTCTTTGGTGCCATGTCTGTCGCGTCCTTTTTCTATTCGTTGTTTCTTTAGTTCTTGTGAATCTGGTTGAAGCCCAGTTCCACAGGAGTTTCGCGGCCGAAGATCTCGACGAGACCAACAACTTTTTGTCCATCCAAGTTAATCTCGGAAATCGTGGCGTGCAATGTGGCAAACGGTCCATCAACGACGGTTACCGAATCGCCAATGTTCAAGTCGATGTCAATCTTTGCGCCACTGCCACTCTTTTGGCCCGCAGATGCGGCGGCAGTTGCCACTGATGCAATTGCCTTTTGCTGAGATGGTCTAAGCATTTCGAATGCTTCGTCCATTGAAAGTGGAGCTGGGTTATGACCCTGTCCAACGAATCCAGTAACGCCAGGTGTGTGACGAACAACGCCCCATGATTCATCCGTTAGATCCATGCGGACTAAAACGTATCCTGGGAATTTATTGCGCTTAACCTGCTTGCGCACACCGTTTTTGATTTCAGTTACTTCTTCTGATGGAACGTTAATTTCGTAAATGTAGTCCTCCATGTTTAAGGACACAGCGCGAGTTTCAAGATTCTGCTTCACGCGGTTTTCAAAACCTGCGTAAGAGTGAATTACAAACCAGTCACCAATTTGGGAATCTAAACGTGCACGAAAAGCTACTAGCGGATCTTCATCTTCGGTAACTGGTGCTTCTTCCGTTACTGCTGGAGTTTCTTCAACTTGCGTTACTTCCGCAGCAACTTCTGGAGCTAACTCAGCTTCGATGACTTCGCTTAGATCAAAGTTGTCATCTGAAGAAGTCGTGGAAACTTCACCATCGAGGTCAACATCGACGGCGCCATCATATGCATTATCAATTGCTTCGATTGCTTCTTCATTAGAAACCGGCATTTCAATAACTGCAGAAGACATAGCATCCTCTGCTTTTGGTGCTACAGCTTCTAAGAACGGGGATTCAGACACGATTGTTTCCTTACCTAACCACTAACCGAAAATAACTAGAACTAATTTGACGAAAGCAAAATCAAAGGCAGCAATAATCAAAGCCATAATTATTACGAACACGACAACTACTGCGGTGTAAGTAACAAGTTGATCTTTAGTTGGCCAAGTAACTTTCTTTAGTTCAAAAGTTACTTGCCGCAAGAAAAGTGACATGCGTGAGAACAAACCCAAACGTTCGGAGTTAGCTGTACTCATTTTCGTTCCCTTCTTTGCTCTTACTGACTTAACTTAAATTCTTTGTCTTGCTTCTTGCAGCAGGGCCGGAGGGACTTGAACCCCCAACCACCGGTTTTGGAGACCGGTGCTCTACCAATTGAGCCACGACCCTCTGGCATAAAACTATGCAACGGTTGCTACCTACTTGAAGGCATGCTTGCGCAGACTAAGAATTACGTCGGTGTGTCAAGTGTAGACCCATTTTTCCTTGCCTTAAAACCACTAAATCCCAACCCAAGTACTGCCAATGCCTCACTAATAGGTAATACTTAATCGCGTGAACAAGCCTAGAGTTTCCGCCCGAATCGGGTCAATTGCCGAATCTGCCACCCTTGCCGTTGATGCTAAAGCTAAAGCCCTTAAAGCTGCTGGGCGTCCAGTTATTGGCTTTGGCGCGGGTGAACCGGATTTTCCAACTCCCGACTACATAGTTGAAGCAGCCACTGCCGCTTGCCGCGACCCTAAATGGCACCGTTACACCCCAGCTGGCGGTTTACCCGAACTAAAAAGCGCTATCGCTGTAAAAACATTGCGCGATTCAAACTTTGCAATTGATCCAAGTCAGGTCTTAGTTACTAATGGTGGCAAGCAAGCTTTATATAACGCCTTCGCCGCATTACTTGATCCAGGTGACGAAGTTTTATTGCCTGCTCCCTACTGGACGACATATCCAGAGTCAATTCGGTTAGCTGGTGGAACCGCCGTTGAAATCATGACTGATGAGTCAACGGGCTTTCGAACTTCCATTGCACAACTTGAAAAAGCATTAACCCCAAAAACTAAAGCACTAGTTTTTGTATCACCAAGTAATCCAACGGGAGCGGTCTACTCACCCGCTGAAGTTGAAGCAATTGGGCAGTGGGCTGTTGAAAAAGGTATCTGGGTCATTACCGATGAAATTTATGAACACTTGGTTTACGGGGATGCGGAATTCTCCTCAATGCCTGTGCTTGTTCCAGAAATTGCAGATCGCTGCATAGTTGTAAATGGTGTTGCTAAAACTTACGCCATGACCGGTTGGCGAGTTGGCTGGATGATCGGTCCAAACGACATCATTAAAGCTGCCACCAACTTGCAATCACATGCCACTTCAAACGTGGCAAACGTTTCACAAATCGCTGCTTTAGCCGCCGTATCTGGTGACTTAGCTGCAGTTGAAGAAATGAAAGTTGCATTTGATCGACGCCGGCTAACGATAACCAAAATGCTTAACGAGATCGAAGGCGTTGTCTGCCCAGAGCCAGAAGGCGCTTTCTATGTTTATCCATCTGTTAAAAACGTTTTGGGTCGCAACATTCGTGGCAAGGTACCGACTACCTCTGCGGAACTTTCAGCATTAATTCTTGAAGAAGTTGAAGTTGCAGTTGTTCCAGGGGAAGCATTCGGAACCCCAGGTTACGTTCGACTTTCCTATGCTCTGGGTGATGATGACTTAATCGAAGGCATTTCGCGCATCCAAGATTTACTTAAGTAACTCTTAAGCGACGCGCCGCACTGACTTGCGCGTTCGCTTTGTTATCGCAGTTACTGAGCCAGTGGTATGCGAAAGTTTTGATTCCGTAGCAATTAACTTTGCCAGCTCCTGGTAGGCAAGTGATACTTCGCCACGAGGATTTAGCTCCCCCATAAAAGTAGTGTGTTGCAATGCCTTTCGAGATAGTTCCCAGTCAAGAGCAATACAGGTGACCGACTCAATACCGGTATGCCTAGTCACAGCATTCTTAACATCACGGGCCTGCGACTCATTAGTGATTCCCCAAAGCAAAACATAAACACTTGACTTTGCAAAGAGTTCATGAAACTCCAAATATCCCCGAACTAATCTGCCGATGCCTACGCAATCTGCGCGCGCACAAATAATCGTGATATCCGCAGATTCAAGTGCAGTAAGTGAAGCCGCATGACGTCTGGGTAAGGATGTTTCATGCAGCAAACTATGGTCAACTTCTAAAATTGCGCCAACGTCAGTTACTACTGCATCAAAGTTTTCTTTCGATTCTTTCCACAACTCGCGCAGTGCTGAAATCCGTAAATCAGTCCAACGTGACACTCGAGGTAATCCTGGAACCACAGCTAAGCCAGATCGCAATTGCGTCACTAACTCAGTAAATAATTTTTCTTTATCCGATTTCTTTTCGATTACTCGGCACAGCTCAAGTAAGCCATTTGTCCCCGTATCTAGTCCTAATTCCTGATCTAGTGATGGGCCATAAGTGTCAGCATCGATCATCACGGTTCGCATCTTTAGCTGCTTAAGTTGCAAGCTAAGTTCTTTTACTGTTGTGGTGCGACCACTTGCGCCACCGAAACCTGCGACTGCAATGTGTAACCCGGTTTCCAATACTTCTTCAACTACTGGCTGCGGTTTTCCTCGCAATAATTCTGATACTAACTTGAGGGCAGCAAGCGGATTTTTATCATCAAGTTGGACAAGCTTCGTTACCCCTTGTTCACGCCAGAATTCAAGGTCTGAAGTAATTGCAACAAGTGGAATATCAAGCTCGCGAAGTTCCGCAATCAAATCCTGATCGATTCGGGGTGTGGCATCCGAAACAATCACCCCGTGACATTCCACCACTTGAATTGCAGCTCGGATATCAATTCCATCAACACAGCGCCGTTGCACCGAAATGCCAAGCATCGGATGCCCAAGTCCACTTACAAAAATCGACTCCCATTCAACTAAGCCCAGAGCTACGATCACATTTTTCATTGTTGAGCGCCTGTTGTTGGAATTGAAACTAGATCAATTGAACCATCTCGCATTGCTTGCACCAAAATTTCAACTTGATCTTTAGCTACTCGAACTGTCACTGATGTGTCCACACCAGAATCGTAGAATTCTGGTGCAAGCTCAACGACAGCATTTGGAATGATTAATCTGGCTGGACCCGGAAGTGCTAGCCCATCTAGTGATGGCGTCATCCAAACATCCACTCGCTCGCCACGTGAAATTTGTGGGAGATGTCCAGCCCGAATCGGCAAACTTACCGCCCGGAAATTAGCACTGAAATTGCCAGTGATCGAATGTGCCTGGACTAGATCACCAATAAACAAATCAGTGGCTGCGACTTTTCCAACAGCATCATTTGGAACAGTGATTAAGTTTTGGGTAACGGGAATTGAGACTTGGGCAACTTCAACATCCGATGCTCGAATTATCGTGCCTTTCGCAATGTTGGTTGTTACCGTTACTGCGGCTACTCGGGCTGAGGCTTTACTTAGGAATAACTGACCTGTAAACATGGCAATCAGGATGAAGCTGATACCAAGCCAAAGTCTTGGATCTTGAGATTTGCCGCTTGTGGTCACCGTTAATTTTCGTGGCGCACTTAGCCCGACTCGAATTGGAATTGCCATAAAGTCCCCCGAACTTTTTTTACATACTCACACAAATTTCAAAAGTTCACGCAAGTCATAACCCGAGCTGTGGAAAACTTTGTCTCAACGATTTAGAAATCCATGATGATTAAGTCATGCCAGATCGTTTTCTTACACTTAGTGATGTTGCCGAGATGCTCAACGTTGCGCCCGCTCAGGTTTACACCTTGGTTCGTAGTGGGGAGTTACAGGCAATCAAGATTGGTGCCCGCGGTCAATGGCGCGTAGAAAATAGATCACTAGAAAACTACATTGCCACTTTGTATGCAGCCACCGCAGAATATGTCGCCCAAAATCCTCGGTAATGACTTGCTCAAAGCGCATTTGCTACTCGAATGGAAACAATTGCACGCTTGGGGAAAGTGAGAACTTTTGAAGTTGTGGCAACGTCAATTGCATCAAAGCCAGTTCGCAAACAATATCCCTCAACAATGCAATCACCCTTTAGATACCAAGTTCCAAGCGCCATACGATCTGACAAATCATGAAACCAAACATTGTCGAGCCAGTTAAACGTATCTAGGGATTGTGTAGCCCCTGCTAAGTGATTCAAACCACTTACCCCTGTTATGTAGTCAGAATTAATGAGAAATTGCGCCTGTGAATTCCGCATAATCAAAAAGGGGTCTGAAAGGTGCATTAAGTTACCGTTAACACTGGGCAGTTGGGTGTGTGAAATCTGCAGCTCTATCTCAGCAGTGGTATTCCTAAGACGATCTAACCAAGAGATATGCCCCTGCTCGTATCTGACGGTTTCCATGACTTCATACGCCAGATCTAATCTTTGCTCGGCGCCGACTTCGTCCAGCTCTTGGCACAGTACGCGGTTAAGTTCAGTTATCACCTGTGACTCAGGCTCCAGGCCTTTGCTTAAGGGAAACTGTCGAGATAAGTCCATGGCACTATTCCAGTACAAAAAGTTGAGTCGCCTCACTTTTGACCAGAATCTGTGGATAACCCAAATAAAGATGTCCACAGATTTAGTAATTTTCACTCACAACCATTGACAACCCATCGCAGAGAAATTAGACAGAGGGTACCGAAGTTTTTAGGTTTTTAAAACTTAACTTGGTACCTGCAAGCACCTGCAAGGTTCGTGGGTTTACCGCAATTGCTAAACACTTCGGGGGGAAACATGAATGCAATTATCTATTCAATGCCAATTCCAAATACGCGTCAGTACAAGCCAAACAACATCATTAGCATGCCGGTTCGCACCAAGTACGGGCTTCAAGAGACGCTACCTTTTGAATGGTCACTCGAAACTGATTGGCAAGTAATTCCATTTGTAGCGCCTCGGATGGCAGAAAACCGTACGAACAGTTTCGACCGACAAGCAACGGGGCGATTGGATCTGCCATCAGCTAGGCAATGGTCGATGCGATTGGTTCATGCTTTAGTTGAAGTAGTTAACGGAGCTCGGCCCGCAGCCCAACTTACGCGCTGGATAAGCCCGGAAGTCATGACTCAACTTCAATCTCACATGTCACGAAATAAGATGCCACAGCTGGTAGTTCGAAGCATCCACGTTCATGAAACAGATGATGGAGTTGCTGAAGTCAGTTCAGTCTTTGGTACACCAAATCGAGCATTCGCACTAGCCATTCGACTGGAAGGACTTGATGGCCGTTGGCGAGCAACAAACTTAGAAGTAGCGCTTCCAAATTAAGGATTAACTCGAAGCTCCGTGGCACTTCTTGAATTTATTACCGGATCCGCAAGGGCATGGTTCGTTGCGACCAACGTTTGCATAAGCGTCTTTTGAAACCACGCTCGATACTGTGTCACCAGTTTCGCTGGGACCTGAATACTGCAAAGTCTTCGATTCAGTGGACTGGACAAGACCTTTCGCTTCCAAGTCAACTTCATCTTTTTCACCTTCGACATGTGCGTGTGGTGTGACAGTTACTTCAACATTAAAGAGGTACCCAACGGATTCCTCTTTAATGCCTTCCATCATGGCAACAAACAAGTCGTAGCCCTCGCGTTGATACTCAACAAGTGGGTCACGTTGTGCCATGGCTCGAAGGCCAATTCCCTCTTGCAGGTAATCCATCTCATAAAGATGCTCGCGCCATTTGCGATCCAGAACTGACAAGATGACGCGTCGCTCTAGCTCGCGCATTACTGGAGTGCCAAGCTGATCTTCGCGAGCAAGATAGGCCGCTTCAATATCTTTATGAAGTGTTTCGATCATGAACTCAGGAGCTAGATTTTCTGGGTCACCACCGGCAGCTTGAACCATGTCATTAATTGAAATCTCAATTGGGTAAAGCGTTTTAAGTGCACTCCACAGACCCTCCAAGTCCCAATCTTCAGGGAAGCCTTCGGCTGTGGCTGCCGTTACATACTCCGCAATAGTGTCATTCATGAAAGTCATGATTTGGCTTTGAATATCTTCGCCATCAAGTACTCGGGAACGTTCACCATATACAACTTTGCGTTGGCTGTTCATTACTTCGTCATACTTCAAAACATTTTTGCGAAGCTCAAAGTTCTGGGCCTCAACTTGAGTCTGTGCTGAGCGAATTGAGTTTGTCACCATTTTCGCTTCAATTGGGACATCGTCTGGAACGTTGAAGCGTTGCAGGAATGAATTAACCATGTCGCCCTTGAATAAGCGCATCAAGTCATCTTCAAGAGATAAGTAGAACCGAGTTTCCCCTGGATCACCTTGGCGACCAGAGCGACCACGTAGCTGATTATCAATTCGTCGAGATTCGTGGCGTTCCGTACCTAGAACATAGAGTCCACCGGCAGCAACAACTTCTTCGTGTTCAGATTTCACTGCCGCTTTTGCTGCATCTAATGCCAACTGCCAAGCAGCTTCATACTCAACTTGATTTTCAACTGGATCTAAGCCGCGTCGCTCAAGTTCTTGGGCAGCGCGAAACTCTGGATTTCCACCAAGCATGATGTCTGTTCCACGACCTGCCATGTTTGTTGCAACAGTAACGGCTTTCTTGCGTCCAGCCTCGGCAATAATTGTGGCTTCGCGATCATGTTGCTTAGCATTTAAAACTTCGTGAGGTATGCCGGACTTGGTCAAGTAACTCGAAACCAATTCACTCTTTGCAACACTTGTAGTACCAACTAAGACCGGTTGACCAGCACGATGCTTATTCTCAATGTCTGTAATAACTGCCTTAAGTTTTGCTTCCTCAGTGCGGTAAACTAAATCCGTTTGATCTAGACGTTTTACTTCACGATTCGATGGAATCGGTACTACACCAAGTTTGTAGATCTGCTGGAATTCTGAAGCCTCAGTCATGGCTGTTCCAGTCATGCCAGCAAGTTTTTCGTACATTCTGAAATAGTTCTGAATCGTGATGGTGGCCAGCGTTTGATTTTCATTTTGAATCTCAACGCTTTCTTTTGCTTCAATCGCCTGGTGCATACCATCGTTGTAACGTCGGCCAGCCAAGATTCGTCCCGTGTGCTCATCGACGATTAGGACTTCGCCGTCCATAACAACGTAATCTTTATCCTTCTTAAATAAGGCAAGGGCTTTGATTGCGTTATTGAGGTATCCAACAAGTGGGGTGTTTACTGATTCGTAGAGATTTTCTATTCCCAACCAGTTTTCTACTTTTTCGACACCTGGTTCTAAAATTCCAATCGTGCGCTTTTTTTCATTTACTTCATAATCAGTTCCTGCAGTTAAGCGCGGAACTAAGCGAGAAAATTCGGCGTACCACTTTGTTGCAACGTCAGCTGGACCACTAATCAAAAGTGGTGTGCGGGCCTCGTCAATTAAAATTGAGTCAACTTCGTCAACAATTGCAAAGTTATAGTCGCGTTGCACTCGATCATTTGGATCAAGTGTCATGTTGTCACGTAGGTAGTCAAATCCAAATTCATTATTCGTGCCATATGTAATGTCTGCGAGATATGCTTCGCGGCGTTGCTGTGGATTCATGTTGGAAAGAATGGTGCCGACTGTTAAACCAAGGAAGCGGTGTACTCGTCCCATCCATTGCGCGTCACGGGCCGCCAAATAATCATTGACAGTAACAATGTGAACGCCCTGCCCAGCGAGCGCATTTAAATATGCCGGCAGGGTAGAAACCAAAGTTTTACCTTCACCAGTTCGCATCTCTGCAATGTTTCCTAAGTGCAGCGCAGCTCCACCCATTAACTGAACGTCATAATGTCGTTGGCCTAAAGTGCGCTTACTCGCTTCGCGAACTGCAGCGAATGCTTCTGGAAGTAGATCATCGAGCGTTTCGCCAACTGCAATTCGCTTCTTGAAATCAGCAGTTAATCCACGAAGCTCCTCATCACTCATCGTGATGTAATGCTCTTCAAGTAAATTAACTTGACTTGCCAACGACTCGAGGGATCGCAGAACCTTACCTTCGCCTGCGCGAAGTATTTTGTCTAGAACACTCACAGAAAAGTCCTTGCCATAATTCACTAATTGTTCGAATCCAAGCGATTTCGCTCACCTAATGTTAAGTCACTACCCAACTTCCCTCGAAATCCAGGGATAGCAGGGCAAAAAATTACCAAAAAATTTCGAAATCCGTGATTGTGCCTAACGGAATCAAGGTAATTCCTGTGTTATTTTTGAAAAGTCTTCTTCCCCGACGAAACGCGAGATCATGTCGAAAGCCCGCAATCCCCTATTAACCATCGGTATTGCCATGTGCCTATTTGGTGGGTCGCTAACATCCGTCCAAGGCGCGGATCCAGTTACCGTTCCTGCCGGATTCACAATTTTGGGTTCTGGTAACGGGCATGGAGTTGGTTTGAGCCAGTACGGAGCCCAAGGTATGGCACTGGCCGGCAAAACTGCTACGGAAATTCTTACTTATTATTACCAAGGCACCACTGTGGATGCGATTCCAGTTCCAAATGCAAACATCCGAGTCGGGCTAATTCAGGATAAGACTTTTGTTGCCCTGCGAGGCGAAATTATTCCTGGCACCACAGGTGGCGGGGCTTTTAATGTGGTCATTGATAGCAACCCAGCTCAGGTTATAGCTGCGGGAGTAGTTGCAACTTTCACAACCGTAAGTGGGTTAACGCAAGTTTCTGCAAATGGCAATGTGCTGGGTTCAGGAACAACTGTCTCCATCACTTGGGATAAAACAGTCACTGTCATTAATGTGGGCTCAGGTACTGATGCAACCCTTGCCAGCGCATCACTTGGAGCAACTACCTGCGCAGCTAACAATTGCTCACGTCGATATAAGTATGGAAGTTTGGAGATTAGTTCTGGACTCTTTGGTGATTCCGTTGCTGATTTAGTAGTAGTCAACACTCTTCGTCTTTCTGATGAATACCTATACGGCCTCGGCGAAGTTCCATCATCCTGGGCCGATGCAGCCCTTCAAGCGCAAGCAATAGCTGGCAGGTCCTACGCGATCAACAAGACCTCAAATGTCATTGGCTGTAATTGTCAGATTTATGCCACAACTGTGGATCAAGCGTTCATTGGATACAGCAAGGAAATTGGCACTAGCGGTGATCGCTGGGTCGCTGCGGTGAATGCAACCATTGTTGATGTTAACACTGCTTACGCTGTGCAATACCTCGGTGTCCCAATCTCAACTTATTACTCATCATCTACCGGTGGTAAGTCCCAAGATGTGCGCGAAGTATGGGGCGCAACGAACTTACCTTATTTAATAAGTGTGGATGATCCTTGGTCGCTTGTTGCAGATGTAAACAATGCAAACTCCGCGTGGACTGATTCCATCGATCAAGCGACGTTAGTTGCTAATTTGAAGACACTAGGGATTGTCATATCAGATGTTAAGACGCTTAGCGTGAGTGAAAAATATGCAAGTGGTGGCGTAAGTAAACTTGCGCTTTCAGACTCAGCTGGAAATATTTACAACTTCAGCGTTGCCCCCAGTCAGGCAATTACCCCAGATCGGCTTCGCACTGTACTTGGAATTAAATCAACTTATATTTCCAGTATCGAACCAGGACTTGCATCGGTTCCAGTTACCATCCCTGCAATTGGCGCTGCGCCGGCCGCGCCACTACCAGCGGCAAAGCCTGCGGCTTCAGTTGCAGGCAAACTTGCACTAAGTGCGCCAAAGAGCGCCAAGCGCAATAAGAGTTTTAAGCTTTCTGGCTCAGTGACTCCTCAGTTATCAGGTGTAGTTGTAACTATTGAGCGGCGCATCGGATCTGGCAAATGGAAGAAATTGGGCACCGTTAAGACTAATCGAGCAGGCCAATGGCAGTTGACGGCGAAATCGGGTAGCAAAAAAACAACGCTTTCTTATCGCGTCAAAACTAGTGACTCTCGACTAGGAAAAGTTACCTCAGCCACTACGAAGTTGGCCGTAAAATAAGTCTTGGTAAACTCGGGTGTTTACATCTTCTAGTTAACAGGACTTAATTTGTTTCAATCCCTTGGCAATTTTGTAGTTAAGCACCGCAAACGTGTTCTCATTTCTTACTTGATCACTGTTGTGTTAACTGGCGTAATTGGTGCTGGCATGTTTGGATCACTTAAAAGTCAGGGTTACGACGACTTGGGAAGTGACTCAGCAGCAGTTGATCTGATCCTAAAAGACGACTTCAACGCCACTGATGCTTCGATAATTTTGGTAATTGATACCGGTAAAGGCGTTGATGATCCTGCTTCTATCACTGCCGCTAACAAGATCACGCAGGATGTGGCGTCCGAGGACAACGTTGAATCTGTGGTCTCATACTGGAATTCTGGAAACTTGTCTGATTTCAAAAGTAAAGATGGCAATGCTGGATTAGTACTGGTTTATTTCGATAGTGAAATATCTGACGAAGAAGCTGCTGCTACTGCATTGAATCTGCAAACCAAGTACGACCAGACTCAATCTGATACGCGCACTTATGTTGGCGGCATTGAAGTTTTGTATAACTCCATCAATACCCAGATAGAAAATGATCTGAAGAAAGCGGAATTAATTGCAGTACCGCTAAATATTGTTATGTTGCTTATCGTATTTGGCGCTGCAGTAGCAGCTGGCTTACCAATGATTGTGGCTCTTGGCTCAATCGCCGGAAGCTTCTTCGTACTTTATATTCTGACCCAATTTACGGACGTATCAATCTTTGCGCTCAATCTAATTACTGGTCTTGGGTTAGGCCTAGGGATTGACTACGCACTCTTGATTGTCAATAGATTCCGAGAAGAGTTAGCGCGGACAAATGATGTCGCAGCTTCGATTACCCGAACCGTGGCAACTGCAGGTAAGACGGTATTTAGTTCAGGAATAACAGTGGCATTGGTACTTGCTTCCATGTTGTTGTTCCCACAGTACTTTCTTAAATCTTTTGCTTACGCCGGCGTGAGTGTTGTGTTGTTTGCGGTTTTGGCATCCGTAGTTGCGCTACCTGCAGTATTAGCAATGCTTGGTCACAAGGTAGATAAAGGAAAAATCCGTCGTGGCGACTTACAGCCTAAGGAAACTGGAGCTTGGTCATGGCTGGCAGCAAATGTGATGAAGCGACCAGTGGTAATCGCACTAGGAACGATAGCGATTTTAGTTTCTCTTGCCTCACCTGCTTTAAATGCAAAATTTAGCCAAGTAGATGATCGGGTACTTCCAGCAAGTAATCCTGCGGCAATCGCCTCGGATCAATTAAGAATCAGATTTGAAAATCAAGTTCCGATTGAAATTTTGCTTCCAATTACTGCAAGTGCACAGCAAGTACATGAGTACGCTCTGGTACTAGCATCCGATGTAAATGTGGATCGAGTACTCACAAGTGATTCCCTAATCCAAGGTGAAGTGGTAACCGATCTACTACCAGAACAAGGTGTGGCACCTTCCACTTCTCATCATCGAATCACGGTTTATTCAAATGTGGAATCTCGAAATAAGAATGCTCAAGAACTCATAACTCGATTACGTGGACTCGCTACGCCAGTGGATGGAGTTTTGATTGGTGGACAAGCAGCAATCTTTACTGATTCGCAAAATGGAATTTCCGATAACTTACCAGCAGTACTTGGCTGGTTGGCAGTTGCAACTTTTGTAGTTTTGTTTCTTTATACCGGAAGTATCATTTTGCCCATTAAAGCTTTGATTCTAAATCTGCTTAGCTTGGGTGCCACGCTTGGATTACTTGTCTGGATATTCCAGGATGGAAATGCGAAGTGGCTGGTTGGCGATTTCACAGTCACTGGAGCGTTGGACACTTCGACACTGGTATTAGTTGCGATTGTGGCATTTGGCTTATCAATGGATTACGAGCTGTTCCTTTTATCTCGGATCAAAGAAGAGCATGACGCTGGCGCGGACACCATCACATCGGTAACAGTAGGTCTGCAAAAATCAGGACGCATTATTACTGCGGCTGCCGTATTGATCGCAATCGTATTTGCTTGCTTTATAACAAGTGGCGTTACGAGCATAAAGATGTTGGGCTTTGGAATTGCGTTTGCCATTATTTTAGATGCCACCGTAGTTCGTGGCTTATTAGTGCCAGCATTAATGCGACTCGCTGGGGATTGGAATTGGTGGGCTCCAGCGCCACTTCGCCGACTGCACAAAAAAATCGGTTTGTCTCATTAGGTTTCAACTGACCACTTCGGTTCTCGCCGCCTTAGTATCTGTCACAATGAACCATGAGCGTTAATCAAAACTCGGAATTACGAGTCAACCTGCAAAAATTCGCTTGGCTATCCATTGTCGTGAGCGTGGTTGTTTTTGGCATGAAAATGGCAGCTTGGTCAGTCACTGGTTCAGTTGGGCTCCTTTCAGATGCATTGGAATCAACGGTCAACATTGTCGCTGCAGTAGTCGCATTATTTGCAATTCGCGCAGCCATGAAACCCGCTGATTCAGTTCATCATTTTGGTCGTGGGAAAGCTGAGTATTTTTCCGCACAAATTGAAGGCTTCATGATCTTGTTTGCTGCGCTGATAATTGTTTACACCGCAATTGAAAGAATTATCAATCCTCGGGAACTCGAATCAATTGGTTGGGGCTTAACTATTTCAACTGTGGCTGCCGTTATCAATGGTGGCACTGCGATGATTTTGCTGCGCACTGGAAAACAGCATCGCTCTCCTGCATTAGTTGCAGATGGCAAACATTTACTAACTGACGTTTGGACTTCAGTTGGGGTAATTGTCGGTGTGGGTTTAGTCGTAATAACAGGCTGGCAACGTCTTGATGGTGTTGTTGCACTTGCTGTTGGCTTAAACATTGTGGTGACCGGGGTCAGGCTACTTCGCGCAAGCACATCTGGATTAATGGATAAAGCACTTCCTGATGAAGATCACTTAAAAATTGTTGAAGTGCTTCAAAGACACGAATCCGAAACTGTTAAATTTCATGCACTTCAAACGCGCGAAGCTGGCCGCGAACGTTTTGTATCAATGCACGTTCTCGTTCCAGGCGACTGGTCAATTCAAAAAGGTCACGATCTCTCCGAAGTTATTGAAGCCGAAATCAAAGCATTACTTGAGCACACGACCGTTTCCACACATGTGGAACCACTAGAAGATGAAAGGTCTTGGGCCGATGAGCCAGAAGGCCAACATCGCTGGATTTAACTAAAGTCCGCAACTTCTTTTGCTACTCGTCGTTCCGTGAAAAAAGACATAAACGGAACGGTGCCTGCGAGCATAATCAAAATAGTTTTAGTAAATGACCATTTCAATTTAGTGGACAACATAAATGTTGCAACAACATAAACCGGAAATAGATATCCATGTGCCATCCACGCTGCTGCATAGAAGTCTGGTTCTGGATTACCAATCACGCGCACAGAAACTAAAAACAGCGACAACACGACTAAGACAGTTCCCACTACCAAAGCCATGATTCGGTAGAACATCCACTGCTTTGCAAAATCTATTTGGTTATTGTTCATAAGATAAGTCTCCAGCAATTACCTCGAGTTGGGCGACTTGGAGTTCATCCTTTGCTACCCGAATCCACATAAGTCCCACAATTACTGCAAAAAATATCCAGTTAAAGGTGTACGCCACATTTCGCCAGTTCAATCCTTGAACAGGTGGCTCCTTGAAAATCGGTTGAACTGGGATTAACCCTGGTGAATTTGAGTCAGCAACCAAATAGCCATCATGGGCTATAGTTCGCGAATTTTCTACAATCATGTTTGTGGTTAACGGGATGATTCCATTGGCTAATTCCAAGCCAGGCACATCTTCGCCGGGCTGCATCACGCCCGAAATAGTTTCGCTACCAGTTGCAAGTGGAACTAATTGAGCGTTTTCGGTGAACCCGCGAACGACGCCCAAACTCGATCCATCTGCTAACTCAAGGATGTCTAGGATCCAGGAACCAGTTGGACCGACAAATTCGGTAGCAACTTCTTGCTCCGCAGTTGTGACCACCATGCCTGGACCATTGGCAATTCGACCAGGCAAAACAATTCGCTCACTCGGTTGCCAAGTTCCACTGACATTTGTTGGCACTCCAACTGACGAGATGGGTAAATAATCTCGCAACGGACTCAGTTCCGAAAACGATTTCTGGATAGCGCCATTTTCCGCAACATAAACCTGAGCCCGATCCCACTGCCAATTAGCTAACACCAAACATGCCAAAACACTTAACAATCCAAGAGCATGTGTTGAAATAAGCCGTGCGGTGAAGTGCCGATTCATGGCTAATTAACTTTCAGGTTCTTCCTGCTCGAAATTCACTTTCTTGATGTGACGATTAAAACTAAAAAGCAAAAATACCACGGCAATTGTTAATGCCAGGAAAACTAGTCCCCCGAGTGGACCTGGATTTACTTTTGTGGCATCAAAGGAAGTTGACGATGGGAATGGCTCCGGGGAATTACCGGCTAATGAATTCAAAAATCGATACATCTAAGCTCCTCGTAAGCCAGTAAAAAGGTCGTCTTCCTTAACAATCGCACCAATGCGTGAAAACGCAAGTTCGAAGTCTTCCGTTGGCCAGATCTCTGCCATTTTATCAATTGGTACAGCGAACCAAATTCCGTTTGGATCGATCTGCGTCTCATGCGCCTTCAATGCCGCTTCGCGAACATTAAACCAATTTGCGCAGTCAATTCGGGTTGTTACCCGATCTGAAGTCAAATCGTCATCTTCCCATTCATCAAGCCACTCTTGGTATGGCGATTCAATACCAAGCTCAATACATGCATCATGCATTACTTGGACTCGAACTTTAGAAAAACCGTGTTGGTAATAAAGTTTGGCTGCGACCCAGGGCTCAAGTTTTGAATCATATTCTGGATCTGCCGCGTTCTCCCATGCGAACATCGATACTTCGTGCGTACGAATGTGATCAGGGTGTGGGTAGCCACCATTTTCGTCATAAGTGGTAATCACGTGCGGTTTAAATTCCCGCACAATTTCAACTAGTGGCGCGCTAACTTGCGCAAGTGGCAACTCGGCAAAACAGCCAACTGGAAGTGGTGGCTTTGGATCACCATCTGGCCAACCAGAATCTTCAAAGCCAAGCCAACGATGCTGCACTCCAAGGATTTCGGCTGCGCGATTCATTTCCATTTTGCGTACTTCAAAAATCGAACGCTCGCCCAAAGTAAATGCTGGATTCAAAATGTCGCCGCGCTCTCCGCCAGTGCAACTAACGACCATGACTTCCACACCTTGGCTCACGTACTTGGCAGTTGATGCTGCGCCCTTGCTGGATTCGTCATCGGGATGCGCGTGAACTGCCAATAAGCGCAATGCCTCACCTTTTTCAGGCTTAACAAACTGCGGAGCTGACATGTTTCTATTCTCCACTACCCTGCAGTTCTGCGCGAAACTCCGGCAGCGCTTTGAACGTTCTGGTGAGGTATCGTGAAGTTGCAATGAGAAATCAAACCGAGATACCCCAGCACCTGCACCTAAGGTATGGCGTGCGACCACGTCGACTTGCGCCAATATTGGTTGGGATTTTGATAGCCGCCGTAGTTTCAGGCGGTCTTGCTTTTGCAAATTACCGGCAGCAAAATCCAAGCGTTAGTTCGCAACTTTTAGCTTTTGAAGTAACCTCTACATCGCAAGTTTTAGTCACCTGGGAAGTGTCCAGAGGATCTCAATTAACTACCTTCTGTGTAATTCGTGCGCAAGATATTCGGCGCACTGATGTCGGATATGCAATTGTCGAAATTGCGGCCGGCACTGATTATGAGCAGGTGAGGTATCCCTTAACAACAAATGGTGAAGCCGTATTAGCGGAAGTGTTGGGCTGTGCGAGTTCCGCGCAAATGCGAGTGCCACCACCAGATTTCCCACCAGGAGTAAAGATTCCTGAGCAAGTTGCGCCCGGAGTCGCCCCAACTCGCTAATTACGCGTAATCTCTATCAAGTGAACGAAGTATGGCTGACCCAAGATGCATTCGATCGACTCAAAGCTGAGTTAGAGAATCGAAGCGGTCCACTACGCGAGGAAATCAAAGCCCGTATTGCTGCGGCCCGCGAAGAAGGTGACCTAAAGGAAAATGGTGGTTACCACGCAGCCCGAGAAGAGCAAGGCAAAAATGAGGGTCGGGTAAGGCAGTTAACAAAAATGCTGGAGGCCGCTCAAATTGGCACACCAGAAATCGAGGAGGGCATCGTTTCGCAAGGAATGGTAGTCACCGTTAATTTTCCAGATCTCGACGATACGGAAACTTTCTTACTTGGTTCCCGCGAAGAAGCCGCCCACACTTCTATCGATGTGTACTCACCTACAAGTCCAATGGGCGCAGCCGTTCTAAACCAAGAAGTAGGCGCTGAGATTTCTTATGAAACTCCGTCTGGAAAGACTCTGCGCATTGTTATCGTTGCGGCAGAACTTTACGTTCCCTGACTGCTAAGTAATTTTTTAAAAGTTACTTATTACGAGTTTTAAAGGCGCGAACAGCTAGTGGAGCAAAAATTGCTAGCAGCAAAAATGCATATCCGAAAGCCATTTGCACTGGGTAGCGTTCTGGAAATGAATCTCCAAGAAGTGGCGTTGGATTACCAAATAGTTGTCGCGCTGCCAGAGCTAGACAAGACACCGGATTCCACAGCACAAATGGTTGTAACCAACCAGGCATGGTAGCTACCGGGGTGAAAATGTTGGACGCAAAAGTAACTGGGAAAATCCAAACTAAACCTGCGGTGCCGGCAACTTCAGAGTTTGGCATGTGCAAGCCAATCCAAGCGCCAACCCAAGTTATTGCATACGCAAAAACTGCAAACATTAAGTAGGCAAGTGCAGCATCAGCAAAACCGTTGTGAATTCGCCAACCAACTGCGAGTCCAGTAATTGACAGGATCGAAATCACCAAAACGTTTTGGAGTAAGGATGCCAAAGTGTGACCAGTTAGTACTGCGCCTGGTCGCATCGGTAAGGACCTAAAGCGATCCATAATTCCTTTGCTTGCATCTTCGGTAATTCCAACAGTGATTCCAGCCACAGCAAACATTACGGTTTGCGCCAAAATGCCAGGAATTAAGTATTCGCGGTATCCCGTTGCGCCACCGGAACCAACGTCTATTGCGCCACCGAATACAAATGCAAACAGCAGCACAAACATTACGGGTTGAATTAATGCGAAAAATAATGATTCAGGTACGCGAGTAATTTTTAGAAGATGACGCCGAGACACTGAAATGCTGTCCGTTATTAACCAGCCCATTTTTGGCCGTGGAGCAGTTTCTTGGTTGGTCTTTGTTTGAGTTGTCAGGCTCATAACTATCTCCTTGCCTTTCGTCCCCGACGACCTTTAGGCGCATCAGGGGTTGGCGTCGCTTCTGTGACATGACCAGTCAAACTCAAGAACACGTCATCTAGTGTCGGGCGGCGCAATGCAATATCTGCAATCACAATATTATTTTCATCAAGTTTTCTTACAACATCTACAATTGCCTTAGATCCACCCGAAACTGGAAGCAGCACAGTCTTAGTAACTTCTTCGATAGTAGCTGGCGCAGAACCAATTCCATTAATTAATTCTGCTGTCTTAGCTAAGTCCGAAACGCGATCAACCACAATCTCAATGCGATCTCCGCCAACTTGAGACTTTAATTCATCTGAAGTCCCTTTGGCAATCACATTTCCGTGATCTAAAACCACAATTCGATTTGCGAGTTGATCTGCTTCTTCTAGGTATTGCGTAGTGAGTAAAACTGTCGTTCCTTCGGAAACTAATTCTTCAATTACTTTCCACATACCTTGGCGACTTCGTGGATCAAGGCCAGTAGTTGGTTCATCTAAAAACAAAACATT
>JBEEND010000020.1:0-37732 GCA_041192345.1 Actinomycetota bacterium
GCGAAACTAAAGTGGTATCAAGAGTCAGAGTCGTGATTCCGGTTGCAGCAGCCAAAACTCTTGCTTCCTTTTCACTCGCAGCTGTGTAGAGAATCTCAGATACCGCTAAGCGTTTAGTCGAATTACCGACCTTGATGATATTAAAGTTTTGTTTTTTGAGTTCTTCGGCGGCCGTACTCCCACGGCCAACAGTTGTAGTGGCATTTAATACCGCAACTCTAATTTCGGCGGGCGTCGGCTCAACTACTGCAACAGCAGTAGCAGATGAAGTAGGTGAACTTGAGGCAGTTGGCTCTGGCACAACTGGTGGCCAAGGTTGATCAGTTCGAAGTGCCGTCCATAATTCATCTGTTTGTGTTGTCCAATAAACATTTCCATCGTCTTTAAGTTCAAACGGTAATGTCACAAATTTAACTCTGGCTGGACTCAAGCCACCCAATGACAAGGCAAAATTCTGTAGCGCTTCGATATTCGCAAATTCTGGATTTGTTTCAATCGAAGAAGTGATTGCGCCAAGTACGCGATAAATCATTGGTGGGTTTGTCAGCAGGCCTTTATCCGTCATGCCACGGATCATTGAACCAATGAAATCTTGTTGGCGCTTGATTCGACTCAAGTCGCTGCCATCACCAAGAGACTCGCGCGCACGCACGAATGCTAGTGCTTGTTCACCGGAGATTGTGCTGTAACCAGCAGGAAGGTTTAAGCCAGAGCCACCTCGCCCGGGTACCACTGGGTCATAAGCCGGAGTAGTCAGGCATACTTCGACGCCACCAATTGCATCCACCACAGTTTTAAACGCATTGAAATCTACGACAACAAAATTATTGATACGAATGTTTGTCAGTTTCTCAATTGTCTTAATGGTGCAAACTGGACCACCAAAGGCAAAAGCGGCATTGAACTTAGTTGTGTAGGGCAGTGTTGTTGAACCATCGGGGCGCGTACAAGCAGCAAGTTCTACCCATGAATCTCGCGGTATAGAAACAACAACTGCATCTTTGCGGTTGTTGTAAAGATGCACAAGCAAAGTTGTATCCGAGCGCGCACCGCCAGCTACGCCGTAGGAATCATTACCATCGCCCTCACGCGAATCTGAACCCATGATCAATAAATTCGTTGGACTGGTATCTGTTTGCAGCACGCTGTCTGGTCGATCTGCTTCATTCAGGTCGCTGGTGTCAATCAAACCAATGTTCACACCCAGGCTATTGACGGCATAAACTGCGCCACCACCGATGGCAGTAAGTATCAGGATCACAATGGAGAAACTTGCGGTGAGTTTACGTAACCAGGGATGGGCTAGCGACTCGGTACCGGGGGCGCTATGTTTTCCCATTGAATCCCCCCCATCTAAGTTCAGTCGTTGACTGCTGGCAAGCGGGCGCCTGCTGTCAATAAAAAATGCCAACTAAAAGGCACCTCTACATCGTACGTCATCGCCAAGAACGCCAAATAATCTGGGAATATTGCGATTTGTGCGACACAGAGAATTTGGCGTGTTGCAGATGAGGTTATTGAGGTTCACTCTGAGGCAAAATAGAAGCATGCTTCCCCGCAGTTTGACTCGCAATGCCGCTTGCCTCATTGTCAGTTTTGGCCTTGGGGCTGCCCTCATTGCAGGTGCTCCAGCCCAGGGCGCAACCAAGTACACCCCACCCGTTTCAGTCGTTGAATTAGATATTGCCCCACAGCCAACAATTAGCTCGCTTACCGTGGGAAAACGCCCGACCACTTTGCTTCCCGCACAAAGTGTTAAGCCGTTTACCTTGGTCGGATTAACTTGGATTGGAGCCGTAAGTATTGGCACAGAGTTTAAAGTGCGCGTCCGCGAATCAGGTGTGTGGTCAGATTATTTCAAACTTGAATATGGCGAGTACCAAGGAGTTGGTAAAGATGGCAAGGAGAGTATTGCGACTCGAGTAGGTAGTGATCCTTTGCTTACCGGACTAGCCGATGGCGTTGAAGTTGTCATGCTGAATACCTCTGGAATCGCGCCCTACAAAATGAAAGTGACCATGATTAACTCAATGGTCACTCAACAAGATGAAATACTTGCGGACAATGTTTCCAAAGGCAATACCTTTGCCAAGAGTTCAGCGACGAAAAGTGCAGTAACCCAGAATGCCTTTTTTGAGACAAAAAATTTCCAATCCCAGAAAATTGGCGTTGTTACAGCCGACACTTTAATTCAGAATCAGTCTTTTACAGGGTCCGTAGTTTCGCCGCAGGGTGCACTTGTACTGCGGCCAAGAATCGTTTCGCGCGCGGAGTGGGGAGCGGATGAAACTTGGCGTGACCCTGTTCCCAAGATGGGTACGACACTTTTAGCTGGCATAGTTCATCACACTGCGTCAACAAATAATTACACACCTGAAGAAGCTCCCGCACAAATGCGAAATTTGTATGCGTACTTCACGGAGAGTCTGAACTATGCAGACATGGGTTACAACTTTTTAGTTGATAAGTACGGCACCATATACGAAGGTCGATCTGGTTGCACTTATGGAGATACAACTTGCGATAGCGCGACTATGCCAGTGCAAGGTGCCCACACAGCCGGCTTGAATGAGAACACCTTTGGAGTATCTGCCATAGGAAACTATGACGTGTTAGCCCCTGAAAACCCTGCTGTGATGGTGGAATCAATTTCATCTTTGATGGCTTGGAAACTTGCGCCATATGGACTTGATCCAAATGCAAACGCTTACATTTTGTCCACTGATACTTCCGGCTCCTCAAAGTACAGCGCTGGCGAAACTGCCATAACGCAGGTTATTTCTGGGCATCGTGACGTCGGTAAAACAGTTTGTCCTGGCCGCTATCTATATCCGTACCTGACGGATATCAGAGCGCGAGTAACTGCGTTACTAGTTCCTGAAATAAGGAATCTAAATGTAACTCCTACATTGTTAAATGCTGCGGCAATAACTCCGGTGAGTGTGAGTGCGATCATTCCAGCTGAGACAACTTGGAGCGTGGAAGTCAAAAATGCTGACAGTGAGACGATTGTGCGAACGGCTTCAGGAACGCAAACATCTTCAGGACCAATGGAATATAGCTGGAATGTAAAAGATACCTCGGGAGCGGTTGTACCAATAGGTAGGTATGAGATAACACTTAATGCCAGCGTCGGTGGCGCGGCACTTCCACCAGCCTCAAATGTGGTGGCGATCGCGTCAGTGCCACAAGCGGTTTCAAACGTCGCCTTTACTCGAACGAGCAGCACCAGTACAAAGGTTTCTTGGGTATCAGATTTGAAAATTTCTTATCCTGTGAGAGAAAATGTTTATCGAACTTCAGATAATAGTGGCGCAACTTGGTCTGCCTGGACCTCAACAGTGAGTTCACAATTCACTTCTAGTTGGACGCAAGGCAATACATATCTGGTTGAAATAAAATCGCGCAATTTGATCGGTGAATCACAGGTTGCTCAAGCAAGCCATGTTGTTCCCGCAAGCTATGCTGCGCCAGCAAGCAATACAGTTCCTAAATTGATTCCAGCAAAGCCGGCCGCAGTTTCAAAAATTAATTTTAAGAAATTATCAAAAAACCGCGTCACCTTTTCTTGGGCTCCGCTTTCCAAAGAATATGCAGCCAGCGGCTATTACTATCGGATTGCAAAAAATGGCGGCAAGTGGGGAAAGTGGACAAAGACTTCAAGCTTGAAAACTGCAGTGACATTAAGTAATGCAAAAAAGAAGTCCAAGTACAAGGTTCAAGTAAAAGCGAGAAACAAGTCTGGCTATTCACCTACGGTGACAGCCTCTTACACCGTTCGCTAGTCTTAAAAAGTGTTTAAGGAACTCCAAAGAAATGTTCGAGAGCGCGGTCCTGCGCCAATAGTTACTTGGCTTAGTTCAGCAGGGCGAATCGAACTATCCACTGTTACTTTTGCAAATGCCGTTAGTAAAGCAGGTAACTTTTTAGTTGACGGGTTAGAGCTTGAGGAAAGCTCCAAATTAAATGTAAATCTTGGTAACCATTGGCAGTCACCAGTTTGGCTGGCGACTTCGCTTTGCGCTGGCATCGAACTGAGTGATCAAGCCCCGATGTTAATTGCGCATGCTGATGCCATCACTTCGTGGTCGGCCGCAAGTGATCAACTAATCGTGGTGAGTCGAAATCCTTTCGGAATGCCAGAGAAGGACCTACCGACAGGTTACATAAATGGATCAGCTGAAGTTAGAAACTTTGGTGATTACTATTCACCAAGTTGGGAAAACTCAGGAGCTGTGATTACTTTTGAAGGAATAAGTTATTCATGGGCAGAACTTGTATCTTTGGCTAATTCAAAGCGCATCCAAAACGGAATTGAATCTGGCACTCGAGTCGGACTGGTTGGAAATCTAAATTTATTAGAAGCGGTAATTTACCAAGTAGTAATGCCAATTAGCTTTGGCCTTTCGATTGTTTTGATAGATCAAGAAAACCCAGACGTCTTAAAAATCATGGAACAAGAAAAAATAGCCAAATTTGTTTCGTTAGCATAAGTAAAATTTGGGTTTGTTAAGGTGTATTTGTGTTAGAAGCAATTTTGTTAGTCGGTGGGCAAGGCACTCGTCTGCGCCCACTCACAATTTCAACACCTAAGCCACTGTTGCCCGTTGCCGGGTATTCCTGCACTGAGCATCAAATCGCGCTTGCACGCGAAGCAGGTATTGGTCGCATCATTTTAGGCACTTCATACCGCGCTGAAGTTTTTGAATCACATTTTGGCCATGGCGAAGAATTTGGCTTGGAATTGATTTACGCCGTAGAGGATGAACCACTTGGAACTGGTGGTGCAATCAGACATGCAGCACAGCATTTGGATTGTGGCCCAGATGATCCAGTCATTGTTTTTAATGGCGACGTCCTAACTGGCTTAGATATTGCAGGACTAGTACAAAAGTGGCGAGATGCCAAAGCTGATGTTGCGCTTTATTTAACTCGGGTGGCAGACCCGCGACCATTTGGACTTGTGCCAACGGATTCAAACGGCCGCGTACTTGAATTCCTCGAGAAGCCAACTACGCCAGAGGAAATAGTTACTGACCAAATTAATGCGGGCTGCTATGTCTTCAAGCGCTCAATAATTGATTCAATTCCCAATGATCACCCGGTATCAGTAGAACGAGAAACTTTCCCCGCGCTACTGGAATCCGACAAAATAGTTATCGGAGTGGTTGATGATGGCTATTGGCTAGATCTTGGCACACCCCTCGCATTTGCCAAAGGCTCAGCCGACTTAGTTCAAGGTATTGCGCCATCACCATTACTGGTTGGCAGAACTGGTTCAGCAATTATCGAGAAATCAGCAACAGTTGATCCGTCAGCAATTGTTACTGGTGGAAGTTACGTCGGCCATAACGCGAGTATTGGAGCGGGCGCAGTTATTAACTGCAGTGTAATTTTCAACGAAGTGCAAATTGCAGGCGGATCACACGTAACAAACTCTATAATCAGCACTGCCGCTCAGGTGGGAAGTGACTGTTACGTAGTTGATACCGTGATCGCCGAACGAGCATTCATTGGTTCGAATAACGAATTAGAAGCTGGCACTTTAGTATTTCCAGACGAAAGAATTGAAGCGAAAACTACCTAATTATCAAAAGAGTAGAATTAGTCTTGCCCGTCTTTCGTGTCATCCATCTCCGCCAGATACTTCTGAAAACTTGCAGCAAGTTCATCGCCACTGACCATGCTGCCATCGGAGCCGGCCGTTAACTCGCGCCTGGTTTGCATCATCGAGTCATGTTGCTGTTCTAGTGAGGCAACTACTTCACGATTTTCATCAATAGCTAAAATTTGACGATCAACATCGGCGTCCATTTCAGCTGCGGCAGTGCGCATGGCATCGCGTGGCAATACTAAACCGGTACTAAGTGATAGCTGATCAAGGAGCGCAAGAGCTGCCTTTGGATAATCCCCACCAGCTAAGTAGTGCGGAACATGCGCGGCATAACCGAGTGCCGGAAGCTTAGCTTTTTGAGCCTCGAGCTCAATCAATGCTGGCAGGCTTCCTGGAATCTGAACTTGACCAACCCAAGGTTGATGAATGCCAATAAGTTCAGGGTCAGATGAGTGTGCAGTAATTTCAACTGGGCGAGTGTGTGGTGCTGGCCAGGGAATTGCGTGAATGCCAACAGTTAATCTCACTCCGTATTCCCGAATCAATTCGATGACACTTCGCACCACACTTTGCCAACCTAAATCAGGTTCAACGCCGTGAAGCAATAAGAAGGTCTGTCCTTCGCCATCAGTAATTTCAGAAAGCGTGATATGTGGCAATTCCATGGATTCATAATGATCGGAATCAAAAATAGTTTTTGGTCGACGACCGCGGTAGTCATAAAGCGAGTCGATATGGAAATAGGCTACTGGGCGGTTTTCCATAGTTTCCAACATGTGGGCAACAGCTAGGCGACCGCCGCCGCCGGCATCCATAAATCCAGTTAAACCATGAATCAAAACAATGCCGGAAGCAACGCCGCCAGCAGTTTGATCAGCAGGCGGCACAACGACTGTGTAAAGGTCGCGTGCTGGATACATATAGTTCTCCTACGAGGTAACTCAGGCTTGGTTTAATGCTGTCTCTATTGTCGCTCAAAACTTTGACAATTTCCTGCCTTGATCACCAAGTTGAATTGAAGATCACTCAGGGCGTAAACCTGATGTGTGTGAATCTTATGGAATCCGCTAGGATCGGGGAATTGCCGAAAGGCAAGGTGGGGCCTTTAGCTCAGTTGGTAGAGCAACGGACTTTTAATCCGTGGGTCGACGGTTCGAGCCCGTCAGGGCCCACCAAGTTTTAAGGCGTCGAATTATCGCTGATTCCCTAATGTTTGTTTCGTAACCTGAGGAAACTGTCTCAAGGAAGAATAGACTCAGGACATGTCCATCAACGCAATCACGCAAAGATTGCAAACAAAATATCAACAAATAACTCTAAAATCGTCGGTTGATTTAGTATTTTTGGCATTTTTGTCTTGTCTTATCATTTCTGGCCTAGTTCTAGCCGTTAAATCAAACTACGGTGGCGATAATGATACGTATTATATGATTCGCACTTTTAGTAATTTAATTGAGGGCTTTGGATATTCACCTTCAAGATTTACAGGTTATCCAGTTGCAGAGATTGGTATTGGATTCATTGCTTTCTATTTTGGGAGCTGGCTGAATAACTTACTCAGCTTTATGTTTTTTTAGCATCCTTGGTTTTAATTTATAAATCGTTTGTAAAAAGTAATTTTGACTCAAGACTTATAATTTTTTTTATTCTTTGCGTATCGAATCCCGTATTATTTTTCGACAACATAGCGCCAATGGATTACGCATGGGCCTTATTGTTTTTCAGTCTTGGACTCCATTTTTTAAAAAGAAAGGATTATCTTTTCTCAACACTATTTTTTGGCATTTCTATCGGAGCCCGACCCAATTATATAATTTTTTGCTTAATCACAATTTTATTTTTTAAACACGAGATGCCAATTTCCAGGTATCACAAATTCTCGATGGCTATAATCACAACGTTTATTGGGGCGCTGTTTTACGTGCCAATTTGGTTTAATAGTGGGTTTGGACTTGACTGGGTAACTGCTGTGCGTCCAATAAATCAAGGTTACCTGTATTTGGTAGCTCGGTTTTTTGGCAAGACCTGGATGGCATTTGGATTACTAGCACTGCCACTTTCCATCTACTTGCTTTTGAAATCCATCAATAAGTTACACAATCTGAGAAATCTGAAACTTCTCACAATCCTAATTTTTTCAAATTTATTGATTTACTTGTACATTCCAGCCGACAGGTCTTATCTTCAGCTTTCTTTGATCTTATTCTTCTTACTACTGACACATTCCTCCTTGCGGCACCTGGTTGTTGTTGCATTGCTCAATGTCGTGAGTTGGTTTATTTTAGTTAATCCCCTGTCTTACACTTTCCAATCGGACGAACTTTGCGACCCCATTGAAGTAGTAGCTGCAAAATTTGAACCAAGCTTAGGAAAAGGCGAGTTGTATATTTTTCTAGAGGGACAGAAGAAATCTATCTGCTACCAAGATTTGATAAAGGATCGGAAAAATGAATTGAACTTTGGTTTAAAATTAAAATAGAAGTACATTGCAAGTACTTAAAAGATACAAGTCTTAGTCGTTCGCAATAGATTCTGAGGACTGTAGAGGGTGGCATCCGGCTGATCTAAATCGTTAAATGTGTGGCGAAACGATCCAGGCAAAACTCATCCAACAGTTTTATTTATAATTTCAATCATTTAGCTTAGGGATGCAGGAATTCAAATTTCATCAGCGCTATTCAAAATAGTCCCAATAGTGATTGTTTCCCGATCTGAAATAGCCCGGCGTATTTAAAAAAATTCGTACAGTCAGGATGGGGTCTCCAACTCATTTTTTAGAGCAAAGGACCTTTAAGCAATTTTTTACAATTCGTAACCGTCAGGGATCAAAAGTAAAGCTGAAATTTTATGAATCGATATTTAAAGTCCGTACCTGTATGGAAGTTTCATTGCGGGCAACACTCTGGCTGTTACGACGCACACAGTCTGGATATTTACCCTGATTTGGGCCACAGTAATTATGTGGCAAAATCTACAAAGTCTCGCAAGCCAAATTCCGAAGGAAATCTAGCGCTCTCGAATTCCTCATCGCAAACCGCAAACTTTGCTAAAAGCGCATTTACATTAATCCGAGAAATCCTCGCAAGGGAATCTCATTTGGCTGCGGGCAACAGTGCGGGACTCGAGTTATTAGTGATATGAATATCAAATAACAAAAGATACAAAATAGAATAAAGTTCTTTTGAAATATCTCACTTACTGGGTGTTTCATGCTATACCGTAAGTCTCCGCGAATTTCAGACTTATTAAGGGAGGCATGCAAAACGTTTAAGCCCAACAAAGTAACGATTGTGTACATGGATATTAAGCGACCCAAATCTAGAAATATGTAACTAGTGAGGAGGCACCCGACAAAAATTCCGCCGTTAAGCAAAATCGCAAGGAACAAGTTTGCTTTGGATCTAAAAGATACGATGGAATAAAGTAACAGCATAAGAATTGATATCAAGGCAAAATATATGTAGTAAAGCGTGGAGCCTGCCGAAATAATAGTGCTAGCCAATACATGCGAATCCGTAATAGACCAACTAATCGCACCTATCGCACCAGGTTCGTAAACCGCTTCAGAATATTTTCCTTGATAACTGCTCCAGATGGCATAAGACACCTTTTCATTTCCATGAAAACTTGTTACCAGAGCAAATGTTCCCAGAATCATTAGG
Source organism: Actinomycetota bacterium (assembly GCA_041192345.1). Classification (GTDB taxonomy): domain Bacteria; phylum Actinomycetota; class Actinomycetes; order S36-B12; family UBA5976; genus UBA5976. The sequence continues at coordinate 9,277 of JBEEND010000020.1, forward strand.
TAATAAAAACTAGCAACCAAAGTTTGTAGTGACCTAAATTTGAATTTCTTACTCAGTAACAATGTTGTGTAGATGACTATTGCAAAAACAAAAAATAATTCATGATGCAAAATTAGCAAAATACTAACAATTGAAAAAACTAATCCGTATATAACTGGACGATTATTCAGAAACTTAACAGTAAAGTAGAAACAAATAATTGCGCAATAAAACCAAATTTCTTTTCTATCTAAGTATTCCCACTCTCCTCCGGTGAATTCGTTACCACCAACTTTCATGTCGTGCATACCGCCAGGTGCAAAAACAATAGTTGCGGTGAATAGAAGCCTTGAGACATTAGACGTCTCAAAAAACAGAATTGCGATAACCCCAATTAAAACAAATATCAGTGCAACTTTTTGGAATAGTGTGGCGAAATATATCGGGTTAGACGTTTGGAAAAGTAGTTCACCGTAAATCCCACGTCTGACAAAACCACCTTGATAATTAATCAACAGCTCTGAAAGCGTCCAGCTGTGAATATTGAAATTCTCAATGCTAATTCTGATGCCATTTGCCACGTATAAAACTAAGGCTACGCAAACACCTAAAACAGTATTTGCCTTGAGATCACCTTTAAACCTTGTCAAGATTTCCGCCAATCATCTTTGTTCTATTTGATAGTAACTGAGCGAAATTGTAATATTGCAATCATGCCACAGGGTTGCAGCGAATTCGTGAGGCGTAATTTATCGAATAGTACGTTGTTCTGAAATTGAATTACCCCCGTCAACGACAATGACTTGCCCCGTTAAGTAGCTTGCTTCGCGGCTGGCCAGGAAGCCAACGACTGCGGCAACCTCTTGGGGTGTGGCGGATCTGCCCATTGGTGTGCTGCTTCCTTCATGGCCTTCGCTCATACTTTGCGACGCCGTTTGAATCCAACCAGGCGCAATAGCGTTTGCAGTGACGCCGTGCTTTGCTTCATCAACAGCGAGTGATTTAGTGAGTCCAACCATGGCTGCTTTGGTCGCTCCGTAGGCAACATCATTGCGAATCGCCATGACGGGGCCCGTCAGGCTCGACATCATGATGATCCGACCTGCTTTTGAGGCGCGCAGATGTGGCAGTGAAAGTTTTGTGATGTAGAAAGCTGAGTCAAGATTTCTAGCTACGGAGTTATGCCACCCCTGGACACTCATTGTTGCGCCATCGCCAGCTTCGCCGACTTCTTGCATGGGCGCATTGACACTTGTCATGCCGGCGTTGTTTACAACAATGTCTAGCCCGCCCAAAAATTCCAGGGCTTTTGAAACTATACTTTCGGCTGCTTCGAATTGGGCTAAGTCGGCAACTGAGCCCGCTGCATTAAATCCTCGAGTGTTAAGTTCGCTGACTCTTTCCAGCAGCCGATCACTGGCACCAGTTAAGTAAACCTCAGCCCCCATTTCGCAAAGTAGTTTGGCGCTGGCAAACCCAATTCCAGTGGGAGAGCCGGCTCCGGTGATTAGTGCTTTGGAACCCGTTAAATCAAATGGTGGTGTCATTGCTCTATCGTGCCAGTGATCACTTAGGTGCACTGGCGAAATCACCAGCAAACTAATGCCCAATTAGGTCTTGATGTGAGCAAGCACCCAGCCCAGTGGTGAATTAACTACCCGGGCTACTGAAAGAATGGAAATAGGCAATTGCTTCTCGAAGTTGCCTGTTATTGAGGAGTCTTTAGATGGCAAGTAATAGCCCTGGTTATGCGATCACCCTGCGAGTTGAGGTTTCGCCAGAGTCATCCTCAACTGCCAATTTGGCCCAAGCCGTCATTGATACCGGCGCTGCATTAACTGCGCTGGACGTGGTTGAGTCCAGTCATGAACGCATGGTTGTGGACGTTACTTGTGATACCTCCGACCCTGATCACGCAGATAGGGTAACCACTGCCATTGCCGCAATCCCGGGGGCAAAAGTTCGCAAAGTCAGTGACCGCACTTTTCTATTGCACCTGGGTGGCAAGCTTGAAGTTAAACCAAAAGTCCCACTACGCACTCGCGACGATCTATCTCGCGCCTATACCCCAGGGGTGGCGCGAATCTGCATGGCAATTTTTGATGAACCAAGTGATGCGCGCCGCTTAACCATCAAGCGGAACACCGTCGCAGTTGTTACTGATGGCTCAGCCGTTTTAGGACTGGGCAACATTGGTCCTGCTGCAGCCCTGCCAGTCATGGAAGGTAAAGCTGCGCTGTTTAAACAGTTCGCTGATGTGGATGCCTGGCCAGTGTGCTTGGACACCCAAGACGTTGATGAGATTGTGCGAACTGTCCAGATTCTGGCGCCGGTATATGGCGGCATCAACTTAGAAGATATATCAGCGCCGCGTTGTTTTGAGATTGAGGCGCGACTCCGCGAATTACTAGACATTCCGGTTTTCCATGATGACCAACATGGCACTGCCATTGTGGTGCTGGCTGCATTGACTAATGCGCTAAAAATTGTGAAAAAAGATCCGGCTGATTTAAAGATTGTAATGAGCGGCGCTGGCGCTGCTGGCACAGCCGTTGCAAAATTGCTTTTTGAGGCTGGGATGAAAAACATCACGGCTTATGACACTGATGGCGCGATTTACAAAGATCGGCCAAACAGTGAGTTAACCAGTGAGTGGATGCTGGCAAACACAAATGCCGCCGGTGTCACAGGCACCATTAGCGCGGGACTAGTAGGAGCCGATGTTTTCATTGGGGTGAGCGCACCGAACATTTTGGTGGAAGCTGATGTGGCCGCAATGGCAAAGGATGCAATTGTGTTTGCGATGGCCAATCCAGATCCTGAAATTGATCCAGTAATCGCCGCTCGCCACGCCAAAATTGTTGCTACCGGTCGAAGTGATTACCCAAATCAAATCAATAACGTCTTGGCATTTCCTGGGATTTTCCGAGGCTTATTGGACGCCGCTTCAGCAAAAATCACGACAGAAACTTTGCTAGCAGCAGCGCACGCCATTGCAAGCTGCGTTTCGCCAGAACAGCTAAACGCCAGTTACATAGTGCCAAGTGTGTTTGATCCCAACGTTGCTAAATCAGTGGCAAAGGCAGTTGAAGAAGTAGCCCGCAGAGTTTAAATCCTGTCGTTTCGAGGGTATAGGTGCTTTAGACCATTGCGTTTTGACATTTTGCTTTGTTGAAAGTTAAACTAATATAGTTCAATTTTCAACTAAAGGAGTCTTAATGACACAACTATCTGCAATCGCTGGAACCTGGGTAATCGACCCATCACATTCACGTCTGGGTTTTGAAACCCGCCACGCAGTAATCACAAAAGTACGCGGACACTTTGCGGACTTTGAAGGCACCGTTGTTATCGGTGAAGACACAGGTGTATCGTCTGTGAAAATAGTGGCAAAGCTAGATTCAATTGATACTGGTTCAGCGGACCGCGATGGTCACCTAAAAAGCGCTGATTTTTTTGACACCGAAAATACCAACGAATTAGTTTTTGAATCAACTGGCATCAAAGCAACCGGTGACACTTTTGTAGTGACGGGTAACCTGACAATCAAAGGCGTTACTAACAGCATCGACATTGCAGTGGATGCGACAGGCACTGCAGTAGATCCGTTTGGAAATACTCGCGCAGGCTTTGAAGGAACTAGCGAACTTAGTCGCAAGGACTTCGGTCTAACTTGGAACGTTGCATTAGAAACTGGTGGATTCTTAGTTAGCGACAACGTCAAGTTGCAGCTAGATATTTCTGCTATCAAGCAATAAAACAACCCATAAAAAAACTAAAGAGGAGCGATGCCGGTGGCATCGGTCCTCTTTTGTTTGCTGCTTTGGTTAGAAAGCGCCTCGAAGGCGAGCAATCACACTCTTGCGAGTGATCTTGTTGCCTTTCTCCATTTGGTAAGAACGAACAATGAATGGAATTTCAGAGTTACGTTGTTCGCCGATTGCATTATTAATTAGAACTGCATAGTTTGATTCCAATGCAGCGAATCCAACAACGGATTCATTTTCGATAACACTCATGGTGCTTTTCCTTTCAGGGAGTGGGGGTGTCCCACATAAAAATTGTCTCAGAGGTTTGTTACCCAAAAGTTACTTAAAGGTGTCCATAGGCTTAAATCCCTTGTGAAACATGACACATTTTGTTGAAAATTGAACTAAATGGTGACCCAGACCACACTGCGCGTACCATTACCAGTTATGAGCGAGTCTGAATTAACCCACATAGATGCTGCTGGCAATGCCCACATGGTTGATGTTGCTAGCCGCGAAGTAACAACGCGAACTGCCACAACTGTGGGTCAAGTCCTGCTTTCACCGCAGGTTGTAGCACTACTTCGTGATGGAGCAATTCCAAAGGGAGACGTATTAGCAACTGCGCGCATCGCTGGAATTATGGCGACAAAGCGCACCCCTGATTTGATTCCACTTTGCCATCCCATTGCAGTGCACGGGGTATCAGTTGACTTAACTGTTACTGATCAAGGAGTAACGATCAAAGCGGTAGTTAAGACTGCAGATCGCACTGGAGTTGAAATGGAAGCATTGACTGCAGTGGCAGTAGCTGGACTGACTGTGATTGACATGGTCAAAGCCCTTGATCCAAGCGCCACAATTACTGACGTGAAAATGATCCATAAAGATGGTGGCCGCAACGGCGAGTGGACTCGTAGTTAAATGAGTGATCGAACTGCGGTAATAATTACCGCAAGCAATCGAGCCAGCGCGGGTGTTTACTTGGACACCAGTGGCGAAATATTATTTGCTGGATTATCTTCCTTGGGTTACGTAGTAAAAAATCCAATTGTGATTCCTGATGAAGTAATTAAAATACAAGCTGAAATTAAGAAAGCATTGCAGGAAAAAATTGATTTGATTGTGACCACAGGCGGCACTGGAGTTTCACCGCACGATGTGACACCAGAGGCAACTGCACCACTAATTGAAAAGCTGCTTCCTGGTATTCCAGAAGCTCTGCGTGCGTACTCCCGAGAGCGGGTACCGACAACAGATTTGTCTCGAGGACTTGCTGGCGTTACTGGCCAGTCATTAATCATTAACTTGCCTGGTTCACCTGGTGGGGTAAAAGACGGTTTAGTCATCATCGAGCGCCTAGCTGGTCACGTCCATGACCAAGTTGCTGGTGTAGACCACACGCCTACGATTAAGGCATGAGCCAGCCACTTCGCATAGCAACACGCGCAAGTGATCGAATTAAGCGGCAACAACTCCGGCGCATGAAATCCGTGGCGACGGGTTTGTTACTTATTTCAGCCGCTGTTTATTTAATTGCAAAACGTGCGGAAGCAACAGGTGCTCCGGTTTGGGTTAGTTTCGTTCGCGCGGCCGCCGAAGCTGCAATGGTTGGCGGGTTGGCCGATTGGTTTGCCGTAACAGCGTTATTTCGTCGTCCACTTGGCTTACCTATTCCACACACTGCAATCATCCCAACTCGCAAGGATGCAATTGGCGCGAGTTTAGGTGAGTTTGTTGGCGACAACTTTTTGTCCGAAGAAGTCGTGCGAGACAAAATTCGGTCTGCGCAAATCGCTTCACGCTTTGGAAGTTGGTTGAGTGAGCCCACCAATTCAAAGCAAGTAACAGATGAAATAGCCAGCGTCATAACGTGGGCAACTTCTTTGGGTGATGACGAGGACATCGCAGAAGTTATCGAGGAATCCTTCCGGCGTACTGCGGAAAACTTTGATGTGGCAAAGCCGCTTGGCGTATTCCTCACAAAAGCGGTGGAAAATGATGCGCACACTCCAATCGTGGACATGTTGGCAAGGGCGATTGAAGATTGGTTAGAAAATGATCCAGCTCGCGCAAAGGGCTGGATCGATAAGCAACTACCCCGATGGCTTCCTGGACTTGGAAAGGATCGCGCAGGCGAGTGGCTCTATGAGCGCTTAATTGAACTTAGTAAAGAAGTTCAAGTTGATATGCAGCACCCAATCCGCAGATCAATTGAACGGCTGCTGCACCGATTTGCTGAGCAACTGCAAAGCGATCCAGTCATTATTGAGCGAGTTAATGCGGCAAAGATGCGCTTGGTGGATCGACCAGAAGTCAGGCACACTATTTCCGATCTCTGGCTTTCCACGAAAAAGACATTGCGAGCCGAAGCAGCGAACCCGGAAAGTGAATTGCGTTCCCGCGTGACGACTTTGCTAGCTAATTTTGGTTCCCGGGTCGCATCCGATGCTGACCTGCAGTTAACAATCAATACGGCAATTGAAGATGCGACTTCACACTTAGTTGATCGTTATCGCGACGAGATCGCTGGAATCATAAGTGACACCGTGGCGCGCTGGGACGCGGGAGATACGGCAAAAAAAATAGAACTTCAAGTTGGCCGTGATCTGCAATTCATTCGAGTTAACGGAACGATCGTTGGCGCGTTAGCGGGCATCTTGATTCACGCCATTGGTGAATACGTAGTTCGTTAACGACTTATCTAGAAAGCAGCGCGTTCCAAGCGGTCTGTGATTGCTTGCGCGAGGCCAGCCCCAAGTGGTGGCACGACATAGATGGTTTCCAGATTCAAGTCATCACCTGTGCGCAGCGCCTTATATAGATCGTGCGCAAAATCGGTAACTGAAATTGGCGCAGCCAACCTATGCACGCCAGAAGGAGTCGCAAATTCCGCGAGTGCGAGAAAGCCAGAATTGTCTGCGAAGGCTTGCGATACGTCAGTTAGCAAAATTACTTTGGCACGTGGCGCATAATGTGAATCAAGTGCGCCACTAACACGCGGTGAATTATCAACCGCTTGGGAAACTGCGACTCCAGTAGTTCGTTCAATGTCTTGGGCAGTAATCGCGCCTAGCCGCAAAATTACGGGTTGCTCGGTGGTAGCCAACACAATCGTTGATTCCAAACCAACTTCGCAAACTCCGCCATCCAGAATCAAATCCCCGTGGGCGCCCAGATATTCACCAAGATCTATCACCACATGATTGGCGCTAGTTGGGGAGACGTGACCAAACCGATTTGCGCTGGGCGCAACTAATCCCACGATTCCTTGGGCTGCCAACTCCGACAAAACTTGTTGAGCTATGGGATGACTGGGGATGCGAACTGCCACAGTTTCTTGGCCGCCAGTTATCGCATCAGTTGCTAATTTTGTCCGGTAACCAACGAGCGTAAGTGGTCCAGGCCAGATCTGGGCCGCAAGAGTTTGCGCCCACTCAGGCAAGTGAGTAATCCAACTGGACACTTGTTCCAAATTTGCGACATGAACAATTAGTGGATGATCAAGTGGGCGGGACTTTGCCTGGAACACTCTGGCAACAGCGCTTTCATCCAAAGCGTTAGCGGCAAGGCCATAAACAGTTTCCGTTGGGATTGCACACAAGTACCCAGATGCAAGGGCAGCCACGGCCAGCTTCACATCGGTTGTTACCGTCATTCCGGTTTATCCCCACCAAAACGCAGTTGCGATACCTAAATACAAAGTAATCAAAGCTGCGCCTTCAAACCAGGTGGAGCGGCCATCGGAAACTACAACAAATGCAATGAAGACGGCCATAAGCAAAACTGCCAAGAGCAATGGGGAAAGCACCAAAGTAAACGTTGTTGCTCCAACAAGTGGCGCGGCCAGTGCAATGAGCGGAGTCACAATCATGGCAACTTGAACCGGTGATTGCAAAATGATTTGCAGGGCGTAACTTTGTTGGTCACGAGATGCTAATTGGATACCGACAAAACTTTCCACGGCGTTACTTACTAATGCCACAATGATTAAGCCAGCAAAAGCCTCCGATATTCCCAGAGTTGCCATGGCAGTGGGTAATTCATCAACAAACCATTTCGAAACAAAAGCCGAACCAGTAATAGCGACTAACACCATAAAGATGGCAATGTTGATTGGCCATTGACCATGCTCATCAACTTCACTTGCAGCAGCCAGCGCTTCGTTTGTTCCGGTAACTGGAGACTCATGATTGGCATGGCGGATGGTATCTGGAATCGAAGCTAAGAAAAGCACTATAAGAAGTAAGGAAATAATAACTGTTACTTCACGTTTGAATTCCACCGCTGGAGTATTAAATGACGCAGTCAAAGTAGGAATTGCTAATACGAAGACTGAAAGTGCAAGCAACATACTTAGTTGGCGCGCCGATGCCACGTTAAAAGATTGTCGACCAAACTTGCGTCCGCCAACTACAAATGCAATTCCCATAACAAGGAGAATGTTTGCAATTATTGAGCCAACAATTGTGGCTTTAACAATTTCATAAAGTCCAGCATTCAGTGCAAATAAAATAACAAAAATTTCAGGTAGATTTCCCAGCAATGACTGGAGCAAGCCATTCAAGCCCCGACCAATGCGATCACTAACTGCTTCCACGCTGCGAACTACTAAACGGGCAATAACGCCGAGCGCAATTGCAGAAGTAAAAAAGGATAAAACTGGATTTCCAGTTGTGCTATTCAATATTCCAGCTGCAGCTGAAACACCAAGGACAAGTGCAAGTAATCGTCGATCAGAGTGACTTAGAACCGCCAAGCCATGTTGTTGTTCCACTGTCGTCGTAGCAGTTGGCGCTTTACGATTTGTGCGATTGGACGTGCGATTGGACTTAGCAACTTTTTCTTGTGGTGTCTGGGGATCTACTCTGCGTCGTGACATGCCTTAAATCTTAGCGTTATTGCTAAAAAGCAAGTTATCCCTGAATATCTGCAGGGGTCCAAGTTGATTCGAGAGCTGAAATCATTTCTAGGCGTAACTGTTGAGCGCGGCTCGCAAACCCCACTTGCATTTTGGCAAAAGTATCTCGACCGGCTTGAGTCTCAACTCGGATAGGAATTACTCCTAGTTCTGCCAAGTCATACGGGGCTACCTGCATATCAACGCTTCTGATATCTCTGGCAAGTTGAAAAGTTTGCCGGACTAAGTCAGAGCCAAACAGCGGCGCAAATCTTTGGGCATGTTTATACAAATCCATGTTTGCGTGCAAGCAGCCTGGCTGCTCAACTTCCGTTTGATCAATGCGCGTGAGTTGCAGGGGATTAAGTGGGGCTGCAACGGGAGTGAAAAAGCGAAACGCATCAAAGTGGGTGCAGCGAAGGCCAACTTCATCAATGGTCGCTTTGATTTGCGTTTGGCTTAACCGCAATGGCCACTTTTCGTGTCGAACTTCGCTAGCACCAAGGACCATGGCCCACTCATGTAAGCCAAAGCAACCAGAGCGCAGTTTGCGGCTGTGAGTCGTCGTTAAAAAAACCTTAAGCAAAAGTGCAGGGCTTTGGTTCTTAGCGAGCCATTCCTGCGAAATTTCAATTGCGCCAGAATGGCCATCAGGTCCTGGCAGATACCGGTAACTAGTTTCAGGAAAATTAGCCATGTCATCTGGAATGGCTTGTAGCGTTTTGTTAATCCCAGGATGCCAGATTAAAAGTCGGTTAGCACTTATTGGGTAGTACTCAAACAAAAAATCATCTACTGGATGCGACTCTTGGCGCGAGCGACGTTCTAGGCGAGGAGTGATCCATGGCAAAACAATTTCGCGATGTGCCTCGCGCAATGTTTGCCATTCTGGCCGTGTTAAGTTCTGCATATCCATAATCTTAAAAATATTCTTGGCTAGTTAATCAGTGAAATCTTCTACCACTTTATTCGATCCAGTCACGCAGAGATCAACCACGCTGCGGCCTAAAAGCGCACCAACGACATTTCCAGTTCCACTGTAAGCGCCGATTGCCCAAACACCAGGATGCACTTCTTCAACAATTGGCAAGCCAGATTTGGTGTAACCAACAATGGCAGCCCAATGATGTTCAATTTCTGCTGTTACTCCTAATGAACGCAATTTGTCTACCAAATAATCTCGAATGATTAAAGTTGGCTCTGCGATATCGGTGGCGTCTTGTTCTAATGCAATGTCGCGACCACCACCCATTGCAATGCGCCGATCTGGTAATTGTTGCCAATAATCCCAACCATGGCGTGCGTAAACTCCGAATTTTAAATTTAGTGAAACTTCTGGAGCGGTGGAAACCATTTGCAACCTGGTTGGCTGCACTCGGTTAGCAACTTCTGGGACTGCTTTACCTAAGTTTCCATCAATGGTCACCAAAATATGAGGCGCACGAATTGTGCCATGATCTGTAGTTACTAAACCCTGTGAAATCTTTATCGCAGGTGAATGGGTAAAAATTCGGGCACCAGCTGCAATTGCTAATTGCGCCAGCAACACTGCGCGCTTAGCTGGATGAAATGTGCCATCCGTTGGAATTAAAATTCCCTGGCCTTGATCGCCATGGTAATCGGCAACTGGAAAACCATCGGCTAGCAAAGCATCACGATGAGCCCAGCAATCTGCTAAATCTTCTTGATCATTACCGATTCGTAGTACGCCAATTCGCGAGACTGCGCTTGGGGTAGTTGCCTGGATTTGATCTAGTTCAGTCAATGTGTGTTGGTAGAGACGGATCGCTCGTTCGCTACCAAGTTTTTTGCGGGCATCGTGGTGAAAATCTGCGATACCAGCAAGCAGTAGGCCGCCATTTTGACCGGCAGCGCCGGCGGCGATTCGATTAGCATCTATCCCAATTACTTGTAAACCAAGTTGGGCGCCATGGAGCAAAGCCGTTAAACCAGAACCACCCAAGCCAACCACGATTAAGTCAGCACTCAAGTTTGAAGTTACTTTTGGAAAATCTGGGCGATTAACATCCTGATCCCAAACGATTCCCATTGCACATCCTTTTCTAAGAAACTTGATATTTACTTCACTATCACTTTTATGATTTGGTAATTACAGCTTTAAGTATCAGCATAAGAGTATGAATTCCACCCCTGGGGATGCCAGCTCCGAATTAGATAAAAAAGTGCAAAGCGCCAAACGTCTACGCGCGTTACTTGATGATGTCGAGTTAACGCCAGAGCAAACCAGTGATGATATTGTTCCAAAAACAAATCGAGATCGCGAACTTATTGATGACGTGCCACCGCATCACGGAAATACCTAGCCGCATTGAATTAGTTACTGCAAAACTGCAATCGTAAATCCTTGACTGTTCATGTTGCCGGCAATGCTTGCAGCAGCAAAAGAATCCACTCCAATGATGATTGCGTTGGATTGCGAACTTCCAGCAAATAACGAATCCTTTGAATTAGTTGGTTTTGCCAAAATGATGGCGCGTGATGCAACTAACGTTCCAATGTTCAAACCGTCATTTGTTGCGACGTAGATATCAATCGGGCTACCTAAACTAAGCAGCGAGGTATTTGTTCCGGTACTTAATGGCAAAGAAACTGCAACGTAGTTCTTTGGCAAGCCATCGAGTAAACGTGGTCCGATCACATCTGTGGAACTTATTGGTTGGTTTGTAACTAAATTGCGTGCCAGAGTGCGTCCGATTAATTCAGCAGGGTCACTGGCTGCAGATTCCCAAAAAAAATCCTGATTAAGTTGGCTTAACTTAAAGTCTTCCTGCGTTAATACTGAGCCAGCTGCTAGTTGCCTCGTTGCTACTAAAACTGCGATTCCTGAGTCATGCTTTGGAACAATTGCGCTGCCTAGGAGCAAGACGCCGAGTGCGGCCAGAGTTGCTGCAATTGAGCGTCGATAACGCACTATTAATGGGTATGACTTTGGAATCAAATTAAGGTTTTTCATAGTTGTGCCACGATAAGGCGATTCACTGATTTCACGGGTGCAATTGTCCACAGGTACTATGTGTGAGAACCGAAAGGGTGTTATGCCTACTTATCAATACGTATGCGGCCAGTGCGATGCTCCGCTTGAGGCAATTCAGTCCTTTTCCGATGATGCACTAACTACTTGCCCAGTTTGTAATGCTGAGGCCTTGCGCAAGGTTTATGGCTCGGTGGGAGTGGTTTTTAAAGGTTCCGGTTTTTACCGAAATGACTCGCGGGGCACTTCCACATCTGTGACACCCAGCACCTCCGATAGCTCTAGTTCTTCGGGTTCGGCGGCGGCAACTTCAAAGCCAGCGGCCAAACCCGCTGATTCCAGCACGCCGGCTGCGCCTAGTACGCCAGCTGCATCAAGTTCGCCGAGCGCTAGTTAACTAAAAGTGTTGCAGTTCGGTTTGTTGGCCGCACTTGGCGCTGTAATTGGATCCCTAGCCCGACTCCAAATTTCTTACTTGATTCAATTCCAAAGTGAAACTTCATTTCCGTGGGCAACTTTCCTAGTTAATGTCATAGGCGCCCTAGCAATTGGCGTTGTTGCGGCTTTACCAAAAATTATGAACAACGAAGCCCGTCGACATTTTGTGGTCACTGGAATCTTGGGGGGCTTCACGACATTTTCCGCGATCGCAGTTGAGACATTACAACTTGCAACCCGACCCGTTATCTCAATCACATATGTTCTGGCAACATTTGCTGCTGGATTGGCGGCAACTCATGTCGGAAGCCTGCTCGGTGCGCGCCGATGAATCTGTTGTTATTTGTTTCATTAGCAGCCCTGGGCGGGTTCATTCGTTACGCAATCGAGTATTACTTGCCAGCGGTTGGCGCGTCTGCTTTTCCAAGAGCAACACTTATCGTAAACATTGTTGGCTCATTTTTGTTAGGAATTGTTCTAGCGCTACCTGGTGAGTCACAAGTTATTTTAGGAATTGGATTTTGTGGCGCTCTAACAACATTTAGTGGTGTTAGCTTGCAACTACATCGCAGGTTAACTTCGAAAGCTTATCGAGCTGCATTTAATTACACAGTTGCGTTACTTGCTGGTGGTCTAAGTGCTGCTGGCGCAGGAATCTTTATTGGAAGAATTATTTTTAGTTGATCTCAATAATCTGAGTGGGCGTGACGATTACGTCAATTGGCGCATCATGGGGTTCGCAAGGAACAGACTCATCAACTTCGTCATCGAAGACCAGAACAATCCGGCGTGGACCACCGTCTTTGTGTGAGACAAGTGATTCCAGAGCGCGATCGTAGTATCCGGCGCCCCGGCCAAGTCTGGAACCATCTAGGCCAACGCGAAGCGCAGGAATAATGATCGCACTTGCGGAATTGATATCAATGTCAAAACTTACTGGTTCAAAAATGCCATAAGAATTTTTCGCTAAAGACAAGCCATCAAATCCCCAAGCCAATGTGCGACCTGGTTTCATGATGGGTAGCGCTACAGATTTACCGAGGTCGCCGAGTTGTTTGCGCAGCTCCGCAGTTGGCGGCTCAGTTGCCATAGAAACGAAACAAGTTGCAAGTTCACCAGCGCAGAGCGCATTCCAATCGTGCGCAGCAATCGCCTCACCCGCTAAGGCAATCGCGCTTTCTGCTCGCGCTGCGCGCGAAGTTAATGACAGCGCGCGAATTGAGTCCTTGGATTGCCTAGCCATACCTCAACCGTATTGCTAGTAAACTCGAGGTATGAGCAACCAAGGCAGTATCAAAAAAGCCGTAATTCCAGTGGCTGGGTTGGGCACTAGATTTTTGCCTGCTACAAAAGCAACTCCGAAAGAAATGCTGCCAGTGGTCGACAAGCCCGCCATTCAATATGTAGTTGAAGAAGCTGTGGCAGCTGGAATCCATGATGTGCTTTTTGTAACTGGACGCAATAAAGATTCGTTAGAAAATCACTTTGATCGATCACCCAGTTTGGAACGAACTCTTGCCGAGCGTGGCGCAACGAAGGCGCAAGCGGAAATTACCGAATTGGCTGACTTAGCTACGATGCATTATGTGCGCCAAGGAGTACCGATGGGACTTGGTCACGCAGTAAGTATGGCTAAGGAGCATGTCGGCGGTGAAATATTTGCAGTTTTACTTGGCGACGACTTAGTTGATGCTCGCACTCCAGTATTACCAGACATGTTCGCAGCGCAACAAAAACATGGCGGCAGCATTTTGGCGCTAATGGAAGTTCCATCGGATCAAATTCATTTGTATGGTTGTGCTGCCGTAACGCCTACTGAGAACCCTGACATCGTGCGCGTTACTGAACTGGTCGAAAAACCTGCGGCAGGAACTGCGCCAAGTAATTTAGCTGTTATTGGTCGCTACGTAATTGATCCAGCGATTTTTGGATTATTAGAAAACTTAGCCCCTGGTCGTGGCGGCGAGATTCAACTTACTGACGCATTAGCCGATCTAATCGATTTACCAGCTGAAGCTGGCGGCGGCGTCCATGCGGTAATTTTCCGTGGTAAACGGTATGACACTGGCGACAAACTTTCATACTTAAAAAGTGTCGTATCGCTGGCTTTAGATCGGGAAGATCTTGGTCCTGATCTTCGAGCTTGGCTCACCAGTTACCTGGCAGGGGATAGCTAATGCGCACTACTGCGCTGCATTTAGAAACTGTCCTAGCAAACGTCCTGCCATTGGAATCACTTCAAGTTGGATTACTTGGATCTGTTGATTGCGTTCTCGCGCAAGAGGTAACAACCCTTGATGGCGACACTGAACATGTGCTGATTGCAAAAGGTACGGTAATTGGCGCCCGCCACATTGCGTTATTGGCTGGCGAAAACTTAGGTCAAATCTGGGTGCATCCAAAACCCCGCGTTGTAATTGTCACAGTTGGTAGCGATTTAGCTGACCCTGGAACGCCCGAAGATCTGCATCCAGATGTTAACGGAATCGCGCTTAGCGCGGCTTCAACTGCGGCCGGGGCAATGACTTTTCGCGTTGGGCCCCTGCAAAGTGATCCGGAGTTAATTCGCTCAACTATCGAAGATCAGTTAGTGCGAGCCGATGTAATCATCACTGCATGTGGCATGAATTCGGGTGACTATGACCTGTTGACCAGCGTGCTGCGCGAGCTTGGTCGAGTTGAAATTACCCGGGTGAACATGACACCAGGTGGCGCCCAGGGCTTTGGAAAAATTGGACCTGATTCAATTCCGATTTTTGTATTGCCTGGAAACCCAATTGCCTCACTTTTATCATTCGATATCTTTGTTCGCCCACTTCTTCGAAGGCTCATGGGACATAGCAAAATTCATTACCGAACTATTGAAGCCAGACTTGAAAATACTGTCGAAGGCGCGGGTGATGATGCGCGATATGTCCGCGCCCACATTTCGCGCTCAGGTGGGGTAAGTACCGTGCGCTCAGTGGAAAATAATGCGGAACATCCGTTAGCCGGTCTTGGAACTGCTGACTCATTAATCATCATTCCAGCAAACACAAGTCGCGTGAATGCAGGTGAAACAGTTAAGGTTTTGCAACTTGAATCCTTGGGAGACGAATGAGCAAAGCTTGGCCGGTAACACTTCGCCATGATGAAGTCAGACTGCGCCCACTTCGCTTGCGCGACGCGAAACGTTGGCAGCAACTTCGCACGAGTAATCATGACTGGCTATCCGAGTGGGAAGCCACTTCGCCAATGCCGACTGTGGAGCCACCGCCAACTTTCAGACAAAGCGCCCGGCAAATGCTTGCCGAGGCGCGAACTGGACGCACTATGCCTTTTGTTGTTGAGTATCGCGGAGTCTTCGTTGGGCAAATTAACGTATCTGACATAACCTACGGATCCTTGCGCGGTTGTCATTTTGGTTACTGGATAGATGAAAGCGCAGCCGGCAAGGGAGTTATGACTACGGCTGCTGCATTAGTCACTGATCATCTATTGCAAACCCTTAAGCTGCATCGCATTGAGATTGCAATCCGGCCAGAAAACATTCCAAGTAACCGGTTAGCTGTGCGCTTGGGATACGCCTTTGAAGGTATTCGACCAGATTTCTTACACATCAATAACGCCTGGCGCGATCACAATGTCTACGTCATGAACCCGAACATGTTCCCGGGCGGAGTTCTCGCCCACGTCTTAAAGTCACGCGACACGAAAGCCTGATTAACCTTTAGATCCACAAGATATTGGTAGTTAACCCGTACCGTAAAGAACCATGACGGGGTTGTTATATCTAATAGTTATTGTGATGTGGGCCGTAGTCTTACTTCCGATCTGGCTTAAGCGGCACGACCAGAAGTTAATCAAAAATGATCTGATCGAAGCCAATGTAACTCAACGCACTTGGCGTTGGCAACAGCGCGAACCAATGTCAGCCCGCCAACTTGGTTTTGTCCGCAGGCGCAGAGTTGCGATGGTCATTGCAAGTTTGTTAGTTGCAACACTCGTGCTTGGCGCTGCTGGAAAAATTTCAATGCTTTGGATCACTGCGCCGATTCTTTTAGCGACGGTGTTTGGTTTTGCTGCTGCGCAAAATGCCACTAAGACTGTGCACCGAGTTCGCACTAACAATATCCAAAACGAGTCGGCGCCATTAACCAAGCCAGTAGCGCCAGTGCATGCCTCTGAAATTGTTGCCCTTAGCAAAACCGTTACTGAAACGACGCGCAAGTGGCAACCGATTGAAACGCCGATGCCTTCGTACGTGAATGCTGCAAAAGCAACCGAGTATGCGCGCGTACTTGATTCCCAAAAACCGTGGACCGGACAGGACATGGTTGAGCAAGCAGAATTACTTCGAACCCAGCGCGCGGCCAGGATTCAAGAATCCCAAAAACGCTTAGAAGAAGCGCGCGCCATCGCCATGGAAAAGGCGCGTAAAGCGGCAATCGCTGCGGCGCAAACTTATCCAGAAGTAGCCGTAAAGCGCGCTGTAAACGAATAATCGTTTCCAAGTTAGAATTAACTTGGAAAAGGGGTTTGGCATGCTAACCACATACAAAGTTGCTGGTATGACTTGTGGCCACTGCGTATCTGCAGTCACCATGGAACTATCCCTTCTGCCAAGCGTCACAGCTGTTGATGTTGACCTGGAGGCAGGACAAGTTGCCGTTACCTCCGATGCTCAACTTGATGAGACACAAGTTGCTGCAGCCATTGACGAAGCTGGATACGAGCTCGTTAAAAACTAATGCCAGCACGCAGCGTTGAACTAAGCGTCGGTGGAATGACCTGCGCCTCGTGTTCACGCCGGGTAGAAAAAGCACTAGAAAAAGTTTCTGGCGTACGCGCCACTGTGAATTATGCAACGGGTGTTGCATTTGCTGAAGTTGAACCTAACGTGAGCGATGAGGATCTGATCGCGGCAATTGAAAAGACGGGTTACACAGCAGCCGTGGCCGGCAAGGCAATCGAACTTTATGGACTTCGGGAATTTCAAACTCGACTCATTTTTGGAACGGTACTCACCATTCCGTTAATGGCAATTTCTATGGTTACAGCTTTTCAATTCAATGGTTGGCAATGGGTTTGTTTAGCTCTTGCGACTCCCGTTGCGACCTGGGCAGCCTGGCCATTTCACCGCGCAGCATATTTAAATCTGATTCATCGAGCCGTCACTATGGATACTTTGGTAAGTCTGGGTGTCTTGGTCTCCTACACCTGGTCCTTGTGGGCAGTTGTGTTCACACCAGCAGGTGATATGGGCGCAACAATGAGCGCCAAACTTATTCCCACGCGTGGATCTAGCGTTCATCCTGAGTTGTATTTTGAAGTCGCTGCGGCAGTTACGACCTTGGTACTTCTTGGAAAATATTTAGAACACCGGGCCCGGCTGCAATCTCAAAAAGCAATAGAAAATTTAGCAACGTTAAATCCAAAGTCTGCATTGGTTATCCGCGACGGCGTTCAAATAGTTACTGCAATCGAAGACGTAGTTGTTGGTGATGTGATTTATGTGCCAGCGGGCTCTCAAATCCCAGTTGATGCAATCGTGCTGGAAGGATCCGGGCACGTTGATAAATCATTAATTACCGGCGAATCAATTCCAGTTGCAGTAACTATTGGCGATGACGTTATCGGAGCTACCGTGTTGCTCGATAGCGCACTAACTATTCAAGCTAAAGCAGTTGGCAAAGACACGGTTCTGTCGGGAATCTCGCGCTTAGTTCATCAAGCCCAAACTGGAAAAGCGCAAGTTACCCGATTAGTAGATCGGGTCTCGGAAATCTTTGTGCCAATAGTTGTGCTGCTCGCACTAGGTACTTCGCTTGTGTGGTGGTTAGTTGTGCAAGATTCGGCAATGGCAATCACAACTGGAATCGCAGTCCTAGTGATTGCTTGCCCGTGCGCACTCGGACTGGCAACACCAACTGCGCTGCTAGTTGGAACTGGGCGGGGGGCGCAATTAGGAATTTTAATTCGCGGACCACATGCCATCGAATCCAGTCAAAAAGTAAACGTCATAATCATGGATAAAACTGGCACACTTACCCAAGGCAAAATGAGTGTGGTTGAGGTAACAACTACCATCGCGCAAGAGCAGTTGTGGCAGATTGTGGAAGCACTGGAGTCTGGCTCCACCCATCCAATTGCGACAAGTTTGCGCCAACATGCCCGCAGCCTAGGAATTGTTGCAGTAACAGCGCAGGATGTAAAAACGATTAGCGGTTCGGGCGTTCAAGGTTTAGTAAATGGCCAACCATGCGCACTTGGATCCGTTTCTTGGCTAAACACACCGCCAGGGGAGTTGTCCCAAGCTGCACAGCGATTTGCAGCCCGCGGCGACAGCGTGGTGGTGGTTGCAAAAAATTCACAAACCATCGCAGTGATTGCAGTGGCGGATGCATTAGATGAAACTTCAGTTTCAGCATTAGCCCACTTGCGCAGGCTAAATATCAAACCAATTGTTGCCTCCGGTGATAATGAAGGCGCAGTTTCAAAAGTTTGCCAAGAGCTTGGAATTACTGACTATTTCGCAAGCAGCTCGCCGGCAGAAAAACTTGAGTTAGTAACTAAGCAGCAGGATGCCGGCCAAGTTGTTGCCATGATTGGTGATGGCATAAACGACGCGGCTGCCTTGGCTAAAGCTCATTTAAGTTTGGCTATGGGATCAGGTGCTGATGTCGCAGCAAGTTCGGCTGACATAGTTTTATTACGTTCCACTATGGCTGCGGCGGTAGATGCGATTGATTTATCCAGAGAAACTATGCGCACCATAAAACTAAATCTATTTTGGGCCTTTGCCTATAACGTTGCAGCGATTCCGCTGGCGATGTTTGGTTTGTTGGGACCTGTGATAGCAGCCGGGGCCATGGCATTTTCAAGTGTTTTCGTAGTTACCAACAGTTTGCGACTTCGCTCTTTCCAATCTCAAGATAACTAAACCCAGCTGGGTAGCCACATGCGTAACTGCCACATTTCATTTGAAATTGAATGACCGGTCAGTATTGGATAAAAGAAAATAGTTAAAGCGGCAGTAAGCACAATAAATGTCGTGATTGGCCAGCGCAAGAAAACTGGTCGACTACTAGTAACTTTTTGACTAACTAAATAAAGAATCAGCGCCAGTGCCATCACGGTGTAGGGAATGAAGGCGACTGAATAAAACGTAAATACTGTTCGCTCGGGAAAAAATAACCAAGGTACCCAACCAGCTGCAAACGCTACGGCAATTGGAAGAGCAGCGCTGTGGCGACGAGCCACAGCAAAATAGAGAATAAAACCGATCGCGATAATGCCATAACACCAGATGATTGGATTTCCCAACGGAATTACTTCTTGGGAGCAACTGGCGCTGCCACAAGTTGCTTGCGTTTCATAAAAGAAACTTGTTGGCCTGATCATTAAAGGCCATGTCCAGGCACTTGCTGAATAACTATGGGGGGTAACTAAGTTGGTATGAAAGCTCAGCATTTCTTGGTGATAGTGCAGCAAGCTCGCAAGTGAATCAGGTAACAAAGATTTAGTTGTTTCGCCAGCAGCCCAATTACGATTCCAACCACCAGAAGTTGTTAGCCAGCCATACCAACTCGCGATGTAAACACCGAGCGCCAAAATAGGCATCAATAATGCTGGCAGAAAATCTTTAGTAAGCCAGCTAGTTATCCGCTCTAAGTTTTTGCTTCTTCGCTCGTAATCCCAAACCAGCATCAAGATTCCAAACGCAGCTGCAAAATAGAGGCCACTCCATTTGGTAGCGCAAGCTAAACCAAGAGCTAACACCATCGCCCAACGCCAGATTTTACTTGCGCCAGAGTTTGCGTTATCTCGATCAATAATTAAAAATCCAAAAGCGGCCAACGTGAAAAAAGAAAGAGAGGTGTCGAGGATAGCTGTGCGACTCATCGCAATGTGTAATCCATCTAGTGCCAGCAATAGGCCAGCAAGGGTCCCGATGGCATTTGAGTTAGTTAGCCTTCGAGCAATTCGAGCTGTCAGCAAAACACTGAGAATTCCTAAAATTGCAACCGCGATGCGCCAACCAAATGGCGTGGCACCAAAAATCGAAACACCACTAGCAATAATCCATTTACCTACAGGTGGATGTACTACATATAAAGCCGCATCAGTGAAGATACTTTGGTAATTTATGCCATCGCTTGCCAACAGCGCTGCATTAGAATTTTCAATGACTTTTCTTTCGTAGCCGAAATTTAAAAGCGAGAGGGAATCCTTTACGTAATAAGTTTCATCAAAAATTATTGCTTTAGGTTGCCCCAAATATGGCAGGCGAATAAATGCCGCAAGCGCGGTAACGCTTAATGGTCCCATCCAACCAACCCAACCGCCCACATTATTTCTGGCTAAATCCAAATCAAAGGCAGCACGCTTAGACGATTTCATAACCTCTTGCGCCGGGGAACTAGTACTCATGGCTCAAAAATACAGGATTACGTGGCAATTGCGGAATGATGGAGGAATGTCCGGTCAGTTATTTCTTGCGGCAACACCAATTGGAAACATTGGTGATGCTTCGCTGCGTCTTCGGGAAATTCTGGTGACGGCAAATGTCATTGCTGCGGAAGATTCACGTCGGGCACATCGACTAATTACAGACTTAGGAATTGTGACAACTGCCCAAATTTGGTCATTTTATGACGCTGTTGAAGAAGCCAAGAGTCCAGAACTTATTAGTCGAGTACTACAGGGCGAAACAGTAGTTGTAATTTCTGATGCAGGTATGCCCAGTGTGAGCGACCCAGGTTATCGATTAGTGCAAGAAGCTATATCTCAAGGTGTGAGCGTTTCAGTAATACCTGGACCATCAGCGGTGCTAGCTGCACTAGCTGTCAGTGGATTGCCGGTGGATCGATTTTCCTTTGAAGGATTCTTGCCACGCAAATCAGGGGAACGCAGAGCATTGTGTGAGTCGCTGTTACACGAACAACGAACTATGGTTTTCTTCGAAGCCCCGCACAGGTTGGTAGAGGCGCTAGTTGATCTTGAAGCGGTTTTTGGAGCAGACCGCCAAGTTGTGATTTGCCGCGAACTTACTAAAACTTATGAGGAAGTCGTGCGAGGAACTCTTGCTGAATTGATCCTTTGGAGTAATCGCGAAATTTTAGGAGAGATCACCCTGGTGATTGCGGGCGCGCAGCCGCGCCCTGATGCCACACCCGAACAATGGGTGACATTAGTCCAAACCAGGGTAGAAGTTGGCGAAACTCAGCGAGATGCAATCGCAGCAGTCGCTCGCGAATTAGGGGTGCCTAAGCGAGATGTTTATGACGCCGTACTAATCGATCAGCGTCAGCGAAAAAGTTAATCGTGATTCGCTCTACACTTAATTCATGACCAGCAACAAAGCGTTTTATTTAACAACGCCGATTTACTACGTGAACGATGCACCTCATATCGGTCATGCTTACACAACAGTTGCTGGCGACCTCATGACACGTTGGCACCGTATGGCTGGTGAAGACGTTTGGTTCCTCACGGGAACTGACGAACATGGACAAAAGGTTTTGCGCACTGCAGTTGCCAATAATGTTGAGCCGCAAGCCTGGGCCGACAAATTAGTTAAAGATGCCTGGCTTCCAGTACTTGATGTAATCGATGCGGCAAATGATGACTTCATTCGCACTACCGAGCCACGGCACACCCAGCGCGTGCAGCGTTTCTTATCCTCGCTAAAGGATGCGGGTCACATTTATGAAGGTTCTTATGAAGGTCCATATTGTGTGGGCTGTGAAGAATTTAAACTTGCCGGAGATCTAATTGCGGGCGACGGTGATGAGAAGCTCTGCCCGATTCATTCCAAGCCAGTTGAACAAATCAGCGAAACAAATTATTTCTTTCAACTTTCTGCTTTTGCAAAAGATTTAATTGCTCATTACGAAGCAAATCCTCAAGCAATACGCCCAGAATCTGCTTACAACGAAGTTATGTCTTTCTTACGTTCGGGTTTGCAGGACCTATCAATTTCTCGCTCAACTTTTGACTGGGGAATTGACGTTCCATGGGATCCCTCACAAGTTGTTTATGTCTGGTTTGATGCTCTGTTAAATTACGCAACTGCTGTTGGGCTTGGCGATGAACCAGGAAGCGCCGGGGCGCAAAAGTTTGCTAACACTTGGCCGGCTGATGTGCACCTAGTAGGTAAAGACATTTTGCGTTTCCACGCAGTCATTTGGCCAGCTATGTTACTGGCTGCGCACTTACCTCTTCCAAAATGTGTGTTTGCTCATGGCTGGCTACTTGTTGGCGGCGAAAAAATGAGTAAAAGTAAACTCACAGGAATTTCGCCACAGAGCATTGTTGATTTAATTGGCTCAGATGCTTTCCGTTATTACTTCATGCGCGCCATCATATTTGGTCAGGATGGATCGTTTTCTTGGGAAGATTTAGTTGCGCGCTATACCGCTGAACTAGCAAATGGATTGGGCAACTTAGCTAGTCGAGTCCAAGCCATGGTGGTAAAGAATTTCGAAGGATTGCTGCCAGCACCTGGCGAACTAACAGCTGCTGAAAAAGTACTTACTGACTTACTGACAAAAACTGCCACGCAAGCCGATACCTGCATTCGGGCATTTGATTTCCAAACCGGAATCGTGGCAGTTAAGGAATTCATAGATGCAGTCAATCTTTATGTAACCGAGCAAGAGCCGTGGACACTTGCTAAAAAGGACGATGAGCAAAGCCGCCTGCGACTTGCAACAATTCTTTACACAGTTTGCGAATCCCTGCGAGCAATATCAATTCTGTATTCCCCGCTTATGCCAAAAAGCATGGCAGCACTTTGGTCAGACATTGGCGCCAGCGAATCTGGCCTAAGTAAAAACTTTTCTGACGCAGCAGTTTGGGGACAGCTTGTGCCAGGAGTAAAAATTACTAAAAGCGAGTCACTGTTCCCACGGATTGAAGAACCAGAAGTTATTTAAGGCCCTGCGATCGCTTCATTGATTAGATCTGCAAAAACTTTTCCACCAGACTTTGTTAAATGAACTCCATCAGGTGCAAAGTATTTCTTTTGCCCTTTAGAGGCTGCAGCCCAGTCAACAAAGCGAACATTTGGAAACTCTTTGACGGTGGCGGCGATTATTTTATTATTGGGCTTCATCCAGGCTCGGGGCACTCGAACATTAACTACTACAACCCGCTTGCGATCAGTTAAGCCTTCAATCGTTGTGCGTAGCACATCCTCACGCATAGTTCCGTTAGTGCCCATGTGAATGACGACCACTTGCCCAAGTTGATTTTCGGTACGGCGCAGTAGGATCTGCTCGGCAATGGCATTTGGTTGGCGGGCAACCTGTGCATCGATAGAAATTTCGCCGAGTGCCTCCCGCAAACTATTTCGGGCTCCGAGCACTACGGAATCCCCGAACACTACTGGCGGTAGCTGTTCTTGGATCTTCTTTTGTAAGTCGGCAACTTGCTGGGCATTAACAACTGGATCAGTGGATAACGCAACTATCGGTTGCGCCGCAATGACGGCAACTTCATCGATCGCGGTAATCCCACCGATTCCGGTGAGATTCCCAGCATCGGGTGTCGGCGCTCTATACATTCCTACCAAGCTGGTAGCTAAAACTGCGGTAGCTAGTCCAGCTGTAATGTAACCGCGAACTGCAGGTCTTGGTAGCCCTAATTCGCGCCAGATTTTAAGGCGGTCACCAATTGCGCCTTGACGAATTGGCAACTCAACAAACCGGTAAGAGAAATCAGAAATCACTAAGACAATTGCAATCTTGGCAATAAAAATCAATGGCTCTGGCCACTGCACATCGATACCTGTTCGCAGCAATACAAAAACTGGCCAGTGCCACAAATAGATCCCATAAGAACGATCGCCAAACCACTTTAAAACTGGATTGCCAAGTCGAGCGCCAAACTTCAAGCCAGGGTGGGCGATGATAACTATTAGCGCTGCAGTGATTAATGAAAGAATTAAAAATCCGCCGCGATAGAGCCATTCATTTAACTCGCTGACAAAAATAAAGAAGTAATTAATGCCAGCCAGGCAAAACATGCCAAGGCCATTCATCGCAGTTGCGCGATCTGGTGTTAAGTGTCCGGATAATCGTTCGGATCGCCAAAGCGCACCAGTCGCGCAGCCAATTAATAAACCCATGGCATGAGTATCAGTTCCGAAATAAACCCGACTTGGATCGTTTGGGATTGGAAAGCCGTTTGCGATTGAAAGATAAACCATCCAGGCGGTCGAAGCCAAAGCTAAAAATAATGACACTGCAAATATTTTTTGGCGAGGCGTGATTCGTCCAAGTGGCAGTTTGTACAAGCCAATAATCACCAGCGGCCAAATCACATAAAATTGCTCTTCAATCGACAGGGACCAAAGATGCTGGAGCAAAGGTGGCCGCGAAATATTTACAAAGTATGACTGATCAAAAAATATATACGACCAGTTCAAGACAAAAGTAAATGCCCAAGGCAAGTCACGCCGCACTTGGTAGGCAGCGTCCATTACAAATAGTCCAGATACCAAAATACTTGCAAGTGAAACTAAAATTAATGCCGGTAGCAATCGACGAATACGCCTTAGATAAAAATTTGCGCGATCTATTGTGTTGGTACGAGTGAGTTCTTCAAGTAATAAGTTAGTAATCAAGAAGCCAGATAGTACAAAAAAAACATCAACACCAAGAAAGCCGCCGGCAAGTGCTGAGATGTCAGCGTGGTAAATAATTACGCCTAAAACAGCGATGCCACGAAGGCCATCTAGCCCCGGTAACCTGCTGATCACTATTTGCCTTTTGGTTCTAGTGACAGTTTCCGTAACTGCCCCATGCTCAGGATAGATTACCCAGTCACCAGTAGCGTAGAGGCGTGAGTGCAGGGAAAATAGCGTTGCCGTTAGCGGGACCAGTTGTCGATACGCACTGCCATATGGATGTGGCTTTTGATGATGAACATGAACTTGTGGATGTTACCCAAGCCATGGCTGCGGCTCGGGCAGTCAACGTTACAAAAGTTATCCAAGTGGGTTGCGATGTTGCCAGTTCCAAATGGGCTGCGCAAACTGCTTTAACTCATCCAGATGTTTGGGCGACCGTCGCGTTGCACCCTAACGCGGCGGCTCACGACGCTGATTTAGCGAACTCGCTCGCGGAAATCGCCCGATTGGCCGAGTTACCGCAAGTGCGGGGAATTGGTGAAACTGGTTTGGATTACTACCGCACCGATAAGTCACAGGCTCAAGCTCAGCACGAATCATTTCGAGCGCACATCGACATCGCCCGAAATGTAAGTAAGCCAGTAATAATTCATGATCGCGATGCCCATGATGACGTGATCGGTACTTTGGAAAAACACGGTGCGCCAGACACAGTGGTCTTCCATTGCTTTTCAGGGGATGCTCAAATGGCGAAGATTTGTGCGCAAGCAGGTTGGTATATGTCGATACCGGGCGTGGTGACATTCAAAAATGCCCAACAATTACGCGACGCAGTCTTAGAAATCCCAGACCACTTATTACTTGTGGAAACTGACGCACCATTTTTAACACCCGCCCCAAACCGAGGACAAGTGAATGCCTCAATTAACCTGCCCTGGAGCGTTCGCGCCATATGTGAGGTGCGCGGGCAATCTGAGCAAGAAATTTGTGAACTTCTTTTTTCAAATGCCGCAAGGGTTTTTGGCCCATTTTGACAAAATCCGACTTGCCTTAACGGGGTAGGTACGAGATAGCGTGGAGTTTCGAGCATTTTTGCCCAGCGCACAAATGCACAAGCAAGCCAACCGGCAAGAATTCGGAGTAGTTATGACCCAACGTGGCCGCCATCGCGCGCCCGGTCGTCATGCCCGCCCGAAATCCAGACGAGTTTCACTGACCACATCAGCTGTGGCTACAGCCGCGGTACTTCTTACTGGTGGCATAACTGCGGCGGCTAATAGCAATGAGCAACCACTGCCGTACGTCGATGTTGCTGCTCTGGCAATTGACTCAACTGTGACCTATGACATTCGAGATCATGTGGTCAGCAGCGTAGTAGTTACCGAAGAAGAAGATTTAGCGTTTACTAACGCAGTAACTGAGGATGCAACGATCGCGATTGGTACCGAGATTACTAAGCGAAAAGGCGAAGTTGGAAAAGTTGAAGTTGCATATCAAGTAAAACTGGTTGATGACAAAGAAGTAACGCGGAGCGAGGTCAGTCGCACCGTGATTACTGAACCGGTGCAAGAGCAAATTATTCGTGGAACTGGAGATCCAAAGAGTTTTGCAATCGCAATTAAGGTTGCAGAGCAAAAAACTGGATCTAGGTCTGGCAACAAAGAATACGCAAAGCTTTGGATTAATCAAGAAAATGGTTGGGGCGAAAATCAATTCGCTTGCTTGGAGACCTTATGGTTCCGTGAGAGTAATTGGAATCACAAAGCTACAAATCCAACTTCCGGTGCTTATGGAATTCCGCAAAGTTTACCTGGCAATAAAATGGCGACATTTGGTGATGACTGGAGAACAAATCCAGCGACACAAATCAAATGGGGAGCCGACTATATTGAGGAACGATATGGAACTCCATGTCAGGCGCTCAATTTCTTTTACAACAAAAACTGGTACTAAATCTTCTGACTTGCATGCCTGAAACCACATTGCTAGGCGCCAGCGAAATTCGTGCGCTGGCCAAATCCTTGAACACCACACCCACCAAAAAGTGGGGACAAAATTTTGTCATCGACCCAAACACTGTCAGGCGCATTGTTACGCAAGCACATGTTGGCCCGCAGGACGTTGTGGTAGAAATTGGACCAGGCCTGGGTTCGTTAACTCTGGCACTTCTTCCAAATGTTTCGCATGTTGTTGCAGTAGAGATTGATTCGGTTCTGGCCAATGCACTACCAGCGACAATTGCTAAACACGCTCCAGAACATCTAAAAAACTTGACCGTTATAACAGCGGATGCGATGCAAATCTTAGAGTTACCAAATAACCCAACTCATTTAGTTGCCAATTTGCCTTACAACGTTTCGGTGCCAGTGGTGCTGCATTTTTTGGAAAAGTTTCCATCGATTCGGGAAATCTTAGTCATGGTGCAAGCCGAAGTAGCTGACCGAATGGCAGCGCCTCCCGGCAGCAAGATTTACGGAGTGCCCAGCGTCAAACTTGCTTGGTATGGCGATGTGGACCGCGCTGGTTCAATTGGTCGAAACGTTTTTTGGCCAGCGCCAAATGTCGACTCCGGACTTGTGCGACTGGTACGTAAAGATCGAAACATTGATCCCGGGCTGCGCACTCTAATGTTCGCAATTGTTGATTCAGCTTTTGGACAACGACGTAAAACATTGCGAACTTCACTCGGTAATGTTTTAGGTAGTCCACAAGAAGTTGAACAGATACTTAGGCTCGCTGGGATTGATCCAGGACTGCGCGGTGAGCAATTAAATTTGGAACAATTTGTGGCTATCGCACAACAAGCTGAGAAAGTACTCTGATCTAGTGAGCAAGTCTGTAACCGTTCGAGTGCCAGCCAAGGTAAATATCTACCTTGGAGTAGGACCTCGGGAATTTTCTGGGTTTCACGAGTTAGCAACAATTTTTCAGTCAGTTGGAATTTATGACGAAATAACGGTGACTGCTGCTGATTCGCTACGCATCATTGGGTTGGGCGCGTTCGCAGATCAAATTCCAACGGATTCCTCGAATTTGGCTTGGCAGGCTGCCGAATTAGTTGCTAGGGCATGTGGCCAAGATCCAAATGTTTTAATTCAAATTGATAAGTCAATTCCAATTGCTGCCGGTATGGCTGGTGGCAGTGCGGATGCCGCCGCAACGCTTGTTGCCTGCGACGCGTTTTGGAATGCCGGCATTGCCCGCGAACAGTTAGATGAGATGGCTGCGACTTTAGGTTCCGATGTGCCGTTCATGCTGCACGGTGGCTGCGCATTAGGCGTTGGTCGCGGCGAAGTGCTTTCCCCAGTCATGACTCGTGGATCTTGGCACTGGGTGTTTGCCACATTTAATGAAGGCTTATCAACTGCGAAGATTTATGAAAAGACCGATGAAATGCGCGGTCTAGATTTCTCAGAGCTCCCCGAGGTGCCAGCAGATTTACTTGGCGCCTTAACTCGTGGCGATGCCCAAGCACTTGGCCGGCTTATGCATAACGACTTAGCGCCAGCTGCAATTAAGTCGCGGCCAGTACTTGGTCGCGTTTTGGAGTACGGAATTGATTCTGGCGCGCTGGGAGCAGTAATTTCAGGAAGCGGTCCAACTTGTGCATTCTTAGTTCACGATGAATCAAGCGCCATTGATTTAGTTGTGGATTTGAAGGCTTCCGGCTTAGTTGATGATGTAACGCGAACTCATGGGCCAGTTCATGGCGCGCGAGTTATCTCGACATCAAGATAATCTCCTAGACTCATTTAAGTGAGCACATCTGATGAAGTCGATCG
>JBEEND010000021.1:0-35935 GCA_041192345.1 Actinomycetota bacterium
ACGAAGAAATTAGGAGACAAAACTTATGGCTCGTTATACCGGTCCCGATTGCAAGCGTTGCCGTCGCGAAAAAACAAAATTATTCCTTAAAGGCTCAAAGTGTGATTCACCAAAGTGCCCAATGGAATCTCGTCCTTACCCTCCAGGCCAGCATGGTCGCGGTCGCGCAAAGGAATCTGAATACTTATTGCAGATGCGTGAGAAGCAGAAGACTGCTCGTATCTACGGAGTGCTAGAAAAGCAGTTCCGTGGTTACTACGAAGAAGCTAGCCGTAAGCACGGCAAGACTGGTGAAAACCTACTTCGTATTCTTGAATCCCGTTTGGACAACGTTGTCTTCCGCGCTGGCTTTGCAAAGAGCCGCGACATGGGACGTCAGCTTGTTCGTCACGGACATATCGTTGTTAACGGCCAGAAAGTGGACATCCCATCATTTCGCGTTAGCCCTAACGATGTAATTGAAGTTCGCAAGTCTTCCCTTGAGATGACCCCATTCCAGGTCGCTTATTCGGAAATCGGCGAACGTACCGTACCTGCATGGTTGGAAGTTATTCCAGCTGGCATGCGTATCCTGGTCCACTCCCTTCCTGCACGTGAGGTCATTGACACTCAGGTTCAGGAACAGTTGATCGTTGAACTTTACTCCAAGTAATTAACATCCCCATAAAAGCGCGACTTCAAATTGTGGCTGTCGCCGAAAGGAAATAACTGTGCTGATCTCAGTCCGCCCAGAACTAAAAGAAGAAGTACTATCCGAAACTCGTTCCCGCTTCGTGCTTGCACCGCTAGAACCAGGCTTTGGTTACACGCTAGGTAACTCACTACGCCGTACCTTGCTGTCCTCTATTCCAGGTGCAGCAATTACAAGCATCAAGCTTGAAGGCATACTTCACGAATTCACCACCATCGAAGGCGTTAAGGAAGACATCACTGAAGTCATCCTGAACCTTAAGAACTTGGTTGTGTCTTCGCAGTTTGACGAGCCAGTGACTATGTACTTACGCAAGCAGGGCCCAGGACCAGTAACAGCTGCGGACATTGCTCCACCAGCTGGCGTTGAAATCTTCAATCCAGAATTATTCCTAGCTACCCTTAATGACAAGGGCAAGTTAGACATGGAAATCGTTGTTGAGCAGGGTCGCGGTTACATCTCGGCAGCTAACAACAAGGCAAGCGGCGGAGAAATTGGGCGAATTCCAATTGACTCCATTTACTCACCAGTTCTTAAGGTCACTTACAAGGTGGAAGCAACTCGCGTTGAACAGCGCACCGACTTCGACTCACTTGTAATTGATGTTGAAACCAAGGGTTCAATCGTGCCTCGCGATGCAATCGCATCGGCCGGAGCAACTCTTGTTGAACTATTTGGTCTAGCCCGGGAACTTAACGTTGAAGCTGAAGGTATCGAAATTGGACCATCAGTAACAGACCAGTTCGCTGCCGAGCAACTAAGCATGCCAGTTGAAGCACTTGACTTAACTGTTCGTTCTTACAACTGCCTAAAGCGTGAAGGTATCCACACTGTTGGAGAACTAATCACACGCTCCGAAGCTGACTTGATGGACATCCGTAACTTCGGTGCAAAGTCCATTGACGAAGTTAAGGACAAGTTGATCTCGATGGGAATCGCACTTAAGGATTCACCTCCAGGATTTGATCCAAGTCAGTACGCATCAGCATTTGATGATGATTACAGCGACGAAGAAGAAGAAGCATTCGTTCCAGCCGGTTCCTATGCAACTTTCCAGTCTGAAGCAGCACCAGCAGCAGTAATCGCTGAAGATGCAGCAGCAGATGACGACCAAAGTTTCGCTGAGGATGAGCAGCTCTAACGAGCACTCATTTTTAGTAACGAATTGACAGGAGAAAAACATGCCACAGCCATCCAAGGGTAAGCGAATGGGCGGAAGTCCATCTCACGAGCGCCTAATTCTGGCTAACCTCGCAACTGCGTTGTTCGAGCATGGTCGAATCACAACGACTGAAGCGCGAGCACGTCGGTTGCGCCCAGTTGCCGAGCGATTGATCACAATCACGAAGAAGGGCGATCTACATGCTCGTCGCCGGGTACTAACTGTTATCCGCAACAAGGATGTTGTCCACACTCTTTTTGCAGAAATCGGTCCACGCTTTCAAAATCGTGAAGGTGGCTACACCCGAATCGTAAAGATTGGCCCGCGCAAGGGAGATAACGCTCCAATGGCAGTTATTGAACTTGTTGAAGAACTTGATGCAGCTCGCGCTGCCGAAGGTGTGGCTCGTCGCGCTGCCAAGGAAGCTGAAATGGCAGCTGCCGCTGCAGCTGCCGCAACAGCCGCCGCTGCAAAAGCAGCAGCTGTTGAAGCTGCCAACGCAGTTGAACCAGAATCAGAAGAAGCGCCGGCAAGTGAGATTGAATCTGCTGAAGAGATTGCTGCAGTTGAGGAAGTTGCAGCTATCGAAGCGGAAGTTTCACAAAACGACTCTGATGTTGTTGCGTCGGAAGAAGACGTTGCAACTGACGAAGCGTAACTAAATGGTGTTATCGAATGAGCCCCTCGTTGCAATTGCAGCGCAGGGGCTCATTCGCATTCGCGCCTTAGTTGCATATGACGGGAAAGATTTCTCGGGCTGGGGGATGCAACCAGATCGACGAACTATTCAAGGTGAATTAGAAAATGCTCTAGCAGTTTTTCTTAGGCTAGATCGAGTCGTTGTCCAGTGTGCTGGCCGTACCGATGCTGGCGTACATGCAGTTGGTCAAGTTATTCACTTTGATATGCCAGCTGAATCCCCAATCGAAATGGGCGACTTGGCCTACCGAATAAATGCCATCCTGCCTGAAGACATATCAATTAAAGAAATGGAAGTCACTGCACCAGATTTTGATGCGCGCTTTGCTGCGCTTTCTCGGAGTTATGAATATTTGATTCATCAAGGAATTCGAAATCCACTACTTCGCGATCGCACACACCATAGTTATCTTCCACTGGATGTGCCGGCGATGCATGATGCCAGCCAAGTGCTAGTTGGACTTCATGACTTTGCAGCTTTTTGTCGCAAGCGAGAAGGCGCGACTACAGTTCGAACTTTGCTGCGCTTTGACTGGAGTGTTGCTCCCGATGGATTAATCAAGGCCCAGCTCCAAGCAGATGCTTTTTGTTATTCCATGGTTCGTGGTCTAATCGGCGCTGTCCTTGCAATAGGCGAAGGTAAGTATGACAAAGCCTGGTTGCAGCGATATCTGGATGGCCGAGAACGTGAGGCACATGTTTTTGCTGCGCCGGCATTAGGCCTAACTTTTATCGATGTGCAATATCCAGATCCCAGCGATTATGCGAAGCGAATCACTGAAACTTTGCAAGCCAGGGACGCTGATGGGTCACCTTGACATCCAGCACATAACTTTCTCGTTGCCAGATGGCCGCATTTTGTTACTTGATGTCTCATTTCGAGTTGGCGAAGGCGCGATCACTGCGTTGATTGGGGCAAATGGCGCCGGAAAATCTACTTTGATGCGAATGATCGCAGGGGACGAGCCTGTGCAAGAAGGAAGTATTGCTCGAACTGGTGGGCTCGGTGTTATGCGACAGTTCGTTGGTCACATGACTGATGGCACGGTTCGCGACTTGTTACTTACTGTTTCGCCAGAACCAATTGCAAAAGCAGCTGCAAAAATTGATGCCACTGAGTCGGCCATGATTAATGATGACAGTGAAAAAAATCAAATGGCTTATGCGCAAGCAATTGCAGACTGGGCTGACGTTGGTGGTTATGAAATTGAAGTACTTTGGGATGTTTGCACCATGGCAGCGATTCAGCTCCCATTTGATCAAGCGCAGTATCGATCTGCGGGCAGTCTTTCAGGTGGGGAACAAAAGCGCTTAGTTCTAGAAGCATTGTTACGCGGCCCCGAAGAAGTTTTACTACTTGATGAACCAGATAACTATCTAGATGTTCCTGGAAAAAAGTGGCTAGAGGAGCAGTTGAATCAAACTAAAAAGACCGTGCTCTATGTCAGCCACGATCGAGAATTATTGGCAAACACCGCAAAGCAAATTGTCACTTTGGAATTAGGTCATGCTGGAAACTCGGTGTGGCTTCATGGTGGTGGCTTTGCTACTCATGGCCAAGCTCGTAAAGATCGCTTTGCTCGCCTGGAAGAACTTCGCAGACGTTGGGATGAAGAGCATCAAAAGATTAAAGATCTAGTACAGATGCTAAAAGTAAAAGCTAAGTTCAACGATGGACTGGCCTCTCGGTACCAAGCAGCGCAGACTCGACTTCGTAAGTTTGAAGAAATTGGACCTCCTCAAGAGATTCCGATTGAACAGAATGTAAAGATGCGACTTAAGGGTGGGCGCACCGGTAAGCGCGCAGTCGTTTGCGAAGAACTTACCCTCACTGGATTAGTTG
Organism: Actinomycetota bacterium; assembly: GCA_041192345.1. GTDB lineage: Bacteria > Actinomycetota > Actinomycetes > S36-B12 > UBA5976 > UBA5976. The sequence goes on from JBEEND010000021.1 coordinate 4,396, forward strand.
CGCCCTTTGATTTAGAAATTTGGTTTGGGGAACGCATTGGAGTCCTCGGCGCTAACGGTTCAGGCAAGAGCCACTTTTTGCGCTTACTTGCAGCCGGTGGTACTGATCCCGAACTCGAGCATTTACCAATTAGTGATGTGACTATTGACTCGGTGGCTCACGATGGAAAAGCAAAACTTGGTGCGCGGATCCGGCCAGGTTGGTTTGCTCAGACACATCATCATCCAGAGTTGGTTGGCCGAACGTTAATTGAGATTTTGCATCGCGGCGATGAACATCGAAACGGTATGCAACAAGAGCAATCAGCTCGGGCACTTGATCGCTATGGCCTGGCAGGGGCCAGCGAGCAAAAATTTGAATCACTTTCTGGTGGCCAGCAAGCCAGATTCCAAATCTTGTTGCTCGAGTTATCAGGCGCAACTTTGTTATTGCTGGATGAGCCAACTGACAATTTAGACCTTGAGTCTGCCGAAGCACTGGAACGCGCGCTCGATGCATTTGAGGGAACGGTTCTTGCTGTGACTCATGATCGCTGGTTCTCAAGAACTATGGATCGCTTTATTGTTTTTGGTGGAGATTCCACGGTTCGCGAATCTGATGAGCCAGTGTGGGATGAGAAGCGGGCTAAAAGGTAATCTGAAAACCATGATTATGGAAACCGCATTCATGGAAATCGTTCCCGGTAAAGAGCTTGAATTCGAGAGCGCAATGGAGCGAGCAAAAGCTGTAGTAGCCCAAGCTAAAGGCTTTCAAGTGATTCACGTGCACCGAGGTGTTGAACAGCCATCGACTTATTTAATTGCAATCGGCTGGGACAGCGTGGAAGACCACATGGTTGGATTCCGAGAATCTGAATTGTTCACGCAATGGCGCGGATTAATCGGACCATTTTTTGCTAACCCACCAGAAGTGACGCACTGGGAATTACGGGAGTAATTACCTGCGGTAAGCACTGGAAATTACAGGCGTAATTTCCAGGGGTAAGCACTGGCAGTTGCAGGAATAATTACCTGCAGTTAGTTAAGTGCGCGGGCGATTGCTTGGCAAGCGTGGAATGCATCTAAGTGCATTTCTTCTGAGTCTGGATTTGGCCAAGAGGATTGCTTAGCGACAACAACTCCGCGCGGTCTATCTACGTAAAGCATTTGACCATGAATACCGATTCCCATAATCACATCTGGATCCTCACCGGGCTTGTAACAAAATGAACGATAAACGCCTTTTTCAAAGAAGTCCTTAAAGTCGCCAGTTGCCCATTGCTGCGCACTGCCATTTTCATAAACATCACGCATGAACTCCGGATCAATCGCGCCCATGCCACCATCGCGAATCATCATGCCAAATCGAACTAAGTCGCGTGGAATAGCTGATAACCCGCCGGCAGCTCGAGGAGCTCCGGTGCGATCAACTGTGATGTGAGCGGGCGCCTCAGTACCAATTTTTGACCATATGTATTTGGATAGGGCTTGGGCATAAGGCATTCCACTGGCAGCCTCAATAACCCAACCGACTAAGTCCGTTGTTGGTGACATGTAGCGAAACATCTGCCCATGCTCACCCTCTTTTTTGCGAGATGCGATGAAGTCATGCAAGTTGGGTGCACCCAGGGGCGCTGGATACCAACCCACGGAATTGCGATAGGCGATGATGTCAGGACCTGGGGTGTAATCCTCTTCGAATTGGTAACTTGCAGCCATGTCGAGCAGATTGCGCACAGTTGCATCACCAAAGCCGCTATCTGCAACCTCAGGAACATATTTTGTTACCAGCGCATCAACATCAATTTTTCCTTCTTGCACCAGTGCGCCAACAAGCATTCCGGTAAATGACTTGGTGACACTAAAAATCAAATGTGGCTCGACATCACTAACCCCAGGTGCTAACCATTCAAAAACTAGGTCGTCACCTTTTACTGCCGTGAAAGAGTCAGTATTGGTACTGGATAGAAATTCAGAAATCTTCTTTACGCCATCATGAGTTTCTAGCGAAATTTCCCCAAGCTCATTCTTGATTTTCTGGTTCAAGATGCGGGGAGATTTTGCACAATCTATTTGCGCAGTTGGAATCAATTCCCTTACGTGGCGAAATGACCAAAAAGTATTTTCAGGTTGCAACCAGTTATCAAGTGTGGGCCGAGTCATGTAATTAGTATGACGCTTCGCGATCCAGATCGTGCAGACTTGGCACAGCCATAATCACTAACTGGAACAGAATCAAGATCGCAACTGCAGCGGTGTACACCGGGCGAACCCCAAAGGCATCAACACAAACTCCCGTTACAAACATGCCAATCGGACCGCTGGCGTAGAACAAAGAAGTTTGCACGCCGAAAACTCGACCTTGAATGTGTGGCGCGACGCGTTGCTGCACCAGTGAATTCATAAGCGGATTCATTGGACCCCAGCCAAGGCCGAGTAAGAATCCGGACACCACAAATAAGCCAAGCGGTGGAAAAAATGTCATCGGAATCATAGCTATGCTCGTGGCCAGTAGTGCGCCCAAAACAATAGTGCGTTTCTTAAATCTGGAAACTAGCCAAGGGTAGGCGAGCATCGACGCGATGCCGCCAACAGCCATTGATGACAATACAAAACCTAGGCCACGCGGATCATTTATGTCTGAGAAATATTTTGGTAGCACTATGGATTCAGTCGGAAGATAAACCATCGCCAAGAAAACAATGGAAAGCGTTAAGTAAAACATTGCTTTATCGGACTTTAGGACTTGTAGGCCTCGTAAAGTACTTGTCCAAAACTTTTCTTGATCATCAATTTCTTCACGATGCTCCAGGCCAAGGTCTCCAACATGCAACATGGAAATCAAAATAATTGCCAAGATAAATGCTGCGAAAACAATCCACATTGAATTTGCAGCGCCTACTAGTGAAATTGCCACTGCGCCAATGGCTGGGCCAAGTGCCCAACCACCTGAGAAAACTGCTTCATGCCACGAATTGAGTTTGTCCATTGAAGTGTTACTTGCTTTTGCAACATCAGGAATCAATGATTTACGCGCGGTGTATCCAGCGGGATCAAATGCTGCACCGAGCACAGCGAAGGTAGCAATTGAAGCAAAAGTTAGGCCAAACAAAGATTCCCAAATCGGAAACATCATGACTGAAATTGCGGATAAAAAGTCAGAACCAATCGAAACCCGCTTGCGTCCGAAGTGATCAATTAGTGCGCCAACAAATGGCGAGATAAATATGCCTGGAATTGTGGAAAGTGCAATCACGATTCCAGCTTGGGTGGCCGATCCAGTGCGCTCAAAAATCAGCCAGGGGATGGTCACAATGGCTATGGCATTACTTAAGCCAGATAAGGCATTTGCCCCTTCGAGCAGGTAAAGGGGGCGCCGACGCACTTTCATCAGGTCTTCGCACATCCCTTTTTCTTAGCAGTTTCCGGAATTTGGCCTAATTTCCCCGTAGTTAGAGCCTTTTCTAAGCATCAGCCTACCTGCTGCCCAAGAACTCGTTTTGACCCACGCCCAGCAATACAGGTAATCTAAGGAGTCGTTGTGCCTTTAGGCATAAGGAAAACCCGAAGTTTTATCCCATTTATTTAGTCAAAGAAGGCTCACTGTGCGCACGTACTCACCAAAGCCAGGCGATGTGAATCGCGAATGGCATGTAATCGATGCAACTGACGTTGTTTTAGGACGTCTTGCGTCACAAGTTGCTGTGCTTTTGCGCGGCAAGCACAAGCCAATATTTGCGCCGCACGTTGACACTGGTGACTTCGTTATTGTTATCAACGCAGAAAAGATTGCACTAACTGGCCAAAAGCTGCAGCAAAAAATGGATTACCGTCACTCTGGTTTCCCAGGTGGTCTACGCGCCACTAGCTATGTTGAGTTGCTAGCAACAAACCCACGACGCGCAATTGAAAAGGCAGTCAAGGGAATGCTTCCGCACAACAAACTCAGCGATGCTCAAATCACAAAGCTAAAAGTTTATGCTGGCGAAGCTCATCCACATTCCGCCCAGAACCCAAAGCCATTCGAGATCACTCAGGTAGCGCAGTAAGCGCTCGCGGACAAATAGATTTTTTACGAAGGGAAATAACATGTCAGACAACGAAGTATTAGAAGTTGAAGTAGAAGTTGGCGGCGAGCCAGAAGTTGAGTTAACGGAATACACTTCCGAAACCCCAGCAGCAGCAGTTCGCGAACCACGCAAGGCACCAGACACACCTGGCGCAGCAACTGGTCGACGCAAAGAAGCAATTGCTCGGGTTCGTATTGTTCCGGGCACTGGACGTTGGACAATCAACGGTCGCACTCTAGAGGATTACTTCCCAAATAAAGTTCATCAGCAACTTGTGAACGATCCGTTCAAGACACTTAACTTTGAAGGTGCCTACGACGTTCTTGCTCGCATCGATGGTGGCGGAATTTCTGGCCAAGCTGGCGCATTGCGTCTAGGTGTGGCTCGTTGCTTGAACGCCATTGATCTTGAGGGTAACCGCGCTGACCTTAAGAAGGCAGGCTTCCTTACTCGCGATGCACGTATCAAGGAGCGCAAGAAATACGGCCTGAAGAAGGCTCGTAAGGCTCCACAGTACTCAAAGCGTTAATCAATGTCGGGCCGACTATTTGGCACCGATGGCGTTCGCGGTTTAGCGAACGGATTACTTACCGCCGAATTAGCAACCAACCTTGGCGTTGCTGCTGCGCAAGTTTTAGGTGAACGTGGCGAATTCGCCAAACATAAAACTGACCGCCCGTTTGCAATTGTTGGCCGCGATCCAAGGGCAAGCGGTGAGTTCCTGCAGTCTGCAATTTGTGCTGGCTTAGCTAGTGCTGGGGTAGATGTAATTGATGTCGGAGTTGTACCAACGCCAGCCGTTGCATTCCTAACTGATCACACCGGCGCAGATTTAGGCGTAATGCTTTCTGCCTCGCATAATCCAATGCCAGATAACGGGATTAAGTTCTTTGCTCGTGGTGGCGTAAAACTTGATGACGCCATTGAAGATGCCATCGAAGCCCACTTAAAAATTACTAGCAAGTTACCAACTGGATCTGGCGTCGGGCGAATCCGCAGCGATCACGATTTGATTGAGAAGTACCTGCATCACCTAACTTCGAGCATCACAAATTCCTTAGTGGGCATCAAAGTTGTAATTGACGGCGCAAATGGCTCGGCCTCGCTTGTTGGACCCGAAGCCCTGCGGCGAGCTGGCGCACAAGTTGCAACAATTCACTGTGAACCAGATGGCCTAAACATAAATGAGAAGTGTGGCTCTACCCACATGGAAGATTTATTTGCAGCAGTTTTAACGCATGGCGCTGATGTCGGTATTGCCCATGATGGCGACGCCGATAGATGTCTGGCAGTGGACGCAACTGGAAACTTTGTTGATGGTGATCAAATTCTGGCTATTTTGGCTGTGGGGCGAAAAGAGCGCAATGAATTAGTTGGTAACACAGTAGTTGCGACAGTTATGTCGAATCTTGGATTCAACATAGCCATGCGTGAACACGGCATCGAAGTTATCGCAGCCGCTGTTGGTGACCGCTATGTCCTAGAAGAAATGCGCAATGGTGGGTTCACGATCGGTGGCGAACAAAGTGGACACGTGGTGCTCAGCGAGTTCGCAACAACTGGTGATGGCGCTTTGACAGCGCTTCATTTACTTTCGGAAATGAAGCGCACTGGTAAGTCTTTGGCGCAGCTAGCAAGCTTGGTAACAAAGTTGCCGCAAGTTCTAATTAATGTACCTAACGTAGATAAATCCGCAGTCGCGAAATCAGTCGTAGTGGATGCCGTAATCAAAGCTGAAAAAGAACTTGGCGAATCGGGACGCGTACTGCTTCGCCCGAGTGGAACTGAACCATTGATCCGAGTGATGGTCGAAGCTGCAACTGAACAACAAGCCCAGGCACTCGCACAAGAAATTGCCCAAGTTGTGGCTAAGCACTGCGCTTTGTAGTTGCAGATAGACTTCTATCTATGTGCGGAATCGTTGGATATGTTGGACCGCAGCAAGCCCAGAATGTAGTTATCGAAGGTTTACGTCGCCTGGAATACCGCGGTTATGACTCAGCTGGAATCGCAGTAGTTGCTGATCACGCGATTCAAACCAGAAAGAAGGCCGGCAAGTTAGCCAACTTGGAAGCAGAGTTATTGGCCAGTCCTATCTCTGGATCCAACACTGGAATCGGTCACACTCGTTGGGCCACCCATGGCGCTCCTAATGATGTCAACGCGCATCCACACGTGAGTGATGATGGCACCATCGCGGTTATCCATAACGGCATTATTGAAAACTTTGCAATGCTTCGCGACAAGCTAATTGCCGAAGGCATAACTCTGCGCAGCCAAACTGATACTGAAGTTGTGGCGCACTTACTTTCAAAGCAAATGAAAAGCACTCCTGGGCTAGCGGATGCGTTGCGCGAAATCTGCCAAGTACTTACTGGCGCATTCACTTTAGTTGTGGTGCATTCGCAAACCCCGGATGTGGTGGTTGCAGCTAGACGAAATTCACCACTAGTTGTTGGGCGCGGTGTCGGCGAGAATTTCTTGGCATCAGATGTCGCAGCATTTATTACGCACACGCGAAATGCCATTGAACTTGGGCAAGACCAAATTGTCGAGATAACACCCAATTCAATTGAGGTAACAGATTTCTTTGGCAAGCCCGCACCTTTCACCGAGTATGAAGTCACTTGGGATTCAGCGGCCGCCGAAAAAGGTGGCTTCGATCTCTTTATGCTCAAAGAAATTTCAGAGCAGCCAAAGGCAGTTGCAGATACGTTATTGGGGAGAATTGATAAAGCTGGCAAAGTAACGCTTGCTGACTTGGGGCTTGACGATAAATATTTAAAGTCAATCGACAAAATTGTTATTACCGCCTGCGGTACTGCTTACCACTCCGGTTTGATTGCTAAATATGCGATTGAGCATTGGACTCGAATTCCTTGTGAAGTTGAACTTGCAAGTGAATTTAGATATCGCGACCCGATTTTGACTCCAACAACATTGGTGGTTGCCATCAGCCAATCTGGGGAAACTATGGACACCTTGATGGCCATGCGATACGCCCGCGAACAGGGCGCGAAAGTTCTAGCTATTTGCAATAGCAACGGCTCAACAATCCCGCGCGAAAGTGACGCTGTTATTTATACGCATGCTGGCCCTGAAATTGCGGTTGCTTCAACAAAAGCGTTTCTCACGCAAATTGTTGCCTGTTATCTTTTTGCAATGTATTTAGCTCAAACCCGCGGCACTGGATTTGGCACGGATGCAGCAAAAGTTGCCTTGGAATTATCTGACATGCCAAATTTGATTGACTTAGTTTTGGATACCAGCGAGGGCGTCAAAGCCATCGCGAAAGAATTGATTAACAAGCAATCGGTGTTATTCCTTGGTCGCAGCGTTGGCTTCCCAGTCGCGCTCGAAGGCGCGCTAAAACTCAAAGAACTTGCCTACATGCATGCGGAAGGCTTTGCCGCCGGCGAACTTAAGCATGGACCGATTGCGTTGATCGAAGAAGGCATCCCAGTTTTTGTGGTAGTCCCGCCAAAAGATGACGAGCTACACGACAAAATAGTCTCTAACATTCAAGAAGTTCGAGCCCGCGGCGCCTTAACAATCGTGTTGGCTGAAGAGGGCGATGAGTCCATTAATGAATTTGCTGATCACATCATTCGCCTACCAAAATGCCCAGCATTAATGCAGCCATTAGTTGCAACGGTGCCATTACAAATTTTCTCCTGTGAAATGGCAACGGTTAAGGGTTATGACGTGGATCAACCCAGGAATCTGGCCAAGAGCGTAACGGTCGAATAAACCTTAAAGAAGCAGTTATTCACCCTGATGTTTTGTTGTCAGGCAAATACGGTTTCCTTCTGAATCTTTGATTTCGGCAACAAAGCAATTACCTGCATCTGTCTTCTCAAAAAGAATTTCTGAGCCGAGCTCGATGTCCTTATTCAACAAACTGTCTATGTCGTCGGTGTGAAGATAGATAAATGAGCCATCGATAGATGGCTTGTAAACATCACCCTTAGCAAGTGCGCCACTGATGCCAACTGCGTTGTTTTCAAATGGGAAAAATGCCATTTCATAACCGTGGATTGAACCGCGTTCCAGTTCAATTCCCAGGAGTGACTGATAGAAATTCAAAGCGCGATCCAGGTCAGTAACTGGAATCTCAAAGTATGCACCGATGTTTGTTGCCACAAGTCTAATTTACCTGGTGACTCTATCGATTTGAATAAACTTTGCTGCTGTTTCCGCTAAACAACACCGTAACCCCAATGTAGCCAGAGCTGCCCCTATTGCAAAGGTTACATAACTATTGACCTTGGTATTACAGGGCTCTATCGAGCCAAGTTTGAAAAAATGAGTATTCAAGGCAAAGTTAAGTTATGGCAATTGTGGGAATCGGCGTTGATGTTGTCGATTTGGCGCGATTCACAAATCTAGTTGAGCGAACCCCACAGATCATCGATCGTCTGTTCACTAAAACGGAGCAAGTAAGCGCTGATGGCCACCAATTGCCAGTCGTGTCTCTAGCCGGGCGGTTCGCAGTAAAAGAAGCAGTTGCTAAAGCATTAGGTGCACCAGCAGGGATGGCTTGGCATGATTGCGAAGTTAGCAATGGCGGCGCACCAACAATTTCAATTAGAGGCACGGTTGCCGATGTTGCAGCAAATCTTTTAATCACGAACTGGCACGTTTCAATAAGCCATGATGGTCCCGTAGCAATTGCTTATGTAATTGCAGAGAGAGTTTAGGTTTTGAAATGTCTGCACATGTAACCGCTCGAATTGATCTTGGAGCTTTGGCACATAACGTGCGAGTTTTAAAGGAGCGCACTGGCGGCCGAAAATTAATGGTTGTAGTTAAAGCCGATGCTTATGGACATGGTTTAGTCAAATGTGGTCAAGCCGCGGTAACTGCTGGAGCAGATTATTTAGGTGTTGCACTACTTGAAGAAGCCGTTGCGCTGCGCGAAGGCAATGTGCCCGGGCCAATTCTTGCTTGGCTAAATACCTCCAATGATCGATTCGCAGAATGCATTGCTCGCGATATTGATTTGGGTGTTAATTCAGTAGCAACTTTAAAGGCGATAAGTAATGCCGCATATTCTGTTGACCGAATTGCTCGCATTCACGTCAAAGTTGATACTGGCTTAAATCGAAACGGTGTAACGCTAGCGGATTTACCAGAGTTGATTGTGGCACTAAGAAAAGCAGAAGATGAAGGCACTGTAAAAGCAGTAGGCGTAATGTCTCATTTTGCTTACGCGGATGAACCGAGTAACTCAACGATTGCGGATCAAATTGCAGAATTCAAAACTGCTGTTGACTTACTTGAAGCCGCAAACTTTGAGCTTGAAGTTAAGCACCTTGCAAACTCCGCAGCCACACTTGCGTTGCCAGATACATATTTCAATATGGTTCGTCCTGGGGTAGCCGCTTATGGAGTCTCGCCAGGTGAAGAAGTTGGCCTCGCTACTGACTTTGGTTTGAAACCAGTTATGACTCTTTGTGCGCCCATTGTGCTACTAAAGAAAGTTCCAGCAGGCTCAGGTGTCTCGTACGCCCATCAGTACCACACTAAATCCGATACAACTTTGGCACTGATCCCAGCTGGTTATGCCGATGGCGTGCCACGAAGTGCAACTAACCTTGGCCCAGTATTAGTTGGCGGCGAAATCCGAAAGGTCGCTGGCCGAGTTTGTATGGATCAGTTTGTGCTAGATGTTGGTGATCTAGATGTCAGCCTTGGTGACGAGGTCGTGCTCTTTGGTGATCCAGCTCGCGGTGAACCAAGTGTGGAAGATTGGGCGCAAGCAGCCGGAACTATTTCCTATGAAATCATCACTCGAATTGGCCCTCGCGTACATCGCGAATTCATAAATAACTCTTGGTAAGTACTGTGACTTTTACCGTCTCCACTTCGCAGCAAATGCAGGCATTCGGCAAGCAAATTGGTGCCTTGTTAGCTGCTGGCGATGTCGTTGTTTTGAGCGGTCCGTTAGGCGCGGGAAAAACTACTTTTGTCCAAGGACTGGCAACACAGATCGAAGTGCAAGGCGTAGTAACAAGTCCAACTTTTGTGGTTTCCCGCGTGCATAAACCGCAAGGCGCCGGTTTGGCTCTAGTGCACGTAGATGCCTACCGTCTCACTAGCCAAAGCGATTTGGTGGACCTGGATCTTGAGGCAACAAAGAATGCGGTTTTTGTAATCGAGTGGGGTAAAGAATATGTATCTGGATTTTCGGAAAACTGGATTGAGATAGATATAGATAGAGCGCAAGAACTTACCGATGAATCTGATCCAGCAAGTGGGATTCGCAGGATTTCAGTAACTGCAGTCGGAGATCGTTGGCACGACTTGAGTTTAAGTGGGTCTGGCGCATGAATGTTTTAGCCATAGACACTTCGGTCGGAGTCAGTGTCGCGATTCTGCGTAATAGTGGTGAAGTTACCCAAAGCCAAGCGATCGACCATGGCATGCAAGGCGAACTTACAGCCGAATTGATTTCAAAGGTTGTTACTGATTCGGGATTGAAGATAGAAGAGATTACCGATGTCGTTGTCGGTGTTGGCCCAGGTCCCTTTACTGGACTTCGTGTTGGTCTTGTAACTGCGGCGGTATTTGCGCACGCCCGTGAGATTCCGATCCATGGCATTTGTTCGTTAGATGCAATTGCATTTGACTACGCAAGCCCTTGTGTGGTGGTTACTGATGCCCGCCGTAAAGAGTTGTACTGGGCTCGGTACGACGGAATTCGAATTAGCGAACCACAAGTTTCTAAGCCTGAAGTTATTGCATCGCAATTTCCTGATTCAAAGTTTGTTGGCCCAGGCGCACAGATTTATCCAGATTTTATTTCCGGAGAAGTGATGGAACTTAAAGCTGGATCTCTGGCCAAACTATTTGCGTCAGGGTCGGCTCAATTAGTTGATGTCTTGCCTATGTATTTACGCAAACCAGATGCTGTGGAGCCAACGATTCGAAAGTCGGTTCTCTAATGCTGGAAATTCGCCCAATGACAACTGCAGACCTTTCAGCAGTTCTCGAAATCGAAAAAGCGTTGTTTCCAATTGATGCCTGGACTGACGCGTTATTCCTAGCTGAACTTGCAGAAGTATCGATCTCACGGGACGTTTCCGTGGCAATTTTAGATTCGCAACTAGTTGGCTACGCATCATTTCGTTATGTAGGCAAACAGGGCGATGTGAATACTGTGGCAGTTGCAAGCAATCAGCAAGGCAATGGAATTGGTACTGCCTTGATGGATTGGCTTGAGTCTCAAGCTGTGCTTCGAAATGTTCGGGAAATATTTCTTGAAGTTCGCAGTGACAATGAAGCTGCCATAAAGATGTATGCCACTCGTGGATATGAGCGAATTGACATTCGGCGAAATTATTATGGGAACACAATTGACGCAAACATTATGCGAAAGCGAGTAGCTAATGTCTGAGCCATTGATTTTAGGCATAGAAACTTCGTGCGACGAAACCGGAATTGGAATTGTACGAGGCACCACTTTGTTAGCTGACGAAGTCGCATCAAGCGTTGATGAGCATGCACGATTTGGGGGAGTTGTCCCTGAGATTGCAAGCCGAGCACATTTAGAAGCCATGGTGCCAACGATTGAACGAGCATGTAAGGCTGCGAACATCAAGCTGGCGGAAGTTGATGCCATCGCAGTCACTTCTGGTCCAGGTTTAGCTGGCGCATTGCTTGTGGGGGTTGCTGCCGCAAAATCCCTTTCAGTTGCGCTAGGTAAGCCAATCTATGGCGTAAATCATCTAGCCGCGCACGTATGTGTTGATCAACTGGAGCATGGACCGTTGGATGAACCAAGCATTGCACTATTGGTTTCCGGTGGGCATTCCTCACTGTTGTTAGTTCCCGACATTACGCAAGATGTAATTCAACTCGGTCAAACTATTGACGATGCAGCAGGTGAAGCTTTCGACAAGATTGCTCGGGTGCTCGGTTTACCATTTCCAGGTGGGCCCTACATAGATAAAGCTGCGCAAACTGGGAATCCAACTGCGATTGATTTCCCTCGTGGATTAACAACACCTAAAGATATACTCAAGCACCGCTTTGATGTTTCGTTCTCAGGCTTAAAGACTGCCGTAGCTCGCTGGATTGAAACCGAGCAACGGACAGGTAATTCAGTAATGGTTAATGATGTTGCTGCTTCATTTCAAGAGGCAGTGGTAGATGTCCTTATGCGAAAAGCCATTGACGCCTGCCTAAGTAACGATGTTGGCACTTTGGTGATTGGCGGTGGGGTTGCAGCAAACAGCCGCCTGCGAACAGTTGCAGCGCAACGCTGCGCTGAACACAAAATCACATTACGAATTCCTAGTCCAGCGCTATGCACTGATAACGGCGCGATGGTTGCAGCCCTTGGCTCTGAATTAGTTAAACGTGGCCGGGATACCTCACAATTGAGTTTCGCGACAGATTCGTCGATGAACATAACAACCGTGGTGGCATAGTGACGCAGAGTTTTGCAAGTTGGTTAGAAATGGGTCCCTGGCCGATCGATGGTGGGTTATCTGGTGAACTAGAAAAACGTGGCCATGACTTGTCGGACAAACTTTGGTCAGCACGATTGTTGCGCGATGCCCCAGAGGCCATTGCACAAGTTCATCAAGATTATGTGAACTCTGGAGGGCGCGTTTTAATTACCGCCTCTTATCAAGCAAGTCGCATGGGTTTTATCGCAACTGGTATGACTGCGGATCAAGCTGATGACTTGATGCGACTTTCAATTTCTCTTGCTAAAGATGTGGCTGTGAAAGCTCCAGAAAAAGTTTGGGTAGCAGCAAGCGTGGGCCCTTATGGCGCAGTACTAGGTGGCGGACAAGAATACGTTGGCAATTACGGTGTGGCACATATTGACTTAGTTAAGTTTCATCGCGAACGAATCGCCGTACTTGCCAGTGCCAAACCTGATTTATTTGCTTGCGAAACAATTCCTGATTTAGATGAAGTCCGAGCTCTTGTTGAGGTATTGGCTGATTACCCAGATATTCCAGCCTGGATCACAATGAGCGCGCAAGACGGTAACTCGACATGTGCCGGACAAGGTATTGGACACTTAGCAGAACTAGTTAGTAAAACTCCTTCTGTTGTTGCAGTTGGAGTCAATTGCACAAAGCCTGAATTTGTTACGTCCTTATTGCGCCAACTTGCAACGAAAACTTCCTTGCCGCTTGTGGTTTATCCAAATGCCGGACGCGTATGGGATGGTCAAAATATGCGCTGGATTGGTGAGGGGCATGACTCACTACCTAACCAAATTGTCTCCGAGTGGGTTAAGGCTGGTGCCAAATTAATCGGTGGTTGCTGTGGACTTGGACCGGATGCAATCACCCAATTAGATTCGGATCTAGTTCAAATTAGAAACACGACGGCAAAGTAAAGCTTGCGGCCCTGCGTCATCGCGATAAATTGCGACAATTAGTTCTTGATTTCCAGGCGCGGTAACTTTCACAAGTGACTTGCGAATCGTCTCAACATCGAGTTGCACGCCTCGCGTCATTATCGTTACTCCAGCTGCTGAAATGTTTTTAACCCGAGCTAACAGCTCCTTGTCTGAGTACTTAAGTGCTGATTCAATCAGCAATGCACTTCCTTGCTGCGGATCTTGCTTTAACATCTTGCGCACGCCAGCTTTATTATCTGTTGTCAACCATGCGATGTGTTCATTTACGAGTCCACCGTCAATTTGTTCAGCAAGCGGAGTAAGTGCACTGGCGCGGACTAATGCCGGATCGGGAATCACTAAATAGCTGCCAACACTTTGAGTCCGTGTCGCACTCTCGCCTGCTACTTCTAGGTAAGTCCCAGACTCAGCAGCAATCAAAACTGCGGAGCGCGCGCCAGTACCAGGCGATGAAATAAAACATTCAAGCAAGTCTCCAGATGAGCTGAGCCACTTTGCATCCCAATTTCCAATTTCAGATTTGTCCATACCGGGTGCAACTTTTGCAACAACTGGAAATCGAGAAGCAAACTCATTTATTGCATCCCACGATGGCGACCAAAGTTGCGGATTAAAAATTCGCTTTGCTTGTCCAAGAGCAGTTTTGGAACCCTGCGGATCTCGGCGCGCTGGATCAACAAAAACGACGTCGACATCAGCAGGTATTTGGAAAGTTGTGGCATCAGCGCAGTTAACTGTTATTTCATATTCAGCAAGGTTATGTCGGGCATATTCGGCAACAAGTGGATCAATTTCAACAGCAGATACGTTTAGACCAGCTCTTGCAAACTCTCGGGAATCAAAACCTAACCCACAAGTCAAGTCAAGCACATGCGCATTCTTACCAAATTTTTTAACAATTTCATCAGCCCGGTACTTTGCAATCACTGGCCGAGTCGCTTGGCTAATTCCATCATCCGTGAGTAATAAGTTGTTGGTAGCCAAACCCCAACGCTCTTCCAAGCGAAATTGCAAACCAGCTTGCAACATGGCTTGGGAAATCAATTCCGCAGCAATTTCTGGGTAAGTCTTACGAAGCGCAGGAACTGCTCGCAACGGATCACGGTATTCCCGCGCAGATTTAATTACTTCCTGACCTAGTGGGCTAATTAGCCAGGAAATGCTCACACCTCAATCTATGGCAGTCCTTGAATTGGTAGGGTTATGAGGTGTTCACGCGCCAAGTGTGGCACCAGGAGGCTTTTCAAAGTGTCGGTAACCTCACGCGGATCGCGTCGCTTAGAAGAGGCGTATGACGAGTTAATTTCACGGGCAGAAAAGTCCATTTCCGGTGATCTAAAAACCGTCGTCTCCCGTTACTTTGATTTAGTAGCGCCTGAGGATTTAGTTGTAACTGAAGTTCGCGACCTGGAAGGTTTAATTAAATCCCACGTTGCATTGGGTCAAAGTCGAACACCTGGAACATCTAAAGTTCAGGCTCTTTCTCCAAATCTGGATTCACACGGTTGGCAATCGCCACACAGCGTCGTGCAAGTTGTTACAGATGATATGCCGTTCTTGGTTGATTCTGTTTCAGCTGAAATTTCGCAAGAAGGTCGATCAATTCGAGTAGTTATTCACCCACGTTTTTGGGTCAAGCGAGACCAACAAGGTGAATTAATCGAAATTTTAGATCTGGATGTTTTACCAGGTGAGTCTGTACCCGAGGGCGCAATTCAAGAATCCTGGATCAGCGTAGAGATTGATCGTGAATCCGATACTGCTGATTTATCGGCAATAGAAACGAGAATGCAAAGGGTTCTGGCAGATGTGCGAGCAACCGTTGAAGACTGGCCAGCTATGCAGGCCAAGCTTTATGAAGTTATCGCCGAAATTGAAGCGGTAACCGGAGTTAGTGACCGAGAGCGCCGGGAAGCCATTGAATTATTGAAGTGGTTAACTGAAAATCACTTCACGTTCGTGGGTTATTCCAACTATGAATTATCTAAAAATGTTTTATCCAGAATTGGCGCCTCCGGCCTTGGAACTTTGCGCAATTTGGATGGGGGCCCGCTAAGTAAGAACGATCAGGATCACTCGTCGATAGATTCATTAATGGTTGTGACAAAAGCTCGAATGCGATCTACAGTTCACCGCCCAGTTATTTTGGATTATGTAGGAATCCGCCGGGTAGATGCATCGGGTCAACAAATCGGAGAGCATCGCTTCTTAGGCCTGTTCTCGTCAGCGGCATACACCCAGTCAGTTACCAACATCCCGGTGCTTTCAAGCAAGGTCGCCGATGTAATCGAATCGATGGCCCTTGGCCGAGATTCTCACAGCGGCAAGGACTTGATGCAATTTCTAGAAACTTATCCGCGCGACGAGATGTTTCAAATCTCACCCGATGAATTAGTAGATGTCGCCCGCCGAGTTTTGCAATTGCAAGAGCGACGTCAAGTACGAGTATTTACCCGTAAAGAATTATTCGGTCGCTATGTTTCTGTCTTGGTTTACTTCCCACGTGATCGCTATACGACTGAAGTGCGACTTCGTATGGAAGCAATTTTGCTGCAGGCCTATGGCGCAACGGCAATTGAACACACAGCTCGGGTCTCAGAATCAGTTTTAGCAAGACTTCATTTTGTAATTCGCAAGCCACTGGATAAGAGCATCCCAGAAATTGATTTAGAGCAACTCGAAGGTGACCTTGCTGATGCAACCCGATTCTGGGAAGACGACTTTGCCGATTCATTGGTTGAGCACGTTGGCGAAGAAGATTCCGCGAGATTACTGCGAACCTGGGGTAATTCGTTTCCGGAGTCGTTCAAGGCAGATGTTCTGGCCGGTGATGCCGTTTCGCATTTAAAGACTCTCGAGTCACTTGAAACCCTCTCACCTGGTGCTATCAAAGTTTCGATGTATGAGCCTAATTCTGCGGAAGATGGAACCAGGCGCTTCACCATTTATCGAATTGGTAGTCCAATCACGCTTTCAACAGTGCTGCCAATTCTTCATGATCTCGGAGTCGAAGTAATTGATGAACGAGCCTATGACTTGCGTCGTAAAGGTATGGACGTGGCTTGGGTCTATGACTTTGGTTTGAATTTTGATGACTCGAAAGTTCCAGGACTTAATTCGTTGTCCGAAAGATTCTGCAGTACATTTATGGCGATCTGGCTGGGTGAAGTAGATAGTGATCCATTTAATGCACTTGTGATTCATGGCGGTCTTACGGCCCGAAATGTGGGCATTATTCGTGCTTACGCTGCTTACTTGCGGCAAGCAGGTACGCCATTTAGCCAGGGATACTTACAGCAAGTGCTTTTGACAAACGTTGGAATTGTTCAACTACTACTTCAACTTTTCGTCGTTAGATTTGATCCTAAATTTGCTGGAGACCGAAACCTGCAACAAATTGAATTAGAAACAAAAATTGAAGCAGCTTTGGACGCGGTTGCAAGTTTGGATCATGACCGAATTATGCGAGCAAGTGTCGCTCTAGTGCTTGCCACACTTCGAACCAATGTTTATCAACTTGATTCAGCCGGAAACTACCTGCAAGTAATGGCCTTTAAATTAGATCCGTCATTGGTTCCAGATTTACCATTACCGCTTCCAAAATTTGAAATCTGGGTATTCTCACCACGCGTTGAGGGAGTGCACTTACGTTTTGCTGCGGTCGCACGTGGCGGAATCCGTTGGTCGGATCGACAAGAAGATTTCCGAATTGAAATCCTCGGATTAGTCAAAGCCCAGATGGTGAAGAACACCGTTATCGTGCCAAGTGGTGCCAAGGGTGGATTCGTACTCAAACGTGGTCCTGAGCCAAGCAATCGCGATGCTTGGTTAGCAGAAGGCATCGCCTGCTACCAGATGTTTATTGCAGCCTTACTCGACTTAACAGACAATCTTGTAAATGGTGAAGTTATTCCACCTGAGAATGTTGTTCGTCATGATGTTGATGATCCCTATTTAGTAGTTGCTGCCGACAAGGGAACTGCAACATTCTCAGACATTGCTAACAAGATTTCAACTGACCGTGGGTTCTGGATGGGCGATGCCTTTGCCTCCGGTGGATCTGTTGGTTATGACCACAAAGCGATGGGTATCACCGCTAAGGGTGCCTGGGAGTCAGTTAAGCGTCACTTTCTAGAACTAGGTTTAAATACCCAAACTCAAGACTTCACTGTGGTTGGGGTAGGGGACATGAGCGGCGATGTCTTTGGAAATGGCATGCTGCTTTCCCAGCACATTCGATTACTTGCAGCTTTTGATCATCGTCACATTTTCCTCGACCCAAATCCCGATGCTGCTAAATCATTTATAGAACGTCAACGATTATTCACACTACCTAGGTCATCTTGGGAAGATTACAACGTCAAACTAATCAGCAAGGGTGGCGGTATTTATCCTCGCTCAGTTAAGTCCATCGACTTAACGGCTGAAGTTAAGACGTCTCTTGGAATCAGTGCCGAAATTATGAGCCTGACTCCAAATGAATTGCTAACTAAAATTCTGCTAGCACCGGTTGACCTGTTATGGAACGGTGGCATCGGCACTTACCTAAAAGCGAGCACAGAAACACATGCTCAAGTCGGCGATAAGGCAAACGACGCTATCCGGGTTAACGGGAATGAAATTCGAGCGCGAGTCATTGGCGAAGGTGGAAACTTAGGTGCGACTCAATTAGGTCGAATTGAGGCTGCTCGAGCTGGCATCAAACTAAACACGGACGCAATTGATAACTCTGCGGGTGTTGATACTTCCGATCACGAAGTAAACATCAAGATTTTGCTAGACCAAGCCGTCACTGCAGGGACAATGACAATCGCAGATCGCAATACTCAACTTGCAGCCATGACTAACGAAGTTGGTGAGTTAGTACTTCGGGATAACTATGAACAAAATTTAATTTTGGCACAGGCCCGAATCCAAGCCCCCGAAATGCTGAGGGTTCACCAGCGTCTTATGAAATCACTGGAGGCCGACGGATTACTGAATCGCACAATTGAATATCTTCCAAGTGATGCGCAAATAGATTTATTGGATGCGCAAGGGTCAGGACTAACCTCTCCGGAACTTTGCGTATTGATGGCTTATGTGAAAATTGATTTGACCAGAGATCGCGCCAATGACGAAATGGTTAATGAACCGTGGTGCCAAGAAATTCTCAGCAACTATTTCCCAACTGACTTGCGTCACGGGTATGCAGCGCTAATGCACAGCCATCCACTGCGAAAAGAAATCATTTCAACTGTTATGACGAATGAAATGGTTAATCGTGGTGGAGCAACTTACGCTTGGCGCGCGGCCGAAGAAAGTGGCGCCGGAGATTCTGAAATATTTCGAGCATTCGTAGTCTCACGTGACGTTTTTGGATTTAAAGCACTCTGGGCCGCACTTGAGCAACTCGATGGTCAAGTATCGACTGATTGCCAAATCGAATTGCTTTTAGAATCTAGGCGACTGCTTGATCGCGCGACTCGTTGGTTCTTGCAATCACGTGGTGGGCGATTAAATGTGGAAGCAGAAATTTCAAAGTTTGCTAGCACTGTCGCGCAACTTACTGATCGAGTCCCTGACTTTTTGCGCGGTGCGGAACATGAGCGTCTAACAAAAAATGTGAAGCGCTATGAAAGCCAGGGAGTTCCACGCCCGATTGCGCTGCGGATTGCTGCTTTACTTGATGAATTCTCGTTGTTAGATATCATCGAAATTTCAGATGGCAAAAAAGAAGATCCAGCTCGAATTTTAGATCTGTATTTTGCATTAAGTGAACGCTATGACGTTGATCGAATGTTGTTCCAAATTACGGCATTGCCACGAGCCGATCGCTGGACTGCATATGCTCGAACTGCGCTGCGAAGTGACTTGTATGTTGCACTGGCGGCACTTGTGTCTCGAGTCGCGCAGGCCACAACAGCCAGCGATTCAGTGGATCAGCGGATCACGCAATGGGAGTCCAGATTCCCTGAAGGTGTGGCAAGAACCAGAGCCACGCTAAATGAGATTGCTCACAGTGAGCAAAATGACCTAGCTACGCTTTCCGTAGCATTGCGCGCAATTCGGACGCTTGCCGGCCAGGGTGGAAACTAATTCGCTCTAACCGAGTTCTTACGTACTAAGCATTCAAAGTACTCTTAAGCCGTGGATTCAGTATTTTTAGCGGCTGCCCTTACGGGTCAGGTAACAGATTGGCTCAATAGTTACGGGCCAATCCTTTTTTACTTGATTGTTTGGGGCTTGGTTTTTGCCGGCACTGGGTTGCTTATTGGTGCATTTATCCCATTCATTACCGGTGACTCACTAATTTTTGCGGCCGGAGTCCTGGCAGCTACAAGTGATTCAATTGAAATTCGCGTGCTAACAATTGGTATCGGCCTAGCAGCATTTGTTGGGGATCAAACTGGATTTGTTTTAGGTCGTCACTTCGGTCGACCTTATCTTGATAAGCGTGAAGGCCCAAGACTAAAATCAGCAATCGCCAAATCTGAGAAGTTTTATCAACAACTTGGCTGGTGGGCTGTAGTCGTTTCTCGATTTATGCCATGGGCCCGAGTACTTGTGCCTGCTATCGCTGGAATCGCGCGAATGAATTACTACAAGTTCCTTGGCGCAAACTTTGTTGGCGCAATTTCATGGGGGGTGGGATTAACTCTTGCGGGTTACTACGCTGCAACTATTCCTGCCGTTAAAACGGGTTCATATGCGATAGCAACATTCTTTATTGTTGGCTCAATCGTTGCTGGTATTCGAAGTTGGCTAAGTAACAGAAAACCCGCATAGCAAGTAAGTTTCTCTCGTCAAGTTAGTTTTTCTGAATCTGTGGAAAACCATAACCACTAATAATCAAAACAGCTAAAGCGTTTTGCATATCCCAAAGTTATCCACAGTTATTCCGTGGCTAGTGACTCCCACACCAATTTCGGCCTAAGGTTCATTCACTCGGCTTGGTTCGGGTCACAGCAACAGGGGTAGCTCATGTCAGGCGCAGTTAGTGATGTGGTTCAAGAAGTTCGGGCGCGGGTTTGGACTGGAGGGATCAGCCCGCAAGATGAATCAACTGAACTCCGCCACATAGTTGAAGATATCCTGGCGCGTGAAAAAAATTCAACTGAATTTATATTTGACGCTGAGCCCCTGTTGCCCGTTGCCGAACACATTGCATTACATATTTCCGGTTTCGGACTACTTCAACCACTATTAGACGATCCTGATGTTGAAGAAATTTGGATAAATGAACCAGATCGAATCTTCGTAGCTCGCAACGGCAGAAGTGAATTAACAAATGTGATTCTCGATGAAATCGAGGTTCGTGGTCTTGTTGAGCGAATGTTGGCGGCGTCAGGGAGGCGAGTTGACCTGTCTAATCCATTTGTTGATGCGACCTTGCCAGACGGTTCCCGGTTACATGTTGCAATTCCTGATATCACTCGTAAGCACTGGTCGGTAAACATTCGAAAATTCATCATGGGCACCAAGTCCCTCGACGGTTTAGTTCAGGCTGGAACTCTAACTGACCAAGCAGCTGCGTTTCTTCAAGCCAGTGTGCTGGCAGGGCTAAACATAATTGTCGCTGGCGCAACTCAGGCTGGAAAAACAACGTTAATGAACGCGCTCCTAAACAGTGCGCCATCGAGTGAACGAGTGATCACCTGTGAGGAAGTATTTGAACTTCAGCTCACCAGCCCAGACTGGGTGGCACTACAAACTCGGCAACCAAGTCTGGAAGGAACCGGTGAGATTCCCTTGCGCCGGTTAATTAAGGAAGCATTGCGAATGCGACCCTCAAGATTGGTTATAGGGGAAGTAAGACAGGAGGAAGCGCTGGATTTACTTGTGGCAATGAACGCTGGGATGCCAAGCATGTGCTCAATTCACGCGAACGGCGCTCGGGAAGCGATTTCAAAGTTGTGCCTGCTACCAATGCTTGCCGGTAGCAATGTTTCTGCAGAGTTTGTAATTCCAACGGTTGCCGCAGTAGTAGACATTGTGGTTCATACTGCGCTCCAACTCGATGGCACACGTAGCGTGCAGCAAATAACGTCAGTTACTGGACGAGTTGAGGGAAGCAATATTGAAACTGGAGATATTTTCAGTACGCATAATTCGCGATTAGTTCCACAGGGAATCTTCCCAGGTAAGCAAGAACACTTTGCAGCCCGTGGCATAGACCTAGCAAGGCTGGTTGGTGCTTCCGCATGGGTTTGATCCTTGGCTTACTTATCGGCATCGGAGCGCTTCTGATTTGGAGCGCGATTAAACAGCCAGTTAAATTCGAAATTGGATTGTTTGCAAAACTGCGTTCACTTCTTACTCGACACAAAATTATCGACGCTCAGCTTTGGCCTGACGTGGTAGATGATTTAGCGTCAGCTGTGCGCGCGGGACTCTCACTGCCACAGGCCGTGGCGGAATTATGTAAAAGCGGCCCGGAGGCTTTACGCCCAGCCTTTGAATTATGTCGAGGAAAGTATCAAGCAACGGGCGACTTCTCAACAGGTTTGAGTCTTATCGCCCAGGAATTACAGGACCCACACGCAGATAAATTCGTAGCTTCGCTACAAGTCGCATATGACGTGGGAGGCGCTGATCTTGGCGTCTTACTTCGCACGCTCTCGGAAGTCATGCGCGAGGGCTTAGTTACCCGAGGCGAGATTCTGACCCGACAAGGTTGGACAGTTAGTGCCGCTCGCCTTGCAGTTGCTGCGCCATGGGCAACTGCTTTAGTGCTTTCCACAAGAGCTTCTACTGCGAGTGTGTACACCTCACCGGGTGGAATTCGGATGTTAGTAATTTGTGCGGTTGTTTCATTGGGTGCTTATTTTGCAATGATGTACATCGCTAAGTTGCCGCAAGAAAACAGGTTGTTGGTATGAGTGGTTACTTAGTTGGCGCCATCCTTGGTATTGGGGTAGTGCTTGTTGCGAACGTAATCTTTCGTCCACAGTTATCAATGGCTCAGGCTATTGCCCCTTATGTTGGTGCAACTTCAATAACGCGCCCATCACTCACAAGCAGGGGCCTTGGATTTTTTAATGAACTTCTCACCAGTCGGCAAATTTCGCCATGGGCCAGTGATAAACAAATTACTACTTGGTTGAGGCAGTCAACGAGTGGTTACTCACTTGCTTCCTTCCGTCACAATCAGATTGTCACTGCAAGTTTGAGCATGCTGGGTGGAGTTATTTGGCTGATACTCAGGTTTGCAGTAGGTAAGCCAATTTCAGCATTGTCCGTGTTCCTAGTTATCGTTTTAGCCTTTGTTACCGGTGGCTGGTATGCAAAGTGGCAGTTGGCAAGCAAAGCTAAAAAACAGCGAACTGCTATCGAAGGGCAACTAGCAACAGTCCTAGATTTATTGGCTTTTGCAGTCTCGGCTGGTGAACCTGTCTTATTGGCAATGCGTCGAATTGTTCAATCCTGTACTGGGCCACTAATAAGTGAACTTAGTAAAGTTGTTAACTCGGTAAATTCTGGCGAGGCATTGGCCGCTTCACTGGTTCAATTGCAGGCAGAACTTGATTCGCAGCCTGTGAGCCGAGCTATACACGCGCTTAATTTGGCCCTAGAGCGAGGTACGCCACTGGCTCAAGTGTTGCGGGCCCAAGCATCGGATGCCCGCGCACACCAAGCTCGAATGCTCCTAGTTCTTGCAGGTCACAAAGAAACTTCCATGATGCTGCCAGTTGTATTTCTAATTCTGCCAATGATCGTGGCAGTTGCGCTTTATCCCGGAATGATCGCAATGCAAGTTCTGTAGTCATTCATTGCAAATTGCATGGATGAAAAATCAAATATAGATGGGGGAGAAATGAATTCAGGTTCGCTAAGTAAGTCTCCGTTACTGATGATCGCTCGAATGCAGGCAGTTTTGGCATCTCTAAGTAAAGAGTCACAAAAGGATCGTGGCGACATTCCAGGCTGGGTTTTAGTTACCGTAATGACTGCTGGATTAGTTGTTGCGGTTTGGTCAGTTGCTGATGATCAATTGAAGACGGTGTTAACCAATGCGCTCCGTGGAGTTTCGCAGCCATAGCTTCTTGACAAGAGAAAATGGCAGCAGCCTTGTTGGATTTGTTCTGGTAGCACCGCTGCTAGTCAGTGTGTTTATCGCCGTTGGTCAAATTTCGATCATCGCTGCAGACAAAAGTGTTCTAAATTCTGCTGCGACCATTGGCGCCCGTGCTGCTAGCGCAGCCGATGCATCGAATTTAACTGGCTACAACGCGGCATCAACCATTTTGGCCAGTCGTGGTGGGGACTTTAAGTCAGCAAAAATTTCGGTGATTCAAGAGCGAATTGCAGGCATCAATTACGTTCGGGTGACAGTTACGCGAGACATCGAAATCCAGCTAATTAACCGAAAGATATCTTTAATTGCAACTGCTAGATCAGTTGATGAACGAACTTTGTAAACATGAAATTTCGATTTGATGATGGGAATGTAATTATAGAGTTCATTGGAGTTACCGTTGCGCTTTTGATTCCCATCTCCATTGTCGCAAGCGCTAGTTTGATAGTCGCTCAAAGTTATTTGGCAACAGACATAGCTGCGCGAAATGGTTCCCGTGCCTTTGTAATTTCCAGCAATGATGCAACCGCCATTCAAGACGCCAGATCTGCTGCGAACTTAGCAATGCAAGACCATAAAGCCCTCGACGAAAATGTTTCTGTGTCTACTGTTTGCACAAAGAATCCGTGTCTCACGCCTGGGGGATTCGTTACTGTCACTGTTAGTCGACAAATAGATCTTAGTCTTCCAATAAATCTTGGCTCCAGATCTGTATTAGTTTCTGCGCAGCACACTGCAATCGTTGATGAACTCAGATCACCATGAAAACATTTGTGAAAGTAAAGCACGACGACGGTTCAATTCTGCTTTTTGGAATCGGACTAGCTGTAACAGCGCTCATGATTGCCACACTTGCAATTAATGTGGCGTCACTATGGGTTACTCGCAATGTTTTGGATGGAATTGCGGATGGGGCTGCATTGTCGGCTGCGCAAGCGATAGACACTGACGCAATTTACCAAGATGGACTTGGGACAAGTTTGAGGCTCAACGAAACGCTGGCCCGAAATCGCGTACTGGAGTATGTACGAGTGGCGCAGGCAACCAAGCAAGTTGAACAGTTTTCCGTTTCGTCAGTAACGGTATCTGGCACAAGTGTCTCAGTGACTTTGCAAGGTATACCGAGGCTCCCATTTGGATACTTGATGCCGGTAGCGGCGCCAATTGTGGTCAGTTCCGCAACAGCAATAAATAGAGTTCGTTAACTCAGTTCAATTTTTCGGGAACCAGCTTGAAAGCGGTAGCCTTAGGAGTTATGACTTCTGGTGATTTTTCTGTTGATTTAGCGGCGATTAACTCCACCCTTTCCAGTATTGAAAAAGTACTGAATATTGAGGCCATGCAAGTTGAGGTTGCTGAACTAGAGATCTTGGCCTCGGCGCCGAATTTGTGGGATGACCAAGCAAATGCCCAGAAAGTCACCGGAAAGCTTTCTGTACTACAAGCTGACATTGGCCGAATCAAAAACTTGCGGTCACGCGTTAACGATATTCAGGTATTGCGGGAAATGGGCGAAACCGAATCTGACCAAGGAATCCTCGATGAAACCGGTCTTGAATTAATCGCTCTTGAAAAAGCCATCGGTGAACTTGAAGTACGAACCCTGCTTTCTGGAGAGTATGACCACCGCGAAGCCTTGGTATCAATTCGCTCTGGCGCTGGCGGAGTAGATGCTGCGGACTGGGCAGAAATGTTGCAGCGAATGTATTTGCGTTATTGCGAACGGCATGGGTGGAAGACGCAAGTTTACGAAACTTCTTATGCAGAAGAAGCTGGAATAAAATCAACAACTTTTTCAGTTGAGGCACCATTTGCCTACGGAACTTTATCGGTGGAACAGGGAACTCATCGCCTGGTTAGAATTTCGCCGTTTGATAACCAAAGCCGCCGCCAAACTTCATTCGCAGAAGTTGAAGTTATCCCAGTTGTTGAGCAAACAGATTCAGTAGAAATTCCTGATGATGATATTCGCATTGATGTTTATCGCTCATCTGGCCCAGGCGGCCAGGGTGTTAACACCACTGACTCAGCAGTTCGACTAACACACATCCCGACTGGCATCGTAGTTTCTTGTCAAAATGAGCGCTCTCAGTTACAAAATAAAGCCACAGCCATGGCTGTGTTACAAGCCAGAATTTTAGAACGCACACGCCAAGAAGAACAAGCAAAAATTAATTCGCTTAAAGGTGACACGGCAGGATCATGGGGAAATCAGATGCGCTCCTACGTATTACATCCTTATCAAATGGTTAAGGACATAAGAACAGAAGTTGAGACTGGAAACACCTCGGCTGTTCTTGATGGCGACATTGATCAATTTGTCGAAGCTGGAATTCGTTGGCGTCGCGAGCAAGGCTCGTAGCACTTTACTTTTAGTTATTCAGGTTTATTCGGCGCGCCCTTGCGGAGATTGCTAATGCAGTATTTATGCTGAAGTTATCCAAGTTTTTAAAGACTTTATTAACTACTAGGCGAGTCGAAATAGGAGAGTGCATTGTGATTAGTTTTGACAATGTCTCCAAACAATATAAGAACACCAGTTCACCTGCCCTTGACAGCATTAATTTAGATATTGAACAAGGCGACTTTGTTTTTTTGGTGGGCGCTTCCGGCTCTGGCAAATCTTCGCTGTTGCGCCTGCTACTAAAGGAAGAAACAGCAACAACAGGCGTAGTAACTGTGGATGGAATAAACGTAGCAAAATTACGAAACCGAAAAGTTCCTGCCTATCGTCGGACTATGGGAATCGTATTTCAGGATTTTCGACTGTTACCTGGCAAGACTGTTTTTGAAAACGTTGCATTCGGAATGGAAGTTATCGGAAAGCCTAAGAGTGAAATTGCGCGTAAGGTTCCAGCTCTTCTCGAACTAGTTGGGCTGGAAGAAAAATCTCACCGATTACCATCTGAACTTTCCGGCGGTGAGCAACAACGTGTTGCTATGGCACGGGCTTTTGTAAATCAACCAAAATTGCTGTTGGCGGATGAACCAACTGGAAACTTAGATCCTGCCACCAGCGTAGGAATCATGAAACTTTTAGATCGCATTAACCGAATTGGTACAACGGTAATTATGGCAACGCACGATGTTGCCATCGTGGATCAGATGCGAAAGCGAATTGTGCAAATGGAAGATGGCAGAATTGTTCGCGACCAAGAACGCGGCATGTATGGGCAAACGGGTCAATAACTATGAGATTTTCATTTGTTCGACGTGAAGTTGGTAACGGAATCCGACGCAACTTCACAATGACTGTTGCGTTAATTGTTGCCGTGGCAGTATCACTTTCCTTAGTCGGAGCCGCACTTTTGATGCGAGCGCAAGTAGACCGTATGAAGGGTTATTGGTACGACAAAATTGAGGTGTCTATTTTCCTATGTGGAAATACCTCAGTCGCATTCACTTGCACCGGAGCAATTACTGACGAACAGCGCGCAAATGTTGAAGCAGTACTGGGGTCTCTTGCGCCAACTGTTCAAGAAATCTTCTATGAATCTTCGGAAGACGCTTATGGAAAATTCCAAGAACAATTTGCTGGTTCAGCAATCTTGGCAAACATTAGTCCAGATGCGTTACCAGAGTCATTTCGCGTCAAGCTAGATGATCCGGCAAATTTTGAAAAAGTTGCGGCTGCATTGCAGTCAGTTCAAGGTGTTGAATCAATTCAGGATCAGCGCCAACTTCTTGATCGGTTTTTCCAAATTCTCAAGGGTCTTCAATCCTTTGCGATAGCAGTTGCAATTGCCATGCTGTTTGTGACCGTGCTGTTGGTTGTGAATACGATTCGAGTTTCCGCTTTTGCTCGCCGCCGCGAGACGTCAATTATGCGTTCGGTAGGTGCGAGCAATATTTCTATTCGGCTGCCATTTATTTTGGAGGCAACAGTTGCAGCCGTAATCGGTTCAACATTGGCAACGGCTGGAATATTGGCGGCAAAATATTGGGTGATTGACGCCAGATTGGCTCCGAACTTAACCTTTATTCCGTTCATTACCTGGGAACAGGTTCTCGCCATAGTTCCCTTGCTATTTCTAATTGGTGTTGGAATCACGGTCTTTGCAGCCTCAATTACGCTGCGTCGCTACCTTCGCGGTTAAAAAGCAAGGAAATAAAGGCAAAAAGCTCTCCGACACGGGCCGAGTCACATCTGTAACTCTGACCCCTTCCGTTACGATTAAAGGACTTCCCCAGTGATCGGAGCAAGATGCGCGACTTCTTCCCGCGCCAAAAACCCTCGAGGTTTACTCGAGGTCTTCTTGCCGTTCCCTTGCTACTTGCCCTGGTGGTCACACCAGCAATTGCAAGCACGACCGATATCGACAAAAAGGTAGCGGAAGCCTCTGACGCCCTCAACCAAGCATCAAAAGCCGTGCAAGCCGCCGCCGCATCCCTAAAGGAAGTTCAGGCTAAGTTACCCGCAGCTCGAAAAATTTTGGCAGAAGCAAATGCTTTAGAAACCCAATCAATTGCGAGTTACAAGACAGCTTCTGCGGAACTTGCAGCAGCAAAGGCAGCATTTACCGAGAGTCTGGCAAAAGTGACCAGCAAGGAAGCAGAAATAAGTCAACTGCAAATAAAAGTAGATCAATTTGCCCGTTCGGTTTACCAGCAAGGTCCAACATCTCAATGGGAAATCATTCTTGAATCTGAATCACCATCAGATCTAACGGTTCGTTTGCAAAATATTAAAGCGGTTTCATCATCAACAGCACTGAGCCTGGATGAATTGGTGATTGCCAAGGATCAACTTGCAACTGATGCTGCTGCCGCTGAAGCAGTGCGACTTGAGATGCAACGAATTGCCGACATTGCTGCCCAAGCCTTGATAGATGCGAAGGCCGCTGCCGATCGAGCAGCGATTGCTAAGGCAGAAGTCGACCGACTTGTAAACCAAGAAGCAGCTGCATTAAAAGTTGCCGAGGATGACAAGAGACGTGTGCAAAATGAGTACAACATTTTGCGCGCTGAACAAATTAGAATCGCGCGGTTAGCAAAGCGCGCTGGATCCCAAGGTCCCGTTGATCCACAGGCAACTGGGCCATTGTCTTGGCCGCTGCCAGGTTATGCAGCTGGTGGTGGTGTTGGTTGGCGCGTGCACCCTATCTACAAATATCGTTCCTGCCACACTGGAGTTGACTCGGGGGCGCCAGGTGGAACCCCAATCCTTGCGGCAGCATCCGGAGTGGTTCTGAGCACTTCCGTTAGTCGGGCTTATGGAAACTTAACTTTGATCGATCATGGCGGCGGCGTGGTAACTATGTACGCGCATCAATCTCAATTTGCAGTTTCGACAGGACAGTCCGTTGGAAACCAGCAAATAATTGGATATGTGGGAACGACTGGATTCTCAACTGGGAACCATTTGCACTTTGAAGTACACCTAAACGGTGTACCGTACAATCCAATGGGTTGGTTCGGCGCAGATAAAACTGTCGTTCCTTGTTGGGGATAATTCGTTAGGGATGAGTTAAGTGGCTAAAGAGCGCGGTCGTAAGGTCATCGCTCAAAACCGCAAAGCCCGACACGACTTCACAATTGAGGACGTTTTTGAAGCCGGAATGGTGCTAGTTGGCACTGAAGTGAAATCACTCAGAGCTGGGCGAGCAAGTTTGGTTGACGGCTACGCACTTCTGGAAAACGGCGAGATCTGGTTGCGGGGTGTAAATATTCCTGAATACAACCCTGGTTCTTGGACTAATCATGCGCCAACTCGAGCGCGAAAGTTGTTACTAAATCGTCACGAGATTAACAAGATTGAGCAAAAGCTGAAAGAAAGTGGCCTTACTTTGGTGCCACTGAGCATGTATTTCAATGACGGGAAAGCCAAGATCGAAATCGCGATTGCCCGTGGCCGCAAGAATTACGATAAGCGCCAGGCTATCGCCGAGAAGGATGCTAAGCGAGAGGCGCAGCGAGCAACTGGGCGCCGCGATAAAGGTATGGACTAATTTTGCGCAGCGGAATTAGTCCATATTAGAAAGACTAATTTTGCGCAGCAGAATTAATCTTCAATATATAGTTTTAGCGAGTTAGGAAAGGGCAGACTGACCCCTGTGAACGCGTTCAACGATTCTGGCCAAACTGATTTGTCGATCCACTTCGGCGAGTTTCTAGCCACTATTGGTTCTTGGTCTATGCCAGCTCTTTCTGAATCGGTAAACATTGCCCGAACCCAAGCAACCCAGATTTTAGAATTAGAGGAAAGTGTTGATCTGCATCAGGCAATCGCAGTTCTTAGCGAGTTAGTAGCAAATTCAATAATTCACGCCACCACCGAATTCCAAGTGAGTTTAGAGCGTTGGCAATACATGATCAAAGTAGTTGTTGCGGATGCAAATGATCAACCGCCTGTTATGCGATCACTTGATGTGGCAGTTGACTGTGGCAGAGGAATGCACATTGTTGATCAGTATTCCGATCTTTGGGGATACGAAATAACTGATCAAGGTAAGCGGATTTGGGCTGGCTTCACTAGTAAGTGATTTAGTACCGCTCAAAGCCTCGAATTAATTCAAAGTCAGTGACTGCTTTATTAAATTGATTTAAATCAGTATCAACCATGTGGGTGTAGTGCTTATGAACGCGCTCGCCAAAAGTTTCCTTAGCCCAAGTGCTGTTGACCCAAAGTTCGCGTGCCATCAGCAAGGTATTAGGCACCCGATCTGTTTCTAGGGCGTAAGCATTTCCGTCAAAACGAGGTTCTAATGTCATCTTCTTTTCAATACCATCGATACCGGCTGCGATCATTCCGGCCACTGCTAGATATGGATTTACGTCACCGCCTGGAACTCGATTTTCCACCCGCAGACTTGGCCCATGACCAACAAGTCGGTAAGAGCAAGTTCGATTATCACGACCCCACTTGATTGCTGTTGGCGCAAAACTTCCTGGTGTATAACGCTTGTAGCTATTCACTGTTGGCGCATACATAATGCTTAGTTCGCGCATGTGAGCAAGTTGACCAGCAAGGTATTGCTTGCCAATGTCGCTTAAGCCATCTGGATCATTGTCATCAACGAGCACCATTGACCCATCAGTTCCACGGAACGACAAGTGGATGTGGCACGAATTTCCTTCGCGCTCATTGAACTTCGCCATAAAAGTTAAGGCATAGCCATCCTGCGCTGCAATTTCTTTAGCACCAGTTTTGTAAACCACGTGATGATCACATGTTGCAAGGGCATCGGTGTATTTGAAAGCGATTTCATGTTGGCCTAAGTTGCATTCACCCTTGACGGATTCAACAACCATTCCGGCGTTGACCATCGATAGTCGAATACGTCGCAAGATTGGCTCCACGCGCGAGGTTCCAATAATGCTGTAGTCAACGTTGTACTGATTTACTGGAGTCAATCCGTGATAACGCTTATTCCAGGCTTCTTCGTAGGTGTCTTCAAACATTATGAATTCAAGTTCAGTTCCCACCATTGCAACCATGCCCATGTCTTCCAGGCGCTTAAGTTGCTTTTGAAGTATCTGCCGAGGTGATTCGGCAATTGGCGTGTCATGGTGATCTACTAGATCAGCTAAGACCAGCGCAGTTCCTTCATGCCAATCGATGTACCGCATAGTCTTCGGATCAATTTTCATAACCATGTCGCCATAACCGGTATCCCAAGAAGAAATGTCGTAACCCTGAACCGTATTCATGTCGATGTCCACGGCAACCAGATAGTTACAACCCTCAGTGCCGTTATTAAGAACATCGCTCAGGAAATAGTCGCCATGTAGGCGCTTACCTTGCAGTCGTCCTTGCATGTCGGTAATGGCCACAATGACAGTGTCGATTCGACCCTCTTTGATGTCCTTAGTCAGAGCGTCGATGGAAAGCGGAAAACTTACCGAAGTCATTTATGAACTCCCTTTTATGGCGCAACAAGTTGCAGTTAACGAACATTGGCTGCATCTCAACTTACCCGTTTTCTGGCTTTTGCTCATGCGGTTTAGCCAATTAACTGTTGTCCACTACGCTCGTTTAGTAAGAATTTGGTTAACTTAAATGAGGCAAAATGAGCGATACTTTCGAGGTTTTAAACCCTGCCACTGA
>JBEEND010000022.1:0-31884 GCA_041192345.1 Actinomycetota bacterium
CGGGCATTGCGCGAAATGCCCGACATGAATGTTTCGTACACAACCCTTGATGACAAGCCTGCAATTACTCGTCACCAGCAAGTAGGACTTGGCCTGGCAATTGACCTTGCTAAAGAAGATGGTTCGCGTCAACTTTTAGTTCCTTGTATTAAAAGTGCGGACCGAATGGACTTCGCAGCATTTTGGGCTGGCTACGAGGATGTTGTGCGCAAGGCGCGCTCCGGAGCGCTAACTGTTGAAGATTTCCAAGGAACAACTGCAAGCTTGACTAACCCTGGAACTATCGGCACGGTTCACTCCGTGCCGCGTTTGATGCCAGGGCAAGGCGTAATCATTGGCGTCGGCGCTATGGATTATCCAGCTGAATGGCAAGGAGCATCAGATGATGCACTCGCGCGTAACGCAGTTAGCAAGACACTGACACTTACTAGCACTTATGACCACCGCGTAATTCAAGGTGCGCAATCTGGCGACTTCCTGCGCCGCGTTCATAATTTGTTAATTGGTGAATCGAATTTTTACGAAGACATTTTCCGGTCGTTACTTATTCCTTATGAACCAATTCGTTGGGCCCAGGATCTTGCAACATCACATGACGCTGATTTAGATAAGACTGCTCGAGTCCAAGAAATGATTCATGCTTTCCGTGTGCGTGGTCATCTCTTAGCTGACATTGATCCACTGGAATACCATCAAAGGTCGCACCCGGATCTAGATATTGCTAGTCACGCTATGACGCTTTGGGATTTAGATAGAGAATTTGCTACCGGTGGCTTCGGTGGGCGCCCATTTGCCAAACTTCGCGACATCTTGGGTACTTTGCGCGATGCATATTGCAGAACTCTTGGTGTTGAATACATGCACATCCAAGATCCAGAGCAACGTAAATGGATTCAAGATCGTCTAGAAACAAAGCCAGTCAAAGTGGATCGTGATGAACAATTGCGGATTTTGCGCAAATTAAACGAAGCCGAAGCTTTTGAAAGTTTCTTGCAGACCAAATACGTCGGGCAAAAGCGCTTTAGTCTCGAAGGTGGCGAAAGTGCAATCCCATTTGTGGATCAGATTCTCATTGAAGCTGCAAATGCCCAGCTTGATGAAGTTTGCATTGGCATGATGCACCGTGGCCGACTTAATGTGCTCGCAAACATCGCAGGAAAGAGTTACGGAAAAATCTTTAGCGAGTTTGAAGGTAACTATGGCGAAGAATCAGTTCAAGGTTCTGGCGATGTGAAATACCACCTTGGAACTAAGGGCACCTACAAAACGGCAACCGGCGCGGAAGTCAAGGTTTACCTCGCAGCCAACCCTTCTCACTTAGAGGCAGTGGACCCAGTTCTGGAAGGAATTGTTCGCGCCAAGCAAGACATCATCGGAGTAAAGGAAAAATATTCAGTACTTCCGTTGATTTTGCACGGTGACGCCGCATTTGCTGGCCAAGGAGTGGTCGCCGAGACACTTCAAATGAGCCAACTACAGGGTTACCGTGTAGGTGGCACGATCCACTTGGTTATTAACAACCAAGTTGGATTCACTACTTCACCTCGATATAGCCGCACAAGTGTGTACCCAACTGATGTGGCTCGCATGATTCAAGCGCCAGTGTTTCACGTAAATGGTGATGATCCTGAAGCCGTGGTCAGAGTTGCGCAATTAGCTTTTGAATTCCGACAAGAGTTTCATAAAGACGTAGTTATCGACCTAGTTTGCTACCGCCGCCGCGGACATAATGAAGCCGATGATCCTTCATTAACTCAGCCGCTTATGTACGACATCATTGACCAAAAGCGTTCAGTTCGTAAGTTGTATACCGAAGCGCTAGTTGGTCGCGGAGATATAACTCTGGATGAAGCTGAAGGTGCTTTGAAGCATTACCAAAATGAACTAGAAGGTGTTTTCCAAGCCACAAAATCTGAGACATCTGGACATTTCAATGCAGCCGCAGCTGAAGTTATTTCGCACGGCCAGCAAACTCTGGAACCGCAGACTCCAACTTGGGAAGTGCCTACTGCAATTACGCGTGAGGTAATAGATCGAGTCGTTGCCAGCCAAACGCAAATGCCTGAGGGATTCACTGTGCATCCTCGACTAGCACCACAGCTCGCACGTCGTGCTGAAATGGTTGCTACCGATGCAATCGACTGGGGTATGGGCGAGGCGCTTGCAATTGGATCGCTGTTAACGGAAGGCACCGTGATTCGCCTGGCTGGACAAGATAGCCGACGCGGAACATTTGGGCATCGTCACGCGGTAATTGTTGATAAACAAACCGGTTGGCAATACAAGCCACTTAAGACTTGCTACGAAGCGGGCGCAAAGTTAGATGTCTATGACTCTCTGCTAAGTGAATATGCCGCCATGGGATTTGAATACGGCTATTCCGTGATTCGGCCAGAAGCACTAACTATGTGGGAAGCGCAGTTTGGTGACTTCGCAAATGGCGCACAAACCATGATCGATGAATACATCACAACGGGTGAGCAAAAGTGGGCGCAAAAGAGCAGCTTAGTTTTGTTACTTCCACACGGCTATGAAGGTCAGGGACCAGATCACTCATCAGCGCGAGTTGAAAGATTCTTGCAGCAATGTGCACAAGACAACATCACAGTTGCTATGCCAACTACCCCAGCAAGTTTCTTCCATTTGCTGCGTTGGCAAGTTAAGTCCACTTTGACTAGACCGTTAGTGGTATTTACTCCAAAGTCATTGCTGCGGGCTAAGTATGCAACTTCAAAAGTAAGTGACTTCACTGAGGGCACATTCAAAGCAATTATTGGTGACACCACCGCGAATCCAGATGAAGTAAAAACTGTCTTGCTTTGCAGTGGCAAGGTCTATTACGACCTGACTGCTGAAAGAGAAAAATCAGGGCGAAAGGATGTGGCAATCGTGCGCCTAGAACGGCTCTATCCACTACCTGCCATTACTTTGCCACCTGAATTAGCTCGCTACCAGAATCTTTCACAAATCCGTTGGGTGCAAGAAGAGCCAGCTAATCAAGGAGCTTGGAGTTTCATGGCAATGAATCTGCCGTCCCTAATTGACCGTCAAATTTCTGTAGTTTCTCGTCCAGCTTCCAGTTCACCGGCAGTAGGTTCGCACCACCGAAGTGAACTTGAACAACAAGCTCTCGTCGCACAAGCATTTAGCTAGTCGTTAAATTCATACAGTTAGGAACTCCTGTGTACTTCACTGATCGCGGAATCGAAGAACTTGAAAAACGTCGCGGCGAAGAAGAAGTAACATTCGAATGGTTAGCTGGACGCATGCGAGAGTTTGTTGATACCTATCCAGATTTTGAAATTCCAACTGAGCGGCTTGCTACCTGGCTTGCCCGCCTTGATGATGACGAGGATGACCAGTAATGCGCGCAGTGGTTGCTAAGAGCGGAAACGACGAAAACCCACTTGCTGGCTTGTTTATTGGGCAGCACCCTGATCCCGTTGTGCCAGATGGTTGGGTCCGAGTGGCCGTCAAGGCTGCAGCACTAAATCACCATGACGTGTGGACGCTACGCGGCGTCGCTACTGCTGCCGAAAATCTTCCGATAGTTCTTGGTTCTGATGCTGCTGGCGTGCTTGATGATGGGCGCGAAGTGATCGTGCACGCAGTAATCGGGGACCCGTCAAAGGGTGACGAGACACTGGATCCAAAGCGTTCACTTTTGAGCGAAGTTCATAATGGGACGCACGCAGAATATGTAACTGTTCCGGCGTACAACGTAATTGATAAACCAGATTTCTTGAGTTTTGAAGAAGCAGCCTGTTTGCCAACTGCTTGGTTGACTGCTTACCGAATGCTCTTTACTAAATCAGGTCTGCAAAAAGGTGACACAGTATTGATCCAGGGCGCAGGTGGCGGCGTAGCAACTGCGCTCATCCAACTCGCACACGCTGCAGGATTTATTACTTGGGTGACATCGCGCGAGGAAGCAAAGCGGGAATACGCGAAATCCCTTGGCGCGGACGAAGTATTTGAATCTGGCGCTCGCCTACCAGGCAAAGTGGATGCAGCTATGGAAAGTGTTGGTGAAGCCACTTGGTCTCATTCCATGCGTAGCTTGCGACCCGGTGGACGTATCGTAATTTGTGGCGCTACCAGTGGCGCAAATCCCCCAGCCGATTTAAATCGACTTTTCTTCTTGCAACTAGAAGTTGTTGGATCAACTATGGGTACTCGAGCCGAATTCGAAGCACTTGTTAAATTCATGGGCGAAACGGGATTACGGCCGCATGTGCAAAAAGTAGTTTCGCTCGAAGATGCGAAAATTGCCTACGAACTCATGATCAGCGGAGATGTACTCGGAAAACTAGTAATAGTTCCCTAATTTTCCTCAATTCGATTGCTATATTTTCGTAACAATTTTTATACACTTTGAATATGAGTAAATTAACGGTTCCGGGACTTCGTCGCTTCAATTTAATTGCTGGCGTAATTCATCTGCTTCAAATGATCGCAGTGCTAGCACTTTCCACAGATTTCAGCCTTCCAGTAACTGCTACCTACATGGCAGGTCCACCAGGAACCGTCTTCGCCGATTCCATTGTGCTATTTGAAACTCCACTTGCACTCGCAGTAGCAATGTTCCTGGGACTTTCCGCGCTTGCCCACTTCATTGTGGCCAGCCCAACTTTCTTTGCGCGATACGGCAGCGGACTTGAAGCCAAACGAAACTACTTCCGTTGGGTCGAGTACTCAATTAGTTCCTCAGTGATGATTGTGCTGATTGCCCAAGTAACCGGTATTGCAGACATCACTGCTTTAGTTGCAATTTTTGGCGTAAATGCCTCCATGATTTTATTTGGGTGGCTGCAAGAAAAATATGAAACGCCAGGCAATGGTGGCTGGTTGCCATTTATCTTTGGCTGTATCACTGGATTTGTGCCATGGCTTTGCGTTGCAATTTATGTAATCGCGCCTAGTAGTCCATCGAGTGAAAGTGCGCCTGGATTTGTTTATGGAATCATTGCCACCGTATTCATTCTCTTTAACTCTTTTGCTTGGGTGCAGTACAAGCAATATAAAGCCCAAGGTAAGTGGAGTAATTACCTGCATGGCGAGCGAATTTATATTGTGCTCAGCTTGGTAGCTAAATCGCTATTGGCTTGGCAGATTTTTGCCAACACTTTAATTCCGGTTTAACTACTTGCTTTCGCTAGCCTGAAATTACCCGGCCTGGCTTTGGCCAAATTCGCATCACAATTGTGCCCAAAACATCCTCGTGCGCAATCAAGCTGTAATCCCGGGAGTAATTACTGACTAGTTCGTTGTCGCTAATCACAAAAATTCCAGCAGATTCAATCCGTTCAATTCGTTTTACGTCAATTTGGCCAGAATGCTTAAATACAACTAAATCGCCAAGGACAATCGGCCCGTCATACCTAACCAATAATCGCTCACCTGGTGCCAAAGTTGGAACCATGCTTAAGCCCACCACCACAGCCATTCCATAACGCATAATCCCATTGTTTCAGCCCAGGTCTGCGCTCGCTAGTGCGCGAGGGTAATGTTGTAACTAGTGGCTCAGCCGCTACAACACCGGAGGAATTATGAAGCATTTTGCAGCAACTATCACCGTCAATGCGCACTGCGATTTACCTTGTGGCATTTACGATCCAGCCCAGGCTCGAATCGAAGCCCTTTCAGTTAAGGCTTGCATGGAGAAGTACCACGCATCTGATGACGCTGACTTTAAAGCCCGAGCAATAACAATCAAAGATGATCGTTCACATTTAGTTAAAGAGCACCTATGGGTACTTTGGACCGATTACTTCAAGGCACCGCACTTTGAAAAGTATCCAAACCTAAATGAATTATTTAACGAAGCAACCAAGCTTGCCGGCGCCGGTGGCACCAAGGGTTCAACTGACGTAGCCGTTGCTGACAAACTAATTGCAAAGATCGACGAAATCGCTGCCATTTTTGCTGACTCAAAGAAGTAGTTTTAACGACTTATGACTTTAGTGCGCGAGGCAACACCTGATGATGTTGCTGCGATGCACCAGATGATTAATGAGTTAGCAGAGTTTGAAAAATCTCCAGATGAAGTAATCGCGACCGAACAAGACCTGATGAAGGCTTTGTTCGGTCGCGATGCACTTTCTCCCGAATTTGAGCAACACGAAAACATTTCTTTGGCTGGGCAAGCAAATACGCCCTCGGGGCATCCCGCGCTTTATGCCTACGTAGTTGAAGATCCAGCTGATCCCGAAACTATTGCTGGTATGGCGATATGGTTTTTGAACTACAGCACCTGGGACGGCAAGCACGGAGTCTACTTAGAAGATCTTTATGTCCGTCCACAATATCGCGGCCAAGGAATGGGTAAAGCCCTACTTGCGCGGCTAGCCCAAGTTTGTATCGAAAATGATTACTCAAGATTCCAGTGGTGGGTATTGGATTGGAATGAGGCTGCCATCGAGGTTTATCGATCAATCAAGGCGCAAGCTATGGATGAGTGGACGGTTTATCGCGTATCTGGACAGGCCCTGATCGACTTAGCAGGCCAATAACTTGCGTCCGTGTTAGCTCTGATAGCGCAATAGGTTAGCGTCTAGTTGTGGCCCTTATTGAATTAGCAGTACCAGCAAACCCTGATTATGTCGGGTTAATCAGAAGCGCAGCAGCGCATATCGCGGCGCACGCCGACTTAACTCTTGAAGCAATAGATGATTTGCGGCTTGCCGTAGATGAGGCTTTTGCGGTCCTAATTGCGCATCAGCCAGAAACCGGGCGCGTTGCTGTGACATTTCATATCCATGATGATTCGTTAAAAATTGAAATGACTGGACCTGCCGGCAGTCCAGACCCTGATAGAAATTCATTTGCCTGGACTGTACTAACCGCACTAGTTCACGAAGTTGCGACGCACACTTCTTCAGATGGGCTAGTGACTCTGTTGCTCACAGCCAAAGTGGTGGCGAGTGCCTGAAAGTGACTTGCGATCTGCTGATCGCGAGATGTTCGAGCAACTTGCAGCTCTAGAAGCAGGTACTACCCAACATGAAACAATTCGTGCTGCGTTAATTGAGCGCCATTTGCCACTTGTGGTATTTATGGCGAGAAAATTTGCTGATCGCGGCGAGCCTCTTGATGACTTAATTCAAGTTGGAACCATCGGACTTATAAAGGCCATAGATAGATTTGAAATAGCACGCGGATTTGAATTCTCAACTTTTGCAACTCCGACAATTGTTGGTGAGATAAAGCGACATTTCCGTGACAAAACTTGGGCCATTCGAGTTCCCCGGAGATTGCAGGAACTTGGCGCTGCCGTTAACAAAGCGAACACTGAACTTTCGCAAAAACTTGATCGCTCCCCTACTACTAAAGAAATTGCTAAGCATTTGGGCGTCACAGTGGATGATGTCGCCGAAGCGCTAGAGGCAAATTCGGCATACTCAACCATTAGCTTGGATGCTGGATCAGATGATGCGCCGACAATTGGTAATTCCGTTGGTTCACTAGATGATGCCCTCGAGGGTGTGGAGTACCGTGAATCACTTAAGCCACTTCTAGAAAAACTTGATGATCGGGAAAAGCGAATTCTGCAACTCCGATTTTTTGAAAATTTAAGTCAATCTCAAATTGCAACTGATTTAGGCATATCGCAAATGCACGTTTCTAGAATTCTAAATAAAGTCTTAATTCACCTTCGTGAAGGTTTGCTAGAAAATTAACTTTGTACCGGAGTGCGAATCAATGCAACAAAACCCGCAACACCGAAAGCACCTACTATTACCCCAACAACTTTATAGATTGTTTCGGTACCGCTAACTAAGGTGTAGCCAGAAATAATAATGAATGCTTGCAAAATATAAAAAGGGGTACGTGCCAAATCTTTATTCTTTGATATACCCCAAGTAGTGACTGCAAGGGAGAGTGCAAAAAACGTATAAATCAAAAACTGAATTAATGGTGAACCAACTTCACTTTTTCCAAGTGTTCCGCTGATAACTATTGTGAGTCCATAAATAAAAATCGCACTCGCCTGAATAGCGCCTAGGGTCAAAACAGATTTCCGCACTCATCTACCGTATCGGTTGATCGGTTAGTCGCCGATAGGCTTGAGGGATGCGGACACTTTTAGTGGTAAACACCTTTGCCACCACAACAGATGAGTCAATCCGCGAAGTGGTTTCCGCTACTCTTTCGGGCTCATTGGACTTGACTGTGGTCCACACCGAGTCTCGAAACGATGCCACTCAAATTGCCAAAACTGCGCAAGCCCAGGGTTACGAGCTAGTAATTGGACTTGGTGGGGATGGCACATTAAATGAAATAGCAAATGGGTTGCTTGCTGCGGGTCCAAACCCACTCGGGCCAATTTTGGCAGCGATCCCCGGGGGCAATGCAAATGTATTCGCGCGCAATATGGGATTTGCAAATGATCCGATTACAGCTACCAACCAGTTGTTAGGCGCTGTTGAAAATAAAAGCTTTAAGGAAATAGGCGTTGGGAAAATTTCTACCGCTAATCTCTCGCGCTGGTTTTTGTTTAATTCTGGAATGGGCTTAGATGCAGCAGTGCTTGCAAGCATGGAGAGCCGTCGAGAATCTGGCAAACTTGCCAGCGATGCTTCTTATGCAGCCCTTGCCATTCGTGAATTATTTGCACGAACTGATCGAAAAAAGCCAACATTAAGTTTGGAGCTTGAATCCGGTGAAGTTTATTGCGATGCTCATTTTGCATTGATTATAAATTTGGCGCCGTGGGCATATCTTGGTAGGAGCGCCTTAAATCCAATGCCAGAAGCAAGCCACGAGAGCGCCCTGGATGTTTATGCGCCGACGAGCTTGTCAATTCCAGCCATATTTCGCTTGGTGCGCCGAGCAATGAGCGGTGCATCTGCACTAGGAGATAAAAGCGTAATCGCGTTGCAAGACCAGAAATACATTCACTTAAAGGCAGATCGCCCGCTTTGGATTCAAGTAGATGGTGACGTTATTGCAAAATCGAATGAACTTCGAGCAGAACACATTTCAAATGCACTAAAGGTACTCGCTTAAGCACATGCAGCAAACTTTGCTAGTGATTTCCCAAATAGATGCATTTTCAACTAATGTGACTGCGCTCTCAGCAAAAACTTCAAGGAAATACGCCTAAAGCCTTGTGAAAACAGTCACGAAGTGGCAAACTAGGGTTATCAGATTGGTTACAACGCGAGTTGCAAACCCCTAAATCTGGCGAAATTGACCGTTTATCCGCATCTAACCGTTGGAGGCTCGCGTGGACTGGCGCCATGAGGCAGCCTGCCGTGACGAAGATCCTGAACTCTTCTTCCCTATTGGCAACACAGGCCCTGCAATTTTACAAATCGAGGAAGCTAAGGCTGTTTGCCGACGCTGCAAAGTAATCGAACCATGCCTGAAATGGGCACTAGAAACCGGGCAAGATTCTGGGGTCTGGGGTGGGGCTAGTGAAGACGAGCGGCGCGCTATTAAGCGTCGTGCGCAACGAGCTCGTGCACGCGGTTTAGAGCCAGTTCCTCATGTTTTCGAAACTGACGCACCTGTCGTTTAGCGCAATATAAATTCAAGTTCTACGCGGGTGTGCGCATTCGCTAAAGGTCCATGGGCTAGCGTTGAGGTATGGCTGATGTGCGCGCGGATATGGTTGCTAACGTGATGGAAATCTATGTCAGTGAAGGTGACCAAATCAATATTGGTGACACCATTGTGCTGCTGGAATCAATGAAAATGGAGATTCCAGTTATTGCTGAGGAATCTGGCGAAGTAACACGAATTGCCGTTGCCGTTGGGGACGTTGTGCAAGAAGGCGACTTACTTATTTCCATTGCTGACTAGTAATTAAAGGCAAGTTTTCCACTAGTTTTCGGGCATAAAAAA
This sequence comes from Actinomycetota bacterium, assembly GCA_041192345.1. Taxonomy (GTDB): domain Bacteria; phylum Actinomycetota; class Actinomycetes; order S36-B12; family UBA5976; genus UBA5976. The sequence continues at coordinate 9,850 of JBEEND010000022.1, forward strand.
AGTCTGGCGAACCAGACTTTTTTTGACAAATAGGCTTAAGCGTTTGGACGATTGCCGTGGTTTGCCTTGTTCTTCTTACGGTCACGCTTTTTGCGGCCACGCTTGCTCATGAGGAGCTCCTTAAAATTTAGCTTAGGGATTAAGAATACGGGTTAATGGTTATCCGAGGAAATTAGCACCCGCAACTGCGTAATTTTGGCTAATTCCAACTAAATCGACACCTGCTTGCTAGTTAAATCCGCTGAATTGTTGCGGACATTTCCCACTGCTGAGCCAACTTCCCAATGTTGAATTTGGGCTCCCTGCGCACTTGTTTCCAAGATTTGCGCAAGTGGCTGATTTTCGGCGCTAAGCCAGACTTGCCTTAACTCGGTGGCGACCAGCACCGGCATTCGATCATGTACTTGGGCAAATTCTGGTTTTGCTGGTTGTGTCAAAATCGAAACTGTCCAAAGTACATTCCCCGTTGGGTCCTTCCAGGATTCATAAATTCCAGCAAATCCGATTAGCGATTGATCTTTAGCGCTGAAGTAATGTGGGCGCTTTTTCCCAGCTAAATTCTGCCATTCATACCAACCATCTGCTGGGACTATGCACCGGCGATGATTCAAGGCAGATCTAAACGAAGGTTTTTCCGCAACAGTTTCGCTTCGGGCATTGATCATTCGAGATCCGATCGCAGGATCTTTTGCCCACGACGGAACAAGTCCCCAACTAAAATTCGCCATAATAATTTGATCTGCGGTCGCCAGCACGGCAGGAATTTTATGTGTTGGCGCAACATTAAAGTTTGGTTTCAAAGAATCAAGTGCAGTTTGCGAATCTGACGCAATTGGCACTATTGGCGAACTCAAGTCCGAAAGACTTCCAGCTGTAACGGCAAGGGCAGCGACGTTGAATTGTGCTGCAATGACTTTCGGGTCGGTCTTTAGCGTGAATCTTCCGCACATATTGAACTATTGTGCCAGCCGTTAGGCTAAGAGATGTGCCAGATTTATGGAATGCCCCAACGCGGACTGCTCCGCTTGCTGCGCTCGTGCGCATTCCTGGCTCTAAATCCTTAACAAACAGGTGGCTGATCATGGCTGCTTTAGCTAACGGCGAATCTCGCATTAATCACCCACTTCAAGCCCGAGACACCTTATTAATGGCGCAAGCACTTTCGGCATTGGGCAGTTCACTTGAAATCCAAGAAGATGCCTTCATAGTGAATCCAGGAACTACGGATTTGGCTGCCGAAGTTGATTGTGGACTAGCTGGAACAGTGATGCGCTTTGTGCCACCAGTTGCCGCGCTCTGCTCGGGCGATGTTCGCTTCGATGGGGATCCACACGCGCGGGTTCGTCCGATGAATCAAATAATCCAAGCGCTACGCGATTTGGAAGTGGAAGTGCGAGATGAAGCACGTGGCACACTGCCATTCACTGTCGCTGGTAAAGGTTTTGTTCCCGGTGGCACTGTTGTAATTGATGCATCGGCTTCCTCGCAATTTGTTAGCGCATTACTGCTCGCTGGTTGTCGTTACGATGCTGGTCTCACAGTTGTTCACTCTGGCCAGGCACTACCTTCATTGCCACACATTGATATGTCTGTTGAAGTGCTACGCGAACTCGGTATCCGAGTTGATGTTGAAGTAACAGATCAAATGAATGCCAAGTGGACCGTGCACCCAGGAACTCCACAAGCGTTCAACGTTACTGTCGAACCGGACTTATCAAATGCTGCGCCGTTTCTTGCTGCCGCACTAGTTTGCGGTGGTTCAGTTACGATTCCAGATTGGCCAGAAATTACCACCCAACCAGGAGATTTTCTGCGGGAACTTTTACCTCGCTTGGGTGCAACCGTCACTCATGGGGGTTCGCAACTTTGCGTAACTGGAACTGGCGCAATTCAGGGCATCGATGTGGATTTACATGAAGTTGGCGAACTTACCCCGGTAATCGCAGCGTTATGTGCCCTGGCACAAAGCCCTTCGACGCTGCGTGGGATTGCCCATTTGCGTGGTCATGAGACCGATCGCCTCGCAGCTCTTGCAACCCAAATAAATAATCTGGGCGGACAAGTTACGGAAACTGCCGATGGCCTAGAAATTGTGCCAGTCAAACTACATGGTGGAACATTTGAAACATACTCTGATCACCGGATGGCCATGGCAGGTTCGGTATTGGGTCTTGCTGTGCCCGGCATCATGATTGAAGACATTGCAACTACGGGGAAAACTTTGCCCGATTTTGCAAACATGTGGCATGACCTGGTCACTGCATGAGTGCCTACGACGAAGATTCAATTTCGCAAAGACCAACTCGAGGTAATACTCGCAGGCGCACTAAAGACCGACCTGATTTCTCCAAGGCATCAACTGGGCAAGTAATTGGTGTTGATCGAGGTCGTATCACTTGCGTAGTACCCGAAGGTGCCTTACATGATGACCAAGTTGAAGTTATTACTGTTAAAGCTCGAGAACTTGGACGAAAAGGTGTCGTGATCGGCGATCGCGTCCGACTAGTTGGAGATCTATCGGGGACGGTAGACACATTGGCGCGCTTAGTTGAAATCATTGATCGAGAAACGGTATTAACTCGCACAGCTGATGACAGCGATCCAGTGGAACGCATCATCGTTGCTAATGCCGACCAAATGGCGATTGTAACTGCGGCGGCAAATCCAGAGCCGCGTGTTGGATTGATTGATCGCTCACTTGTCGCCGCTTATGAAGCTGGTTTAGCACCACTTTTGATTATTACTAAAGTTGATTTAGGTTCTGCGCAAGATCTGCTTGATAACTACGCAGGTATGGACTTAAGGCACATACTTGTTAACCAAGTAACCGGTGAAGGTATCTCTGAAGTGCGCACAGCACTTTCGCAGCGGACCACCGTATTTCTTGGGCATTCTGGAGTTGGAAAATCAACGCTCGTAAATTCCCTAGTCCCAGGCGCACTGCGCACCACCGGTGAAGTCAATGAAGTAACTGGTCGAGGTAAACACACTTCAACTTCAGCGCGCGCAATTCCCCTACCCGATGATTCGGGTTGGGTCATCGATACTCCTGGGTTGCGCTCATTTGGATTAGCCCACGTTAAGCCCGAGGACATCATTGAATCTTTTCCCGAATTAGTCGAAGGCGCAGTGGAATGTCCACGAGCCTGCACACATGTCAATGCTGCGGGACAAGCGCCACCAGATTGCGCACTAGACCTCTGGGTAAGTGACGGTAAGGCTGGCGAGGCAGGATTAAATCGACTAACTTCGCTGCGCCGACTATTGCTCGCACTGCAAAGCCCGTCCAGCTAACTTAAAGATTCCTAGCCAATTTTTACTCCGCCCGCCTAGCCAGTAACGTGAACTTATGAATCCTGATCTTGAACTCGCCCTTGAAATGGCAAAAGCCGCAGATATCTTGGCGATGTCAAAGTTTCGGTCCCTGGATTTAAGCATTGAAACAAAACCAGATTTCTCCCCAGTTACCGAAGTTGATCGCGCAATTGAAACTGCGATTCGCGAAACTTTGGCGAAGAGCCGTCCCGAAGACGGGGTAATCGGGGAAGAATTTCCGAATACAAATGTCCAAGCGCAGCGTGTGTGGATCGTTGATCCAATTGATGCCACTAAGAACTACATTCGTGGTGTGCCAGTTTGGGGAACTTTAATTGCTCTTGCGGTTGCTGGTGAGCCAGTTGTGGGAGTCGTCTCCGCACCTGCAATGGGTCGACTTTGGTGGGCAAGTCCACAAGATGGCGCTTTCACAAAAGATGTTGATGGTTCAATTCGAGCAATTAATGTTTCTGGCGTGAAGTCACTCGCTGATGCTTCATTTTCATTCTCAGATTTTGTCGGCTGGGAAGTATTCAAAAGTGGCGCCCTGCAAGAGTTAACTTCTGCAGTGTGGCGAACTCGAGGATACGGGGATTTTTGGTCACACTTGTTAGTTGCTGAAGGCGCAATTGATATTGCGATCGAACCGCAATTGCAAACTTACGACATGGCGGCTTTTATTGCGATCGTGCAGGGCGCTGGTGGAAAAGTTACTGGCTCAAAAGGTGAAAGTGCGATCGTGGCTGGTCAAGCAATTTCTACCAACTCGATATTGCATACTGAAGTTCTTAATTTTTTAAACTAATTTCTTCGAGAAATACGAACTGGCATCCCGCCGACTGGGCGAAGTGTCACGGAAGCATCGACTGGAACCTTTGAGCTGTGGATAGCTTCAATGTTCCAATGCTGAGTAAGCTGCGCAAGAATCATGGATCCTTCAAGAATTGCCATGTCCCGGCCGATGCATAACCTGGCACCTGCGCCAAATGGAATGTAACCAAGTTGCGGTGTGCCAGCTTCAAATCTGTCCGGCAAAAATTGAAGTGGCTGCTCCCAGGCCTTTTGATTTCGATGAACTAACCATGGGCTAACAATCACCAGTGAATCCGCTGGGATAGTAATTCCTTCAACAGCTATTTCACTTAGTGTGCGCCTAGTAATTACCCAAGCTGGTGGATATAGACGTAGCGCTTCGGCAAGTACTAAATTCGCACGTTCTGGGCGCTCCTGAAGTTTTTTCATCTCATTTGGATTTGTTACTAACAAATACCAAGCCCAAGTTAAAGCGCTTGCCACTGTCTCGTGACCAGCAACAATAAATGTGACAATTTCATCGCGAATTTGCTGCTTTGAAAGTGGTATTTCTAAATCAGGATCTAACAGAACGTCCAGCATGTCCCTGATCGGGGCAGCAACGGGCAATTGATTTGCCGCTCGAGCAGTAATTATTAATGTGACAGCTTCATCTAATTTCTTAATTGCACGTTTCATCTTAAAATTTGCAGGTGTTGGAATCGCAAGTGGTAATGCCAGTGGATTTCTAGCTCTTGCCACAACCCCATGCAGCGCAGTCAGTGTTGCGGATGTGATTTCATCTACTTCACTTTCAATGTCGACGCCAAATAACGCGCCACAAGTAATCTCAAGTGCCAAGGACATCATGGCTTGATCTATGTCAATGATTGTTGGCCCAGCTGCAGTTGATTCCTGCCAATGAATTTCTAACTTAGCCAAACCCAATTCAACGTGATGCTGGGAAAGTGAAATCATTTCTTGGTGAAATGCTGGTTGCAGCATGCGCCGGCGCGGTCGCCAAGCTTGGGTATCTGCTGTCAACAGGCCATCACCAGTTACTAGTGAAAGATTGTTGTACTGCAATGTCTTTTTTGAAGTTTCTTTATGCTGATTCACTAGAACTTCGCGGGCGCCAGCCGGCGAACTTACTAAATATGTAGCTGGTTTTGGAACTGGAAACTGGACCATATCACCATGTTCCTGCCAAACATCTTCTAAGTAAGTCAGTGGATCTTTGACTATGGCGCGCAGGTTTTTCAGCATCGCCCCACCAGCAGGACCAGGGGCTGTTACTGGTGTGTTCCACCCGTAACGTTTTGGAAGCTTCTTGCTGGACATTTAATTAATTGCCAAAGATTTTTTGGATTTACTTTGAAGCGGCAAAAGCCCAAGAACCAAAGCACTGCCAAGCAAAATTGCGGCCGCTCCAATTAAGTCCGTGACAGTAACCATCTCTCCGAGGAACACCGCTCCAACAATTACTGCCACTACTGGAACCATAAATTCAGTAGTCAGCGCTTTTGTTGCGCCAATTTCAGCGACTAAACGGAAATAAAGAATGTAGGCGAGTGAACTTGCTGTTGCTGCCAACAAGAAAAGCCAACCAAATGCTGACAAAGTTGGCGTCTTCACAATTGGCACAAAAAACATGAACGGCAAGAGATAAAGTCCACCGAATGTAAAGGTGCCAATCGTCTGTTCCCAAGCCCCGATGTGCTGCGCTTTAACTTTTGAATAATTACCGCCAAGGGCAAATCCAAAAGAAGCAATAGTTGAGCCTAAAAATCCAAGTAGAAAATCCTTATTCATTTCCTGTGACGACAGTCCGATGAGAATAACGACGCCACCAAAGCCAATCCATAACCCCAGAATCATAAGTGGCGTGTGCTTTTCTTTGCCCCAAACTCTTTCGATCAAAGCGCTGTATAGCGGAATTGTCGTGACCAATATTGCAGTTAACGCAGTTCCCAGTTTGGAAAGTGCAAAAGTCATGCCACCGAGGTTCATTGCAACTGAAGTTGCGCCCAAAATCGCATAGTGTTTCGTGTCAATTGGCTGATAATTCAGGGCAACTTTCATTATTTTCGCCAGTACTAAAAGTACTAAGACTGCCGCAAAAGCTCGAAAACTTACACCGCCCACCCAGCCAAATGTCTCAACAACTTTGGTAAGCCAGACAAAGGATAAACCCCAAAACATAAAGGTCCAGAAGTACATGTTGAGTTGTCGTGGCGTCACAAGAATTACTCTAGCGGGGCAATACGGGCTTGTTGTTAATGGCGCGGATTGATCAACTTAATTTGAACCTAAGGTTTCTATCGCTGAAATCATCATGTCCCAAAACTTTTCAATATCGAGTTCCATTGCTACCTCTACATTTGCTTGCTGACCAGTATTTCCATACAAGTCAACAACCGTTGCGCCTCGAGTCAGTGTCCCAGTCATTTCAACTGCAACTGGCGCAGAAACTAACTTTGCAACTGAAGCGTCGATGATTATTGCGATTGCAACCGGATCATGCACTGGTGGATCTGGCATTGCAAAGACGTCACGATAAGTTTCGGCAAAAAAATTCAAAAGTTTCACAATGGTGTGAGCTAATTCGGTGTCTAGCGCTGATATTCGCGCTAGAACTTGCGGGGTTGCCAGGGCTTGGTGCGTGATATTCAATCCTGACATTATTAAGGGCAGACCACTTCGCAAAACTATGTCGGCTGCTTCTGGATCGGCCCAGATATTAAATTCCGCATACGGCGTCCAATTACCACGCTCGGTACTGCCACCCATAAATGAAATATGTTCGATCCGATCATGAAGTTCAGGGTGTGCCTGCAAAAACATTGCAATGTTAGTTAGTGGTCCAGTTGGTATTAGCGTGACTTTGCGATCACATTCTGTAACTAATTTTGCAATCAGTTCAACAGCCGATAGCTCACTTAGTTCAAATGTGGGCTCTGGAAGTTGCGCACCATCAAGTGCGCTGACGCCATGAATGGTTGGCGCAGCACTTGCCTTACCGGCGATTGGATCTGCTGCGCCTTTTGCAATTGGCACCACAATGTTGGCAAGAGCGCAAACTCGCTGCGCGTTGTAAGTAACTTTTTCAAGTGCGCCATTTCCTGAAACAGTTGTGATTCCAAGCAGCTCAATCGAGGGATGAGCTGCTGCCAGGAGAATAGCCATGGCATCGTCGTGCCCCGGGTCACAATCCAAAATTATTGGCGTAACTAAAGTCATAACGTCATTGTGCCGTATGGCTAGGAAAGTGTGGCGAGCAACTTTGTCATTTCAGCGATTTCGGCAGTTTGCGAAGTAATTATGTTTTCAGCCAAGGTCTTAACATCCATGTTTTCGCTGTTTGCAACTGGATTGGTCATGTCAATTGCACCTTCATGGTGGGCAATCATTCCCGTTAAGTACAGCACGTCAAAATCTTTTCCGGTAGCTGCTGCTAGTTCCGACATGTCATCCATTCCCATCATGCCGTTATCTCCCATGGAATGATCCATCATCATTGCTTGACCTGCGTCAGTAAGAAGCTTTGACATTAATTCAATTTCTGGACCCTGCGCTGCTTTAATTCGAGCTGCAAGGGCTAGCACCTCTGGATTAGTTGAGTTAGTTTCAGCAAGCGTAGACATCTCAACGGCCTGCTCATGATGCGGAATCATCATCTGCAGGAACATTACATCTGCTTGTGACAAATCTCCTGCCTCATTCGCGGTATCGGTGCCCATCATTCCGCCACTTCCCATGGAACTATCCGAAGTGGCTTCATTGCTGGATGTGCAGGCGCTCAAGCCCAAAGTTGCAACGAGAATAAACATTGATGTGAAGTAAAGCGAACGTGGCTTAGAAAGTTTCATACTCAATTTTAAATCACTTTCGAGAAGTTCACCACTTGGTTATTTTCATAATTAAACGAAGTGCGACTTAGATTTGACCAACAAGTGTCCTAAAAGGCAGGCAATAACCAAGGTTGTAGAGTTAAAAGACCTTATCAATATGGAGTAAATACATGGCGCTTGCACCAATTCAACTTGCCTTAACTGAGGAAGAAAGTGCCATGCTTGCTGGCGAGCATGGTGAAGCCGTTGCGATGTGCATGCGAATAATTGTTGGCGTTGCCAAGGCAAACGGCGCGGAAAAGCTAATTGAAATTGAATCAGCACATGCGGATGGCACTTTGTATCACGGCGAAGCAGGTCTGGACTTTACCGAAAAACTTGTCGCACTTGGCGGCAAAGTAAAAGTTAAAACAACGACAAATGTTGGATCGTTGGATTTACTTCATCCAACTTTGGTGCATGGTGATGAAATTACTATGGCGCATGGCCGCCGACTTATGGATGCTCATAGTGCACTTGGTTGCGAACCAACTTGGTCGTGTGCGCCGTATCAAGCTGGCCACCGCCCAGCATTTGGAAGTCACGTTGCCTGGGCTGAATCAAATGCCATCGCTTTTGTGAACTCCGTGCTCGGCGCGCGATCTGACAGGTACGGGGATTTCTTAGATTTGTCGGCTGCCGTTACTGGCCGAGTGCCGTTTGGCGGATTGCATCACGACGCAGCGCGAAAAGCTGTTTTAGTTTTAGATTTTTCCGAGATTGATTCCAGAATGTTTTCCGAAGATGCGCCTTGGGCCGCCCTTGGAGTATTGCTTGGAAACAAAGCCGGCACTCGAGTTGCCGCTATGGTCGGCTTACCAGGTGATCTAGCTGATGGTGGAGTAACAGAAGATCGCCTAAAGGGTATGGGCGCAACGAGTGCATCTGCCGGCGGCGTTGGGTTATTTCACGTCGTGGGCATTACCCCTGAAGCACCAACATTGGCAGCAATCATCGCGCCCAACGCCGAGCACATTGTTATTACTGCGCAGGATGTTCGAGAAGCCCGCGATCAACTAAGCACGACAACTAGCGACAAGTTGGATGCTGTCAGCCTAGGTACGCCACATTTTTCCGTTGATGAATTTAGAGCACTTGCCGAAGCAATTGGTGATGGTCCTAAATTTGCGAAGCATATTGATTTCTATGTTTCAACCAGCCGTGATGTTTTAGCGCGCTCTAAAGAACTTGGTTACCTGGATGTATTCACTAACGCTGGTGGCCGCGTGTTGACGGATACCTGCACCTACGTCACGCCTGTTCTAAAAAGAAATGTCACAAATGTTATGACTAACTCAGGTAAGTGGGCATGGTACGCACCAGGCAACCTTGGAATAGACGTTGTTCTGGGTAGTTTGGTGGAGTGCGTCGCATCAGCGCGCGCAGGTCGCGTTGTCCGAGATGAAAGTTTGTGGTCTTAATTGTGGCAAAAATCCTGACCGGTAAAACCTCGCACCCCGGAGCAGCTAGTGGTGAAGTTTTAGTTTTAACCGAACCTGTTTCTTTTTGGGGTGGGGTAAACCATCATGGCGAAATTATCGACGTACACCACGCGCAACACAAAGCAAAAATGACTAACAAGATTCTGGTTATGCCATCAGGGCGCGGATCTAGTTCAGCTACGGCAGTTTTGGCCGAATTGATTCGAACTGGCGATGGGCCATTAGGTATTGTCATGCTGCAGTGCGACACCATTTTGGTCATTGGCGCTCTGGTATCGGCAGAAATTTATGGCATCAGTATGCCGATTGTCGAGTTGGCGCAGGCCGAATATGACCAGTTAACCGATGGTATGAATGTTGTGATTGCTGCAGATTCACAATCCCAAATTGCAACGGTAACCCTCTAGATTCTGCTCAATTCTTCAATGTCCGAATATGGGTAGAATTGAACTGAATCAAGCAGAAAGTAAGTTATGTCCCGGGTTAAGGAATTCTTTACACCTCGAAATATTGCTGGCAAAAATGTCACAATTTCAGACATTATTGCGGCGCCTTACTTCCGTCTCGCGGTATTAACTACCATCGCCGGCACCATGGCATATTTCATCGGTGCAAATCTGCCTAACGTTTCTGGTATCACCGCTGCAATCACGGCTGTGGTTTCCGTTCGTCATACTTTTCATGACTCTGCCCAGCAAAGTTTTCTCCAGATTATTGGCGTGATCATAGGCAGCACCGTTGCATATGGGGCTTCACAATTAATTGGCTTCAATTCCATAGTTGTGTTTATCGCAATCTTCATCTGCTTTGCTGCCGCTCGACTTTTAAAATTAGGTGAAGAAGGTGCGATTGCACTGGTTGTCACCGTAATTTTGGTTGTTGGTCCCAACATCACTGCAAGCTCACTCGAGCAACGATTCTTCGGAGTTTTATTAGGCGCCACATTTGCTACTTTTGTTTCTTACTTTGTTCGAAAGGGTTCACCCCAAGACCGCGCCTTGATGGCAGGTATTGAACAGTCATACGCAATGTCTGCTTTGCTAAATAGCATTGCCAAAGCACTCACAGAAAATGATGGAGTGGTTGATCCAAAAGTTGCCGGCAAGTGGTTAGTGCGCGCTGAATTCATCGCAAATGAAATTGACGACATTAAGTCCAATGCCCAATCTGCGCTGGCTGGTTCAGCTTGGTCCCCAGCTATTGATCACGAAGAAGCTAAGGCAGTCGTTGCGCAAATTCAAATGACAGAGGCAACTGCAAATACTCTGCTAAACATCTGTCGTGAACTAGTTTTGACTTCGGGCAGCTCGCATCAACTTCCCGCATTGCTCGCCACTGCGCTGGCTGGAGTGCTCAGCGCGACCGCTGAAGTTATTTCGGATCAAGCGGATATCGCCGAGGAAAATCCATCAGATCTGCAGCGTGAGGATCTGGATCAATGGCAGGATCAGCGTACAAAAGCAATCGCGCAACTGCGAAATCTAGACGATACCCAGCCATTGTTGATTGGTGGCTCGATTTTGCGAGACGCCGAAAAAATAACAGAAATTTTGAGCGACTGATACTCGCTGAACACGATTTGGATACCCGCATTTTCTCGCGTATCCTTGGGAAACCGACGCGGGGTGGAGCAGCTCGGTAGCTCGCTGGGCTCATAACCCAGAGGTCACAGGTTCAAATCCTGTCCCCGCTACTAAAAAGAAGAGACACCTTCAGGTGTCTTTTTCTTTTTATTTAAGTAAGTGAGCCAGGATTTGGGACGACTGGTTTGCGGGTGTAACCGCAAACCAGGAGGGTTCCTGTCCCCGCTACTAACGAAAATGAGAGTCCCTCGGGGCTCTCATTTTCGTTTTTGGCGGCTTTTGGATTTGGGAGGAGGGGCAAAGCCCTGACGGTTCCTGTCCCCGCTACTAAAAAGAAGAGACACCTTCAGGTGTCTTTTTCTTTTTATCTAAGTAAGTGAGCCAGGATTTGGGACGACTGGTTTGCGGGTGTAACCGCAAACCAGGAGGGTTCCTGTCCCCAGGTGACCCCGATTCGCGCCACGTTTCGCCCCCGATTCGCTCCCGGCTCTGACCCCGAATCGCACCACCCACTAACTTAAAAAGGCCCCCTTTCGGGAGCCCTTCTAAGTATTTGATTCCTACTAACTCCCCTATGGTGACGGGGAAGGAACTGGCGTGGCTGACGGTGTTGGGGTAACTTCCAAACTCTGCCCCGAGATCTTAGATCCCGCCACGGTAGCGCGTTGCAGCGCTTCTGAGAGGCGAGCCTGCGCCTTGCCATACGCTGCGAAGTCTCCAATAGCCAGTGCAGCTACGCCATCTGTGTACGCCTTGTTCGCATCCAGAATGGCTTTAGCCAGATCTTCGGTAGGCGTGGTCACTGGAGCAGCTGGGGCCCCTGGCTCAGTTGGTGTTTCAGGCAAAACCGATTGTCCAGTGAACACCTTGCTGAGCGCGGTTTCTAAGTCATCTTCGAACGCAACTTTAGATCCAAAGGACACCAAAACTTTTCGCAAAAGTGGATAACCCTCGCCTTGGGCAGCGCGGATGTAGACCGGTTCAAAGTAAAGCAGCCCGCCACCAACTGGAAGCGAAAGCAAGTTACCTAACTGGACATCAGATCCGCCACTTCGCAAAAGTGAAAGTTGCTTTGAAACTTCTGGATCAGATTCGAAGTTGTTTTGCACCTGACGCGGTCCCGGAATCGTGGTATTTCGCGGCAGTTGCAAAACTCGAATAGTGCCATAGTCATCGCCAGCATCAGCATTAACCGACATGAACGCAGCTAATGTTTGACGATTAGTCGGAGCAAAAGTTGACGTTAACGAGAACGATGGTGCTTTTTGATCTGGCATTTGAAGCGTCAAGAAGTAAGGCGGTTGCGGCTGTCCCACTGTTGGCTTAGTTGGATCTTCTGGAACGATCCAGAAGTCCTGACCTGAATAAAAAGCCTGTGGGTCAGTTACGTGATACCTGGAAAGAACATTGCGCTGGACTTTAAACATATCTTCTGGGTACCGGATGTGCTCCAAAACTCCAGCTGGAATAGCCGACTTTGGTTGCACAACTCCAGGGAAGGCTTTACTCCAAGTTTGCAAAATTGGATCTGATTCATCCCATGCGTAAATTGTGACAGTGCCGTCGTAGGCATCAACTGTTGCTTTCACTGCATTACGAATGTAAGTGATGTTTCCAGCACTTAATGGTGAAGCAGTAAATTGGCTGTTTACCGAATCTGCAGTTGCATCACGCAAGGAAATTCGAGCTGCGTATGGGTAATTATTTGATGTGGTGTAACCATCAATGATCCATTGCACTTTGCCATCGATCACAGCTGGATATGGATCCCCATCAAGTGTCAGCCAAGGCGCAACTTTAGAAACACGCGTCATTGGATCGCGGTCGTAAAGAATTTTTGACTCTGTGCCAATTTGATTAGAGAGCAAGATATTTGGATCTTGATAATCAAGTGCAAATATTGTGCGCTGCAAAAAATTGCCTACAGCCACGCCACCTGTGCCACTGTAAGTGTTGTTAGTTTGACCATTGGCACTCTTATCATCTGGGTAATCCAGTTCAAGTGGTCCAGCAGTTCCATCACTACCAACAATTGAATACTCCGGAGATTGCTCACCGAAATAAACTCGCGGCTCTTCAATGTCTAACGTGCCAGCTGGCGGAATGTTACTTTCCGCAAAATCTGGTTCACCATCACTTGCTGAAGTATTTTCATAAGCAGCAACCACACCGTAACCATGAGTGAAGACCATGGTGTCGTTGAACCAGTTACGTTGATCAGCAGCTAAGCCAGCTAGATTGACTTCGCGAACGCCGACAACTAACCCGCGCTTAATCCCATCGATTAAGTAGCGATCTACGTCCAAAGCATCAGGGAAAGCGTAAAAACCACGAATCTGTTGTAACTGTCTAAAAGTTGGCGAAATTATTGCCGGGTCAAGTAAGCGGATGTTTCCTAGTGTCCCTGCATCTTCTGCCAATGAGGCCAGGGATGGATTATCAATGGCTGCATAATCTGAGAATTTCACATCATCTAGTCCATAAGCAGTTCTTGTCGCGTCGATGTTTTTCTGAATGTAAGGAGCTTCTCGCTGTAATTCTGAAGGCTTGACCTGAAATTGCTGCACGAAGGTTGGGTAAAGTCCACCAATAACAAGTGAGGCACCAAGCATTGCGCCGAATGCGATAAACGGCAGTGACCAGCCTTTGCGGAAAATTGAAACGAAAAACAATATTGCAGTCGCTAATGCAATGTAAGTAAGAATTGTTTTCGCTGGCACTACCGCAGTCACATCTGTGTACTTGAGTCCGGTAATTAAAGAATCTGACTTAGTTGCTAGAGCGTACTTATCAATTGAGTAAGCTGCGGCTTTCAGTAGCGCCAAAGTTCCCAAGAAAAACATCAAATGACGTCGCGCTGAATCTGTTGATTGGGACAAGCTAATGCGCAAGCCGCCATAAATGTAATGAATGGCAACGTTAATAATTAGCGAAATAATCAAAATCGTAAAACCAAATCCTAGGAAAAATCTTAGGAATGGCAATTCAAAAGCGTAGAACGAAATATCTTTTCCAAATTGCGGATCAACTTGCCCAAAGGGAGTTGAGTTTTTCCAAAGTAAATAAGTTTTCCATTGGCTTGCTGCCGAAATTCCAGTAAGTACACCAAATGCGATCGGTCCAACGATAAACAGCAATCGACGAAACGGATCCAAGCTTTCGCGATACTTAGCTAGCGCAAATTCCTCGGGTGTAGCCGGCAGGTTAAGAGGTCGGGCGCGATGCGCCAAAGTTGCAGCGCCCCACAAACTCAGAGCAGTCAGCACGGTGAAAGCTAAAAACAAAGTGGCCTTGATTACCAGTTGCTGGGTGTAAACATCAGTGCGCCCAACTGAGCCAAACCATTGCCAGTCGGTGTAGTAACCCGCGAAGGTTGAAAATGCCACAAACAGGGCCGCTAGGACCGCAAAAGTTACACCTAGAGGACTGCGACGGGGACGTTCCTGATTTATGCTCACTGAAATACCTTACGTTGAAATGCCTCGCATTGATTAACCGCAGGCGACATACGACAGACTTACCCTATGGATTTTGCCTCAAACCTCGAAGCCCTAATTCGAGAAGTTGAAGATCACGTTGCCAGCGCTGGCTGGGATCAGCCAGTGCGACTTTTTGCCTTAGTTCCAACGGTTAGCTTGCTGGCCGCCAATCCGCAAGTGGCAAGCGAACTGGGAATAAGTGCCGAAATGCCCCTTACCTCCGTAGAACAAGAGCTCGAAGACACTTTGGAGCTTGATGAACTTCTCGCAACTATTGCCTGGCCGCAGGATGTCGCTGGAGCAATAGTTGCGCTCGAAAGAATCGTTTTGCCACCGAGCGCACAATCAGATTTACCAGCAACAGATGACTCTGCCTTGGTACAGGCCGCTGCTGATCATCCTGATCGCCGAGATGTGCGAATCATCAGTGCAGTTTTACGAACCGGTGAAAACTTAAATGCCCTTAGGCACCGGACTCATGATTCCGCAGATGCAGTTGCTGTCGCACCCAACCTTGTAACGCGACTTAACGAAGCTCTTGCTGCGACATTTGCTGACTAGGGCAAATCCGGTATTACTAGAAAAATCTGTTTCCTATGGTGTGCCAGCTTCTCAACTGAAATTATGCTTGCTCTCCCATAGTTAGCGGTGTGCCCATCATTCGCAACTCGCCAGTACCACCTGCAATGTTTACAACGTCAAAACCTTGTTGCTCCAAATAAGAACCAGCTTTCGCCGAACGCCCACCAACTTCGCAAATCAAGTATTGGGTAACACCTTTATCAAGTTCGCTAAAACGTAATGGAATAGTGGAAAGCGGAATATGAACAGCGCCAGGAACATGCCCGCCTACATACTCATCAAATTCGCGTACGTCCACAACTGAGACATTGCGGTAAATCGCCATTAGTTCAAGTGCCGAAATTTCTTTCATTGCCATCCAATCTGTATTTGTCCAAGTTTATGCGATGCCAGTTTTCGCCACACACATTCAAGATGATATTTTCTAATTGCCGGTGCAAGGCTTAACTTGCTGGCCATTATTAAAATTGTTAATCGCAGTTATTGCATCCGCAAGCGTCGCGACTGAAGCAACCGTTAAACCATCAGGGATGTGTCCTACCACGTCATTGCAATTGCCCTGTGGTGCTAGAAACAACACTGCGCCAGCCTTCTTGGCGCCAACAAGTTTTTGCTGGATGCCACCTATTTCCCCAACGTTTCCGATTGGATCAATAGTTCCGGTGCCAGCAATAATTTTGCCGTCAGTTAATGCGCCAGGGGTGAGCTTGTCAATGATGCCAACTGCAAACATGGATCCCGCGCTGGGGCCACCAACTCCAGAGACACCAAAGTCGATAGGAAAGGAAGCGGCGTAACTTCGGTCGATCCCAATGCCGATGTAGGGAATTTTTGATTCATCCTCAACAGTTCCTGCGTCATCTGGCTTTGGTATGGAGGTAACAATCTGGGTCAACTGGGTACCCTCGCGATTGACAACAAATACCAACTCAGTTCCGATTGGTTTAGCTCGAACGGCTGCAACGACTTGCTCGGGCGAAGCCATCTCAACAGCATCGATTGAGATGATCTCGTCGCCAGCACGAAGCTTGTCCAGCGCTGGGGTGTCGACGCCAACACTTGTGATGACGATCGTTTCTAGCACTGGTTTATCTAAATATTTCATGGCGGCAGCAATCGCATAACTTTGCGAAGTACTAAAAGCTTCGGCGCTTCGCGCAGCGTTTTCAGCTTCTGTTTGGTCTTCGGGATAAAGATACGCCCGCGGCACTACGCGACTGTCGGGATCCAACCAGCCCCAAACTGCTTGGAATAAGTCCAGTCCCTCTTGTGGCCCACCAGTTTCCCGAACAGTTGTCATATTTAATTCGCCCTGTGTTGGAAAAGTTTGTGTTCCTGAAATTGAAATTAATTCGGTGTCAGCGACTTTTCCAATTGTGTTAAAAACTGGTCCAGGGGTGGTCAATACGTATGGAACGGGAATGAACATAGCTATCCCGAGCAAGATCAAAAGTGTCCCAGTTAATTTGGGCTTAAATTTCGATCGCATTGGCGAGGCCGTCCTCTGGTGGTTGTTATTAAAACCTTAAGAAACCAAGCGTACGTTATAAATATTTATTGGGTGTTCGCCCAGGGCTAGATCAAAAATGCATTCGGAAACCCAGTCCTGGGCATAACCTTAAAAGCACGAAGCAGAACAAGAATGGGCAAAATGAGTATTCCGTTTGGATTTTCACCTGGTGGTGATGACAAAAATGAGTTAGCTGACATGTTGGAAAACATGGGGCGCATGTTGCGCAATGGTGGCGATCCTTCAGGCGGGTCAGTCAATTGGACCAGCGCGCACTCTGCTTCCGCGGAAGTTCTTAAAAGCGCCGGTGATCCTGCTATCACGAGCGCTGATCAAGAACGGTTACGAGCAGCGGCTGATCTTGCTGACTTGTGGCTAAATGAAGTAACTGCCTTACCAAGTGCTGGGCACGCCATAGATACCGTTACCCGCAGTGCTTGGCTCGCGAATTCCTTCGACACTTGGAAAGTTATGGTTCAACCCGTTGCTGACGGCGTTGCTTCGGCAATGACAGGGATGTTGCCCTCCGGCAACGAAAGCGGCGCAGTAACTTTTCCAGAAGAACTACTTGCAAGTTTGCCGCCTGAAGTTGCCGAAAATCTTCGCGAAACTTTGGCTTCGCCAGACTTTGCCGCCATCACGGGTCCATTAATGGCCATGGCCAAGTCAATGGGAGCAACAATGTTTGGCACCCAATTTGGCCAGGCACTTGGACAAATGACCACGCAGGTGCTGAGTAACTCTGATGTTGGTATTCCACTGGCTGCTGCGAGCAAACCTGGATTAGTAGTAACTAACGTTGATGCGTTTATTAAAGGTTTATCAATTGATGAATCAGATGCACGCCTTTATGTGACTCTTCGAGAACTGGCGCATCAAAGGTTATTTTCGGCAGCGCCTTGGATTCAATCTCAACTTCTGGCTGCGATCTGTGATTACGCACGGGGCGTGCAAATCGATACTTCCGCAATCGAGCAAGCTATGACCCAAGTTGATCCCAGAGATCCCGAGAGCATAAATAGCATGATGACTTCATCGCTATTTGAACCCACAAAGACACCAGCGCAAGTTGCGGCGCTGACTCGAATTGAACTCCTGCTCGCGCTAATTGAGGGTTGGGTCAATGTAGTTGTGACTGCGGCCGCGGGTACTCGACTTCCTTCGGCGAGCGCCCTTGAAGAAGTATTTCGCAGACGCCGTGCCTCGGGAGGGCCCGCAGAAAAAGTTTTGGGCGAACTTATCGGTTTAGAAATGCGACCTCGGCGAATGCGCGAGGCTGCTGCCCTTTGGCAACGCCTGGCGGATACGCAAGGAATCGCGGCTCGAGATTTGCTCTGGTCGCACCCAGACTTACTTCCTCGGGACAGTGACATTGATGATATCGATGCATTCTTAGCTACAGGCAGCGAAGATTTAATGGCCGAACTAAACAAAGCCATTGAAGCTGACAAAAATAAGCCAGACTCTAGTTCTGAAAGTTAATTACAAATTAGTAACTGGTTATTCTGGCGAATAATTTTGCTGGGCATGCGAAAATCCATCTAGGTACGCCTTAGCTTTTTCCTGGTCTGAATATTTATTCATTAGTTCGTAAAAAGCTTCACTATGATCTGCGATTAATAAATGGATCAACTCATGAACAATTACGGAGTCAATCACATATGCGGGCATGCGAAGCATGCGATGCGATAGTCGAATGGTTCCCTCACTGGGTGTACAAGATCCCCAACGAGCATTTTGATTTGTGACCCAGCGAATTGATACGGGAACGAAATGAGTTTCAAATAAATCTTGCCCAAGATATTGTTTAGATAGTCGGCGGGCGCGCTGTTCAAGTAAGGCTTGCGAAGTGGATCGCTCGTCGCGATCATCTAGCCGGGTTACTAATTCATTGACATAGTCTGCGATGTCTCGCTTTGCCATTCTTGTTGGCACAGTCACGACCGTTTTTTCATTATCTCGATGCGCAGTTACGTTTCGCTTTGCCCGCTTACTGCGGCGCACTTCTACCTTTGTTAAATCAGTGCGCTGATAGACAAACTCAACTGGTTCAGCCGGATCCAGTTCTGTTGAAGACGCTTCGGAATCAAATAACGAAGGTTGATTTGAGCTGGGCATGTATCTCAGGCTAGTCCAGCCTGCCAATAAAAAAGTTGAGGCTCTCGAGCCGCGTGCTCAAACATTCGCCTTCCCCTTGCGAATGTCGGCTCGTTATCTCGAGAGCTTCAACACGCGAAAACTTACGGGTATCTGATGCGTCTGCGCAACGTAACTGCAAATCTCATCGATGAAGCTGTGGACAATGCTGGGGATTAACTGGGGACATATGCCACTTTGGCTGGGGATTAATGGTGAACAAGTTGGGGACAATCTACTTGTGACCTACTGAATACCTCGCTTAATCAGGCAAAACGCTGTCCACTACCTGTGTGTAAAAAATACTTCTAGCTCCAGGTGCGAAATACCGGACTTAAGGATTATCGGGTCAAATTTTCTTCTAGCAGCGTTGCCATTGAACAGCCAATTTTGGGAAATAGCACATGGCTAATGTGGATCGTTTTCTTGATACACAGGCCAGGTTTACAAAACTTTGGACATGACAATTTCAAACCCACAACTGGCACCAGGGGTGCACTTCTTCGAACGCAATGAATCTCAAATTCAAATTGGAATCAACCCAAGTTCGGCAATAATTTTAGATAAGCAAATCGGCAAACAAATATTCCAGTTACTTTCGGGGAATAATTCTGTTGCACAAATCTGTCTGGAACTAAATCAAGCTGGCTTCACCGAAAGTTCTGGTCGAAATTTTTTAATTCGACTCGCAAACTTGGGTTTACTCACCGCGGGTCCAACAACCCAAACTTATGATGACAAAAATCCAGTAAGTGGGCTCCAGAGATTGAATCTAAATCGCGAGACGGTTGGAAGTCATCAAGCCATGAAAGCGCGCATTGCCTGTGAAATTGCGATTCATGGTGCCGGTCGTCTTGGTACTACCTTGGCGTTATTGCTGGCGAGTTCAGGTTATCCAAACATCACGGTGCGCGATTCGCAACTAGTTCGGGAAGATGACCTCACCCCGTGGGGAGCCTCGCGTGTAGACATTGGGAATCGACGCGATCACACTGTGCGAAATTTGATGGAGCGAATGATTCGCGGAGCATCCTCACATAAGAACTCATTGCGATTTCAAGCGCTACGCAGGGTTGAGATTTTGCTTCCTGATCAACGCGCAAATTTTCCTTGGATTGCTGCCACAAGTGCTGACACATTTGCCGCCAAGGACATCTCGTATTTATTCGCAGCAACCAGCTCGAGTGCGAGCCTTATTAGTTCAATAATTACCCCCGGACAACAACCGTGCCTGCGATGTTTGCATTTGCACCGTTGCGATCAAGACCCCGCTTGGCCACGGATAGAACTTCAAGTGGCTGCTCATAGCGCTGTAGATACCGCACCGATTGCACTAATCATCCGAACTGCGCTATTAATTCAAGCGACCCTAAATCGCTGGGTTGATGCAGACTTTGCGGATGCTCCAGCGAATTCGGCTTCCAGTTTTACGCAACTAGGTCTGCTAGCCAGTCAGGATGAGACCTATCCCACCTACTTTCACCCCGCCTGCGGATGCCGCTTAGACCTATCTGGCTGACAATTAGGGGTGAGTGAAATTTCCCAAAGTGGCATAAATCGCAGCGCCAGAATGGCCGCCCTGCCGTTACGGCATGCGGGTCGTCGCGCCCTTGGACTTGGCCGGCGCCTTGGTGGCATGTCAGCGCAGGATGTCACGGCCTTAACGCAAGCAAAAACTGCGGAGCAAATCTTTAACGTTTTAGGTGAACTTAAAGGTGGCGCTATGAAACTGGGTCAGGCTTTAAGTGTTTTTGAATCAGTTTTACCTGATGAAATGGCTGGACCATACCGAGAGTCACTAACGAAGTTACAAGACTCTGCGCCACCGATGGCAATTGAATCTGTACATCAAGTCTTGGCGGAAAACTTAGGGGAAAACTGGCGAGATCGATTTACTTCATTCGATGATGAGCCCGCCGCAGCTGCTTCTATCGGTCAAGTTCATCGAGCCATTTGGCATGATGGCCGAGACGTTGCAGTGAAGGTGCAGTACCCCGGAGCATCTGGAGCATTGCTGGCTGACTTACAACAACTCTCGCGGTTTGGAAGATTATTCGCTGGGTTCTTCCCTGGAATTGACGTTCGATCGATTTTGCGTGAATTGACTGACTGCGTTTCCGAAGAACTGGACTACCTGCATGAATCACAAATGCAGCGCAAATTTGCTGTCGGTTTTGACGGGGATCCTGATTACTTCGTGCCCCATGTGCTGGCAGCTGCAGAAAATGTGATCATCACCGAGTGGGTTGAAGGTAAATCATTAGCTCGGTTAATTGAATCGGGTACCCAAAAGGAACGCGATCATTTTGGAAAAATGTATTTGCGGTTCCTGCTATCTGCTCCTAGTCGGGTTGGATTACTGCACGCTGATCCACACCCCGGAAATTTCAAAGTAATGCCAGATGGTCGATTGGCGATTCTAGACTTTGGAGCGACTGCGCTCCTGCCTGCTGGCCTTCCTGCTGCGATGGGCACCTTGCTGAAAATCGCTCTCGTTGGAGATGCCGAAACGGTAGTTGCAGGTTTACGTGAAGAAGGTTTCATCCGCCCAGGAATTGAACTTGAAGCACAGTCATTGCTGGATTATTTGGGCCCTTTTACTGAACCGGCGCAAGTAGAAATTTTTAAGCACAGTCGCGATTGGATCCGGGAACAATTTCAGCGTACAAGTGATCCACGAAATGCGGATTGGTCAATTGGAACCAAAATTAATTTGCCACCAAACTACGTTTTAATCCATCGGGTTTGGATGGGAAGCATTGGCGTTCTGTGCCAGCTGGAATCAGAGTTTTCAGTGCGCGATGAGTTTGCGCAATGGGTTCCGGGTTTCGCTGACAAAGTATCTAACTAGAAATTTAAGTCTCGGAGCAATGTTGATTGCTCCCGATATCCTTTTCCATCAGTGTGTCGAGATTTGGACCAAGATAGGCGAAGCACAGTTTTTGCTCGCGTAATTGACACATACAAAAGTCGGCGTTCTTCGTTAAATTCCGTTGGCGTGGTTGCGTGTGAAATTGGCAGCAGACCCTCGCTCAATCCGGCGACAAACACTGCTTCCCACTCCAGGCCTTTAGCTGAATGAATCGAAGCCAGAGTAATCGCATTTGCACTTGGCGCAAATTCCATTTCGTTTCGTAAATCCAGTGACTTAACAAAATCTGGCAACTGGGCCGCTGCGTCTTTGGCATGTAAATCATCTGCCAGCTCGACAATTGTGTTTAACGATTCCCAAGTTTCGCGCGCTGATCTGCCACTATCTGGTTCCTTTGGTTTCCAGCCCAACGAACCCAAAATATCGCGCACAGT
>JBEEND010000023.1:0-21970 GCA_041192345.1 Actinomycetota bacterium
TTTCTGGCTTTTGCTCATGCGGTTTAGCCAATTAACTGTTGTCCACTACGCTCGTTTAGTAAGAATTTGGTTAACTTAAATGAGGCAAAATGAGCGATACTTTCGAGGTTTTAAACCCTGCCACTGAGGACGTCGTAAAAACCGTTCACATGGCATCAGCGGCAGAAATAGACGATGTGGTGGCCAAAGCCAAAAAAGCTTGGCCGGCCTGGCGGGATACTGCGCCAGCACACAAAGCGAATGTGTTACGTAAGTTTGCGTTGTTGGTAGAGCAAAACGGGGAAGAGCTAGCTCAGCTAGAAGTACTTGAAGCTGGTCACACAATTGGCACCGCACGCTGGGAAGTTGAAAACGTACGTAACGTTCTGAACTATTTTGCAGGTGGCGCTGAAAGATTGATTGGCCAACAAATTCCAGTCCCAGGTGGAATCAACATTACGTTTCACGAACCATTTGGTGTAGTTGGAATCATCGTCCCATGGAATTACCCGATGCCAATCGCTGCTTGGGGATTTGCACCAGCACTTGCCGCCGGTAATGCTGTGGTCTTGAAGCCAGCCGAAGTAACGCCACTTACTGCGATGCGTTTAGCAGAAATCGCGCTTGAAGCCGGACTTCCAGAAAATGTTTTCAATGTAGTTCCTGGCTTTGGAAAAGTAGCTGGTCAGCATTTAGTAGAACACCCTGATGTGCAAAAAATTGTGTTTACTGGTTCCACTCCAGTTGGCAAGGGAATTATGCGAGCTGGGGCTGAGCGCTTAAAGCGCGTGACACTTGAACTTGGTGGAAAAAGTCCAACCATTATTTTCGCTGATGCTGATGTGGAAGCTGCTGCGAAGTCTGCCCCACTTGCAGTATTCGATAACTCTGGACAAGATTGCTGTGCTCGGTCGCGGATCTTGGTGCAGGAAAGTATTTATGACAAAGTTTTGGCACACATTGAAACAACAGTTAAAGGCGTTCGCGTAGGAGACCCAAGTTCAGAAGATACTGACATGGGTCCACTCATCAGCGCCGTCCAGCGCGATCGGGTCAAGTCATTTGTGCCAGCTGGTGCGCCGATTTTGTTCCAGGGTGAAGCGCCAACCGGTAAAGGCTTTTGGTTCCCACCAACTGTCTTGGCACCAATTAAGCCAGGCGATTTACAATACGAACAAGAGATATTTGGACCAGTATGTGTCGTAGTCCCATTTAAGGATGAAGCCCACGCAATTTCACTTGCAAACGGTACCGACTATGGTCTTGCCGGATCCATTTGGACCAGGGATGTAGGTCGCGCTATTCGGATGGCTAGAGGAGTTGACTCTGGTGTCTTATCAATTAACTCTCATTCGGCAGTTAGATACTGGACTCCATTTGGTGGATTCAAAATGTCTGGCGTTGGGCGTGAACTAGGGCCAAATGCGATTGAGGCATTCACGGAAACCAAGAACGTATTTATTAGTACGCAAGATTAAGCAAGTTAGCCAGTAACTAAACTAGAGGCACCGGGCCTTGAAGTTCATGGCAAAACCAATCTGAAGGTAGGAAAAGTGAAGAGACTACAAGATCGAGTAGCAGTCATTACTGGCGGCTCCAGCGGTATCGGTAAAGCAACTGCAATTCGGCTAGCCGAAGAAGGCGCCAAAGTTGTGATTGCCGATCTAGATCCAGTATCTGGCGAAAAAGTTGCCGCTCAAATTGGTGGAATTTTTGTTAAGGCAGATGTGACTAGCGCGGATGACGTGGCGAATATGTACAAAATTGCTTTTGACACTTACGGTTCGGTTGATATCGCATTCAATAATGCCGGTATTTCGCCACCAGATGATGATTCAATTTTGACAACTGGAATTGACGCTTGGCGCAGAGTTCAAGAAGTCAACTTAACTTCGGTTTACTTATGCTGCAAGGAAGTAATTCCATACATGCAACGTCAAGGTAAAGGCGTAATTGTCAACACCGCATCGTTTGTAGCAACTATGGCAGCAGCAACCTCCCAGATTTCTTACACCGCTTCAAAAGGTGGCGTGCTGGCGATGACTCGCGAACTTGGTGTTCAGTTTGCGCGAGAAGGAATTCGCATCAATGCACTCTCACCTGGCCCAGTTAATACACCGTTACTGCAGGAGCTCTTTGCCAAAGATGCAGAGCGTGCTGCGCGCCGGCTAGTTCATATTCCGATGGGACGCTTTGGCGAACCAGAAGAAATGGCTGCTGCTGTGGCCTTTCTAGTTAGTGATGATTCTTCATTTATGACTGCCTCAAACTTCCTAGTTGATGGTGGAATCAGCGGAGCTTACGTAACTCCGCTATAACTAGAAGTCAAGGCAAACACAATTAGTAAAGGGACTTAACATGGTGTCTGGAATCTGGCGCGGTTTTGCCAGCGATAATTACGCTGGTATTCACCCAGAGATCCTGGCTGCCATGTCGCAAATAAATGATGGTCACCAAGTTGCCTATGGCGATGATATCTACTCTGAAAAATTGACTAGCGTCATCAAAAATAAGTTTGGTAATCACGCCGAAGTGTTCCCGGTTTTCAATGGAACTGGCGCAAACGTCGTGACCTTACAAGCTATGTGTAAACCCTGGGAAGCCGTAGTTTGTGCAACGAGCGCCCATATCAATGTTGACGAAGGTGGTGCACCTGAAAAAGTTGCTGGCCTGAAGTTGCTGCAAGTTGAAACACCAGATGGAAAACTCACTCCCGAATTAGTTGATAAGCAAGCCTGGGGTTTTGGTAACGAACATCGAGCCCAACCAAAAGTTGTTTCAATCACTAATTCAACTGAGTACGGAACGGTCTACACCCCCGATGAAATAAAGGCTTTAGTAGATCACACTCATGGCTTAGGAATGTATTTGCATCTGGATGGAGCGCGCATCTCAAATGCAGCAGCTTCCCTTGGAACTTCGCTGCGAGAGTTCACAACAGATGTTGGCGTAGATGCAGTGTCGCTGGGTGGTACCAAAAATGGCGCTATGGGCGCAGAAGCAATCGTTATCCTAAATCCTGAATTAGTCCCAGCCATTAAATACCTGCGTAAATCGGGAATGCAGTTAGCCAGCAAGATGCGATTTATTTCGATTCAACTTGTTGCCATGTTTGAGGATGACCTTTGGTTGCGTAACGCTAACCACGCAAATGCCATGGCGCAAAGTTTATATCAAGGTATTAAAGACATTCCGGGTGTTGAAGTCGTTGCGCCACAAGCAAATGCGCTGTTTCCAATTTTGCCAGGTAAGAGCATTGAGCCACTACAACAAGTTGCCAAGTTCTATGTTTGGGATCACACGATCAATCAAGCGCGCTGGATGTGCTCGTGGGACACCACAGCGCAGGACGTTACAGATTTTGTTGCTGCAGTAAAGAGCGAACTAGCTAACTAGTTACTTGCGCAAGCCTTTACGAAAGCGCGAAAAAGATTCTCAGAGATAGCTTCATCGTCGCTGAACTCGGGATGCCATTGCACACCCAATACAAAGGCCTCTTCTGGGACTTCGCAAACTTCAATCGTGCCGTCTTCTGCTAAGCCAGTAATAGTGAGATCGCCAGGGGAGTCAACGGCCTGATGATGACTGGAATTTACTTTAACTTGCGTAGCGCCGACGATTTTAGAAATCAAGCTGCCCGGTGTAAACGTAGCGCCGTGGAAATTAAAAGTGCCGGGCGCGTCTCGGTGCAATGTATTGCCCACAACATCAGGTAGATGCTGATGCAATGAGCCGCCGTGTGCAACGGCCATAATCTGAAGTCCCCGACAAATGCCAAAGACTGGAATTCCTTTTTCGCGGGCAGCTAAATACAAACCGATTTCGCTGGCATCGCGATCAGTGCGAGGCTTGTCGGTGCCTTCCTGGTGCGGAGCGCCGTAACGCGCTGGTTCTATGTCGGCTCCACCGACCATAACAAGTCCGTCTAACCGAGACATTGCATCATGGGTGTTCGGATCAGGTGGCAATAAAACCACGGACGCGCCAGCCTGTTGAAGTTTGGCGACGTAGTTCCAAGGAATCAGTGCAGCTGGCATATCCCAAGCGCCCCACTTGGCAGGCTCGAGATAAGTAGTTAGACCAATGACTGGATTTCCCATAAGCGAATCCTATTCCTGCTGGATAGTTAACTAGTTTTGGCGAGCTATAAGCCCCAAGACATTGCAAATGATACGAGCATTATTTAGCGCACCAATTTCGTCCACATCACTTGCTGGCATAAATTCAACTAAGTTAAAGCCAGCGATTTTTCCCTTGCCAGCAATGCCGTGCAGTAGCTCAACGACATTCCAGTATGTTAGGCCGCCAGGTGCCCGGCCAATCACGCCAGGAACTATGGATGGATCTAGTGCGTCGCAATCTAAGTCAATAATTACTTTTGCTCCGGCCGGGACTAGATCGAGCACTTGTTGAATTCCGGTTGCCGCAACCTCGCGCGCTGAAACAAACTTAACGCCGTGCGCCTTTGCGTCTGCAAAATCTTGTGGCCGAGCTGAACCAATTCCGCGCTGTCCGACTTGAATCAAGCCAGTGATGTGAGGCATTTCAAATGCCCTGCGCATAGTAGAGGAAAGGCCAAGTTTCTCGCCACCAACTTCATCTCGATAATCTATGTGGGCATCTATTTGCACAACTGTGTATTCGCCAGTTTCAGCAAACGCAGCAATCATTGGGATTGGAATTGAATCGTCGCCACCTATAACAATTGGAACTGCGCCACGTTCAATAATTCCCGCAGTGGTTGCTCTTATTCGTTCGCGATTGCCGGCGCTATCGGATTCGGAAAATTCTAAGTCTCCCAAATCAATGGCATTAACTCCGTTTGGAAATATAGGTCCGCCTAAATCAAAATCCATGTGAGAAATGTTTGCTTGATACATACTTATTGCACTTCGAATAGCGTTTGGGGCATCCTTGCAATAAGCGCCAACTGATGGATATGGAGTCGCGCACGGAGCTCCAAAAATCACTGAGCCACCAGACACGTCAGAGAGTTCGCCAGCCGGGATTCCCATGAAAGTTCCAGTTGGGTCGGATCCCATCATTGTGCCTATCGACTCACGTGTCATTGCAATCTCCTTGAATTTAAGTAGGGCTTGCTTTGCATTTTACCTAGGGTTCTTGCTTGCGAACTGGGCTAGATAGGAAACAATAGGGAAATGAATCAACTTGGGTATGCAGTAGTAACCGGTGCTAGCAGCGGGATTGGGGCAGCCAGCGCGCGCGCATTGGCTAAAGAGGGTTACCAGGTAATCGCGGCAGCTAGGCGAACTGACATGTTGGCAGATCTGGCAAAATCTGACGATCGAATCCATGCCTGGGAATTGGATGTGACTGACCAGAAAAGTGTTGACGCACTGGCTGCGCACTTAGCCGATAAAAAAGTAAATGTTCTGGTGGCAAATGCTGGCGGTGCCTTTGATGGCACAAGCGTTGCTGACGCTGATGTGGAGAGTTGGATTAAGGCGTATGACGTAAATGTCATTGGCGCATTGCGAAGCATTAAGGCCGTTATCCCAGCTTTAATTAAGTCTGGCGAAGGAACAATCGTCTTGATGGGATCAACAGCTGGACGAATTGTTTATGAAAATGGTGGTAGCTACACCGCTGCCAAGCATGCCGTTGCAGCATTGGCAGAAACTTTGCGATTAGAACTAGCCGGTGAGCCAGTACGTGTTGTTGAGTTAGCACCTGGCATGGTTAAGACCGATGAGTTTGCTGTTAAGCGATTTGGCGGCGACAAAGATCGCGCGGCAAAAATTTACGAAGGTGTGGCTGAACCATTGACTGCAGAAGATGTGGCTGAAGCCGTTCGGTGGAGCGTTATGTTGCCGCATCACTTCAATATCGACTTAATGGTAATTCGCCCGCTGGCACAGGCAGCTCAGCACAAGGTGATTCGTAAACTGTAATCAGCGGTTCGCGTAAGTGCCTCGCTTGCAAACTTTAATCAAGGGGTTTAAGAAGTAAGTAAGTTAAACTTAAGTTATGCAACAAAATCCCATTAAAACATTTCGAATGCTACCGATCCCGGTAGTCATGGGATTTTTATTGCTCTGCCTAGCTCTGACTTTTATTGCCTCACCACCAGCCCGGGCAAATGAGGCAGTGACTAATGCCCGCGCCGAATTAGCTGCAACAATGAAGGCGCTAGCAGAAGCGAAAAACCAACTAGTTATTGTGGAAAAAGAGTTAGCCACAGCGCGAGCGGCTTCAGCCAAAATTGATTCACAATTGAAAGAAGCTCAGGCTGCACTTGCAGTAATTCAGGGCGAAATGGAAGTCCTCACAGCAAACATCGCTAAGGACCAACAACAGTTGGATGAGATCGTGCGGACTTTATATAAAGTGGGGGTCAGCAAAGAGTGGCTTGTTATAGACGTAATTTTAAGTTCAGATTCCCAAAGCAATATCACAACTAAGTTACAGTCCTTAAATTTTGCCTTGGACAATGCAGGTGAAGTGTTAGTGACTTTACTTGAAGAAAAAGTAAAACTAGATCTAAAAGTTCAAGCAAGTGTTGAGATTGCCCAAGACATAAAAGTAACAAGTGATAAAGCAAAAGATCTGGTCGTTGAATTGGCAGTTAAAACTAAAGCTGCAAAAGATAACGTGGCTAAAGTCCAAGCATTAGCGAATGAGAAAGAGGCAGTTATTCGCCGCCTAGTTTTAGCTGGACTGCCAAATTCGGGGACCATCCTTGGCGCTGACATTTCATATGTGCAGCACCCAGGAAATAGAGATATTAACTTTGTACAAATGTATGACGCTGGAATTAGGTTCTTATATATAAAGGGCTCAAGTGGCGGTGAGGCACCTAACGCGCAAGCGATCAGATGGGCGAGTGTGGACTTCCCGAAAGCCCGAGAAGCTGGAATTTTAACTGGGATTTATCACGTAGCTTTGATTTCTGCAGGTAGCACGGTTGAAAGTGCCTATGCCCAAGGCGCCGCCCAAGCGAATCGCGCAGTAAGCAACTTGAATGCACTGGGTGGTTATAAACCAGGTGTACTACCTATTGCACTTGACATCGAAAGCTTCAGCTTGGCTGGGGGATCGAGCACACCTTCAGCAGTCGTCACTGCATTTACAAATGGCTTTGTTTCAACAGCAAGTGCGCAATCTGGTAGAGCACCAGTGATTTATTCAAACTTGAGTTTTCTTGCTTCTTACTTGAAGGACCCTGCATTAAGAAACTATCCACTTTGGGTCGCGAACTTAACGAGCAGTAATAACCCAGGTGCACTAACAAACGGAACTTGCCTCGTGACAGTTTGGACATCAAGTAACTGCCAACTTGCTTGGACATTCTGGCAATACTCCCACACTGGGCAAGCAAGTAATTATGGCATTTACAGCGGAGCTCTGGACTTAAATAGGCTAGGCGTGAGTGCTAGCGCCCTCCTGGCATTAGCTAATTATTAGAGTTAAGCGTTAGTTAACATCTGAAGGTTTAAATTAAAGTCGCAACTTCGATGTTCCAATTGCCTGCGCTAAAGACTTTTAACAATCTCTTATCTGCCATCAGCGTGGGACTTTTTGCCATGATTTGTGGTACTGGTACGCTTAGCAGGCACGCGATAAACCCCGAAATTGCTGGAAAAGAAGGGCACGATGAATGGATAGGCCGAAGATAGATAACAAACGCTTCGGTCGACAAATGGGATCGGTTCTGCTCGCTGTCGCAGCTATTGGATTCTTAAGAGATTGGCCGCAAGCAGTCAATGTCACCTTATTATCACTGGCCGCAATCCACTTGATTCTCGTAGTGGTAGCACCAAATCTGCTTACTGGAATCAATAGATTTTGGATGTCACTGGGTTACTACTTTGGAAAAGTTTTTGCGCCAATTGAGATGGCATTTATTTTCTTTCTACTTTTCACCCCAATCTCGCTCGGTATGAGATTGTTTCGCAGAGACGCCCTATTAATCAGGAAAAGTAAAAGGGATTCATACTGGAAATTGAGGGAAACCCCGCGCATAAGTGCGGATTCCTTCAGTAATCAGTACTAAAATAAAATTGATAAAAAGGAAAAGCAATGAATTTTTTTCGTGAACTCGTTCGGTTTCTCCGGAGCCGTAAAAAGCTATGGCTTCTCCCTATCATTTCTGTGATGTTGTTGCTTGCACTTTTGCTACTTCTTGCGCAAACGAGTGTATTCGCCCCATTTATTTACACTCTTTTCTAAACCATGACGAAGATTCTGGGCATATCTGCCTTTTATCATGATTCAGCAGCCTGCCTGCTAGTCGATGGGCAAATTATTGCTGCTGCCCAGGAGGAGCGCTTCTCACGCAAAAAGCATGACTTGGGTTTCCCATTTAATGCAATTCAGTTTTGCTTAGATGAGGCCGGCATTAGTGGCGGAGATATTGATCATGTGGTCTTCTATGAAAAACCATTTCCGAAATTTGAAAGACTTTTAGAAACATATTTGGCGTATGCTCCAAAAGGCTTCAAATCTTTCTTGATGGCCATGCCTGTTTGGTTGACAGAAAAGTTGTTTCAAAAAAGAAACTTAATCAAGGCTCTCGAAACTCACATTGATTCAAATGCTGATTGGCACTCCAAAATTCTTTTCAGTGAACACCACTTGTCTCACGCAGCCAGTGCTTTCTATCCTTCGCCGTTTGAGTCCGCAGCTGTATTGACAATGGATGGTGTTGGCGAATGGCCAACAACTTCACTTGCAATCGGAAATGGTAACGAATTAGAAATCATTAAAGAGATCCACTTCCCGCATTCATTGGGACTTCTGTATTCTGCATTCACGTATTTCACAGGATTTAAGGTTAACTCTGGCGAATATAAAGTAATGGGACTGGCTCCTTACGGTAAGCCGATTTATACCCAGATAATTTTGGATAACTTAATCGATTTAAAGCCAGATGGCAGTTTTCATTTGAACATGAAATATTTCGATTATCCCGCCGGATTGAAAATGACCAACAAGAAGTTTGCTGACCTCTTTGGCGGACCAGCTCGCCAGTCTGAGGCTGATTTGACTCAACGCGAGATGGACTTAGCTGCCTCAATTCAAGAAGTCACCGAGGAAGTAGTACTTCGGCTTTGTCGATCGATTGCCAAGGAAACTGGTCAGCGTAATTTATGTTTAGCTGGCGGCGTCGCACTTAATTGCGTGGCAAATGGCAAACTCCTGCGCGATGGCTCCTTTGACAACATCTGGATTCAGCCAGCTGCTGGCGATGCGGGTGGCGCTCTTGGCGCAGCTTTAGCGGTTCACTATTTAATGCTCAACAAATCACGAACCGTGGACACGACTGGAAATGACATGCAAGGGTCATATTTGGGGTCAGGTTTTAGTCAGAGTGAAATCGAACAAAGACTCACCGACCTTGGCGCAGTTTTTGAAACTGTCGATGATGAGCAGCTAATTACTGAGACAGCCCAAGCACTTGCTAGCGGTAAAGCAGTGGGTTGGCACCAGGGCAGAATGGAATTTGGCCCGAGAGCACTTGGCAATCGTTCTATTTTGGCCGATCCGAGGAATTCAGACACTCAAAAAACCTTGAATTTAAAAGTGAAGTTTCGGGAATCGTTTAGACCGTTCGCGCCAAGTGTCCTGAGTGAACATGTAAGTCAATGGTTCGACATAACCACAGATTCGCCATACATGCTTTTAGTTGCAGATGTTGCGCAAAGTAAAAAGCAAGAAATGACTGCCGAACAGGAAGCGTTGTTCGGAATTGAAAAACTTAATGTTCGGCGATCTGATATTCCAGCTGTAACTCACGTTGATTATTCAGCCAGAATTCAAACCGTGCACCGCGAAACTAATCCTCGCTACCACGCCCTCATTTCTAAATTTAATGAGTTAACTGGTTGCCCGGTGCTGGTAAACACTTCGTTTAACGTTCGAGGCGAACCAATTGTTGAATCTCCAGAAGATGCGTTTCGCTGCTTAATGGGTACAGGCTTAGACTTGCTAGCAATTGGCAACTCGATTTTGTATAGATCAAAGCAGCCAGCGCATTTGATTGAGGATTACAAGGATAAATATGAGCTCGACTAACGAAACCAATCCAACTGAAGCGGATGCATCTTCGGGGCGCATTGCAAAGTACTTCGGAATGGCAGCGCCATACAATTTCTCTATCGCACTGCCAGCGCTATTCGCCTTTTTCATGCTTTCGTTGGTAATCATTTTCACCATTGCGCTAATTGTCACAGACAAGTTATTTTTTGGCGCTCCGCGTGGAACTTTTTTCACCTACCTAGTGATAATCGGAATCCTTGCAGTGTTGTTCGCACGAAAGCCAAGGCTTTCATGGTTTCTCTCGATCGTTATGTTCCTGGAATTAGGACTAGCTTTCGTTCCGCATTACGCCAACCAAGTTGGAATATCGCTTCCTGGGAATTTATTACCAGCCAGCAAGAATTCTCGATTTGAGGCACATCCTTCATTACAAGGCGTGCCCATTCCAAATTATGTAGGTAAATCACCCGATGGCGGAATCATTTCTCACACATCTTTTGGTACCAGGGGACCGGAACCAACTCCGGAAGATTTCGCTAGCAAAAAACTTATTTCGGCATATGGTGGCTCAACTACTTACGATGTTTTTGTAAGTGATGAGCAGACTTGGCCAAATCAATTGAGCCTGCTTTTGAATGACAAAGCGGTCATAGTTAATCGTGGCGTTCCGGGCTACACCACATCAGAGAATTTGATTCAGACGCTTTTCTACGATCAAGTCAACGGACTTACTCCTAGTTGTGCCTTGTATTACGAGGGTTGGAATGATGCGCAAGGAGCTTACTTACCGGACTTAGATCCAGGTTACGCAGATTGGCATCTGCCAGGTCAGGTTGGTGCCTTAGAGGTTGGAAAAGAAGGTCGCTTTTCACCGCTAATGACGATCCTAAGAAGTGTCACAGTTTTTGGTCCGCCTGCTTCCTCAGTGGCAGCAAGTGACGCACCGACAAGCCCAGGCACTGGGGCAGACCCAAGACTTGAAGAAATTCTTCGCCGAAATGTGCAGAGCATTATTGCCCTGAATACCTCGCGCGGTACTAAATCAATTTTTATTGGACAGGTTCTTAATAAGGCGGCCTTAACAAGTGAAACATCCGATGGCTGGATACCGTTTGTACGAGACAAAGACTTGATCGAGATGGTTACAAGATTGAATTCCGTTATGAAGGAAGAGGCCGCCCGCTCCGGCGCGATTTACATCGATGCGCAGCAATCAACATTCGTTGCCTCAGATTTTGAAGACGAAGGACACTTTTTACCAGCTGGTTCACAAAAGTTTGCAAACAATATTGCGTCAGTGGTTAGCCAGAACTGCCTGTAGGTAGATTAAGAAAGCCCGAGCAGTCACTAGAACTTAGGCTTATCCCTGCCTTGCTAAAATAAAGAAATGAAAACCAAAATAATTATTGCAGCATCGGCAACCGCATTATTGATTTTGGGTGGATTACTAGGGGTTCAACAATACATTTCATCTCAGATAACTGCGGGAGTCGAGCAAGAGATGCCCAAAGCTTCGGGTATTAGTGTCTCTATTCCATTCGCTGATGTGCTTGGAAATATCACTTCTGATTCAATCAAATCAGTGAACATAAACATCGAGAGTTTTGCTCTTAAAGAGAACGGCACTGAGACTTCGCTAGATATTTCTGCATCAAATATCAGTAAAGCAAAACCAAACCTGGTTGGCTCTTTGGAAGTAACGGCAACTGTTCCTGCGTCAACAATTGTTGACTCATCAGGATTTGATGATGTACAGATTGTGGGAAACACTTTGGAAGTTTCTATCGGAGCAGGTGGACTGGGTACTGCGGCACTGATTCCAAAATATTCAGATAGCCAGCTCTATTTTGAACTTCAGAGCTTTTCTATCTTGGGCAATGAAATTTCGGCTTCATCATTACCTGCTGATCTTCAAAATGAAATTAAGAGCAAGAGCCAAATAGGCCTGACACTGCCTAATGGAATTAAAATCGAATCTGTTTCATTGAGCAGTAAGGGACTTTCCGTCAAAATGTCCGGTAACAATATCCAACTTAGCAACCTCGACTTTAGTTTTTGATTTGAATTTTTTAGTTTGAGGTCGGCTGGAAACGCCCGATGCCGGGAGCCGTCGCAACCATTTCCATTATTCCTAAATCCATAATTGTGGATTTCGGCCTCACGATTCCCGCTGCTATTTCCAATATTACAAAACGCTATGCCCGAACATGGGCATAGCGTTTTCTAGTGGAGATGCCGGGAGCCGTCGGAGCTTCGCTCCTCCTCCCGATTCCCGCTGTTATTTCCAATATTACAAAACGCTATGCCCGATCATGGGCATAGCGTTTTCTAGTGGAGATGCCGGGAATCGAACCCGGGTCCTTAGGTGAAGATTTGGTAATTCTCCGAGCGCAGTTTGCATTAGCTTTTCTCTGCCCCGACGTTCACGCAAACAAGATGTCGACAGGCACAGTCACTGTTAGATTTTCCGTCAGAACCCGCGACCGGTTCCGTTGGTAAGTTCCCTAAATGACGCGAGGATCCAGAGCGGGAACGCCCCTGGTCTCGCGGATTTCGAGGCTAGCTTATGCAGCTAGGGCGAAATCAGTGCGGTTTGATTTGGCACTTATTGTTTTTGCTGGACGTTTACGAGATGACCAACATTCTCGGCTCGCTTCTCCCATTTCGACTACCAAAGTCGAAACCGTTCATCCCCATGGCTTGCGGGATTACATGAAGGTTGTAACCACCACTATTCAGTTATGGGCTAAGTGTACCGCAGGTTCCTGACAAGCCAGATTCTTGGTTTAATGTCAGAATATGACTATGACTCAACGATATGTAAGACGTGATGCACTTAAAGTAGGCGCTGCGAGCGCTGTCGTAATTGGCTTAGCCGCTTGCGGGACAGAGACAGATAGCGCGCAACCCAGTGTGGTTGAGTCAGCCACCCCAAGCGCGGAAGCGGCGCCAACAACCAAGGTCATCGCTACCACAGCAGATGTCCCGGTTGGTTCAGCCTTTAAATTTACTGATCCAAACAGTGGGTTACCTGGCTTCTTATTGCAACCAGCTGCTGGAACTTTTCTTGCCTACAGTTCCAAATGTACGCATCAAGGTTGCGTTGTCGATGCTTATCCAGATGCAAATGCATTTAAGTGTGGGTGCCATGGTGCCAAATATGATTTGGCAACGGGCGAACCAGATGAAGCCACCGCAAAGAGTCTTACTGCCACAGGATTAGCAAAAATTGCTATTACTGTTGCTGGTGATCAAATCTCTGTTGCTTAAGTACCTAGAGTTTGCTGCTAGCGTCAGCTAGACCTTCAAGTAGTCGATCGATCTCATCCACGTTGTTGTAAGGGGCAAGACCCGCGCGGATTGCGCCATCATCACCAAGGCCAAGATGACGAGAGCATTCAATTGCGTAGAAGCTATCTGCTGGCGCATTAATTTTGCGTTCTGCTAAAAATTCGTAAACTCTCTCAGAATTAATTCCAGCCAAACTAAATAATTCAGTTGGAGTCTTTTGTCGGGCATTGCTATAAAGCGTGACATTATCCATAGCCTGTAAACCCTCACGCAAGCGATGATTCAAGGCATGCTCATGATCATCGGCTGCAGTTTGTGAGGCAACGATTCGTTCCCGGCGCGAACCCGTTCTTGGCACCATGTCAGCAATGAAATCAACAGCAGCTGTTATGCCTGCCAGCAATTCGTATGGCAGGGTTCCTAGCTCAAAGCGCTCTGGCACTTTTTCGGTCGAAGGCAGCAATTTGTCTGGGTGCAATGTTTCTAGGAGTGCAGGAGATGCGGTCATTACACCAATGTGGGGTCCAAAGAATTTGTAAGGTGAGCAGCCATAAAAATCAGCTCCCATTGCAGCAAAATCGACAACAGCGTGAGGTGTGTTGTGAACGCCATCAACGTAAAGTAACCCGCCAACTGCATGCACCGCTTTACTGATGGCAGGAATGTCTGGTCGGGTACCAATTAGATTCGAAGCTGCGGTTATTGCAACCAACTTAGTTCGCTCATTGATAACGGACTCGACATCGGAAATATCAAGGTGCCCGGTTGTGGGGTCAAATTCAATCCACCGAAGTGTGGCGCCACTTTGCTCGGCGAAACGCACCCAAGGTCGCACATTTGCATCGTGGTCCAAACGAGAAGCAACAATTTCATCTCCTGGTCCCCAATTCTGGGCAAGAGTTCGAGCAATATCAAAAGTAATTTGCGTCATGCTACGACCAAAGAAAATACCCTCTGGCGAAGAACCCAGTAAGTCAGCCATTGCGCTTCGGGCGTTATCAACTGCTGCTTCGGCGTTGCGTTCGGCTTGGGTTAGCGTGCCTTGATTCGCCAGTGGACCCGTCATGGTTTTACAGATTGCTTGCCCTACTGAAAGTGGTGTCTGAGTGCCACCAGGGCCATCAAAGTGGGCAACCCCAGATTCTAGGGACGGGAAATTGGAACGAACGCGTGCTACATCAAAAGTCATGTACTTATGTTAGGGGAAGTTTGTGTTTATGAAATCAGACTTTCGGTAAATCCTCTGGGTCTATCTGTCCCATGTCGCCTTTACTCTCCAGAAGTGCGATGTGGCGCGATAGCAGGGTGATTCGACGATCCATATCACCAAATTTAAGGTAGGCGCTAACCGAGAAAAATAGCAATCCAATTGAAACCAAGTAAATGACTAAGTCAGCGCCGCGACCAATTCCAAAAGTATTTGCTATTTCCGTTAGCACATCTGGAAACAAAACGGCTAGCACTATCAAAAGCGTTAACCCCAAGAATGCAATTCGGCGAAATGCCCGGGCTTCAGTTGAGGAACGGTGGTGCAAGGCAAACCAAAGTAGGCCAAGAATGATGACCATTAAGAACAGTTGAGCAATGCGCATAGTTACCTCAATATCAAATCAAATAAAATGTTAACGGAATTCCAAAGACTTTGTCCCTTTGCCTTGGAATAGTCGGTATAAACAATGTGGACTGGGCGCTCACAATAACGAAAGCCACCCTTACTTATTTGGTTCACGATTTCCGTAGCATGAGCCATGCCATCGTGCTGGAGCTTGATTGCCTGTGCCACATTTCGATTAAACGCACGCAGTCCATTATGGGCATCCGTTAGTTTCAGGCCAGTTAACCAATTGGTGTAGGTGATAGCCATTCTTAAAACTACCCGTTTTGCAAAAGTTAATTCGGTGCGTTCATCCAAGAATCGGGAACCAAAGACCACATCAAATTCATTTTCGCGCAGGGTTCTTACCATCTCTAATGCATCAGTAGGTGAGTGTTGGCCATCGCCATCAAAAGTCACAAAATATTGGATCTGCGTATTTTCAATTCCTGCTTCGATGCCAGTTTGCAGCGCAGCGCCTTGGCCCAGATTCATTGGATGCCAAATTACTTGGGCGCCTGCTTGTAAAGCGATCACACCAGAGGAATCGGGGCTGCCATCGTCGACGCAGCAGATATTTGGGAAATACTGGCCCAATTCAGTGACGACTTCTGCGAGCACTGAAGCCTCGGCAAACACCGGAACCACGATGAGAGTGTCAGAGTTTTCCCGCAAAAGCGCGGAGTTTATAGGCATTCCCATTACCCCAGTCTAGGAACACCAGCCACACCAATCACAAGTGCCTAGAAATGGCGTGTGTGTTTACTCACAACCCTCAATTTTCCCACATTTTTCCCCTTATTAAGTTAGTTTTTTTGCCGTTTAGGGTGCATTCTGAGTTAACCCATTAATGCCTCGACCGGGGCTAGCCGTTAAAGGAGTGCTCATGAGTAGTACAACCATTCCAGGTTTTGCCGATGCACCCACAAAAAACAAGAAGTTGCTGTCTTGGGTGCAAGAAGTTGCCGAGCTGACTACTCCCGATCGCATCTCGTGGTGTGATGGTTCGGATGAGGAATGGAATCGCTTAACCCAAGAGTTGGTTGCAAGTGGGACTTTGACGCCGCTGAATTCGCAAAAGCGTCCAAATTCATTTTTAGCTCGCTCAAATCCAAGCGATGTTGCTCGTGTAGAAGATCGCACTTTTATTTGCTCCATTAAAGAAGAAGATGCAGGTCCAACCAATAATTGGATGGAACCAAGTGAGATGAAAACAATCCTTCGCCAAACCTTTAAAGGTTGCATGCGTGGACGCACTATGTACATTGTGCCTTTTTCCATGGGACCACTTGGCTCTGACATCAGTGCACTAGGCGTTGAAATTACTGACTCTCCATATGTTGTTATCAGTATGAAAATGATGACTCGCATGGGTAAGGCCGCTCTTGATTTAATTGGCGAAAATGGCGACTTTGTTCCAGCGCTGCACTCTGTCGGCGCGCCACTTGCGCCAGGTCAGGCAGATGTTACGTGGCCATGTAGCGAAACTAAATACATTGTGCAGTTCCCTGAAGAGCGCGAAATTTGGTCTTACGGTTCTGGCTACGGTGGCAACGCGTTACTTGGCAAGAAGTGTTTCGCACTTCGCATCGCATCTGTTATGGCGCGCGATGAAATGTGGTTAGCCGAGCACATGTTGATTTTGAAATTAACTTCACCAAAAAACAAAACTCATTACATTGCAGCAGCATTTCCATCAGGCTGTGGCAAAACAAATCTGGCAATGTTGGAGCCAACAATTCCGGGCTGGACAGTTGAGACCATCGGCGATGACATTTGCTGGATGCGTCCAGGCCCAGATGGCCGCCTGTATGCAATTAACCCAGAAGCTGGGTTCTTTGGCGTAGCACCGGGAACTGGTATGAAGACCAATGCCAACGCAATCCGCTCGCTGTATGCCAATTCCTTATTCACAAATGTGGCACTCACAGATGATGGCGACATTTGGTGGGAAGGTCTAACTGACGAGCCACCAGCACACTTGATTGACTGGAAAGGAAATGACTGGACGCCAGATTCGCCAGAAGTTTCTTCGCACGCAAACTCCCGATTCACCGCGCCTGCCGAGCAATGCCCATCAATTAGCGATGAATGGGAAAACCCAGCAGGCGTACCAATCTCTGCGATCTTATTTGGCGGTCGTCGCGCGACAAATGTGCCACTTGTAGCGCAAGCGCGTAGTTGGAACCATGGCGTGTTCATGGGGGCCACAATTTCCTCTGAAATGACCGCAGCAGCGGTAGGTGGCCTTGGTCAATTACGCCGCGATCCATTTGCGATGCTGCCGTTTTGTGGATACAACATGGCTGATTACTGGGGCCACTGGGTCAACATGGGTCGCACATTTGCAAACGTGCCAAAACTTTTCCAAGTTAATTGGTTTAGAAAAAACGATGCCGGTGATTTCATTTGGCCAGGATTCGGTGAGAACTCTCGGGTGCTTGCTTGGGTCGTAGACCGCCTAGAAAATGACGCTGAAGGCATTGATTCTCCAGTTGGGATTTTGCCAATTCGAGAAGACTTACTCCTCGATGGTTTAGAAATCTCCGAGAACGATTTAGCTGCGCTATTTGCTGTTGATAAAGGCAGTTGGCTTGCTGAATGTGATTCAACTGATGAATATTTCGGACAGTTTGATGGCCGAGTACCTGCCGAGCTGCAGACTGAATTAGCTGAATTAAAGCAGCGTCTGCAAGCCCTTCCTGCCTAGTTTGTTAGGCTAACAAGCATGGCTGAAGATACTCGCACCGATGGTGGCTTACTGATCGAGGAACGCGTCGAAGAGCAAGTAGAAGCGGGCGATCATGAGCGCTTCGCGCATTATGTTGCCAAAGACAAAATTGTAGAAAGTGCTGTGATGGGTGCGCCAGTTGTCGCATTGTGCGGAAAAGTTTGGATCCCGAATCGCGATCCTGGAAAATTTCCTGTGTGTCCACAATGCAAAGCAATTTTTGAGGGCTTGCCAATGGGTGGAGACAACAGCGACAATTCCGAATGACCGTTACGCCCTGGGCCCCTGAATATCGGCGCTTAAGTATCGGCATCGTTGCCCTGGTAAGTGTTTTTGGTTTTGAAGGAATTGCAATTGCGGCTGTTATGCCGGTTGCCGCTACTGACTTAAATGCCATCAGCAACTACGCAGTCACATTTACAAGTTTCACCATGGCCTCGTTACTGGGCATGTCATTTGCTGGATTATGGGCAAACAAATTGGGGTTAGCAAAAGTTGTTATTTTTGCGGTCGCAACATTGGCAGTCGGTTCACTCGTTGCTGGCTTTGCGCCAAATCTAGCGGTGCTTACTGTGGGGCGCTCCTTGCAAGGTTTTGCAATGGGACTGGACTTGGTGACCATGTATGTGGTCATTGGCCGAATGTATCCAGAAGCTTTGCGCGCAAAGGCGCTTGGCATGCTGGCCGCTGCTTGGGTTGTCCCAGGTTTAATTGGCCCTGGGCTGGCTGGGTTATTAGTCGAAATCTCTTCCTGGCGAATGACATTTTGGATTGTGCCACTTCTCTTAGTAATTCCAACAATGTTGCTCATTCCAGAACTCAATAAACTTCCACTCGTGCCGTCCCCAGTACGACCCGATGCGAAGAAGCAAATAGTCGCGGTGCTAGTTGCCATTGCAGCACTTGCCCTATTCCAAGGTGGCGCATCTCATGTTGGGCGCTGGCCAGCATTGAACATTTTGCTAATTGCGATCCTCTCACTCAGTACTGCTGCTTGGGCCACCACGGTTTTAATGCCAAAAGGCTTTCTGCGAATCGCGCCAGGAATTCCAGCAGTAGTGGGAATGCGCGGGGTAGTTGCTGGCGCGTTTTTTGCGGCTGAGATTTATGTACCCCTGGCATTGCAAGAAATTCGTGGCGTATCAGTTGCGCTATCTGGTGGCGTTTTAACTGCTGCAACTATCACTTGGTTTGCTGGTTCTTGGTTGCAGGGCAGTCACCGACTCAAGCTTTCCCGGGAGCAAATCTTGGTTGTCGGCGTCCTTATGACCACACTTGGAATCGCCTTAATCCCTGTTGCTGTTTTCGTTCCCAACTCGATTGGCATGGCGGCACTTCTGGCCAGCTTGGTTTGGGGAATTTCAGCTTTTGGGATGGGAATCTGTTTTCCAACTTTAGGAGTTCTTCTGCTGGATAAGTCTGCTGAGGAAGAACATGCCCGAAATAGCGCTGCCCTTCAAATGTCTGATTCTTTTGGCGTGATAATCGCAACTGCAATTGCAGGATCCTTGTTGTCGCTGGCAAGCCTTAATTCCGAAATAACTAGTAGCACCTTTACAAGTATTTGGATTTTTTGCGCGATCGTTGGGCTAATTTCATTTGTATTTATTCCCAGAATCCAGGTAAAAGTTACTAGCTAACTTTCTCCATGAGACAATGGGCTTATGAGCGCCTTGCCGATCGAAGACATCCAAGTCAACGTGCTAACTGATGTTCCTTGGATCACTCTGGTCTGGAATGACCCCATTAATTTGATGACTTATGTAACTTACGTTTTCCAGACATATTTTGGGTACGACAAACCAAAAGCTGAAAGCCTCATGCTAGATGTGCATGAAAAAGGCCGAGCCGTAGTCAGTACCGGCTCTCGCGAGGAAATGGAGCGCGACGTAGCGGCAATGCACTCCTACGGCCTCTGGGCGACGCTCCAAAAGGATCTATAGCGTGTTTGAGTCAGATCTTAATGGTCAAATCACGCTCACTTTAAATATCGGTGAGCGCGAGGTTCTTGGGCAACTATTTGATCAAGTAGAACAATTATTGGATGAACTAACTTCCCAGGACACTAGTGATCCACTAGAACTCATGTTGGGTATGAATGGCTCAACGCAAATTTCCCAGGATCCTGCGCTTGCACGATTGTTCCCAGATGGTTATTCCGAAGATGAGCATGCGAGTGCCGATTTTCGCAGATTCACTGAACAGGATCTAAGGCAACAGAAAATAACAGCGTTAAATGATGTGCGTAAAGTGCTACAGGCCAATGCAAACCCAGCAGAAGTTAGTGCTCTAGAAGCGCAATCATGGCTCAAATCGCTGAATGATTTACGCCTTGTTCTGGGAACGCGATTGGAAATATCAGATGACGACGACTTTGATTTTGACGGCGATGAACCAGGGATGCATTTGTATAACTACTTAACGTATTTGCAAGGCACCTTGATTGACGCTTTAAACTAAACAAACTAAAAACCCCCTAGTCAATTGACTAGGGGGTTTTTAGTTTTAGTTAATTAGTGCATACCTTCAGCTGATGCGTATGATGCATCGTCTGCGGCGCTCTTTAGGCGAGCAATCTTGTAGATTGTTAGACCGAAGAGACACTTAGCAAGAATGTCAGCAACGGTGTAACCGACCTGACGTCCTACGAATGCATTTCCACCTTCAATGCCAAGCATTGGAAGTAGGTACGAGATTGGGTAGACACCCCAGGTTGCGATAAGCAATAGGCGAAGACGCTTTACAGTTGCGGCTACGTCACCTGGCTGCTTGTCTA
Organism: Actinomycetota bacterium; assembly: GCA_041192345.1. Taxonomy (GTDB): domain Bacteria; phylum Actinomycetota; class Actinomycetes; order S36-B12; family UBA5976; genus UBA5976. The sequence goes on from JBEEND010000023.1 coordinate 20,371, forward strand.
GTGCCTTTGTCAACTCAACGAACAAGATGTAAAGGATGTATAGGAATGGGATTGTGGAAAGTGCGCCCCAAATTCCCTTGGTCATCATGTCTGAAGAAACTTCGCCCGGGTAACCAAGAATGATCATTGCAGCAGATGCTGGAACTAGCTTTGAAACCAGAGACTTGCGCTGTATTGCCGGAAGGGCAAGTACTGCAATTGTTTCTAGAAGCAATAGTGGAACAGTTAGTAACCAGTCAACGTAGCGGTATGCCTCGTTGAACGCTTCTCCACCCATGTGAGCCGCTTTGAAGGAATCGAAGATTCTCCAGTAGTGGTAAAGCGCGATCAGTGTTACGGTTCCTGAAATTACAATTGCCTGACGGTACTTAGGAAGTACGCGGGCCTGGCTAAGGTAAAGGTAAATTGTCGTGGCTAGCATTGCTGCAAAGCCAAGTGACAAGAAACCGCTGACGATCATGTATTGCGTAGCGGTTAGTGTCGTAACGTCATAGATTCCATCCATGAAGTAATTGCTCCTTTTGTTGGGAACCACCGAGCTGGTTCTAGTTGTAGTTGCACTCGCAACTAACATTACGTCTCCTAGCCTCCTCGTCTTAGACCCCTCTTGCAACCGAAACACGCATTTATTAACGGTATTGTTGAATAATTCACGTCACGTTGAAGGGAAATATCCAAATATGCTCCAAATTTCTCAGGAATTAGTGGATAAATTACTCGCCCATGCCCGGGCTGATCACCCAGATGAGGCCTGCGGGGTAATTGCCGGGGCTGCTGGAAGTGATATTCCAACCCGATTTATTTCCATGGTAAATGCGGCACGGTCGCCAACATTTTATGAATTTGATTCAGCAGATTTATTAAAGCTTTATCGCGACTTAGATGCCAACGAAGAAGATCCAGTTGTCATCTACCACTCACATACTTCGACACAGGCTTACCCATCCCGTACGGATATTGCCTATGCCGCTGAGCCATCGGCTCATTATGTTTTAGTTTCAACACGGGAGACCGGTAACGATGATGGACCTTTTGAACTTCGGTCATTTCGAATTTTGGATGGCGAAGTTTCTGAGGAAGAGATTGTAATTACTTAGCAATTACTTCAAGCCCAGAGTTGGCCATCAAGCGCGTCTGATGCGGTGTCAACCGAACCTTCGTAGGCGCCGGTTGAAAGGTACTTCCAGCCACCATCACAAACTATGAAAACTATGTCAGCTCGCTGCCCAGCTTTTATTGCTTTGTCTGCCATCCCAAGAGCCGCATGCAAAATTGCACCAGTAGAAATTCCGGCAAAGATTCCCTCACGATTTAGTAACTCACGGGTTCGAGTAAGCGCCTCTAGCGGGCCAACTGAAAACCGTGTGGTTAATACTGACTCATCATAAAGTTCCGGAACAAAACCTTCATCTATATTTCGCAGCCCATAAACTAACTCGCCATAACGAGGCTCCGCTGCAACTATTGAAATATCTGGGCGATGTTCACGTAGGTAACGTCCCGCACCCATTAATGTTCCCGTTGTGCCAAGACCTGCAACAAAGTGAGTGATGGTTGGGCAGTCAGCCAAGATTTCAGGTCCAGTGCCACGGTAATGTGC
>JBEEND010000024.1:0-21352 GCA_041192345.1 Actinomycetota bacterium
AGCACAATGACATCGGCCAAAGGAATTAAATCTGGTAGATCACTAACCGCGCGCACGTGGTCACGCGCACTTTGCGCAACTGGCGTAACGGTGCAGCCAAATGCAAGCAAGCGCTTTTCAGCAGCCTTTCCAACATTGCCATAGCCGATAAGCAAAACGTTTTTGTCGGCAAGTGAGCGCGCGAAGTAAGTCTCCCAATGATGTTCCTGCTGAGCTTTAAATGAGCGGGGCATATCGCGAAGTGAACTTAAAGTAAGTAAAACTGCAAGCTCGGAAGTGGCATCATCGTGAACTCCAGCAGCATTGCATAGCGTCACACCGCTAGGAATATGCGGAAGAACGTTATCAAAACCTGCAGTTAAAGTTTGGACAACTTTTACAGACTTCAGGCGCGACATTGTCTCCGGGATAGAAATTGAGGAACCCTCGTAAGGCAATATCACAAAATCAGCAGTCGAAATCACTTCCAGCGGTAACGCGCCTAAGTCATCACATTCAGTAACTTGGACATCCGCAGGAAATTCATAACCTTTGGTAATCCAAGCAGGTGCGATGATGTGCGAACTCATGGCTCCATTCTGGCAACTTCCTGGGAACCGCCGCACTGCGCACTCCCCTTGTGCCACGATGGAGTCGTGAATGATCCTGACGTAGATACCGCCGAAATCGGATACACCAGCGCTTTTGACCTTGTGGAAAGTCGTCGAGCTGGCGACTTTACAAGTGTTGAACTAGTTAGCACTTTGCTCCATCGGATTCAACAAATTGACGATTGTGCTGGCGGCCTTCAGTCTGTGTTGGCAATAAGTTCTGACGTGATGGAAGTTGCCGGCAAACTTGATGCAACGTCAGCGGCTGGACCACTACATGGGGTTCCAGTCTTAGTTAAGGACAATGTCCAAGCGATTGGATTGCCAGCAACAGCAGGTTCACTGGCATTAGCAGGACGCACCGTCACCCAAGACGCCCAACTAGTTTCAAAATTGCGAAGTGCTGGAGCAATCATTCTGGGAAGTACTAATCTTTCGGAATGGGCCAACATCAGGTCCACTCAGTCAACAAGTGGTTGGTCTGCTGTTGGCGGCTTAACTGCGAATCCGTGGAATTACAAACACAGCGCCGGGGGCTCTTCATCTGGCTCTGGCGCAGCAGTTGCAGCCGGACTAATTCCATTTGCAGTTGGCACTGAAACGGACGGTTCAATAATTTGCCCAGCATCACTTAACGGCGTGGTTGGAATCAAACCAACCATTGGCTCAGTTTCTACCCGTGGCGTTATTCCCGTTAGTTTGAGCCAAGATGTTCCTGGGCCAATTGCTCGAAACGTCGAGGACACTGCGATGTTGCTTGAAGTTCTAATGGGTCAGTCCGGGTTAGTTGATCTTTGTAATAATGATCAGCCACTACGAGTTGGCGTAGTTCGTAGCTGGTTAACCGGGCACGATGGGACAAACCAACTTTTCGATGACACAGTCACAATTCTGGCAAAGTCTGGGATAAAAATTTCAGAAATTGCGATTTCGGATATGCCAGAGGAAGCTGGAGATGATGAAGGAATCGTTTTAGTTCACGAACTTGTGGAAGACCTTTCCGCTTACTTAAGTAACCGAGCAGGTACTGGCGTTAAATCACTTGCAGATGTAATTGCGTTCAATAACGAGAATGCCGAATCAGAGTTAAGTCATTTTCATCAAGATTATTTTGATCAAGCACTAGCCTCTGGTGGCCGTAATGAGGTCTACCACCACGCACGCGAACGAAATCTAGAGTGGGCGATTAATGATGTGTTATCGCCAGCGCTATACGAAGTTGATGTTCTTATTGGCGTGCCATACGCACCAGCCTGGGTTTCAACATTAGGTAAAGGTGATGACTTTTCTAATGCCAGCTGGATGACTCACGCTCCCGCGATCGCAGGTTGGCCGATTGGATCATTACCAATGGGAATAGTTGATGGGTTGCCCGTTGGCCTTGGAGTTGCAGCTCGAGTAAATGATGAACCTGGTTTAGTTCGCGCAATGGCAATCATTGAACGAGTGCTAGACCTGGGAGTTTTACGCCCAACTTTTATTCGTTAAGTGCACTTGCTTTTTACTCGGATACGCCGAGTTTTTCAAATAGCAATTTCCGAACGCGAGCGGCGTCTGCTTGACCGCGAGTTGCCTTCATGACAGCGCCAACAACTGAGCCAGCCGCAGCGAGTTTTCCAGACTTAATGGTTTCAGCGACCGCTGGGTCTGCTGCTAATGCTTCATCAATTGCTGCAAGTAGGGGGCCATCATCAGAAACTACGGCTAGTCCGCGGGCTTTAATGATTTCATCAATGTCACCTTCGCCAGCAATTACACCATCGAGTGCCTGGCGGGCCAACTTATCGTTCAGCGCTCCAGTGGAAATCAATTCCTCTAGGCGCTTCAAGTCTGTTGGCGTTACCGGAAGTTCTTCAAGCTCAATTCCGCGATCGTTTGCAATTCGAGAAAGTTCCCCAGTCCACCATTTGCGAGCAGCAGCAGGGTCAACGCCAGCATCAACCGCGTCAACAATCAGATCTAGTGCGCCAGAGTTAACAACCGTGTTCATGTCGATCTGACTTAAGCCCCAGTCTGCAACTAAGCGGGCTCGACGTACTGCAGGATTTTCTGGGATTGTTGCGCGCAATTCTTCAACCCACTCGCGTGATGGCGCAATCGGCAACAAATCAGGTTCTGGGAAATATCGGTAATCTTCAGCATCTGACTTTGTGCGACCCGAAGTTGAGATACCAGTATCTTCATGCCAGTGACGAGTTTCTTGAATGACAGTATCCCCTGCAGCCAAACGTGCCGCGTGACGTGTTACTTCGTAACGAACCGCGCGCTCAACTGAGCGAAGTGAGTTCACGTTCTTAGTTTCAGAACGAGTGCCTAATTTTGATTCCGGGGTATCGCGAAGGGATAAGTTCACATCGCAACGAAGTGAGCCCTGTTCCATCTTTACATCCGATACCCCAAGCCCGCGAAGTATGTCGCGAAGCGCAGCGACATAGGCCTTTGCAACTTCTGGTGCATATTTACCGGTTCCAGTAATTGGCTTAGTAACAATTTCAATTAGTGGAATTCCGGCGCGGTTGTAATCAACAAGTGAATAATCGGCGCCATGGATACGACCAGTTGCACCACCGACGTGTGAGTTCTTGCCGGTGTCTTCTTCCATGTGGGCACGCTCAATTGGCACTCGGAAAGTCTTTCGACCCTCATCCGTTTCAATGTCAACGTCTAAGTAGCCTTCAAATGCAATCGGCTCGTCATATTGCGAAGTTTGAAAGTTCTTCGGCATGTCTGGATAAAAATAGTTCTTGCGTGCAAACCGGCACCACTGTGCAATCTCACAGTTAAGTGCAAGGCCAATTCGAATTGCGGATTCCACGCCAATTTTATTAAGTGCCGGCAATGCCCCAGGTAGACCTAGACATACTGGACAGACATGAGTGTTTGGCGCAGCCCCAAAAACAGTTGAACAACCGCAGAACATTTTGGTGTTCGTGCCAAGTTCAACGTGAACTTCCAAACCTAATACTGGATCGAACTTGGAAATTGCTTCGTCGTAATTCATTGTTGCTTCAGCCATTACGCGCCTGCCAACTCTGGAGCCAGACCCAGGATTGGGCCACCCCATTTGGCTAACAATTCGCGTTCAATTGCTGCGCCCACGTTGTAGAGACGATCATCTGCCATAGCTGGCGCGATGATTTGCAATCCAACTGGCAAATTGTCCTCGGGGGCAAGACCAATTGGAAGTGACATACCTGGCAAGCCAGCCATGTTTACTGGAATCGTCGCAACGTCATTTAGATACATTGCCAGTGGGTCATCTAGTTTCTCGCCGATCTTGAACGCAGTAGTTGGCGCAGTTGGCGAAATTAAAACATCTACTTTTGCAAACGCAGCATCGAAATCTTGCTTGATCAGCGTTCGAACTTTTTGTGCCTGGCCGTAATAAGCGTCGTAATAGCCAGCTGAAAGTGCGTAAGTTCCCAAAATGATTCGACGAATCACTTCAGGGCCAAATCCAGCCGCGCGAGTTTCACTCATGACTTGTTCAACTGACTTTGTGCCGTCATCACCCACGCGATTTCCAAAGCGAATTCCATCAAACTTCGCCAAGTTACTTGATGCCTCACTTGGCAAGATCAAGTAATAAGCAGCCAGCGCCGCTGGGAAACTTGGGCAAGAGACTTCAACTACCTCGGCGCCCAAACTCTCGATCAAGGCAACGCTTTCTTCAAACCGGGAGCGCACACCAGCTTGATAACCTTCGCCGCCAAGTTCCTTAACAACGCCAACTTTCATACCTTTAATGTCGCCACGCTTTGCTGCAGAAATTACATCTGGAACTGGTGAGTTGATAGAAGTTGAATCCATTGGATCGTAGCCAGCAATGAGACTATGAAGCAGCGCGGTATCAAGTACGTTTCGGGCGCACGGTCCGGCTTGATCAAGTGAAGATGCCAAAGCAACCAGACCATATCGGCTTACCCCACCATATGTTGGCTTAACGCCGACAGATCCGGTAACTGCTGCTGGTTGCCTGATTGAACCACCAGTATCGGTACCGATTGCAAGTGGTGCTTCAAAAGCAGATACGCACGCAGAAGATCCACCACCAGACCCACCTGGAATTCGCTCTAGGTCCCATGGGTTATGAGTGGGACCAAAAGCTGAATGCTCAGTTGATGAACCCATGGCAAACTCATCCATGTTTGTTTTACCCAAAATTACGATGCCAGCTTCGCGCAACTTTGTTACGACGGTTGCGTCGTATGGCGGGATCCAACCAGCAAGAACTTTTGAACCACAGGTGGTCGGAAGTCCGTTAGTTGCAAGGATGTCTTTTAGACCAAGTGGCACGCCAGCCAGAACTGAAAGTTTTTCACCGGCTTTAACTTTGGCATCTACTGCGGCGGCGCTAGCTAGCGCACCTTTAGTGTCAACGTGCAAGAAGGCATGTACTGTGCCATCAACTGCTGCAATTCGATCCAGATGAGCTTGCGCAACTTCAACAGCCGAAACTTCTCCAGATGAAACTAAGCCAGCAAGTTCTGATGCATCTTTTCTAATGAGGTCAGACATTCTTACTCCTCATCCAAAATACGCGGCACGCGGAATCTTTCATCTTCAACGGCAGGAGCGCCAGAAAGTGCCTGCTCTGCAGTTAAGGAAATGCCAGGTATGTCTTCCCGAAAAACGTTTGTCATCGGAACTGGATGGCTCATGGCTGCAACATTTGAAGTATCAAGGCTGGAAACCTCAGCAACAGCATTCAAAATTGCATCCAACTGCTTGGCATAGTGACCCAATTCGCTGGAAGGTATGTTGATGCGAGCCAGATTAGCTAAATGCGCTACATCTTCTTGTGAAATTGCGGACATGGTTCAATTCTATTGGGAACTTAGTTGCCCTAATCTCGGCTAGTTCAAGCCCAAGTGTGCTCTTGTGGCCTCTGGCCCATCGGTGAGCAAAATCTTGAATCCTGCTTCATCCAAAATTGGTCGCCCTAGTTCGATCGCTTTAGCTTCCTTAGATCCCGCGCCTGGCCCGATGACTACAAAGTCAGTATTTTTTGAAACTGAACCAGAGGCTTTCCCGCCCCGACTAGTAATTTCTTGCGCGGCGCCATCGCGAGTGAAGTCCACCAAAGTGCCAGTAACCACGATTGTTAAACCAGCGAGTGGTTGTGGTCCACTTTCAACTAACGCTTGCTCCAGTACTACGCCAGATTTTTTCCACTTCTTAATAATCTCCAAATGCCAATCTTCGGCAAACCATGCCTCGATGGTTTCGGCAATGGTTAGCCCAATTCCCTCGACTTGTGCCAGTTGCGCCATTGGCGCTTTTGCAATCGCATCCAGACTATTAAATTCCCGGGTTAGTGCTTGCGCAGTTGGCGGGCCAATGTGGCGCATAGATAGCGCACAAATAAAGCGCCAGAGTGGCTTGGACTTTGCAATTTCAAGTTGGGCTAGAAGTAATTTTGCATTTTCTCCAAGTTCCCGATTTGCGCCTTTAACAAAAAAGTCACTGCGCTGGAGATCCTTTGCAGTCAGCGCAAACAAATCGCCCTCATCCGAAATAATTTTGTCTTCCAGAAGTGCGCGCGCAGCTTTCTCGCCAAGCCCTTCGATATCTAGCACGCTTCTAGAACCCAAATGCTCTAATCTTCCACGAAGTTGTGCTGGACAACTTCGGGTATTTAAGCACCTGAGATCTTTATCATCTTGTTTTTCGGTGGCTAACTTACTGCCGCACTCTGGGCACTTAGTTGGCATTTTGAATTCTCGTTCGGAACCATCACGTAATTCCACAACCGGACCAAGAATTTCTGGAATGACATCACCGGCTTTACGCAAGAAGACCATGTCGCCCAATAACAAACCTTTACGAGAAACTTCAAAGCCATTGTGCAGTGTTGCAAACGAAACAGTAGATCCTGCAACGAGAACTGGTTCGACGGCAGCTCGCGGGGTAATTCGGCCGGTGCGTCCAACTTGAACACCAATATCAAGGAGTCGAGTGCGAACAACCGTCGGTGGATATTTAAATGCAATCGCCCATCGCGGCGCGCGCGCAGTAAAGCCAAGCTGGTCCTGCTCGCTCAGGCTGTCTACTTTGACTACAACGCCGTCAATGTCATGTTCAATGTCATGGCGATGCTCGCCGTGATGCGCGATGTATTCCTTAACCTCCGAAATGGATTTAACAACTTTTACTCGATCCGAAGTTGGTAGGCCCCAACTTTTTAGTAATTCATAAGCATGTGACTGCGCAGAAATTTCTAACCCGTCATGCGCTCCAATGCCATGCACAATTAAGCCAAGTCGAGATAACGCGCTTGTTGCTCGCTGTAATTCCTCAACATGTTTTGCCAGGGATATTGCCTGCTTTGAATCGGCCGCCTTACCTTCAGCACGCTTTTTCGCATCTGCTACCGCTTCGATGCGCTTGTCGATGAGTTGGCGAAGTGTGCCAGCAGCTGCGTTTCTTGGATTTGCAAAGGCAGTTCTACCTGTTGCAGTTACCTCTAAATTAATTTGATCAAACTCTGCTAGTGAGAAATAAACCTCGCCGCGAACTTCCAGTAATTCCGGAAACGCCGTGCCTTTAGTTGCTTTAAGTTTCTTTGGGATACAAGTTAAGTACTCCATACTTGCAGTGACATTTTCGCCAACGCTGCCACTTCCTCGCGTTGCCAATGTTTCTAGTTCACCATTTCGATAGACCACGTTAATTGCTAAACCATCGATTTTAAGTTCACATAAAAAGTTGTGATCGCCAACTCGAGCAAACCAGGCGTCTAGTTCGGATAGATCAAAAACGTTATCCAAACTCCACATTCGAGAAGGATGTTCAAACTCTCCAAATTCCCCAGCGGCTTCCCCGCCCACGCTTTGGGTTGGCGAGTCAGCACTGACTAATTCTGGAAATTGAGTTTCGATCTCAATGAGTTCTTGAAATACTTTGTCGTATTCCGCATCTGAAATTGTGGGTTTATCATGGGTGTAGTAGCTCGTACGCGCGGATTCAATTAACTCCACTAATTCATTTCTGCGGTTGCGAACAGTACCTGGAATGCTCACTGATCAACCTCCACTAGTGCCCGAGAAACCTCGCTTAATGACTCCATTATCTCGCGAGCCTGTGACAGCGGCATATCAATTAAGTCACACGGCGGAGATAAAAGTATGTGAGTGCACCAGTCTTCGTCGGAATACCCGATTCGCCCACCAAGCCTGCGAACTCCCACAACAGCTCGCGCCGTTGTTGTCGGCATGATGCCCAAAATTACAAAACCGCCACTTTCTATTTGTTCGCCCAGAAAGTCCGTTGCTTTGTCGCCCACTAATGCAACATCGTAGGAAACACCAGAAATTCCGGCTTGGCGAATTAAATCAAAGGGAACTTCATCAGCGCAACTATGAACAATAGTGAATCCAGCATGCGAATTTCGAAGTGCAGTCAGAGTGCTTCCCACCAGCGTTGGTTCAACTGCAGAATAAGCCGACCACCCACTTTGAGTTGGAACGCTGCCGCGCAGAACATCGCGCAATAGCGGTTCATCAAATTGAACTGCAATGCGTGCTTGCGGCAACCGGCGAGAAACATCGGCCACGTGACGTTCAACCGTGGTAATCAACGCTTGTGTTAGATCCTTAACTGCTCCCAAGTCGCGAAGTAGCATCTCACCCGATCGAGTTTCCACACTTGCAGCTAAAGTCCATGGTCCAACTACTTGAATTTTGAAGTCGCCTGTAAAACCTTCATAAACTGCTTCAATCTCATCTAAGTCCTGGCTCATAAAGGATGCCGCGCGCAACATATCTTTTCCGCGCGCACTTGTTAAGCGCCAACCCATGGGAACCGTGGATACTGAAAAATCATTTGCAACTTGAGAAATTAATCCCATAGTGCGCCCAATCATTTCAGCGCCCGGACCACGTTCTGGAAGTTCCGCTAAATGCGGGAAGTCCGGACAGAGGTCGCGGATAGTTACTGCAACTTCGTGGACATCAATTCCTGGCCAAGCACCAACACCAGTAATGGCTGCAGGTTGCACTACAAAGACGCTGATCGACGCGAACGTGAAACGGTTGCGCTGCCAATAACGCGGGTTCCGTCATACATCACAGCTGCTTGACCTGCGGCTAGTCCGCGCAGAGGTTCATCAAGTTGGATTGTCACCATGTTTTCGTCGTTAAGGGAAAGCGTTGCAGGCAGAGCATCACCGTGCGCGCGAATTTGCACATGAATTCGATCGCCATTTGCTGGCAGTGCTCCGGCCCAACGGGGCTTAATTGTTTCAATTAAATCGATTTCAAGAAGAACTGGTGGTCCAATCATTACTAAATTTTTTGAGACGTCAACATCAACGACATACCGACGTTCACCATCGCCAGTTGGATTTCCAAGGGCAAGTCCGCGGCGCTGGCCAACAGTAAAGGCATGCGCGCCAGCGTGGGTGCCAACTTTGTTTCCAGTCTCCACGTCAATTACTTCACCTGGCACAGATTCAATCTGACGAGATAACCAACCAGCAGTATCGCCGTCAGGGATAAAGCAAATATCGTGACTATCCGGTTTGGCAGCTACTAAAATCCCACGGCGCTGAGCTTCGGCGCGCACCTCAACTTTGGTGCTATTGCCAAGCGGAAACATCGAATGGGCAATCTGATCTGCAGTTAATACACCAAGTACATAGGACTGGTCTTTAAGTGGATCAATAGCGCGGTGAAGTTCTGGTCCACTTGGACCTTGAAAAACTTGCGCATAATGGCCAGTGCAAACGGCGTCAAAACCAAGTGCCATGGCGCGCTCTAATACTGCTTCGAATTTGATACTTTCGTTGCATCGCAAACAAGGGTTTGGTGTGCGCCCTGCTGCATATTCAGAAATAAAGTCTTCAATTACTTTTTCTTGGAACTCTGAAGAAAGATCCCAAACATAAAATGGCGCGCCCAGCATGTCAGCTGCGCGAAAAGCATCATTTGAATCTTCGATCGTGCAGCAACCTCGGGCGCCGGTTCGATGCGACTGTGGATTGCGGGAAAGCGCCAAATGAACAGCAGTGACATCATGGCCGGCATCAACAGCGCGGGCAGCCGCAACGGCTGAGTCCACGCCACCAGAAAGTGCAGCAAGTACTTTCATTAGACACGCACCGGCGCAGTAGTCACTTTAGGAACTCCGGCGCGCTTGGCTCGCGCAATTGCACTTGGTAATGCCGCAATTAGCGCATCAACATCTGCTTGCGTGGAATTCCAACCCAAACTAAAACGTAATGTGCTTCGGGCTTGATCCTCATCGGCGCCCATTGCCAACATGACATGTGATGGCTGCGGTACGCCAGCATTACATGCGGAACCAACGGAACATTCAACGCCTTGGGCATCAAGCAACATAAGTAACGAATCGCCAAGGCACCCTGGGAATACAAAATGTGCATTGTTGACCAGGCGATTAGTTATCGCGCCACTGTAAGTAGCATCTGGCGCAATCTCTTTGACTCGTTTAACTAAGTCATCGCGCAGAGCAGCTACTCGAGAAACAGTTTCCAATTTTCGAGCTGTTGTAATTTCTAGGGCAGTTGCAAATCCCACAATTGCTGGGGTGTCTAATGTGCCAGAGCGAACATCGCGTTCTTGGCCACCACCGTGTATCAACGGTGTGACATGGCAATCACGACTAATAATTAATGCGCCAATTCCATGTGGGCCGCCCACTTTGTGCGCCGAAACACTCATTGCGCAAACACCAAGTTTTGAAAAATCTAACTCGAGCCAGGCTGGAGCTTGAACTGCGTCAGTGTGAAATCTGATTCCAAATTCTCGAGTTACTTCAGTTAAAGCTGTGATGTCATTAATCGTTCCGACTTCATTGTTTGCCAGAATCACACTTACTAACGCAACGTTCGTTGGATCTGGACCCAGTGCTTCGCGAAGCGCTGCTACCGTAATTTCGCCGCTGGCATCAGATTTGATCCAGGTAACTTCAAAACCTTCAGACTCACCGAGCCAGCGAACTGGGTCAAGCACTGCGTGATGTTCGGTACTTCCCGCAACGATGCGGTTTCGACGCGGATCTTTGTTGCGCTGATCCCAGGCAATTCCCTTAATTGCAATGTTGTTAGCTTCAGTGCCGCCAGCTGTGAAAACAACTTCGGCCGAACCGCAACCCAAAGCGCTTGCAACGCGCTCGCGGGATTCTTCAACTTGGCGTCTGGCTTTACGCCCAGAGGCATGCAGAGAGGACGGATTGCCCGGTTTACCCAGCAACTCGGTCATGGCCGCAACGGCCTCCGGAAGCATTGGGGTCGTTGCAGCGTTATCTAAATACGCCACGCTCTTATTCTAGTTGAGTTAAACGAATAACGAGTTTTCACAATATCGCGAAAACTCGTTATTTCTAGGGTCTTTATGGCTTTAGTTAGTTACTTGCGAGCAGTTACCAGCGCAGTTAAATCTGGCACCACTACATGTAGGTCGCCAATAACGCCAAAGTCAGCTAAGTCAAAGATCGGTGCATCGCCATCCTTGTTAACAACAACCACTGTTTTGGAAGTTTGCATTCCAGCGCGGTGCTGAATAGCGCCGGAAATACCACTTGCTAAGTAGAGCTGTGGTGAAACGGTCTTTCCAGTCTGACCAACTTGGAACTGGTGCGGGTACCAACCTGCATCCGTTGCTGCGCGGGATGCGCCAACTGCTGCGCCTAGTGCATCTGCAAGTGGCTCAATTATTTTGGTGAATCCTTCGTCGCTTCCCACGCCGCGTCCCCCAGAAACTACGATCGCAGCTTCGGAAAGATCTGGGCGGCCACTCTTGGCAACCGATACTCGGTTAACAACTTTTGTCGCACTTGCGCTTGCACTTATTTCAGCGGCAACATCAACTCGAGTTGCGGTGCCTCCTGATTGCACGGGCGCAATGGAGTTTGTGCGAACTGTGATGATTGGAGTGCCCTTGGAAACCTTGGAGTGCACGATAGTTGCGCCACCAAAAACATTCTGAGTTGCAACGACATCAGCCGAGACTGCAACAGCGTCTGTAATAACCCCCGAGTCCACAGCGATTGCCAAGCGGCCAGCAATCTCTTTGCCATCAGCTGAGGAAGGAATTAAAACTGCTGCCGGAGACTTCTCTGCGACAAGCTTTGTTAGTACATCGACTTTTGGAATTACTACGTGATCCAACATTGCCTGGCCATCAACAACGTAAACAATTTTTGCGCCGTGCGCACCTAAGGTGGCAATTGCGTTATCAGCGCCAGGACCAATGAAGACCGCACTTGGTTCGCCAATGCCGGCTGCCATCGCTAGTAATTCAAGAGATACTTTTTTGACTGCACCTTCGGTGTGATCAATTAAAACTAATACTTCAGTCATGGCTTCTCCTAGATGAATTTCTGAGTGACGAGGAATTCTTCAATTTTTTCGGCGCCATGGCCATCATCTGTGATGATTGTGCCTTTGGCTTTTGCGGCCCGCTCTGCGAAATCATTAACTTGACTCCAAGCATTTGCTAGACCCACTGTGCTGGCATCCAATCCAATATCAGCAAGTGTCAGTGTTTCCATAGGAGCTTTCTTTGCAGCCATAATGTTTTTGAAAGATGGGTAGCGCGGTTCATTAGTTTTTTCAACAACTGAAACAACTGCTGGTAGTGAGGACTCAACTTCGTCGTAACCGTAATCGGTCACGCGATGAATTGTTAAATTTGATCCATTAATTTCGACTTTGTTTGCAAATGTCATTTGCGGCAGTCCTAGTCGAGCTGCAACCATTGCTGGGACAACACTCATGCGAGCATCAGTTGATTCCGAACCAAAAATAATCAAGTCAAAGCCGCGACCTTCGATTGCCTTGGCAAGTACAAGTGATGTTGCAAGTGCATCAGAACCGTGAAGTGCTGGATCACTGATATGAATTCCAGCATGGGCGCCCATGGAAATTGCTTTGCGCACACTATCTGCTGCCTCATCAGGTCCCATGGACAAAATGGTGACTTCGCCTTCGCCCGCTTCAACAATTCGAAGGGCCTCTTCTACGGCGTACTCATCTAACTCATTTACAACGCGATCGGCGCTCGCGCGATCCAAGGTGCTATCTCCAGCATTGAGTTTCTTTTCTGCCCAGCTGTCTGGAACTTGCTTTACGCAGACACAAATTTTCACTTGCACTCCTTAGTTACTTAGGAAAGAGCCTCGCATTAGCCACCATTTCGCACAATCAGATTCGTTGTGAGATTGGATACAATCCGTTGAAACCAGCCTAATACCTATTTCAATTAACGCTAGGTGGGGGGATCGAATCTGGCTAAAACCAAGTGAATTATGAAAAGTCTGCCTTACCTGGGCCATTTTCGACGAAGGATTTCATGCCAACTTTTTGATCGTTAGTGTCGAATTGGCCGGCAAACAACTCTTGCTCCATGACAAGACCATTGGCCAGCAATTGCTCGCCGCCCTTATCGATAGCTCGTTTAGCTGCCTTGATTGCAGTTACGGGTCCAGATGCAAATAGATTTGCGCGTTCCATTGCTCGCTTCAGGACATCACTAGAGTCAACGACTTCATTCACTAAGCCCAGTGTCAAAGCTTCATCTGCATTAACGCGGCGGCCAGTGAAGATTAAATCTTTGGCTCGCGATGGGCCGATCAAACGCGCGAGACGTTGAGTACCACCACCGCCGGGGATAATTCCCAGCAAAATTTCGGGTTGGCCCATAACGGAATTGGAGGCAGCTATGCGGAAATCACAACTCAGTGCCAGCTCGAGACCGCCACCGAGTGCGTAACCAGTGATCGCCGCGATTGTAGGAACTGGAATATCACCCACTGCGTTGAAACAAGCTTGTAGCCCAGGGGTTTCGCGACTTGCGATTTGACCATCCCAGTCAATCATTTCCTTGATGTCAGCACCGGCTGCAAAAGTGCGCTCGCCACCATAAATAACAACCGCACGAACATCGTCACTTCTGGACACCTCGAGTGCAACTGCCTTTATTTCTTCTTGCATCGCGCGGTTTAGCACGTTCATTTTTGGCCGGTCTAAGTAAATAACAGCAATGCGCTCTTGGCGTTCAACGCGAATAAATTCATACACGTCTCTAGACTATCCAACGCCCTGCCTACAGCAAAACATTTCTTGAATTCAATTAAAAAAGTGCGTTGGTTAGTGCGCTTCTACCTTTAATAACAGCTGGGTCCGCTGGTCCTGCTATGTCGAATAGCTCGAGGGTTCGCTCCCGAGTTCGATCGCGATCGGATCCTGCGCAATTCTTTATGTGTTCGATTAGTAATGCAAAGGCATCCGCAAATTCGCCCATCAAGAAAGTGGCATCTGCAGCCCGCAACACAGAATCCGTTTCTAAAGTTAAGGCATCAATGTCAGCGGCTAAGTCGCGACCATCAGTGCGCTTTAACAATTTCACATTGAGTAAACCAATTTTTGCAATTGGGTCAGCTGGGGTTGCTGACAAAATTTCTTGATAGGCAATTACCGCAGCATCCCAGTCACCAGCTTCCAGCGCAGATTCCGCAGCATCAAATCTTGGATCACTTGGAACTTCATTCGCTAAACCTTCAACTTGCGCTCCATCGCCTAAATTTGCGCCGAGGCCAGCTTTGGCTGCTTCCGCAAGTACTGCCTCAATGACTTGGCGGGCTTGCGTCTCTGGCACTACGCCTTGGAACATTGGGGCCACTTGCCCGCCCATTACAACAAACACAGCTGGGATGGATTGCACCTGGAAAGCTGCAGAAATTTGCGGCTGTGCATCCACGTCGACTTTTGCCAAAATCCAACGGCCATCATATTCAAGAGCAAGTTTTTCTAAAATTGGCGAAAGTTTTTTACACGGTTCACACCAAGTTGCCCACAAATCAACAACTACTGGAACGGTCATTGACTTTGCAATTACATCTTGTTCGAAACTTGCTGTTGTGACATCAATTATCAACATTTCGGCGTTCGGATTTGCAGCTCGATCTGCTGCGGCTTGAACTGCTTTTGCTTGAGCTTCCCGCGCAGCAGCAACAGCGCCTAAATCAACGGCGCCTTGCAAGTTCATATTTGATGGAGTCACAACTCTATTGTGCCCTAGGAATTGTTGGTGCTAGGCACAATTTCTTGCAATAGAAAAGTCACTGCAGCCGCAGTTGTCATACTGCCCTGCGCTACTTGGATACTTAATTGCTCCAAGCGCTGTTGATTTAAATCTAGACTCTCGGAAATCGAAGTTAATACGGCGCGACGTAAATTTAGATTGGCGCGAGTTATGGCGCGAGCCGCTCGATCGCCTGATTCAGTTGCCCATTTTTGATGTGCCTTTATTGCAGTTACAAGTTCAGGAAGACCCTGTCCCGTTGTGGCTGTCGTCGTCATTATCGCTGGAGTCCAGGAACTAGCCGAGCTAGAGCCCAGGCCAATCATGGAACGTAACTCCCGCACAACGCCTTCGGCGCCATCACGATCTGCTTTATTGACCACATAGATGTCGGCGATTTCAAGAATTCCAGCTTTCGCTGCTTGAACTCCATCGCCGGCGCCTGGAGCCAAAACCAGAACTACCGTGTCAACTGCGTTAACAACGTCAACTTCAGATTGCCCAACGCCAACAGTTTCCACAATCACTACATCGAATCCAACCGCGTCCAAAATTCTCGAAGCTGCTTGCGTCGCACTCGATAGTCCACCAAGTTGCCCGCGAGATGACATAGAGCGAATAAATACGCCTTCATCTAGCGCGTGCTCTTGCATTCGAATCCGATCGCCAAGTAACGCTCCGCCAGTTACTGGTGAGGATGGGTCAACAGCTAATACGGCAACACGCAAATTTTGTTTTCGGTACTCGCTAATTAATGCACCCGTCGTAGTCGACTTTCCTACTCCAGGTGGACCGGTAATACCTATGATTTGGGCATTGCCCGCATCAGGTAACCCAGCTAAGAGTTGCGTTACTTCAGCAGTTTCATCTTCAATAACACTTAGCGCTTTACCAAGTGCGCGAACATCACCTGCGATCGCGCTTTCGATTAATTCATGCATGAAGATCTGACTTAAGGAACTCGGATGATTAGCGCATCGCCTTGGCCGCCGCCGCCACATAGCGCCGCTGCGCCGGTGCCACCGCCACGACGCTTCAATTCGTTTGCTAGATGCAGCACAATGCGGGCACCTGACATTCCAATTGGATGTCCGAGCGCAATTGCGCCACCATTTACATTTACTTTTGAGTCATCTATCCCAAGTTGATCCATGCTTACCAGGGCCACAGATGCAAACGCTTCATTCATCTCATACAGATCTAATTTGGCAGGATCAAGTCCCACTTTTTCGGCAGCTTTTTTAATCGCACGTGCAGGTTGGGCAACAAGGGACGCGTCTGGGCCGGCAACCATCCCATGAGAAAGTATTTCTGCTAGCACCGTTACACCTAGCTCAGCAGCTTTTTTCTCACTCATCACAATTACAACTGCAGCTCCGTCACTGATTTGCGACGAAGAACCCGCGGTGATAGTTCCGTTTGGATCAAATGCCGGACGCAGTTTTCCAAGTGTTTCGACAGTGGTCTCAACTCGTATTCCTTCATCGGTGGCAAACATGATGGGATCACCTTTACGGGTAGGAATAACAACTGGCACAATTTCATCAGCAAAAATTCCTGCTGCTTGCGCAGCAGCAGCGCGCTGATGCGACTTTGCGGAGAATTCATCTTGGCGTTCTCGAGAAACTTTTGCTTTTGCGGTGTAGCTATCAGTAGCTTCGCCCATACCTAAATTGTCGATTGCGCAGAACAAGCCATCAAAGGCCATAGTGTCCTTCATTACCCAGTCGCCGTACTTCACGCCTTCGCGGCTGCCAACTAAAACATGTGGTGCATTCGTCATGCTTTCCATGCCGCCAGCAACAACTACATCAGCTTCGCCAGATCGAATTAGGAGATCAGCCATCCCAATGGCATTAATTCCCGAAAGGCAAACTTTGTTGATGCTAATAGCCGGAACATCTAATGCGATACCAGCTTTAATTGCTGCCTGGCGCGCTGGCATTTGACCTGCGCCCGCTTGCAGAACATGTCCTAAGATCACATAATCAACTTCGGATGCTGCGACGCCTGATTTTTCTAATGCGCCGCGAATCGCAACAGCACCTAGTTCTACTGCGGAAACATCTTTAAGTGATCCCAGCAATCGACCAATTCCGGTGCGAGCTCCACCAACTATGACGGACATGTCTGGCCTTTCAGATTGAATAATGACAGGAAATTGGACTTAAATCGCAAAATTCCCTTACTGCCACTTTAGCGATATTCTGATGGGAGTAAGAATCCACCCAAGGATCGCGAGGAAATTCATGGCCACATTAAGCCAGGCTTTGGGCGGAACGCTGTTGGGTATCGACCACGTCGGGCTGGCAGTTCCTGACTTAAATGCAGCAATTGATCGTTGGTCCAAAACTTTTGGTTTAGTCGTTTCGCATCGCGAAGTTAATGAATCACAGCGAATTGAAGAAGCCATGTTGGATTTAGCTGATGGTTCTCGTATTCAACTTTTGGCTCCATTGGATTCGCAGTCCACTATTGCTAAGTTTTTGGAAAGAAATGGCGAAGCAATCCAGCAACTTGCTTTTCGAGTTACAAATATCGATGACGCCATGGCTGCAGTCACAGCTGCTGGGATGCGCTTGATTTACCCAGAATCACGAATTGGCACTGCCGGATCAGCGATTAATTTTGTTCATCCAAAAGATACTGGTGGCGTACTTGTTGAACTAGTGCAACTTAAAGAAGACAACTAAGTTTTATCACTTGGTGAAACCCCACCAGTTAAATCATTCCAGCGATCCATCGGACCGTCCCAAGTCCAACTAAGTTCTTGCATTTGCGGACAGATGCGCTTAAGCGCTTGGTTCCAAGCAATACGAACAAATTTTTCGCCAACCCATAAGTGTCGACATTCCGGCACCCCAACAACTTCACACTGCGGCACGATGGCAAATCTTTCTAATGCTTCTGGTGGTTTCAAATAATCATCAAGTTCTGGAACTAAAGCAGCAAGTGGACGCCCTGATTCTGCCCAAGTTTGTAGGTGTTCTGGTTTGCTCCACATCAATGGCGGACTAAATAAAACGGCGCCTTGCACGGGATCAACATTTCCATGCATCAAAGTGACGTCAGTGCCAAATGACCAGCCAACAAGCCAGATGTTTTCAAGTGAACGTGATTTTGCAAATTCCAGAGCGGCGGCTAAGTCCAGCCCTTCGGCATTGCCCTTATCGTATTCACCTTCACTTCTTCCGGCGGCGCTACAAGTTCCACGGGTGTTCCAGCGCAAAATTGCAACATCAGCTAATGCCGGCAGACGCCAGGCAGCTTTTTTAAACAAATGACTATCCATCATTCCGCCACCTGTTGGATTTGGATGAAGTAATAGCAGAGTTGCTTTTGGGCGAGCGCTAATTGGTAACGCCAACTCCCCTACCAAATTCAAACCATCTGAAGTGGTCAGTTGGATTGCTTCTCGATTTGCCGGAAGCACACTATTTGAAACTAATTGGGTCACTAGAACCTGCTCGGTGTTCGGCGCTTCCAGCACGCGGTATGCCAGTGTCGTCGATCATCAGCCGAATAATCCACATTCCAAGCAACAATGTGCGGGGTTCCTGGTTGAATTTCGCCTTGGCAGCCAGGACAGCGATAAACCTTGACCGATGTTTCCCCCGTTAAGGATGTGACTTTCCATTCCCCGTCAGAATGATTTTCAGTGCGCGCAAAACTTCCCAGCTTGAGCTCAGTTGGCTCTTCACTTGGTTCTCTACGATTGCGGCGTCCCATTTGTTTTGTCTCAGTTCTAACTAGTTTTTAATTACAGTGCTAATGGTTGGTAGGCATTGACACCAGTGCGCGCAGCAAGTTCAGCTTGCGCAACTCGAACATTTGCAAGCTCCAAACGTGATATCACTTCAAAGGGACCTTCTGGCAACCCGCACCCGAGTTTCATGCCCGAATCAATATCTGCCTTAGTCGCATAGCCGGTGGCTTCCATAGCAATGCAATCTCCTAAGTACGCAATCAATAAGTCGTTGTGTACTTGTTTCTTGATTTCATCCTGTGAATCTGTTGGCACTTGATGTGCATCGGCATAATCGTAAAAACCAGAGCCTGACTTACGTCCCGTGTTACCCGCGTTCACCAGTTGGACCATGCCCTTTGCTGGCTGATCAATTTCAAGTCCAGTGTCTGCATAGATTGTCTTAAGAATTTCCACACAAGTATCGATTCCAATTAAGTCCAGTAATTCACACGGTCCCATTGGATAGTTTGATAACTCCCGCATCGCAGAATCAAGCTGTTCCCGGGAAGCTTGACCAGAATCCAGAATTTGCACTGCATGATTTAAATAGCGCAGCAGCAATTTATTGACTATGAAGCCTGGCTGATCAGAAATTTGTGCCAAGTGCTTGCCCAGTGAGTTTCCTAATTCCACAATTTGGGCAACAGTTTTTGGATCAGACTGCGAAGTTGAAATCACTTCGACAAATTTTTGAACTGGAGCTGGATTGAAAAAGTGCATTCCAATTACTTGACCCGGACGCTTTGTTGCGCGCGCTATCTCAGTAACGGAAAGGCTTGAGGTGTTCGTTGCCAAAACTCCTGCCGGCTTAACTACTGAATCGAGTTGGGAAAAGATTTCAGTCTTTAGTGACAAAATTTCTGGCGCCGCTTCAATTACCAAGTCGCAATTAGTAAGTAACTTAAACTCACTTCCAAAAATTACGCGAGCAGTTATTGCATCACTTTCTTCTTGCGATAACTTGCCCTTTGATACTGCCCGACTAAGTGACTTGGCAAGATTTGCTTGACCAGCTTCAACAGCCGGAATTGATTCCGCTACTCCCGTTACTTCGTAGCCAGCGCGAGCGAATACTTCAACAATTCCAGCGCCCATAATTCCTAGGCCAACAACACCTATTTTTGAAAAACTCATATGGCTATTCTCGCAGATTGCCTTGGCGAGTAACGAATTTGCAGTTACTGACCTAGCGCTGATGTGCTGATTACGGCAGAATCAGAGCGTGCAGGCATGGAATTCATTTTCATATTTCTTTGGGCCGTTTGTTGCCTTTGCTGGCATCGGCTTAATGGTTTTAGTGCTGCGTTGGGGTTTTGCCCAAGGTGGCTCGCTCGTGGAACGACCTGCCAAGCCTGGAAACCCCGATGAATACGGAATGCTAGTGCCGATTGCCACACCGAATAATTACATTGAGGGTGAAATTCTGCGCCAGAGTTTAGTTAATTCTGGAATTAGAGCCAGTTTGGCGCAAACAAATGATGGGCCAAGAATTATGGTCTGGCCTAAAGATGAAGTCCAAGCAAAAATGATTCTAAAGCAAGGAAAGCAATAATCGGCTTTCAGCTCTTTTGATTAAGGGCTAATTTCCCGAACCAAAGTTGCGCCTAATTCCACTAATTCCTTTTCAAAATTCACGTAGCCACGATCAATATGCTCTACAGCGTGCACGGTAGTTTCGCCATCTGCGACTAAGCCAGCCAAAACTAACCCAGCACCTGCCCGAATGTCAGTTGCTTCTACTGGGGCGCCAGAAAGTTTGGACCTGCCGCGAATTAGCGCGTGATGGCCATCTGTTCGAACTTCAGCGCCGAGGCGGGTTAGTTCTTGGACAAAACGAAATCTTGCTTCAAATAAGTTTTCCGTGACCATGGCAGATCCCTCAGCAACGGAATTTAGTGCGATGAATTGTGGCTGTAAATCTGTTGGGAAGCCTGGATAAGGCAATGTCACAATATCAACTGCGGTTGGCCGACGATCCATCTGCACTCGAAAGCTGTTTTCAAATACTTCTACAGTTGCCCCAGCTGTTGCTAGTTTTTCTAACACAATAGAAAGGTGGCTTGGATTTACGTTGTTAACTGTTATGTCACCCTGCGTGATTGCGGCAGCAACTGCCCAGGTTCCAGCCACAATTCGATCTGAAACCGTTGTGTATTCGACAGCATGTAACGAATCAACGCCAGTTACTGTGAGCAGCGATCCACCGATTCCAGATATCTGCGCTCCCATGGCAACTAACATGTTGCAAATATCTACAATCTCCGGTTCCCGAGCAGCATTGTCAATTACTGTGACACCGTTTGCAGTGACCCCAGCCATCAAAAGTGTTTCTGTTGCTCCCACGCTTGGGAAATCTAAATAGAGCGCAGTTCCGACTAAACCGCCAGTTGGTGCCTGCACAACTAAATAACCATGTTCATTTGTCACAACTGCGCCCATGCGTTCAAGTCCTGCAGTGTGCATATCTAAACCACGCGAACCAATCGCATCGCCGCCAGGTAGTGCAACGTCTGCTTCACCAGTTCGCGCAACTAAGGGACCAAGTACCGCAATTGATGCCCGCATTCGCCGGACTAAGTCATAGTCAGCT
Source organism: Actinomycetota bacterium (assembly GCA_041192345.1). Classification (GTDB taxonomy): domain Bacteria; phylum Actinomycetota; class Actinomycetes; order S36-B12; family UBA5976; genus UBA5976. The sequence continues at coordinate 20,974 of JBEEND010000024.1, forward strand.
CGATGCTCAATAGTTTGTGGTACCTCAATGCTGACAGCTTGTTTTTCCGCGTCGTATTCAACTTCGCAGCCAAGACGGCGAAGCAACTCAGCCATGATCGTTACATCCAAAATATTGGGCACCGCATGGATAACGGTTTTTCCTGGCGCAAGTAAAGCTGCTGCCATTAATTTCAGGCTGCTATTTTTAGCACCAGTGATTTGTACCTGGCCGACAAGCCGGGCACCTCCCTGAATTCGAAAAACTTCCATGTTAAAGCAGAATAACGTGCTTTTCGCTTAATCAATTTAGTTGGGCTAAAAGGCAGATAAACCAAAGGCGCCGTAGGCTAAGGACATGGTTAATTTAACGAGAATTTACACCCGCACTGGCGATGATG
>JBEEND010000025.1:0-20196 GCA_041192345.1 Actinomycetota bacterium
GCTCATGCGAAGTCAGGGTTGATTGCCTTGAATACGCGCTAGAGAACGACGAACGATTTGGTATTTGGGGTGGCTTATCAGAACGCGAGCGCCGCAGGCTAAAGCGGGAACAAGCAAGTTAAGTAAAACCAGCAGTCTTGATCAGCTTCAATCCTTTTGGGTTGGAGCTGATTGCTTTTAGTTCCTAATTTCAGGACCCTCATAGCCTGGATCAATATCATCTGGGCGAAGGCCAGTAGCCAGGCTTACTAACTCGGCCAAAACATCGCGCATTACGCGGGCCAACAACTCTTTATCTTGCGAGCGCATTTCGATGGGTCTTTGGTAAAGCACGATAGTTGCTGGATTGCCTTGATCGATTCGACCCAATGGGACATGACCACTGGCAAATGTTAAGTCTCGCTTATTAGGAATTTCTTCCAGCGCAAATTTAATCGAGGTGAGCATGGTGCCAAGGCGGGCGTCTAAGTCTTCAATTGCTTCGCGCATTTGGCGGACAAATAATTGATCACTGGATTCGTGAAAGGGTGCCGAATGCGGCAGCGCAGGACCTCGCAAACCACGATCATGGCGATCACGTTTCACACCTAACGGTGTTTTGATACCCATTACCTAAGACTATGTCGACTAGTTTGGCGAATGTGGGAGCGCGACATTGTTCAAGACCATCATGCAGCAAACGAGCCGTGGCAACTTTGACTTACGTCTATGCGGACTCAACTGCAGTTCTTGGTCCCCTTGCGACTTTTGCCGAACCACATTGTTATGACTTATGCGAAGACCACGCAGCTCGGATGTCCGCCCCGCGCGGCTGGGATGTGGTTCGTCTGGCACCCGATCCAGAAGCACTCAAGCCAAGCGTTGATGACATTGAGGCGTTAGCAAATGCGGTGCGCGAAGTCGGGCGAGTGGCCCCGGTGGATGAGATGGTGGAAGTTAATCGTCGAGGCCATTTGCGGGTTTTGCGAGATTCTGGGCAAAATCCGACCGCTTAAATACCAGCACTTAGACTTACTAAATGCGCGATTTATCAGCCCTGATTAAGGCCTATGACATCCGCGGCGTAGTTCCCAGGCAATGGGGCCCAGAACTATCGCGCGAAGTTGGAATCGCATTTGTAGAAGTCCTAAAAATCCGTGCCAGTGATGGTGGGGCAGGGCGCATAGTTGTGGGTCATGACATGCGACCAACAGGACCAGAGTTAGTTGCAGCATTTATTGACGGCGTCACAGGCGCAGGGGTAGATGTGGTCAACATTGGTCTGTGTTCAACTGATGGTTTGTATTTCGCGTCCGGGCGACTTGATATTCCCGGGGCAATGTTCACTGCAAGCCACAACCCTGCGCAATACAACGGCATCAAGTTATGCCGGGCGGGCGCTGCGCCAGTTGGACAAGATTCAGGACTTTCAGAGATTCGTGAACTTTTGGAAAGTGAAAAGTTACCAGACTATGCAGGCGAAACTGGAACTGCTACTGCGCAAGATATGTTGGCTGATTACGCACAGTATTTACGCGAGTTAGTGCCATTGGAAAACTCACGAAAACTTAAAGTTGTGATCGATACTGGAAATGGCATGGGCGGCTTCACAGTTCCCGCCGTTTTAGGTGACGAGATTTTTGCTGCATTACCACTGGAAATTGATGCGATGTATTTTGAACTTGATGGCACATTTCCAAATCATGAGGCTAATCCAATTGATCCAGAAAACTTACGCGATTTGCAACAGCGAGTTTTAGAAGTGGGAGCAGACCTTGGCTTGGCCTTTGATGGCGACGCTGACCGATGCTTCGTAGTTGATGAAAAAGGCGGCATTGTTGATCCCTCGACTTTGACAGCGTTAATCGCAACTCGAGAATTGGCTAAAGTCCCCGGCTCAACAATCATTCACAATTTGATTACTTCGCGGGCAGTTCCTGAGATCGTGTTGGAACACGGTGGCAAGCCAATACGTACGAGAGTAGGCCATTCATTTATCAAAGCAAAAATGGCCGAGAGTAATGCAATTTTCGGTGGGGAACATTCTGGGCATTTTTACTTCCGAGATTTCTGGAAAGCAGACTCTGGAATGTTAGCTGCGATGCACACCCTGGCTGCATTAGGCGAGACGCCAAAATCAACCACACTCAGTGAATTACTTAAGCCATATTTGCGTTACGTCATGAGTGGCGAAATAAATACTAAGGTCTCCGATGCAAAGGCCGTGGTGGCAAGAATCAAAAGTGCATTTGCCAAACGAGCCATCGATACTGACGAGCTAGATGGGTTAACTATCAGCTTAGATTCAGGTTGGTTTAATGTTCGCTCTTCAAACACTGAACCGCTGCTTCGACTTAATGTCGAAGCCACCAAACCAGATGCTATGGCCGCAATCCGGGATGAAGTTCTAGGAATTATGAACGGTAGTCTTTAAGTCATGATTAACGACTTGTTGCTCGATGACATCGAAGGCATGAGCGCCTTAGATGGCAGCAATATGTTGCCAGCGGTGGCCAGCTCTGGCGCCCAGATGCGCGAAGCTGTTGCCACAATCAACCGAACACTTTTGGAAACTATTGCCAAGGATGAACAACCCCGAAATGTTGTGATCGCTGGGCTTGGTGGCTCTGGTATCGGCGGACAGGTGCTGCGCGCTGTTCTTGGGCATTCCACGCCAATCCCAATTCATCTAGAGCAAAGCCATAGTTTGCCAGGCTGGGTCGGGCACTTGGATGTTGTGGTTGGAGTTTCATGTTCTGGAACTACAGAAGAGACGCTAGCTACGACCAGTGAGGCAGGTCGGCGTGGCGCTCGAGTAATTACAATTGGCGCTGGTGGCAGCGATCTAGAAAAAATTTCTGAATCAATTAGTGGCGCAATTCATTTTTCAATTGATGCTAAAGGTCGCAGTCCGCGCTCCTCTCTTTGGACACATGCCACACCGCTGCTATTGGTTGCAAATGCCTTAGGCATTGCCCACATCGATGAAACTGAATTTGAAACTGCCGCAGATTTGATGGATGAGTTGAGTGTCGAAAACGGACCAGTCAGCGCGCTTTCCGATAACCCAGCGAAGTTACTTGGACTTTCGTGCGCAGAATCCTTACCTATGGTCTGGGGTACTGGAATGATTGGGGCAACTGCAGCTGCGCGCTTTATGGCACAGCTTGCCGAAAATGCAAAAATTCCTGCGGCGCACGGCGAGCTTCCGGAAGTGGGCCACAACCAGATAGTTACTTTTGATGGTGTGCTGGCCGGCGCCGGATCATCTAACGACATATTTCGAGATCCTGAAGATAAGGGCATGGAACGCCAAATTCACCTCTTCATTTTGCGCGATAGTAATGAACACCCAGCAGTTAAAAAGCGAATTGGCATCGTGCAACAAATTGCAAGTGATCGAGATGTTCCAGTGACATTAATTCAAGCTAAAGGCAATCATCCAATTAGTCGACTTGCTTCACTGATCATTCCAACTGACTGGGCAAGTGTTTATGCTGGTTTAGCATTGGGCCTAGATCCTTCGGAAATAAGCACGATAAATCAACTAAAAGCTGGCTTGCTAAGTTAATTCTTTTAGCAAACTAGAATTGCTAAATTTTCGTTTCGCAATTCAATTTAAGGAAACTAGTTATGAGTACTGAAGGCGGCACAAAAGCAGTCATTGCTGCGTTAATTGCAAATTCCGGAATTGCCGTCAGTAAGTTCGTGGCATTTGCCATAACAGGATCAACCTCGATGTTGTCAGAAGCCATCCACTCAGTTGCTGATGCCTTAAATCAAGTTTTGTTACTAATTGGTGGCAAGCGCTCAAAGCGCGTTGCAGATGACCAATACCAATTCGGCTATGGCCGAGTTCGATATGTCTATGGCTTCATGGTCGCCATAGTGCTGTTCATGGTGGGTGGTATTTATTCGCTATACGAGGGCTGGCATAAATGGACACATCCAGAGCCAGTCAACAATCACTGGATTGCAATTGGGGTATTAACAATCGCCATTGTTTTGGAATCATTTTCCTTACGGACGGCTGTTCAGGAAACTAATAAAGTTCGTGGCAAACGCTCTTTTGCAAAATTTGTAAGAGATGCTCGGCAACCGGAATTGCCCGTTATTTTGCTGGAAGATTTTGGCGCATTGCTCGGCCTGGTGTTTGCATTGTTTGGCGTCAGCTTTGCCGTAATCACTGGTGATGGTCGTTGGGATGGAATGGGCGCCATGGCTATCGGCACACTGTTGATTATCATCGCCATAATTTTGATTCGGGAAATGTCGGCGATGCTTGTTGGGGAAGGGGCCCTGCCAGAGGAATACGACGCAGTAAAAGCCGCCTTGGAATCCGCGCCACTTGTTGAGCGGGTAATTCACCTTCGTACGTTGCATGTTGGACCAGATGCGTTGTTAGTGGGCGCCAAAATTGCGATTAGGCGATGTGATACTGCCCAGGAAATTGCCGAAGGAATTGATGAAGCCGAGCGGCTGTTGCGCTTGGCTGTGCCCAGCGCGCAATATGTGTTCCTCGAGCCAGATCTAGATCGCAGAACCAAGTCGCCCGGCTAGAGGCCAGCCAGTACGTCTGCTACCTCCTACTTATGCCAGAATAGAAACACCGCTAGCCATCGAAGCCTCGTGACGTTGCGGATTTCTTATTCGCACATCGTTTTTTCCAAAACACATAAATTTCACGAGGAGTACACCATGGCCCTTGACCCAAATGATTTCAAAGTTGCTGATCTTTCACTTGCTGAATATGGTCGCAACGAGATTCGCTTAGCTGAGCATGAAATGCCAGGCCTAATGGCCATGCGCGCCGAGTTTGGTGAGTCAAAGCCACTTAAAGGTGCCCGCGTGATGGGTTCACTTCACATGACGATTCAGACTGCAGTTTTGATCGAGACTTTGGTAGAACTTGGCGCGGATGTGCGCTGGGTTTCTTGCAACATTTTCTCAACCCAAGATCACGCTGCTGCTGCCGTCGTAGTAGGTCCAACTGGATCTGTCGCAAACCCGGCGGGTGTTCCAGTTTATGCCTGGAAAGAAGAATCATTAGAGGAATACTGGTGGTGCACCGAGCAAGCGTTGTTATGGCCAGGACACAGTGGCCCGAACATGATCTTGGATGATGGCGGCGACGCGACAATGTTGATTCATAAAGGAACAGAATTTGAAAAAGCTGGCTTCGTGCCAGATCCAGCTGGAGCTGACTCGGAAGAATTCGGTGTAGTACTTTCGCTGCTGCAACGTTCACTTAGCGAAGATCCACAGCGTTGGACCACAGTTGGCTCAGAAATTATGGGCGTAACTGAAGAAACCACAACTGGTGTACTTCGCCTGTATGACATGTTCCGCGATGGAAATTTGATGTTCCCAGCGATCAACGTTAATGACTCAGTTACAAAATCCAAGTTTGATAACAAGTACGGCACCCGCCATAGTTTGATCGATGGCATCAACCGCGCAACTGACACACTGATGGGTGGCAAAGTTGCTGTCGTTGCTGGTTACGGCGACGTCGGTAAAGGTTCTGCAGAATCTCTGCGCGGACAGGGCGCTCGCGTTATAGTCACCGAAATTGATCCAATTTGCGCGCTACAGGCAGCCATGGATGGTTACCAGGTTTTGGAAATGGATGACGTAATTGGCACTGCAGACATTTTCATCACAGCAACTGGAAACAAAGATGTCATCAGTGTTGACCAAATGTCGCAAATGAAGCATCAAGCAATCGTAGGCAACATTGGTCACTTCGATAATGAAATCGACATTGCTGGCTTGCAAAATTACCCAGGTATTGTTCGTCGCAATATTAAGCCGCAGGTTGATGAATGGATTTTCCCAGATGGGCACAGCATCATCATGTTGTCAGAAGGTCGTTTGCTAAATCTTGGCAACGCAACTGGACACCCATCCTTTGTGATGAGTAACTCGTTCACTAACCAAGTCCTGGCACAAATCGAACTTTATTCCAAGCGCGATCAGTATGAATTAGGTGTGCACGTTTTGCCTAAGCACCTAGACGAAAAGGTGGCTCGATTGCACCTGGATGCTCTCGGAGTGAAGTTGACTGAACTTTCCAAGACCCAAGCTGACTACTTGGGTGTAGATGTTGATGGACCGTACAAGTCAGATCACTATCGCTACTAAATATGAATCCTCTAGATCCGCAAAACTCTTACGGCGCTTCCGGTTATCCGGGGGCGCCGTGGGCAGTTAAGCGCGCCCTTTCCCGCGGCGAACAACTAAAGATTCCCACTTGGGGTATGGGCGATGCAGTAATTGCGTTACTTGGCTACGGCGTAGTCGGCTTTGGCGTGGGTCTGTTTTTGATGTCACAAAATATCGATCCACAAAATGGTTGGGGCTTAGTAATTGCATTTGGTTCACCTTGGTTGCTACTGGCTGGTTGGCCAATTTTCATTGCTATCAAAAAAGGCAATGGACCAAAACTCGATTATGGACTAACTGCCCCGCGAACTCACTTGCGCCTGGGAGTTGTTGTGGGGCTTGCCTCAATTGCAGTGGCTGGGTTGCTAGCGATCATAATTCAAAAAATTACTGGTCCATTTAATTCGGTCGCCGCTGAAGTTGGCATGAATCAAAAAGGTTTAGTCCTAATCGTATTTGCTTTGATGGCAATGTTTGGCGCTCCGATAGTTGAGGAAATCGCATTTCGCGGTTTACTTTTCGGAGCTTTAGTCAAAGCTCACATCTCTGAGCGCTGGGTTGTCGTGATCACCGCAGGAATTTTTGCGCTGATTCACTTCGAACCGCAACGGTTTTTACTACTCTTTGCAATTGGGTTGCTCTTTGGCGAATTACGCCGGCGAACAGGTAGCACCAGCGCAGCGATTGTGGCCCACATAATCAACAACACACCTGGCGCACTAGTTATCTTGTTTTCGCCTCTAATCGGTTAGCTAGCGCGCACTAAAGCCAACTAGGCTTACCAAAGTGAGCACTCCTCGAGTTGGCGTAATTGGCGGCGGCCAGCTAGCCCGCATGATGCAACCAGCCGCAATCAATTTGGGCATTCACCTGCGAGTCCTTAGTGCATCGCCAACTGATAGCGCAGCCCAAGTTATCCCGGACACTGTTGTTGGCTCACATGAAGACTGGGAAGCACTCAAAGCTTTCGCGCTTGAATGTGATGTGATCACATTTGATCACGAGCACGTGCCAACGCAGTTCCTAGAAGATCTAAAAAAACTCGGTGTTGCAGTGCGTCCTGGCCCGCATGCTCTGCGTTTTGCCCAAGACAAAATAGAAATGCGAAAAGTTTTAACTGATGCGGGTATCGCTTGTCCGGTGTGGAAAGAAATAACTTCAGAAAGTGACTTGGCGGAATTTGGCGAAGTCGTTAGTTGGCCACTGGTTATTAAAACTGCGCGCGGGGGATACGACGGCAAAGGAGTTTGGGTTGTTAAAAACCTAGGTGAGGGAACTGCCTTAGTTACGCAGATTCAGGCCGCTGGAAATCGCATTTTAGCTGAGGAGTTGGTGCCATTTACTCGCGAACTTGCAGCGCAAGTTGCCCGCAGCCCACACGGTCAATGTGTAGCTTACCCAGTTGTGCAATCAACCCAGACTGATGGCATCTGCCATGAAGTAATCGCGCCTTGTCCGAATCTAGATGTAGAGCGGGCAGCTGGCGCACAAGCTATGGCAATAAAAATTGCAGACTTACTCGATGTGCATGGAATGCTCGCAGTTGAGCTATTTGATACTGGGACCCGAATTTTAGTTAATGAACTTGCCATGCGCCCGCATAATTCAGGTCACTGGTCGATGGATGGCGCAGTCACAAGTCAGTTCGAAAATCATTTGCGCGCAGTTCTAGATTGGCCGCTAGGTTCCCCGGCGCCAACCGGTCCAAACACCGTGATGGTGAATTTGCTTGGCAAGGATATTGGAGATTTGCATGGTGCATTTCGTCACGTCATGGCGCGTGATCCAGGCCTAAAAGTGCATTTGTATGGCAAAGAAGTTCGGCCAGGACGCAAAATTGGTCATGTTAATGCCACAGGTGACAACATTGAAGCCTTACTGCAGCGCGCTTGGCACGCGGCGGACTACCTCACAGGAGTTATTGATGAGTAACGAACTTGTTGGCATCATCATGGGAAGTGATTCGGACTGGGAAACTATGTCACCAGCTGCCAAAATTTTGGACGAGCTTGGCATAAGCCACAGCACTGCGGTTGTTTCAGCGCATCGGATGCCCGAAGACATGATGAATTTTGCAAAGCATGCAGCAGCTAATGGCATCCGAGTCATCATTGCTGGCGCAGGCGGGGCAGCGCATTTGCCAGGCATGGTCGCATCACTTACGACGCTGCCCGTTATCGGTGTGCCAGTTCCATTGCAGCAATTAGATGGGTTAGATTCGCTGCTGTCTATTGTGCAAATGCCAGCAGGGGTGCCAGTTGCAACAGTTGGAATTGGAAACGCAAAAAATGCAGGAATACTGGCTGCGCGAATCATCGCCAGTGCTAATGATGATTTTGGAAATTCTGTGACCGCTAAATTAGAAAAGTTTCAAGTAGACATGCGCCAAGGCGCAGTTGATAAAGGTGATGCGCTAAAAGCTCAACTTAAGAATTTGGGCTCGCAGAGTTAGTCTGCAAATTAACTTTTTGTAATTTGAGTTTTTAGCCATTGCGCAGTCAGCGCTAAACCCTCGAGCAGTTCAATTTTTGGTTCCCAGCCAAGAGCAGATTTTGCGTAACTAATATCCGGACAACGCATCCGGGGATCATCTGTGGGTAAGCTTTGGAATTCGATAACTGGCTCGATGCTCAGCGTCTCGCCAACTTTTTCTGCCAGTTCCAGCAAAGTAAACTCGTTAGGATTTCCAAGATTCACCGGACCACTTATTCCACTGTTCATTGCTGCGATAATTCCAGTTATCAAATCTGACACGTAACAAAAACTTCGGGTTTGTAACCCGTCACCAAACACTTGCAATGGCTTGCCCAAAATTGCATCGCGAAGAAAACTTGAAACAACTCGGCCATCATTTGAATCCAGGCGCGGCCCGTAGGTATTAAAGATCCGAATAATTACGGTGTCTGCTAACCCCGCCTGGTCATAATATGCCAGTAAAGTTTCGCCAAATCGCTTAGCTTCGTCATAAACGCTCCGCGGTCCAATGGGATTTACATTCCCCCAATAACTCTCATGCTGGGGGTGTTCAAGTGGATCGCCATAAATCTCTGAGGTGGATGCAAACAATAACCGAGCACCAGTTGATTGGGAAAGTTTCAACAAGTGCGCAGTGCCAGTGGTATTGACTTGCATAGTTTCAAGTGCAAGCTTCATATAGTGCGGCGGGGAGGCAGGACTTGCTAAATGAAATATCGAATCAAATTTTGAATCTGCTAAATCCCCAAGTCCGAGTGAAACATCCAGTTCGTGAAACTTGAATTGCTTAGTGTCCTGCAAGTGAGCCAGGTTGGCCTTATTGCCAGTACAAAAATTATCAACGCCCACAACTTCTTGGCCATTGGCCAAAAGAGCATCCACTAAATGGGAACCCAGAAATCCAGCTGCCCCAGTGACCAATGTTTTTGTCATGCTTAAGAGTTCTTAAGCTCAGGGAATATGGCACCAGCTGCTTGCCAATTAGTTTTGTTCAAGATATTTCGGGTATCAACAACACAAGTCCCACGCATCGCGGTAAGTAACTCTGCGGGATTCAACTGGCCAAACTCTGGCCATTCAGTCAATACAACTAGTGCATCAGCATCGCTGGCAGCAGCAGCGGGAGACGCAACCACTTTAAGTCCAGCTAAGGAGTAGGCGCTAACTATTGGATCGAAAGCAATAACTTTTGCGCCGCGACCGATGAGTCTTTCGATAACGGCAATAGCAGGGGATTGCCTGGTGTCATCAGTATTTGCTTTAAAAGTTAAGCCCAGCACTGCAATAGTTTTTCCAACTAACGAACCACCAAGTTCGTGCATTACGCGATCAGCTACTCGTTTATGCGCTTTCTCATTACTAACAATTGCTGCGTCAATAAGTGGAATAGGAATTCCAAAGCCAGCAGAAATTGAAGCAAGGGCTCGGGTGTCCTTGGGAAAACAAGATCCACCCCAGCCCGGTCCAGGTGCTAAAAATCGATCTCCGATGCGAGAATCTAGGCCCATGCCGTGCATAACCGCAAGGGGATCTGCGCCAGCAGCCTCGCACAACGCGGCTATGTCATTCACATAGGAAAGTTTGATCGCAAGAAAAGAATTAGATGCGTATTTGATTAATTCAGCGGCGGGCTGGCTTGTTAATACTTTTGGACAATCAATGACTGCATAAAGATCCATGACGCGTTGCGCTACTTCAGTTGAACGGGCGCCGACCACGATGCGATCTGGATTTTTAAAGTCAATGACGGCTGCGCCTTCGCGTAAAAATTCTGGATTGGAAGCAACGTGAACGTCAGCTCGTCCAATTGCATCCTCTACTTGGGACGCGCTGCCAACCGGGACTGTTGATTTAGTGACAACTATCGCCCCTGGCGCAAGCAAATCCTTCATATCTTTACTTGCAGAAATAACGTAACTTAAGTCAGCTGAGCCATCTTCGTCTTGCGGAGTTGGGACACAAGTAAAAACAAATTCTGCGTTGGTTAAAGCCTCGGATAAGTTTGATGTGGCTCGCAACTTCCCTGTGGCCAAGACATCTGTGAGCATCTGATCCAGGCCTGGTTCATAGATTGGCAGGATGCCAGCCTTGAGCTGCTCAACTTTGCTGGGATCAATGTCATATCCCACGACTTCATGTCCCAGGCTTGCCAGGCCAATAGCAGTAGTCAGGCCGACATAACCGGTACCAATTACCGCGACTTTAAACAACTGCGCTCCTTAGGGAGGGTTCAATAACCAACATTACCGAACCGATAGCGTGGTTCTATGACGCAATGGCCCGCGGTAGCAGTAGTTATGCCTGTTCTCAACGAAGCTAACTACTTAAAGGCAGCCGTGGATGCGATTTTGAGTCAAGATTACCCAGGTCAGGTTCAAGTCGTCCTTGCCCTTGGACCATCCACTGATGGCACGGACTTAATCGCAAGTGAGTTAGTAAAAGTGGATCCTCGAGTCATCACGATCGCAAATCCAAGTGGCCGAACCCCTGATGGCTTAAACGCAGCACTTGCTGCAACGGAGCAAGAGATCGTGGTTCGCGTGGACGCACACAGCGAACTCTGTGATGGCTACATCCGTCTGGCAGTTGAAACGCTGCAGCGAACTGGCGCGGATAATGTTGGCGGAATCATGGGAGCAGTTGGGGTCACCAAGTTTGAAAGCGCAGTTGCCGCTGCAATGACATCTCCATTGGGTGTTGGCTCTGCGCCGTTTCACACCGGTGGCGCGCAGGGTCCTGCTGACACGGTTTACCTTGGGGTATTTAAGCGCAGCGCTCTCGAGCGAATTGGTGGCTACGATTCAACATTTACTCGCGCTCAAGATTGGGAAATGAATTACCGAATTCGCGCTATCGGTGGCACCGTTTGGTTTAATCCAAATTTGTCTGTGACGTATCGACCGCGACCTAATGTGTTTAAACTTGCCAAACAATATTTTGAATACGGAACCTGGCGACATGAAGTTATGCGGCGCCATCCAGATACCCGTCGCACAAAATCTGCGCTGCGTTACTTTGCCCCACCACTAGCTGTTGCCTTGATCGTAATTGGCAAAGTTTTGGGAACTGTTGGTTTTGTTATGAGTAATTTTTTGATCTGGGCTTATGCATTTCCATTTGGATATTTAGCGTTGACTCTGCTTTCTTCGCTGACTTTGATTAAGCGAGCTCGTGGTGGAGCGCTTTGGGTGCCAATAGTTTTAATGACTATGCAAATGTCGTGGGGTATTGGTTTCTTAACAAGTCGAAATAAGCGCTAGATAAAAATCTCGCAAACGTTATTGACCAGCTTCTTTAGCAGCTTTCTTTGCTTGAATGTCAGCCTCGTAAGCATCTAGTACCTCTGCAGTATCGCCGTCCAACTTAATGACGCCTTGGTCCAACCAGATTGCGCGGTTACAAACTTCCCGAATCATGGTTGGACTATGGGCAACGAGGAAAACAGTTCCTGCTGAATTAGCAAGCTCGCGGATTTTAGCTTGACTCCGCTCCTTAAATTCAGTGTCACCAGTGCTAAGAGTTTCATCAACTAGCAAGATTTCATGTTGGCGAGCCGCTGCGATAGAAAACCTTAACCGAGCTTGCATACCTGCGCTGTAAGTTCCCATCGGCAGATCAATGAATTCTGCTAAGTCGGCGAACTCAATTATTCCTGGGCGGATGTTTTCTACTTCAGCGCGACTCATACCCATGGCAAGTCCACCAATAGTTATGTTGCGATTTCCAGAGACTGCTTTATTCAACGCACCATTTACCCCGAGCAATGTGGCTTGGCTAGCGGTGTAAACATCACCTTGGCTGGGCTGTAATAAGCCAGCAATGGACTTTAACAAACTTGATTTTCCAGATCCATTGCGTCCAACAAGTCCGATGGTGTCGCCTGCGTAAGCCGTCAGCGAGACACCTTTGACTGCGTGCACAGATTTTATGAGCTGACCCGGTGACTTGCCACTAAGTAAACTCAGAAGCGCACCTGCAGCGGAGCCAGCGCGCACACCTCGAATCAAGCGATATCGCACATGTAGGTCATCGACCACGACTGTGGGGATTTTGTCAGTTGACATATTTTCTCTCCCCGCGGTAGAAGTAAATCAAGCCAACTAAAAAGAATAAAAACGCCCAAAAAATACCCATTATCCAGATGATTGGTTCATTGCTTTGGGAGGTCATCAAGGAATCGCGAACCAAGTCAATGTAAACCGCGCCTGGATTTAGCAGTAGCGCAGTAGACACCCACTCTGCAAAAGTTGCCGTAAAGATAGTAATACTAAAGAAAACACCGGAAGCGTAGCGCCACGTTCGAGTAAAGAATGGCAGTAGCTGTTTAATGTCACGTGTGTTTGCGCCCCATCGAGCAAAAATTAATCCAAGGCCAGTTGTGAAAAGAATTTGAAGCATGAGTACAACCGGCATGGCCAGCCACATTAAGGTAACTGGCTCACCCGTAATGAGCACGATCACAATTAGTACCGCGAGTGAAACTAAGTATTGTTGAATTTGTTGCACTATTGCCGCTAGCGGCAGGACAAGTTTGGGAAAGTGAATCGCTTGAATTAAGAGCTGATTTTTAGGCAGAGCATTGGAAGCTATTGTTACTGAAACTTGCATAAAGTTAAAGACAAAAACTCCAGCGACTAAGAAAGATGTGTAGTTTTCTATTCCCTTTTTAGTGCCAAGCAAAATTCCAAAAATAAAAAAATAAATTGCAGCATTCAAAAGCGGTGTTAGTAATTGCCAAATGCGTCCAAGCATACTGTCGGAATATTCAGCAGTATTTCGAGCTCTGGCAAGTTCCATGATGAAATCTCTTCGCTGCCAAGTTTGCTTTAGGTATTTACTTAGTGGTGGAATTTTGCTGGCACTCACTAAGCCGAATTCATCGATAATTTCGCTGACACCTTTGTCGGTCATACGATTCTCTTATTCGCTCGTTCTAGGTCAGCTTCGAAATCCACTTCAACTGCGAACAAATCACTGATATCCACCGGAAGGACCTTAAGCCCATCTTTTTCAATTGCCAATTCAATGCCACGCTCAAAGTAATCTTGGTCATCGCATTGCGCTAACCAGTTAATCAATTTCGCTTTATCTTTAGCAGCAATCAGGTTGATACCTACGGCTTCGCCAAGCCCATCCACAACCGTTTTAGAAAGCTCATTAACCATGCCATCGGCAGTCACGGTGTACTTAACTTCTTCCTCAGATACTGCAGAGGTATTCACTGCAATAACAGTTTCATCTGCATCGATGTTGGCTTGCATTCGCTTAAGAACGGCAGGTTCAAAGACCACATCACCATTCATCCAAACAACTGGCCCAGCACCTGAGGTGCGCAATGCTTTTAACAAACTTCGATTGGTATTGGTCTGGTCGTAGCGCTCGTTGTAAACAAAGGCAACATCTGGGGCTGCTTCCAAAATTAAATCCAGTTTGAAGCCAACCACGATCTGGACTTTGGTATCAGCGCCAAAAGCCTCATAAATGTTTTCCAGTTGTTGCGCCAAAATAGTCCGACCATCGGCAAGCAGTGTTAGAGGCTTAGGGAATGGACGTCCCAAACGAGTTCCCATGCCGGCGGCCAGAATCGTTACTTGTGGTTGAGTCATAGTGACCTAAGTCTTTCTGGTTTAGGCGTGATGTTCAAAGTGAGGCCCAGTACCCATTGCAGCCAATGACTTGGCGCGCTGCATATCGGCAGAATGCTCGGCAATTACTTGCTTCAGGGCTTTAAAGAAGCGTGGCGCACTTTCACCGGCTCGGACATTGTCAAAATAGAAATCTCGCAAAACTTTTCTACCTTTGAAAAAGTCATCGGTTTCAAGAACCTGTCCGATGATGCTTGTTGCATCTGAAATATTTTCTCGCGTGAGAACTTTGGTAGCAACACTGAGCGGGGAATCAATGTGAAGCAGGTCAATATTATTGCGGCGATCCGTCAAAATAATTGGCGCTTCAGTTCGCAAATACAAAAAATCAAGTGCAATGCTGGAAATATCCGAGATCAATAAATCCACGCGCGGGAAAATTGCCAAGATGTCGCCTGCTTCTCGAAGTTCGTGACCAGCGCCAGAATCTTTTGCGTTAGCTTGATGGATCAATCCAATTATTTTCCGGTGGTTCTTTTTGATCTGAGAATTCTCTGCGCTCGTAATTTGCGGGTGTGGCTTGTAAACCAACCGAACGTCAGGTTGTGTCAAGATTGCCTCAACTATTTTTGGTCCCATAAATTCCATCGAAGTGTAGTTATTTGCTTCATCCTCGCCAGCCCAAGTTGGTGCATACAAAATAGTGCGCCGGCTGGATTCTGGAATACTCGCTTTTGGATTCGCATCAAGCTGGGGACGCCCAACTCGAACTAAGACTTTCTCATTAAATTCCGAAAGTGCTGCGCGATGTCGATGCACTGCAGCTTCGCCAGCAACAAAAACACGATCGTAAGCTTTAGCTTGATTACTCACCATGCAAATTTTGTCGCTCTCACCATGATTAACATGAATGTGGGCAAGTTCAGCGACAGTAAGTGATTGAAAATTCCCCATACCGTTGTTTACATAAATCACAGCCTTAATCGGACCGATGCGATAGAACTTCATTAGTTCAGAAAAAGTTGGCAGGTAAGCAACTGGTAACTGAGTTAACTTCACCAACTGGCGGTATACATCAAGATTTCGAACTACTAAACCAAAGGAAAGATCTGCTGGGTGACGTTCTAGAATTGGGAGCCATTGCGTTAATTGGTAGACTTTATTCATCTCATCGGGGAAATAGACTGCGACATCAACCTGGAGCCCAATTTTAAGGTCCACGCCACGGGTACCGTTAACAAACCTTTGACGCAAATGCAAAAAAGCAAGTACGGCTGAAATGCCACCACGAACTGGGTAAGGGATTACCGCCTTAAGTGATTTTGCGACCAAGACTTTTTACTCCAAGGATTAGCGATGTTTGTGCATTCGATGGAATAATTCTATCGAAACTATGATTTTTCCCTGTTTTATCAGGTTATTGGCAAGGGAGAGCGAATTGAGTCACTTGCCACTTAAGGTCCTATTGAATTTAACAGACAAAAAGTTTTCCGAAAATGTTGAAAACCTTTGCGCGCAAGTTATAGTCGCAGGCTCGAGCATCGAAGTTCAGCAAAATTTATCAGCCACAAGTTTTTTAGAACTTATTTCTTCGCTGTTGCCAAACGAACAAGTTGCGGTAATTGATCAAGGGTTAGTCACTGGTCAAGCCATGATCGATGCCTTAATCAAAGGCCAGTGGAGCTCTAGTGGCGCCTTGGTGAAACCAAATGGCGCCAATGCCAACGACTTTAATGCCCGAGTCATTCATAAGCGTGTTGTTAGCGCTGCCACCACTGAACATCATGTGACGGCGCCAACGCACACTATGTTGGGATTTATTCGCATTGGCAGTGATGAAAAATCGCGGGCAGCGGTACAACAAGCTCGTGATTATTGTGCAGGAATAGTGCGTGAAATAAATCTGGGCGACTTGATCACGGTTGCCTTAGTTCGCTCTGGTGCACCTGTGGTTGCAATTGGAATTACTGGAGTTTGTGAGCGAGCAAATTCAGTGGATCAACTTGTTAGCGCGAAGCAGGAATTAATAACTCAGGATGAGAATGAAATTCGCCTGCAACGGGCCTTGCGAACTGATGATGGTTTCTATTCAACATTTGTCTTGCGCAAACTTTCGCAAAAAGTTTCTACGTTTGCGATGAAAAACAATTGGACTCCAAATCAAATCACAGTAACTTCACTGATCGTTGCTTTAGTTGTCGCTGGATTGTTTGCCACAGGTTGGTGGCCACTTATGATTCTTGGCGCGATCGGAGTGCAGGCTTCAATTGTTATCGATTGCGCAGATGGCGAAGTTGCTAGATACACCGGCGTCTCATCCCAACGCGGCGCTTGGCTAGATGCATCCACTGATCGCATAAAAGAGTACGCGCTTTACGCAGGACTAGCTTTTGGCACAAGTCACCACGGCATGAACTTATGGCCACTTGCTATGAGTGTTATGGTGCTGCAAACCGTAAGGCATATGAGCGACTATAACTTCAATGCAGTTCAGGTAATTCGTGAGAGTGCAGTCATGCCTGTGCCGCTAATAAGCAAGATTGATTCTGGTGTGATTAGTAATGGGACAATACTTGATGCATCAGCACAACTTAATTCCAATTCAAAAGTGCGATGGCTTAAGAAAGTAATTCATTTTCCAATTGGCGAACGATGGCTAGTTATTTCCTTGGGCGCACTTTTCAATTCTCCAGCCGTTGCGCTTTGGGGTTTGTTGGTATTCGGATTAGCTGGCATCAGCTACACCACAGTTGGACGAATACTACGAAGCAAGAATTGGAATCATCCTGAAGCTATTTCAGGCAGTGAAGTGTTAGCGCGACAAATTGATCCAGGCCTTGGCGCTTCGTGGTTCTGGGCGGATGATTCATTGCCACTGGGCGGCCGCTTTGCCTGGAGCGTCCCTGCCATTTTGCGCCTATTCGAACTGGGCTTAGTTTTGGCAATTGCCCACAATTACCCAATTGCTTTCCTCTGGATCTTTGCTGTCGCTTTTCATCATTATGACGCGCTCTATCGGGCCTTAGCTGGATTTGAAATCCCAGCGAACATCAAGACCCAAGGACTTGGTTTCCTGGGTCGAAGCTTGGTAATCGTACTTGCCGCCGTTGGCTTCGTGCTTTCACTTGAAACGACTTTGTTACTTGGTGGCATCTTTTTTTCCGCGCTATTTGTTGGTTATGCATCAAAACAATGGCTAGAAATAGTCAAGTAATCAATAGCAAATTACGCGGCTGCGTTAGAACCTCTACTGAGTAAGCCAGAATAAGAGAGTGAATACGCCTCGACCAGCCAATCCTTCGATTGCCCAAATTCGAGAGATAAGTCAGCCACAAGAAATTCGGGGCCGCCAAACCTCGGAGCACTGGCTAAATGAGGTTTACCTGCGCAAGATTTCCCCATATCAAACTCGCTTGCTGCTCAAGCTTGGCTTTAGTGCCAACGGTGTTACTTATTTAATGATTGCAACTGGATTTGCTGCTGGCCTAGCGTTACTCATTCCAGGACTCACTGGGGGATTGCTCTCAGCATTTTTTGGCCAGCTGCAAATGCTGCTGGATTGCAGTGATGGGGAAGTAGCGCGATGGCGACAAACTTCATCACCGACTGGAGTTTTCTTAGACAAGATTGGCCACTACTTGGCCGAGGGTTTCATTCCAATTGCATTAGGGATTCGCGCCACTGGTGGGCTTGATGAATTGAACGCAAACAATTTGAGTTTCGTAGTTTTGGGTTTGGTTTTATCGGTTCTAATTTTGTTCAACAAGGCACTAAACGACATGGTTCACGTTGCGCGCGCATTCAACGGCTTGCCAAAACTTTCGGAAAGTCCAGCAGTTTCTGCGCCAACATCCCCAAGTCTTGCCAGAGTTCGTTCCCTCGTTCGGCTATTTCCCTTTAACCGAATTTTTCATTCCATTGAAATGACATTGTTGATTGCGATTGCTTCCATTGCAGATGCAGTTGCTGGAAACTTGAGTGCCACGCAAGCACTGCTCAATTTCTTAGTGATCGCTGCTGCCGTCACCGTAGTGGGACACGTTGTCGCCATTATGAATTCGAGCAAGTTGCGATGATTCCAAAAGTTGGTTGTGTTGTGCTAACTATGGGCAAACGACCTGAAGAACTAGCGCGAAGTGTGCAATCTCTATTGACACAAACTGGTGTTGAAACTCACATTGTGGTCACTGGAAACGGCTGGAAGCCCGTTAATCTTCCTGTTGGCGTTGGTGCGCATTGGATTGAAACCAACATAGGCGCCACGGCAGGGCGAAATGCCGGAGTCGAAGTTGCCAAAGGTGAGTACTTGTTATTTCTCGATGATGATGCCGAGCTACCAACACCAACCACTTTGGCAGATTTAATTTCCACTATTGCGCCAGATAAAAAGGCTGCATTGGTGCAACCCCGTGTAATTGATTACTCGGGAGTGAGCGAACCTAAAGCTCGCATACCTCGACTTCGCGCAGGCGATATCCATCAAAGTGGTCCAGCAACTTCGCTTTGGGAAGGTGGGGTAGCAATTCGCCGAGATGTATTTGAAAAGATCGGTGGCTGGGGATCAGAATATTTTTACTTGCACGAAGGCATCGAACTTTGCTGGCGCACTTGGAATACCGGACACATGGTTTGGTACGCCGGAAATATAGCCGTGGCGCATCCACCAACAACTCCAGAGCGCTTTGGCGAATTCGCGTTTATCAATGGGCGAAATAGAGTGTGGCTGGCACGTCGTAACTTGCCGTGGCTATTGGTTCCGATTTATCCATTGACTTGGTTAATTATTACGTTGCTGCGGGTTCGTTCAATTACTGCTCTAAAAAAGTGGCTACATGGATTCTGGACTGGGTGGACGACAAATCCGGGCAAGCGCAGTCCCATGAAATGGTCAACAGTATGGGCTTTGACTAAAGCTGGTAGGCCACCAGTTATCTAGATTTGTTGCACTCTGAACTGAGACTATTTCTTTACTCGGTTATTACCCTCGGTACATACCGTTGAGGCAGCAGTTCCAGCATTTGGGTCCGTAGTCGCAGATGGTTGGGCAGATGGCGTACTGGTAACAGAAGGCGTGATCACACTGGTGACTTTTCCATCATTCCAATCTGTTCCAACTAGTAAGACCACAGGCGACACCAACGTGTTATCAAGAGTCAGAGTTGTGATTCCGGTCGCAGCGCCTAACACTCTTGCTTCCTGTTCGCTAGCGGCTGTGTAGAGAATTTCAGAAACATCTAAGCGTTTAGTTGAATTACCGACCTTGATGATATTAAACATTTGCGCCTTGAGTTCTTCGGCCGCCGTGCTCCCACGGCCAACAGTTGTAGTCGCATTTAACACCGCAACCTTAATTTCCACAGGCGTTGGTTCAACGACGGCAACTGCAGTAGCAGATGAAGTAGGTGAACTTGAGGCAGTTGGCTCTGGCACAACTGGCGGCCAAGGTTGATCTGTTCGAAGTGCCGTCCATAATTCATCTGTCTGCGTTGTCCAATAAACATTTCCATCGTCTTTAAGTTCAAACGGTAATGTCACAAATTTAACGCTTGCTGGACTCAAGCCACCCAATGACAAAGCAAAATTCTGTAGCACTTCAATGTTTGCAAATTCTGGATTTGTTTCAATCGAAGAAGTGATTGCGCCAAGTACGCGATAAATCATTGGGGGGTTTGTTAGCAGGCCTTTATCCGTCATGCCACGGATCATTGAACCAATGAAATCTTGTTGGCGCTTGATTCGACTTAAATCGCTGCCATCACCGAGAGACTCGCGCGCACGGACAAAAGCCAGTGATTGTTCACCGGAGATTGTGCTGTAACCAGCTGGCAGATTTAACCCAGAGCCACCTCGCCCTGGTACCACTGGATCATAAGCGGGAGTAGTCAGGCATACCTCGACGCCACCAATTGCATCCACCACAGTTTTAAACGCATTGAAATCTACGACAACAAAATTATTGATACGAATGTTTGTCAGTTTCTCAATTGTCTTA
>JBEEND010000026.1:0-18966 GCA_041192345.1 Actinomycetota bacterium
CTTCTAGGTATTGCGTAGTGAGTAAAACTGTCGTTCCTTCGGAAACTAATTCTTCAATTACTTTCCACATACCTTGGCGACTTCGTGGATCAAGGCCAGTAGTTGGTTCATCTAAAAACAAAACATTCGGTCGCCCAATTAGTGATGCCGCTAAGTCCAAGCGTCGTCGCATACCACCGGAGTAACCCTTGATACCACGATCTGCTGCATCAGATAAGTCAAAACGTTCAAGTAGTTCAGCTGCGCGTTTTGCAGCATCAAACTTACTCAAATGAAATAGTCGTCCAAATAATTCCAAGTTTTCTCGACCGGTTAAATATTCATCGACTGCTGCGTATTGCCCCGTTAAACCGATGACATTTCTAACATCATCTTGTTGTGTTGCAACATTGAAGCCACCCACAGTTGCTGAGCCAGCATCTGCCTGAATTAAAGTCGCCAGAATTCGAACGATAGTAGTTTTACCTGAGCCGTTAGGACCTAGTAGGCCTAATACCGTGCCCTCTTCAACTTCAATATCAATGCCGTTTAGGGCTACAACTTCGCCAAATTTCTTAGTTAAGCCGGTTGCTTTTATTGCCAGAGTCATAGTGGTCTAAATCCTTACGAAAACTGATTTGATTCCCTTAACTTACCAGCGAATCCAGATTAACTCAGACCGTTTGTTGGCAGCGAAAACAGCAAAATTAGATTGTTTGCAACTCTCGTGCCAATATTAAGTATGCAATCGGTATCCCTGGACGACATTCATGACGCAGCTCGTTTACTCGATGGTGTCATACGTCACACACCATCGCTTTCGGCTGGCTGGATTGAGAAGAAATATGGAATTCCAGTTTCGTTCAAGTGTGAAAACTTGCAGCGCGCTGGTTCATTCAAAATCCGCGGCGCATATAACCGGATTGCCCGTCTTACTGAGCAAGAGCGCGCCCGCGGCGTAGTTGCAGCCAGCGCTGGAAACCATGCCCAAGGTGTTGCCTTAGCAGCACAAATCCTTGGAATCCAAGCAACAATATTTATGCCAAATGGTGCGCCACTTCCTAAGTTGCAGGCGACTATCGGATACGGCGCAACTGTTAAGTTTCATGGCGCAACCATCGATGAAACATTGTTAGCAGCCATTGAGTTTTCCGAACAAACTGGGGCAATTTTTATCCACCCCTTTGACCATGAACATATTGTGGCTGGTCAAGGAACTATGGGACTTGAAATTTTGACACAAAACCCTGATGTCAAAACTGTTGTTGTTTGCACTGGTGGTGGTGGCTTACTTGCCGGAACTGCTTTAGCAATCAAAAGTCTGCGCCCTGACATTAAAGTGATCGGCGTACAAGCGGAGATGGCAGCTTCCTACCCCCCATCATTGGCTGCAGGCTCTCCCCAAATGTTGCCGAAGATGGCCACCATGGCTGATGGAATTGCTGTTGGTAAACCAGGTGTGGTCCCATTCAAAATCATTCAAGAACATGTTGATGAAATTCGCACTGTAAGTGAAGCCTCACTTGCCCGCGCGCTGCTGTTGACTTTAGAGCGAAGCAAATTGCAAGTAGAAGCTGGTGGCATTGCGGCGGTGGCCGCGATACTCGATGATCCAGATTCTTTTGAAGGCCCGGTAGTCGCAAGTCTGTCCGGTGGAAACATTGATCCACTTTTGCTTAATCGTGTGCTGCGAACTGGACTTGCAACATCGGGGCGATTCCTTATGGTGCAAGTTCGACTTCGGGATCAACCTGGCGCTCTTGCTACCTTGGTTTCGCTGATTGGTGAAATGGGAACAAACATAATTCAGGTTTCGCAGTCACATATGAATCCAGCACTTGCCCTGAGTGAAGTAGACGTGGAACTTGAGCTAGAGACTCGTGGTTTTGAGCATCGTGACGAGATCTTAAACCGAATTATTGGCACTGGCTTTGATGTAGTTACGCACTACTAAAAATGCGAAATTTACTGGATAGATATTTTCGAGACCTGCCACGCGAAGTTGCAGTACTTACTGCTGTTGCATTCTGTGTAGCACTTGGCTTTGGAATCGTTGCCCCAATAATTCCAGTTTTTGCGCAATCTTTTGAAGTATCAAATCTCGCAGCAAGTTCAGTAATCAGCGTCTTTGCATTAATGCGGTTTCTCAGCGCTGCGCCCAGTGGCTGGCTGGTCAACAAGATTGGGGAACGCGCGGTACTTTGGGTTGGCCTAAGTATTGTTTCGATTTCCAGTGCCTTAGCTGGTCTAGCCCAATCCTTTGACCAACTTATTGTTTTGCGCGGCATTGGTGGGACTGGATCTGCCATGTTTACCGTCTCGTCAATGTCTCTTCTATTGCGAACTGTGGACGCAGCCCATCGCGGTCGTGCTGCAAGCACATATCAAAGTGGCTTTTTATTCGGCGGCCTAGCAGGTCCGGCAGTTGGCGGCCTAGTAGTTGCCGCAAGTATCCGGGCGCCGTTCTTTGTTTATGCCGCAACCCTTGCAGCAGCAGCGACAACGGCTTACTTCGCACTTCCAAAAGGTTTGGGTCACCCAAGCAAAGATCAATCTGAGAATTTTGAAAATCAAGATTCCGCTCTGCCACTTCTGGCCGCGCTTAAACTCCGCGCATACTGGACTGCGCTAGTTGTGAATTTATCAAATGGCATGACTTCGTTTGGTTTACGATCCGCACTGATTCCATTATTTGTAGTTTCGGTATTGCAGAAGAGCCCAGCAACTTCTAGTTATGGATTTTTGGCTACCAGCGTTGTGCAAGCTTCCCTGCTGTTACCCGCTGGGCGAATGACAGATACCCGCGGGCGAAAACCAGCCATGATCATTGGCACTTTGGCTTTAGTGGTAGCCATGCTTTGTTTAGTGGCGAGTGAAACTTTGACTGGTTTCTACGCTTCGATGATTGCGATGGGAGTGGGCGCAGCATATTTAGGAGCAGCGCCATCCGCTGTAGTTGGAGACATCGTAGATGGTCGCAAAGGTGGCCCCGTAGTTGCAACGTATCAAATGATGAGTGACCTTGGCATCGTCGCCGGACCATTGCTCTTTGGTTATCTTGCCGACTCAACCGGAGGTTTTGCTTGGCCATTCATCGCTGGATTAATTGTGGCCAGTGCAACCAGTGTGATGGTTATGTTTATGCCCGAGACTCGCAAACCGAAACCTGCTGAAACTTTAGTTGCTTAACGCAGTCATTTCTGGCAACAAGATCCCAGTATGGGCATGACAGTCATATCCCTTTGGATTCTTGATTAAGTATTGCTGGTGATATTCCTCGGCATACCAAAACTTAAATTGCGAGGCATCTGCTAATTCCGTTGTGATGGAATCAAAACCTTTACTCTCAAGAAGTGAGTTGTATGCATCGCGACTTTGGCGCACCCAGTTTTCCTGCTCAGGGGTAGTCCAGTAAACCGCGCTGCGATACTGCGATCCCATATCGTTACCTTGGCGATTTCCCTGAGTTGGGTCGTGATTCTCCCAAAAACACTTCAGTAACTCGTACTCAGAAATTTGATTTGGATCGTAGGCAACAAGCACAATTTCTGAATGACCTGTCGTGCCAGTGCAAACTAATGGGTAAGTGGGATCCGTTGCCGTCCCACCCATGTAACCAACAGCAGTACTAACTACTCCAGGCAAAACCCATAACTTTTTTTCCGCACCCCAGAAACAGCCCATGCCAAAATACAAAACTTGGGTGCCTTGTTGCCAAGGTCCACGAATGTCAGTACCTAAAGTCAAATGTATTTCTGGCAAAGTTCCCACTCGGCTTATTCGTCGCCAGAAAATATGGCAAGTAGGCGAAGTAGTTCGGTGTAAAGCCAAACTAAAGTGATGGTCAAACCAAAGGCCATGCGCCATGCTTCTTTTTCTGGTGCACCCGCAGCAATTGACTGGGTGATCATTTCAAAATCCATAACTAACGAGAAGGATGCAAGTGCAACGCCAGCTATACAAAGCAGCATTCCAAGGCCGCCGACTCCGTAGAAGCCCCAGCCTTCTCCAACACCAGCGAAACTTGAGATCATCGAGGCAACTGCAATAACCAAGTAAGAGACCATGGCGACCATGAAAACTTTCTTGAAGCGACCATCAACTTTGATGATTCCTGATTTGTATAAAAACAGCATCGTTCCAAAAGCAATCAATGTGCCCATAACTGCTTGGGAAACTAAATTAGGTGCGATTTCGGCATACATTGCCGAGAAGATCTGGCTCAAGCCACCAAGAAAAACACCTTCAGCTGCGCCATATGCAAGAACTAAACCAGGGCTAACAGATTTTTTAAAGATGTTTGCAAATGCTAAAACAAGTCCAACAATCAAACCTACAAAAGTAAGACCGGGCATGGACCAACCAACATAGGCACCAACAAGTAGCACTGCAAAAAGCGTGCCAGTTTTTACAATCACATCATCCATAGTCATACGGGCGCCAGCAAGAACACTTTGGTCAGATGTGGCTTGACCAAGGTTTAAATTTTGCTCGGTGGCTGGGTTAGTTCCCAAGCTTTCACCTGTCGCGCGAATTAGAACTGGATTACGACTTGCCATGATTTCCTCCTGTGGGACGTTAACTTAACGTCGCCATGAATTGCTTATTCCCCTAAATATAACGGGTTAAACCAGAGTTCCGCCATGGCAAAGCTGGAAAAACTCCAGAAAAACATGATTCCACTGGTACCCCTGGTCGGACTTGAACCGACACTGGCACGATTTTAAGTCGTGTGCCTCTAACCGATTGGGCTACAGGGGCGTGGTGTTTTCCACCGCTTAATCCTGACAGGTAACTCCCGAAGTTCCTAACTGGGGTTAGAAATAAGTCCCCTGGCGATGCCATCCAGGATGTCGCGCTCAGAAACTACGACTCGCTCAAGTCCAGTTCGAATCATGATTCGATCAAGTACTAGTGCGCCACTGCCAATTACATCGATTCGACCTTCATGCATGGGACCGAGTTTCGCGCGTTCCGCTCGTGTCATAGCCAGTAGATCCTGCGTGACCCGATGGACGTCCTGCGCTGAAATCCGACTACCGTGAATGGCAGTTGAATCATATTCACTAAGCCCAAGTGCGATTGCGGCCACGGTTGTTACTGAACCAGCCAATCCGATCAAACTTTTTGCCTGCGCAATTGGAACCGCTCCGTACGCCAAATCAATGGCAGCATCAATGTCGGAAGTGGCTGCCGCAATTTGTTGTGGCGTCGCAGGATCACTTATCAAATGTCGTTCTGTCATTCGAACACAACCAACATTTGTACTTATTGCAGCGGTAGGCGCAGTTGACCCAAGTACAAACTCGGTGGATCCACCACCTATGTCAATAACTAAATAAGGCGCCGTAGGTGGATCGTTAAAATTGAGTAAATCTGCTGTTGCTCCCAAGAAAGAAAGTGCTGCTTCCTCATCGCCGCTGATAATGTCAGGTTCGATACCAAGGCGGCTTGCAACACCATCAACAAATTCATCTCGATTAGAAACATCTCGGCTCGCACTTGTTGCAACGAATCTAACTTGCTCTGGCTGATGCTTTGAAATTAGTTCGGCAAACGTTTCGATTGCTGCGAATGTTCTTTCAAGTGCCGCTTGCGAAAATTCTCCAGTTTTGTCGACGCCTTCACCTAAGCGAACAATCACCATGGTTCTGACAACATCTGTAAGAGTGCCGTTTGTTATGTCTGCAATTAACAATCGAATGGAATTAGTGCCGCAGTCAATTGCTGCTACTCGCACGATCATCACCTCCACATGGTCCGGTCTGACCCCAATCCTTGAGCATCGCCAGAGCGCGGTCACCAAGTGGATTTACGCCGGGACCGGCAGCTAGCGCATGGCCTATCAAAACATGTAAGCACTTAACTCGGGTGGGCATACCCCCCGCACTTATTCCAGCAATTTCTTCGACATGCTCAATTGCTTCGCGTTCCTGCAAATATATTTCGTGGGCCTGCCCATAACTTTTTGCTAATTCTGGATCGGCTGCTAAGGCTTCAGCAAGTTCATTCATGACACCGTTAGCTTCCAGCGTTCCGATTGCGCCGGTGGCTTTAGGACATGTCATGTAATACAGCGTTGGAAATGGCGTGCCATCTTCTAAACGTGGCGAAGTCTTTAAAACATCAGGTTGCCCACAAGTGCATCGGTGGGCAACTTCAATCACGCTTCTGGGCTCACGACCAAGTTGGGCAGTAACAGCTGAAAAATCAGCTGGCGAAAGTGCGCTCACTATTGCGGCATATCATCGGATGGCACAACCAGCGGATCATTAGCTGGTCGTGGTTGATCCGCTAGTTTGGTGCTGGTCCACAATTTGGTATACCAAGCTGCATCATTGTTAGGAACCAATGCACCTGAAACGCTCGTGATGGCCGTGTTAGTTTCTTCATCCAAAACTACAAAACCAATTTCCCCTGGGAAAACATAGTTAAGGCGCTCGCGGGCTAATGCCTGAAGATAAGCCGGATCTGCAAGGCGCGCTTTGCGATCATTGAGATCATCAATTGTTATTTGCTTCGCTACAACTTGTTGTTCGAGGATTTTGATCTCACGGCGCTCTTGGATTAGCGCGCGCAGTGGAACGGCTAATGTCAGCATGACGAAGACCCCAGCAAGTACAAGTGCAATGACTCGAACGTTTACTCGGGGGGAAACTCTTGGAGACGCGGCCACAACCTAATTCTGCCTTGATTAACCCTTGAATCTAGGGAATGCGCTGCGACCTGCGTAACGCGCCGCAACATCTAATTCTTCTTCAATGCGCAAAAGTTGGTTGTATTTCGCCACTCGATCCGAGCGAGCAGGGGCGCCACTTTTAATCTGACCACAGTTATAGGCCACTGCTAGATCAGCAATTATGGTGTCTTCTGTCTCACCCGATCTATGACTCATCATGGTTGCAAAACCTGCGTGATGTGCCATTTCTACTGCCTGCGAAGTTTCAGTCAAGGTTCCGATCTGGTTTACCTTTACAAGAAGTGCGTTAGCAGATTTCAATTCAATACCGCGAGCAATTCGTTGCGTATTAGTTACGTAATGATCATCTCCAACAATTTGAATTGCATCTCCCATGGCTGAAGTGAAGTTAACCCATGAGTCCCAATCATCTTCGGCAAGTGGATCTTCAATCGAAACTATTGGAAAGTCTTTAGCAAGCTGGGCATACATTTCAATCATTTGGTCAGTAGTTCGAGTTTTACCTTCAACTAGGTATTTGCCATCGCTATAAAATTCTGTTGCGGCCACATCCATAGCTAGTGCCACATCGGTACCTAAAGCAAATCCCGCTTTTGAAATAGCCTGCGAAATAAGTTCCAGTGCGGCCTGGTTACTTGGCAAGTTAGGAGCGAAGCCGCCTTCATCGCCCAACCCAGTTGATAGTCCGTTTGTTTTTAAAACGCTTTTTAGGCTGTGGTAAACCTCTGCGCCTATTCGCAATGCATTATGAAACGAATCTGCTCCGATTGGCGCAATCATAAATTCTTGAAAATCCACATCACTGTCTGCGTGTGCGCCGCCATTAATTATGTTCATCATAGGAACTGGAAGTACCTGGGCAGCGAGGCCGCCGAGGTAACGATAAAGCGGCAAGTTTGCCGAAGTTGCTGCGGCTTTAGCCACTGCCATTGAGACGCCAAGTATGGCGTTTGCGCCTAAGCGAGATTTGTTTGGTGTGCCGTCCAAAGCAATCATGGCTTCATCTAAGGTGCGTTGGTCGGTAGCCTCAAAGCCAACAATTGCTGGAAAGATTTCGCCTTGTACTGCTCGCACTGCTTGCTGTACGCCCTTGCCAAGATAACGAGAACCACCATCACGAAGTTCGGCAGCTTCAAATGCGCCAGTGGAGGCGCCAGACGGTACGCCGGCGCGGCCCAGGGTGCCATCTTCAAGTCTGACTTCAACTTCCACGGTTGGATTACCGCGGGAATCTAAGATCTCTCGGGCTCTTACATCAGCAATACTCGACATCGGATTACTCCAAAAGGTAACAAGATTTCTACGAGGCTTCCTCGCTAGTTATCTAGTCTAGCCAGTGAGATTCAGAGACCGACAGGACTCATAATTACAAGCCTTCGACTTGCCTTACTCGCAAGCGATAGCGCAGCATTTCAGCACGCAGCACAGATTCGGAATCAATATCTTGTTCCCGGGCCAACTCAACAGTTGCAACTAGTAAAGCGGCCACTTGTTCTTGGGAAACTTCGCCAATGATTTTTCGCAGTGCTTCTTTCATTGCAGAATCACCGGCATCCGCGTCAATTTTTCTCGAACGATAAATCAATTGGGTCGCAAGGGCCAGCGCAGGCATTGCGATAGGTACCCCATCAGTTACAGATTCACGCTGCTTTTCGGTTTCCTTTATTTTTGTCCAGTTATCCTCAAGTTGTTGCGTTGAAGTAACAACTAAATCTGTAAACACATGTGGGTGACGACGAATTAATTTATCTACTACCCCTTGCGCTATGGCAGCAAGAGAGAAATCGGGATCACTTTCCTGCGCAATTCGGGCATGGAATACAACTTGAAGTAGCAAGTCACCAAGTTCTTCGCGAAGTGAACCCAAGTCACCTTGGTCCATTGCTTCTAGTGCCTCGTAAGTTTCTTCAAGTAGGTAGCGAGCTAAGCTCTCGTGCGTTTGCTCGGCATCCCAAGGACATCCGCCTGGACTGCGGAGTTGATCCATAACCTGAACAAGCTGGTCAACGGGTGAGGTCATTAGTTATTGACCAGTAAAATTTTGAAGCGGTACTGCCAAAGTACTATCCCCTGGAGTGCTCTTGAGATTATTTGGATCCCAAGTACCAAATCGGGGATTAAGTTCCACGCCAATTTCTTGACTTAATTTTGAGACGTAGTCAATCAATGCATTAGTTCGGGTTAGGGTATCGCCACCGGGCGCTATTTTTTCCATGAGTGCACGCTGCGCCAAAATCTCGTACATAAATCCGTCCACATCATCTGCAGGCACTGCATTTCGGCTAACTAGCTGGGCTTCAATCGCAGCTTGTGTGTACTGCGCAAAAATCTCTTCCCGATATTTTTCAACATCATTGGCTGTGATGTTAATTCCTTCTCGCTCTACAAATTCGCTAATTAAGGAAACCAAAATAAAGTGATCAACTACCCGCTGATTAATCTGAATCAAGCTTGGAACTTCTTGCAGTAACGCTGGGTCAGTGTTTTGAATCTGAATGCGCACTTTATCAACGCGCTGCGCAACTTCTGCTGAAGTAATGGCATTGCCATTGACGATTACTGCGCTGCCAGCCAGCTTTGGGGTATCCGCGCAAGCGGTTAATGCAGCAGAGCTCAGGACAATAACTGCTAGTAATCGCAACTTCACTGGTATTCCTTTCAAGAACGAATCACTTAATTTTATTATGGAGCAGCAACAACTGACGCCACCCAAGTATTAACCCATTCCACCAGGTCGATATCTGCTGATTTCGCCACTGCGCCAATTAACGAGTCTTTAGTGCGAGGCACCACAATCGTACGTGTTGCTGGTTTAATTACCGATCCTGGGTAGAGCCGGTTAAGGCGCAAAATCCGCGACTCAACTAATTCAACTGGCGAAAACTTAACACTGGCAGCTGTGGCAATAACTTCAGTTATCCCAACTGCTTGCAGGGCGACCCGCAGACTTGCAATAGACACCAAGGTTTCAACTGGGGTTGGCAGCGAGCCATAGCGATCGGCTAGCTCTTCGACAACGCCAAGTACGTCAGATTCAGTGCGTGCATTGGCGAGGCGGCGATATGCCTCAAGGCGCAGTCGCTCTTCTGGAACATAGTCATGCGGCAAGTGGGCATCAACTGGTAACTCAACCTTGATTACCTCATCAACAACGACTTCACTGCCGGTTCTAGCTTCTTCAACTGCTTCGCTAACTAAGCGCACATACAGATCGAATCCAACATCAGCTATGTGGCCACTTTGTTCGCCACCCAATAAATTTCCGGCGCCACGAATCTCTAGATCTTTCATGGCAACTGCCATACCCGAACCCAAGTCTGTGTGCGCAGCAATAGTTGCTAGCCGATCATTAGCATTTTCACTTAGCGGTCGATCAGGGGCATATAAGAAATAGGCATAACCTCGCTCGCGACTGCGACCTACCCGTCCGCGAAGTTGGTGAAGTTGGGATAAGCCAAAAGTATCTGCCCGATCAACTATCAAAGTATTTGCATTTGGAATATCTAAGCCACTTTCAATAATTGTGGTGGAAACCAAAATATCGAATTTGTGCTCCCAGAAATCAACAATTATTTGTTCCAAAGTATGTTCGTTCATTTGGCCATGTGCCACAGCAATTCGGGCATCTGGCACAAGTTCCGCCAATTTGCTGGCAACTCTATTTATGCTCTCTACTCGATTGTGGACAAAGAAGACTTGGCCATCACGCATTAATTCCCGATGAATAGCTGCCTTGATAAATTTTTCATCATACGGACCTACAGTCGTGAGAACTGGCTGACGCTCTTCTGGTGGCGTCTGGATGGTAGACATTTCGCGCAAACCAGTTACTGCCATTTCCAAGGTACGTGGAATCGGTGTTGCTGACATTGTTAGCATGTCAACATTTGTGCGTAAGGCTTTCAAATGCTCCTTATGCTCAACACCAAATCTCTGTTCTTCATCAACAATTACCAACCCAAGATCTTTAAATCTAACTTCGGGATTAAACAAGCGGTGAGTTCCAATGACAATGTCGATAGTTCCATCTGTAATACCGGTGATTACTTCTCGCACTTGAGCATCACTTTGAAATCTAGAAAGTGCTGCGAGTTTTACCGGAAACTGCGCATACCGGCGCGAGAAAGTTTCAAAGTGTTGCTGCACCAATAATGTGGTTGGAACCAAGATGGCAACTTGTTTACCGTCTTGCACTGCCTTAAATGCTGCGCGCACTGCGATTTCTGTTTTGCCATAACCAACGTCGCCACAAACTAATCGATCCATGGGAACGTCATTTTCCATGTCTCGCTTTACTTCATCAATTGTTACTAGCTGATCAGGAGTCTCAACGTATTCAAAAGCATCTTCAAGTTCGCGCTGCCATGGACTATCTGGTGAAAAAGCGAAACCTTTACTGGCCATGCGCGCTGCGTAAAGTCGAATTAGTTCACCAGCAATTTGTCGCACCGCACGTCGGGCTCGCGATTTTGTCGCAGCCCAATCGCCACCACCAAGTCGGTTCAAGCTGGGTGCTTCCCCACCTACATACCGGGTAACCAGATCTAGTTGGTCACTTGGGACATAAAGTCGATCACCGCGTTGTCCGCGCTTGCTGGCTGCATACTCAATGACTAAATATTCACGAGTTGCATTTGCAACAGTGCGTTGTGACATTTCGATGTACTTACCAACACCATGTTGCTCGTGCACGATGTAGTCACCACTCTTTAAGGTAAGTGGATCAATTACTGCACGACGCTTACTTGGCAAGCTTCGATTTTCACGAGCCGTGTCGCGACTTCCAAACAAATCAACTTCAGTTACCACGACAAGGCCGGCGCTTTGCAAGTGGATTCCACGATCCTGGTGGCCGACAGTTACTTCAACTACATCATGATTTAATTCTGTTGAGAGGTGATCAGTTTGCCGGGCTGGAATTCCCAGCTCCATTAAAGTTGCAACTAATCTTTCAGTCGAGCCATGAGCCGCCATTACGACAACCACATTTTGTTTTTGTTTCCACCAACTCTTAATATCTTCGATAAACTGCGACACGTTGGCACGATATTCCTTAACTACTTCTATGTCAGGAATTTCATCTTGTGGGCCAGCAAGAACTGAAAGTTCTAACCAAGCTCGAGCGGAATATTCCTCTTTCAATTCTCGGTAATCTCGGAAAGCACTTGCCCCAAGATCTATCGGCGTAACATTTCCGGCTGTGGCGTTGCTCCACGATGCTTCTAAAAATTCTGCACTTGTGGCAACTAATTCGTGAGCCCGTGTCTCCAGTCTTTCTGGCTCAACTTCAATCACAACGGCTTGTGGGTCTACTAAATCAATTAACACTTCAAGTTTTGGAACTAGGACTGGAATTAAACTTTCCATACCTTCAACTGCAATACCTGCAGCAATTTTTTCCAACATTTCGGAAAGCTCTGGGTGTTGCTGGGCTAGTTTACTTGCGCGATCTGCGACTTGCTCAGTAATCAAAAGTTCTCGGCAGGCAGTAGCGAAGATGCTGGTGACTGCAACTCCAGTAGAGCGTTGGTCCACTATCGAAAAGGATCGAATTTCCTCAACTGTGTCACCCCAAAATTCAACGCGAAGCGGATGTTCCTCAGCTGGCGGAAAAACATCCACTATCCCGCCGCGCACTGCAAATTGCCCGCGACGATCGACTAATTCAACTCGTTCAAACCCAAGCTCTGCCAACTCGGAAACTAACTGTTCCAATTCCAGGGTTTCGCCGGTACTGATTTTTAAGGCAGGAATTTCACCTAAGTTGGCAACTATCGGTTGAATGAATGCCCGAGCACTTGTAACTAAAACGCAGATCGGGCCAAGGTCTTCGGGGTGGGCAAGTCGGCGCAACACCGCCATGCGACGACCAACTGTGTCACTGCTAGGACTTAAGCGTTCATGCGGCAAAGTTTCCCATGCTGGAAATATTGCAATGTCTGCCTCAGCAATGAAGTCGCGCAATGAATTAGCTATATCTTGCGCAGCACGTTCGGTAGCAGCAATGAGGACTACTGGTTTAGTTTGCGCAACTGCGCCGGCAACATATGGAATAGCGCCCTTGGGCAATGCCATCCGGACGCTGGCTCCAGCTGCTAAGTCTTGGATTGCGCCAGAAATTACTTCATCGCTGCCAATCGCCTTGATTACTAAATCTAAAGTCATCGCGTTTTCAGAGCTGTCACAATCGTGTCTGTTAATTCTGGGCGACAAATCAAAATGTCCGATACTCGAAGATTTGATTTATTTAGATCGATTTCGTTTCCATCACAATCAGAAACCGTCAATCCGTTATGGCAGGCAATCCCAAGCGGAGCTGCTAAATCCCATTCATAGAAACCGCCAGAATTGAAGTACACATCGCCTTGACCTGACAAGATAGCGCCCACTTTTGCGCCAACAGAACCCATCGGAACAATTTGCACTTCACCACGCTCCGGAAATTGCACCTGAAGAGCATTAACCACCGATGCAATTTCACGCGGTGGTCGACTGCGCGAAACGAAAATCCGAATTGGATCACCTTTTGGCAAGTAGCGTTGAACTGGTTCATCCATAGACCAAAGTTCATTTCGCGCCGGAACTGCGACACTGGCAGCGCAAATTTTGCTTGGACTTTTTGAACTTGCATCCCAAAGTGCAACATGGACCGCGAAATCAGTTCCTCCCGTTGAGTACTGCGCAGTTCCATCCAGCGGATCAATAATCCAAACTCGACTTGCGCCTAATCGATCAACGTCTAGGTCGCCTTCTTCGCTGAGTACCACATCTTGCGGACGATGAAGCGAAAGTTGTTCCAGTAAATAATCGTGGGCTACTTGATCGCCTTCATCACCTAACACATCGCCTAAAACATTGCCCAGAGATTCCTGCGTTACTGAAGATTTAGATTTATCTGAATTCAGGTTAAAAGTTTTGGCATGCTCACGTAGCCCAACCAACAATGCGCCAGTTTCTCGCGCCAACTTCCGAGCTAATTCATGATCGTTCATGAATTGTAGATATTCTGTGCAACATCTAGGCCCTGTGTTAACAAACAGGTAAGCGCCTCGCTGCTTTGTGAGATCAATAACGAAACTTCGCTTGCTTCCGAGCTTCCGAAACTACGCAATACAAAATCTGCGGCATCTTGCTGACCCGGTGGACGGCCGATGCCCAATCGAATTCGATACCAAGCACCAGTTTCAAGTGAGCTTCGAATTGATTTCAGCCCATTGTGTCCATTGTCGCCACCGCCAAGCTTGACTCGAATCGAAGCTAATGGGATGTCAAGTTCGTCATGCAGCACGATTATGTGATCAGGCGCGATTTTATAAAAACTTGCAAGCGCTTTTACTGGGCCACCGGATTCATTCATGTATGAAAGTGGTTTAGCCAATATGGTCTGGATCCCCGCAATTCGAGTTTCGCAAACATCAGCCAAAGCCCGCTTGTGGCGCGAAAGTTTGTCTGAATTTTGCGCAGCGATTGAATCAATCACCATCGCGCCGATATTGTGACGTGTGGCTGCGTAAGTGGGACCCGGATTACCGAGTCCCACAACGAGCCACGCACCGCTAACTGACACGGTTTTACCCTGCAGATTCCCCTGCAGGTGCTGCGCTACCTGAAGCAGGTGTGCCGGCAGCTACTGCTGTTGCATCTGCTTCGGCGCGAGCTGCTGCTTTAGTCTCTGCGTGAGCGATCGCTGCTGCTGCAGATTCTTCTTGACGAGCATGTTCGATGACGGCTTCCCGAGCAAGTGTTGCTGCTTCTGCTGCCGTTACATAAACCAAATCCACGTGGTCAATTCCACGAGTGACTGGATCAATTTGAAGATCGCGTGGTGCTACTGTTTGAGTTTTTCCATCGAGCACGATGTCAATGGAAGTAACTTTTTTGCGAAGTGTTAAGCGCAATAAGTGTGCATCGAGTGCGATGTGAATGGGTGTGGAACCGTGGCCATAAACCACAGCTGGAACTTTGCCGTCTCGTCGCATGCGACGTGCCGCGCCTTTACCAAAATCGGAGCGGGTTTCGGCGATTAATGCCTGCGTCATGTATTTCTCCTCGAACTAGGTCAGTGCTGGATAGCTCCGCAACGGACCTTCGTCGATTACGGCTTTTTAGGGCCCTCGCCGAGGAGCATCCCTAGATTAGCCCAGGATCTGTGCCCACGCCAAAACGAGCAACAAATTAAGCGTTAAACCCCAACATGGTCGAACAAGCTGGCCACTGAGCCTTCGTCAAAGACTTCTTTGATCGCCCGAGCAATAAGCGGAGCAATTGGTAGCACCGTTAGATTACGGAATCTATTTTCTTGCGGAATTGGCAAAGTATCAGTTACTACTACTTCGCGAATTCGAGAATCCTGTAAGCGCTGCGCGGCAGGTGGTGAGAGCACGCCATGAGTTGCCGTGACTATTACATCCTCTGCGCCATTTTCAAACAACGCCTCTGATGCTTTAACAATTGTGCCGCCGGTATCGATCATGTCATCGACTACGACGCAGATTCGACCTTTAACATCGCCAACAACTTCCAGCACTTTTGCTTCATTTGGAACATCTGGATCACGACGTTTGTGAATGATGGCAAGTGGCGCGCCCAATATGTCAGTCCAACGTTCTGCAACTCGCACCCGGCCAGCATCTGGTGAGATGACGGTGATTTTGCTGCGGTCCACAGTGCGGCCAACGTGCGCAGCCAGAATTGGTAGCGCGAATAAGTGATCAACTGGTCCGTCAAAGAATCCTTGAATTTGCGCGGTATGCAAGTCGACGCTCATCAAACGATCTGCACCAGCAGTTGCAAATAGGTCAGCCATTAAGCGAGCAGAAATCGGCTCGCGGCCAGCATGTTTTTTATCCTGGCGGGCGTATCCGTAAAACGGAGCTACCACGGTGATGCGTTTTGCAGAGGCTCGTTTTAAGGCGTCGACCATAAGTAGATGCTCCATAATCCATTCATTAACTGGAGCAGCATGCGTTTGAAGTACGAAAACATCGCAGCCACGTATAGATTCTTCGAAGCGAACAAAGATTTCGCCATTTGCAAAGTTATAAGCGCGAGTTGGGACTAACTCAGTTCCTAAGTTGTCAGCTACTGCTTGTGCTAATTCGGGGTGTGACCGGCCTGCGATAAGAACCATTCGCTTTGCATTGCTTTGCGTGATTCCAGTCATCTATTTGTCCTTTACTAAGTGTTCTTGTTGGACTTGATGTTCTTATGGGATGAGTCTGCCAGTGCTGCCTTAGCTGAGTCGCTACCGGGTCGACGTCGAAGCACCCAATCCAGGATATTACTTTGGCGCGCTCGACCAACTGCCATCGCTCCAGCGGGCACATCTTGAGTAATAACCGAGCCAGCAGCAGTGTACGCACCATCACCGATGACCAACGGGGCAACCAACATTGTGTCGCTGCCAATTCGTACCTGGTTACCAACTGTGGTGTGATGTTTTTCTTGGCCGTCGTAATTTACAAAGACTGTTGCAGCACCAATGTTGGTGCCTTCCCCGATAGTTGCATCTCCGACATAAGACAAGTGCGGAACTTTTGCGTTTGTGCCTAACTTCGCGTTCTTCATTTCCACGAAACCGCCAGCTTTAGCACCAGAGCCGAGCACAGTTCCTGGGCGTAAATATGTGTACGGACCAACCGTTGCGCCTTCACCAATAATTGCGCCGATGGAAGTTGTCCGCGTCACTGTTGCGCGATGTTCGGCAACGGTGTCGTGCAAAGTGCAATCGGGGCCAATTACTGCGCCACCTCGAATTACGCTTTTGCCAGTTATTGCGACATTTGGGAAAAGTGTTACATCTGGTTCAAGTTTTGCTGTGCGATCAATCCAAACCGTTTTTGGATCAACCATGGAAACGCCAGCAAGCATCCATTCATCACAGATTCGCGTGCGCAGGATTGCGCCTGCTTCGGCAAGTTGGCGCCGGTCATTGACACCTAAAATATTTTCTTCGGAAGTTACTGTTGCCGCCACGCTGTGACCTTGGCTGTGCAAGATACTAAGTACGTCGGTCAGATACTGCTCGCCCTGGGAATTATCCGTTTTCAAGTTAGCTAGTGCGCTACGAAGAAGCTCGGCATCAAATGCATACACACCAGAATTTACTTCTGTGATTTCGCGCTGCACATCAGTTGCATCACGATCTTCAACAATTGCGTCTACGCCACCTGTTGCACTGCGAACTATTCGGCCATATCCAGTTGGTTGGGTTAAGTGTGCAGTAAGAACGACAGCCGCATTGTCCACTAGCCCAGCAAGTGTGCGTTGCATATCTGTGGTCGTAAGAAGTGGGGTGTCGCCCGCAAGAATCAGGACTGGACCAGAAACGTGAGCCAAAAGTTGCAGGGCAATACTGGCCGCGTGGCCCGTTCCATTTTGTTGCTCCTGCACTACCGTCGCTACTTGCGGATGAACCAGTGTTAAATGCTCGACAACTTGTTCTTTACCATGTCCAACAACGACGAGGGTATTTCGGCTAGAAAGTGGGGCCGCCGCATGGAGCACGTGATCAATTAATGCCATGCCGACAACTTCGTGTAACACCTTTGGTTTTGTGGATTTCATTCTGGTGCCAGCCCCAGCGGCTAAGACAATAACTGCTGCGGGCGGATTAGTCGGTGCGCCCGTTATGTTCACAACCCCAGTTTACTGACCTGATTCGGCTCCCGGACGTGGATTCGAACCACGATAAGCACCTCCAAAGAGTGCTGTCCTGCCATTAGACGATCCGGGAATACTGGCCAAGATTTGCTTACAAACACTTAGCCTGCCTGCAAATCTTATGCGTCAAAGGCTAAGTTTCCCAAAACGAATAGGGTTTTCGCGCGGTGACCACCAATTAGGTAGGCGGTATCCTAAAACTGCGCAGGTTTAACGTCACAGTTGTTGAGCTTGCAACCAGAGCAAAACTCACTTGCTTTGCTCAATTTTTCACTAAGTAAAGGAAATCCCGAAGTGGCAATCGCACCTGATCACGAAAGCGACATAGAGCCAACTAGTCGATCTCGGGTTGGAGATTTTGATCGGGTTCGAATGACGGGCCATGAGCGTCGCGCTCAATTAGTTGAAGTCGGTCGAATGCTTTTCGCAGAAAAGGGTTTCGAGTCAGTAACTGTAGAAGAGATTGCAAATACCGCGAACGTTTCAAAGCCCGTGGTTTACGAACACTTCGGATCTAAAGATGGTCTTTACGCCGTAGTTGTTGACCGGGAAATGACTTACTTACTTAACTCAATTACAAAAGCATTGACAGCAGTGCACCCTCGCTTGCTATTAGAACAGACAGCATGTGCACTCTTTGATTACATCGAAAGCAACACTGATGGCTTCCGGATTTTATTGCGCGACTCACCAGCTGTTTCCTCCACCGCTACCGCAACTGGAAGTTTTGCCTCATTACTTTCTGATGTTGCCCAACGAGTAGAAGAATTACTTTCCAAGGAATTTAAACTCCGAGGTTTTCCATTCCAAATGGCAGATATGTACGCACACATGTTCGTGGGAATGGTTGCACTTACTGGACAGTGGTGGTTGGACGAACGTGAGACTCCAAAAGACGAAGTTATCGCGCACTTAGTAAACCTCGTATGGAATGGCGCAGTTGGCCTAGAAAGTAATCCCCGAATCATAAGTCGCCGTAAATCAGATTGATCTGTTACTAAATAATTTCTAGTTTTCCAAGCCTGCTGATTCTTTATCAAAGGGCAAAACAATACTTCTTAAAATTGTTGCTAGTTTTGTTCGATCTACAATCGAGATACTGGCAAGCATATTATTTTCTCGAACCAGTAACTCCTCAAGTGCGCGGTCAACTGCAGATTTCCCATTCGTGGTTAGTTGCACTAAAACTCCGCGGCCATCAGTTGGATCTGGCATTCGGGCAACTAAATCTTTTTGCTCCAGGCGATCTATTCGATTAGTCATAGTCCCGCTGGTCACTAGATTTTGGGATACCAAGGCAGATGGTGTTAGCGCGTATGGTTTACCTGCTCTTCGCAAAGCGGCAAGCACATCAAATTCACCAGACTCAAGATCGTAAGCAGCGAACGCTTCCCGCCGGGCTAAATCTAAATGTCGCGCTAATCGCGAAACTCTACTTAAAACTGAAAGTGGCGCTACATCAAGATCTGGTCGTTCGCGTTTCCACGCATCGACAATGCGATCGACTTCATCAGATGTGCTCACTTAAATGAGTCTAGGAGATTATCTTGATGTCGAGATAACTCGCGCGCCATGAACTGGCCCATGAGTTCGCGTTACATCATCAACTAAGCCGGAAGCCTTCA
>JBEEND010000027.1:0-17461 GCA_041192345.1 Actinomycetota bacterium
GATTCGATTAATTCATCCATTGACATGAACTTGGCATCAAGATCTTTAGCAACATCAGCTTCTAGTGGTGCGCGACGAGTGTAAGCAATATTCATTCCAAATGCCTTTGCTCTGCGCGCAGTGGCTATCCCAATTTGGCCCATGCCAACAATGCCAAGCTGGCGTCCCTGTAATCCCATGCCAAGCATATAAAACATGCCCCACTGCCAAGGATCTTGCGCGCGAATTACACGTTCGCCTTCGCCAAGTCGCCGAGTAGACATCAAAATAAGTGCCATCGCAATGTCTGCTGTGGCTTCAGTAAGTACGCCCGGGGTATTGGTAACCAAAACGCCCGCTTCTTCGCAAGCTGGCACATCAATATTGTTGTATCCAACGGCAACATTGGACACAGATTTAAGTTGTGGACCAGCAGCAGTTAAGAGTTCAGCATCAATTTTTTCAGTCAGCAGCGAAACTATGGCATCTGCGCCAGCAACCATCTGCAATAGTTCGGTCCGCGAAATCGCTTCATCGCTTTCCCAAGCAAGCACATCATGTTCGGCTTTAAGTCTTGCTAAACCACCGGCTGGAATCTTGCCAGTAACGACGACTTTCGCCATTTATTCGGCGATCCATTCGCCCATAAATTTCAAGCCATCTGAAATGTCACTGTTATCGATGCCAGAGAATGCAAGACGAATGTATTGTTCCTGCTCACCTGGCTGCGGACGACCAAAATGGCGACGAGTGCAAAACGAAACACCTGTTGCATGAAGCGCCTTCTCAGCAAACTCGCCTAGATCGGTAATTCCTTTATTTGCCATGGCTTCAGTGACATCTGGAAATAAGTAGAAACCAGCTTCTGGCGTGTGAACTTTTACACCCGGCATTTGGCGAAGTAACTCGAGAGCGGTATCGCGGCGTTGCTTCAAAGTGTTAAGCATTACCGGAGTTGCTGATTGATCTCCCGTGATTGCCTCTACTCCCCCGTACTGCACGAAGTGAGTGGTGCAAGATTCGTCATTGGTATTTAGCTTGGAAATAACATCAGCAATTTCTTTGGGCGCAATAGCAGCGCCGAGACGCCAGCCAGTCATTGCAAACTTCTTTGAAAATGTATACAGAATTACAGTTCGCTCTGCCATTCCTGGAAGCGAGGCAATTGACTTTGACTTTCCTTCGTAACGCATTTCGAAATATGCCTCGTCAGTTAATACGTATAAGTCATTTGCAATTGCAATTTCTGCTATTGCTTGGCGTTCAGCATCAGTTGACTCTGCGCCGTTTGGATTTTGTAGATCGTTATACACAATCGCTTTGGTCTTAGGGGTAATCAAAGATTTAATTTGCTCGATGTCAATGCTAAATCCAGTGCCAGTTGCAACATAGCGATATGGCTTCGCAATGCCACCGAAGTATTCGATCTGACTTTCATAAATTGGGTAACCTGGGTTTGGATAAAGCACTTCATCGCCTGGGTTCATGATGGTCTGAATAAATTTTGTAATAACTGGCTTGCCACCAGGCTGGATAACTACGTTCGAGGCATCATAAGAAAGGCCACGATCTTTGCTGATGTTCTCAGCTAGCGCCTCGCGTAGCTGTGGAATGCCAGCACCTGGGCAGTAGCCAGTTTTGCCATCAGCGATAGCGCGATTCATAGCATCAACAATGTTTTTCGAAGTTGGGATATTTAAGTCACCTAAATGGAACGGAAATATCCGGTTTCCTTTTGAGCCCCATTCGGCTGCTGCTTGCGAAACTGCAAATGCTGTTTCGGTTCCTAAATTCGCTAAACGAGTCGCTAACGCCATGAAATACCCCAATTTTTTCGGTTATGCCTTGGAGTTTATCGGCGATTTAGGCTGGTCGCGATTTTGGGTACTTCGCAGATTCGGCAAGGGTCTCAAAATGTGAAATAAGGCAGGATCTTAAAACTGGAACTGACTAAACCGCGCGCTTTTTTACCGATCGCAGGCGCCCTCGCCCAGTATGGGAATACAGATCCTTTGGACCCATTGGGGTTGGAACTAACTCGATGTCCACGCCGATTCCCCGCTGCACGCTCTGCTTATAGATGTATTCCAAAGTTGAGAAATCCTCGATTGCAAAGCCAACCGAGTCAAAAATTGTGACTTGCTCGTCGTTGTCACGGCCATCTTCTTTTCCAGCAAAAACTTTCCAGAGATGATGCACCGGTGAGTCGGCAGGCAGTTGTTGAATGTCGCCTTCGATCCGAGTTTGTGGCTCAAATTCGACAAAAACTTTTCCTTGGGTCAATACCCCAACTGCCAGTTCAGTCTTTCCCGGGCAATCCCCACCAACGGCGTTGAAGTGCATGCCTGGCTCAACCATTTCTGTAGTAATTATGGTCGCCATTGCTTTATCTGCAGTAATTGTTGTCACGATGTCAGCGCCTTTAACGGCTTCGGCAACAGAATCACAGTGAATGATCGTTATATCCTCAAACTCGGCAAGATTACGGATCAATTTTTGCGTTGACTCATCATCAATATCAAAAGCTTGGATTTTTGTAATGCCAAGCACTTTGTTGAAACCAAGGACTTGGAACTCGGCTTGCGCGCCATTACCAATAACAGCCATTACTTTTGAATCCTTGCGAGCAAGTGTGCGCGCCACCATGACTGAGGTTGCTGCGGTGCGAAGCGCTGTTGCCAACGTGAGCTCACTAAGCAGCATTGGATAGCCGGTACTCATGTCGGAAAGTACCCCAAAGCCCATCACGCTAAATAAGTCATGTTCGATATTGTCTGGGTGACCATTTACGTACTTAAAGCCATACCGCTCTCTATTAGCTGTTGGCATCAATTCAATGACACCCTTTTCGTTATGGGCGCCAAAACGAGCAGCCTTGTCAAAGTCTTGCCAGCGCACGAAATTAGCCTCGATGTCATCTGCTAGTTCAGCAATGATCTGCGCAATCCCAATTTCTTGGATTAGCTTGGCCATGGCTGGCACATCAACAAATCGAGTCATTTTTATTCCTTTAGGTATTTCGGCGTTTAGGTATCTAGGCGTTTAGGCCGTTTATTCCGTGCTATTTAGATTAAAACCTACTAGGTTAGGGATTTATAGCCTATTTGATAACCATTGTCATTAAGATAGAATGATAATCATGTTCATTAAAAAATCAACCAGCACAATTGCCGCCGTTGCCTTGCTGTCAATAACTATGAGCGCCTGCTCATCTTCAAGTGACCAGGCAAATCCATCGCAATCCATTTCCGCG
Source organism: Actinomycetota bacterium (assembly GCA_041192345.1). Taxonomy (GTDB): domain Bacteria; phylum Actinomycetota; class Actinomycetes; order S36-B12; family UBA5976; genus UBA5976. Next base: position 3,233 of record JBEEND010000027.1, read on the forward strand.
ACCGGTTCCACAGCCGGTTCCACAGCCGGCGACGTTGTAGCGGTACAAGCAGCTTTTTATCCTTTGGAATTTCTCGCTAATGAAATCGGTGGAGATCTGATTCAAGTAACTGCTCTTGCTGCCGCCGGCGCTGAACCCCATGATATGGAACTAACTCCAGTACAGGTCGCTGAACTAGAGAAAACATCTTTGATAATTTATGTTCAAGGTTTTATGCCTGCGGTGGATGAGGCAATTGCCTCGCAAGCCTCTGCTAACTCGTTGGACTTAGCAACTGCCGTGCCTTTGCTAGCTGCATCTGATACCAACGAAGGCGCGTACGACCCTCACATTTGGCTAGATCCAGCCAATATGATTTTGATGGCGACTGCCGTTAGCGATCGATTGATTTCCCTTGCTCCGGCCAACAAGGATTACTACACCGCAAATACTCAGACACTTATTTCCAAATTTGAAGCCCTGGATTCAGAATTTACCTTGGGGCTAGAAAATTGCCAACAAAAAACATTTGTAACTTCCCATGATGCTTTTGGCTACTTAACAAACGCATACGGTTTCCAGCAACTTGGAATAGCTGGCTTATCTCCAGAAAGTGAACCGAGTCCGGCTCGATTAGCGCAGATCTCAAAACTTGTCACTGACCAAGGAATCACAACGATCTACTACGAAACCTTGGTATCCCCCGCGATTGCCGAAACAGTTGCGGCAGAAACTGGCGCAACAACGGCTGTCCTTGATCCAATTGAAGGCCTGGCGGCTGGCTCCACCGATACCTTTATTACGGTGATGCAAGCAAATCTGAAAACTCTTATTAAAGGACAGAACTGCTCTTGAGTCTAAATTCTGCCGTGGCGCCGTCGAGTATTTCGGCGCGACATTTGTGTGTCTCATTTAATGATGTTTCGATTCTGAGTGACATCGATTTAGATTTTTTCCCTGGCACTACAATCGCAATTCTTGGTGCAAACGGCAGTGGCAAAACCACAATGATAAAAGCAATGCTTGGCCTATTGCCTCGGCACGAAGGCTCAGTAGAAATACATGGTCAAAGTATCGAGGAATTCAAAGACTGGCATCGCATCGCCTACGTGCCACAGAAATTGATTAATGCCGCAACCGTTCCAGTTTCAGTTTTTGAAACAGTGAGTTCGGCTTTGGTCTATCCACGCAAAAGGATTTCTAGCAAAAATAAGAAGTTGGCAGTTACCTCAGCATTAGCTCAAGTTGGTTTACAGGATCGCGCCAAAGATCGCTTAGATGAACTCTCCGATGGTCAACAGCGACGTGTGCTTTTGGCACGTGCCCTAGCCACCCACGCAGACATTTACGTTTTAGATGAACCAACTGCTGGCGTAGATTCCCAGAATCAAGAAATGCTCGTAACTGCAGTTCGTGGCCTGGTAGAAAAAGGTGCCTGCGTAATCATGATCACGCATGAATTAGGAATCTTCGAAAACGATGTCGACCGGGCAATCGTTTTATCAGATGGTGGGGTCAGTTTTGATGGTCCCGTGGCGAAACTTCCGGCACAAATAGTAAATTCCCATCACAGCCATCCACATTCAAAGCCAGCTCATTTGATGGAGTCTTAATGCTGGCTTATGAATTTATGCAGCGCGCACTTATTGCCGCAGTGATCGTTGGATTAGTGTCCCCGCTCATCGGTGTGTTCTTGGTGCAACGCAGACTTGCCCTGCTAGGCGACGGTATGGGGCACGTTGCAATTGCCGGCGTTGGTTTGGCATTTCTTACCGGAACCGAACCAGTGCTGACTGCGCTCATAGTTTCAATTCTTGGTGCCTTCATTCTTGAATTAGTTCGGCATAAAAGTAAAGCTGCTGGGGATCTAGCCCTAGCCCTGATTTTCTATGGCGGTATTGCTGGCGGGGTATTGCTCACCTCTCTCGCGGGCGGCAAGGCAAGTACTGCTCTGAATCAATACTTGTTTGGTTCGTTATCCACGGTTTCAACGCAAGACTTCGTGGCACTTGGCGGCGCAGCAATTGCATTACTGATTGTTCTAGCTAAATTTGGTACCCAAATATTCGCCATGAGTCTTGATACAGAAACTGCCCAAGTCCAGGGCATTCGAGTTACAGCTATGAGCGTGCTACTGACCGCCATGGCCGCGGTCACCGTTGTAGTGGGAATGCGAACCGTTGGCTTGTTACTAGTTAGCGCAATAATGATCGTGCCGGTTGCTGCTGCTCAGCAACTCACCCACAGCTTCAAGACCACAGGAATGTTAGCTTCTGCAATAGGTGTTTTCAGTGCGATTGGTGGTCTCACAGTTTCGTTTTATGTTGATGTGCCACCAGGGCCGACCATAGTGCTGATCGCTCTTGGGGTATTCGTCATTCTGGCTGTGACTACAACTTCACTGCACTTACGTCATCGCCATGAAATTCAAGAGCAATCACCGCATCGGCATTAACAGCAAAATTCAACTACGAGCAAGCTTTGCAAAGTCCCATGATTTCCAGAGTGTGGTCCACGTCAGTGAAACCAAACTGTGAGGCGACTGAAGCAGCCCAATCCTCTACGGCGTGACCCTCAACTTCTTCGGTGTGACCACAGGCCCGACAAACTAAATGGTGATGATGGCCATCTGTGCAACGGCGATACATAGATTCGCCATCAGCTCGCAAAACTACATCAACTTCGCCCGAACTTTGCATTCCTTGCAGCGTGCGATACACCGTTGAAAGTCCAATTGACTCGCCCGCATCTTGGAGCAGTCCATAAATTTCTTGGGCTGATCGAAAATCTGAAATGGTTGTCAGGATTGCTGCAACTGCTGCCCGCTGTTTAGTTGAACGGACACCCGCGGAGAGATTTTCTTTCACTTATCTATTGTGTCAGAAAGCAATCTAATTTATTGGCGTGGCTATTTAGAGATAAATTGCGTTGACTTGTACTTAACGCCATTGGAATCGTAAGTCCACCAAGTTCCAACTTGGACTCCATCCTTAAACTCACCAGTTCGCATTAAGGTGCCATCTTTGCGCCAAAATTCCCAGGGACCGTGCATTTCACCATTTCGCACTTTGCCGCGAGACTTTAAATTCGCATTGTCGTAATAACTCAGGTTTGGTCCGCTACCCTTTCGTGACTTTAGCTCAATTTGATCTAGTCGAACTCGAATTAGTTTCCTTAGCAAGCCAACAGGCAATGTTTTATCCAATGGAAAGTGTAATGATCCATCTGTTCTTTCATAATCTTTAAGTTCTAGTTCTAGTTCATCCAAAACACTGCCACTAAATGGAAAGTACGAATTATGTTTTTTGTAGCCTTCGATTCCGCAAATCACGCCACCTTGAACTTCAAAAGCTGGCAGGTTGTAACTGATGCACTCCGTGGCACCTGGTATCAGATTTCGAATCAACTGCGCCTGCTTGAGCATCACAGTTTGTTGGGGCTGGGCTAAGGTTGCCAACTTTTGATCAACAATGCTTTTGTTTTTTGCCATAAATCATTTTATTTAGTTATAGGCCAAGTAGTAAGGGCTGGATGTTTTGCCACCCTGCGATCGCCAGAAGACTTTCCGGATAGCCGCCTGATAGCCCACGGAACTAAAAAGGCCAATCCCCACAAAACAGTTCCGATCGCGCGAAGGGCTACAGGCGATTGTTTATGCGGGCCCATTGCTTCGGTGTAGCCAGCGTCATGTGGCATTCCGAGTGCTTTAAGCGCTCCTTGCGCGACCCTGCGATGTCCCTCGGGCGAAAGGTGCAGCCGATCTTTTGCCAGCATGCGCGGATCACCAAAAACTTCATGTGAATTGGCGTCTAGCAAAATTGCCCCAGTCTTTTTTGCAACTTCTCGAACATTGGCGTTAAAGGGTCCAAAGCGTTCGTTCCAATAAAACTCCGCTTTTGTTTTTGGATTTGCCACTTCTCGCACGGTAAAAACTAAAACTTTTGCGCCAGTCTGCGTTATCCGAGTAACCGCCATCTCGTATTCAGAAATAACCTTTTCTACATCTAATTTTGGTCGCAGGATGTTGTTAGCTCCAGCGTGAAATGACACAACCGTATCCGCCCCTGTTATCAAGGGCAGTGCGACACTCAGTTGATCCGAAATAACTTGCTCAAGTAATTTCCCACGCACTGCAAAATTGGCATACTGAAAATTGGCCTCTGCCAATGCCAATGCGTCAGCAACTCGATTAGCCCACCCGCAGTAACTGCCGTCTGGATACTTATCTGACAAACCTTCAGTCAAAGAATCGCCAAGTGCGATGAATTTAGTTATGCCTGACATTGCCTATTCCATACTTTGAAAAGCCATAGGAAAAATGTTTAAATATCTATCCAGCGTTTACTTTTTGTGCCTGATGTTTATTCATGTCTTTGTTTAATGCCCAGCACCAGTAAAACAAACCGAACTGAAGCGGCAACCGAGCGATTGAAACCACTCGGTCCATAATCTCGCGATCGGCATAATCAATTGCCATGTAAATGTTTGCTGGGTAGACCGCAACAAATAACGCAAATGCGCACCAAACACCTAACTGGCGAACTGGTTTACCAAATAACGTCTTGGACATTGGCGCAAACATACTGGCTCCAATTGTGAGCTCGGCTGCGCCGCTTAGATAAGTCCACAGCCGTGGCTCGAACGGCAAAATCGGCGGAATAAGTTCATCGAAACCCGCTGGTGCTAGGAAGTGCCCTGAACCTGCAATAAGAAGGAGTATTCCTAGGCCACGGCCCGCTGTGTATTTAGTCATATCTAATTATCGTTTCATTTCCAGAATATGCGCAGATTTAGCGATGGTATTGCCTAATAAGAAGAGCCCCACCTGGAATCCAAGTTAGGCTCTTCATTAATTATTGCCTAGTTGAGATCAAAACGATCTGCATTCATGACCTTCACCCAGGCGGCAACAAAGTCAGCTAAAAACTTCTTTTCGTTGTCATCTTGGGCATAGACCTCAGAGTATGCGCGAAGCACTGAGTTGGAACCAAATACCAGATCTACTCGCGTTGCGGTGAACTTTACTTCGCCTGTTGCGCGATTGCGGATGTTGTAAAGGTTCTCCCCTGCTGGTTCCCAAGCAAATGCCATGTCGGTTAGATTCACGAAGAAATCATTTGTCAATGATCCTTCTCGATCTGTGAACACGCCATGCTTAGTGTCGCCGTAATTTGTACCAATAGTTCGCATTCCGCCAACAAGCACAGTCATCTCGTGCGCTGTTAAGCCGAGTAGTTGAGCTTTATCAAGGAGCAGCTCCTCTGGCTGAACTGCATAATCCTTCTTCAGCCAGTTTCGGAAACCGTCTGCAACTGGTTCTAGCGGCTCAAAGGAAGCAACGTCAGTATTTTCCTGCGTCGCATCGCCGCGTCCTGGCGCGAAGGAAACCGTCACATCATGGCCAGCTGCTTTTGCAGCTTGCTCAACACCTAAGTTTCCAGCAAGCACAATCACATCAGCCAGGCTCGCACCAGATTTCTCAGCAATTGGCGCAAGCGCGGTAAGTACCCGTGTTAAACGCTGTGGTTCATTGCCTTGCCAATCCTTTTGTGGTGCTAACCGAATTCGTGCGCCGTTAGCGCCGCCACGAAGATCTGAGCCACGGAAAGTGCGGGCGCTGTCCCACGCGGTTGAAACCATGTCAGAGACTGACAGGCCAGTGGCTGCGATCTGTGCCTTCACTCCGGCAACGTCATAACTTGAACTGCCAGCTGCAACCGGATCTTGCCAGATTAAATCTTCAGCAGGAACATCTGGACCGATGTAGCGAACTTTTGGTCCCATGTCGCGATGAGTTAATTTAAACCAAGCTCGGGCAAAAACTTCGCTTAAGTAATCTGGATCCTTATGGAAGCGCTCTGAGATCTCGCGGTAAATCGGATCCTTGATCATTGCCATGTCAGCATCAGTCATCATTGGGTTGTAGCGAATTGACGCGTCTTCCACATCAACTGGTTTGTCTTCTTCGCTGATGTTGATTGGCTCCCACTGAGTTGCCCCAGCTGGCGACTTCTTTAATTCCCATTCGTGCTTGAATAACATTTCAAAGTAACCGTCATCCCATTTAGTTGGGTGAGTTGTCCATGCGCCTTCGATGCCACTGGTTACAGTGTTGCGACCAATGCCGCGTTTGGCGTAGTTATTCCACCCAAGACCCTGCTCGAATAGTTCAGCGGCTTCCGGCTCAGGTCCAAGAAGTGCGGCGTTACCATTTCCATGCGCCTTACCTACAGTGTGACCACCTGCAGTAAGTGCGACAGTTTCTTCATCGTTCATCGCCATGCGCGCAAAAGTTTCGCGAATGTGTTGCGCAGTCAATAGCGGATCAGACATGCCATTAACACCTTCAGGGTTAACGTAAATCAAACCCATGTGAACTGCAGCAAGCGGATTTTCCAATGTGGATGCATCGCGGATGTCTGCGTAACGCTGTTCACTTGGTGCCAGGAATTCTGTTTCCGAGCCCCAGTAAATGTCGGTCTCTGGTCCCCAGATATCTGCGCGACCAAAACCAAAACCAAAAGTTTTTAATCCCATGTTTTCGTAGGCAATAGTTCCAGCCAGCACCATTAAGTCAGCCCAGCTAACTTTGTTGCCGTACTTCTTCTTGATCGGCCATAGCAAGCGTCGTGCCTTATCCAGGTTAGCGTTATCTGGCCAAGAGTTAAGTGGCGCAAAGCGATGGTTTCCAGTGCCAGCTCCGCCGCGACCATCCGCAATTCGATACGTTCCGGCTGCGTGCCATGACATACGAATCATCAAGCCGCCATAGTGACCCCAGTCGGCTGGCCACCAGTCTTGGCTATCGGTCATCAAGTCATGCATATCTTTTTTCAAAGCTGCAAAATCTAGTGACTTTACTTCCTTCTGATAATCGAAATCCTCGCCCAGTGGGTTTGTTTTTTTGTCATGCTGGTGCAAGATGTCCAAATTTAAAGCTTTTGGCCACCACTCCATCTCAACCGTGCCAACTTGGGTTACCGCGCCATGGGCAACAGGACACTTATCTGAATCCGACATGACAGGACCTTTCGACTACTTAACTAATTGATATTGACCAAATTCTACTCCATGCCCAAGTGGGAAGGCATCTGCGCTACTTCTGGTTTGCTCGAAAATGAGCAACTAGGGCATTGGCATGTCCATGACCCATTTCAAATGTAGTTTTCAAATGGGCGACTTGTTCCATATGCGTTAAATGCTTTACCTTCTTCAGTTCCTTCGTCCAGTGGTCAATTGATTTTCCATACTTTGCTTCGATTGATGGAAAATAACTGGCAGGACCTTTAACGCTTTCACTAGGCATATTTAATTCTAATTCGCAGGAAATACCCCGTGCAAGCCAAATTAAGAGTTAAAACTAGCGTGATCAGGTGAGAGCAATTGTTTCCAGCCCCGAGTACTGAACGCTTGCGCTACTCGCAGACTTACCTTTCCCAAAGTGTCCTCTTTCTCGGCCAGTTCGCGCTGGGCTGCCTCCATGCTGACAACTTCAAGTGAAATCTTGGTTCCTGGAGTAGCTTGCGAAGCTTGGTCAATTGCGCTTCGGGTTAGGACTGCAACTACTGGATAACCCGCAGTCAACAATCTTCCTCGGAGCAAAATAATTAACTCGCCACTTGGCGTTATTTCAATTGCCCCTATTGGCACACCGCGACTTAAAATTTCCCCGGCAACTACAAGGTCTAGGTCTACGCCACTTAATCGCATTCCAACATGATCCGATTGTGGCAACACAGTGAACTGCCCAGCCAACCCAGCAACTCCAGCTTTAAGTCGATCCGCGTCAGGACCGACTGTGGCACGCAATCGAATTTCACTTGAGTAGTTAGGCGCCGGAAAGTTGAATCGAAATAATGAAAAATCACTTCCCATAAGTCCGGCATTAAATTGCGTTTCTATTTCAAGTTTCATGCCACTGACTAAACGTTGTCCAAAATCCAAAAAAGAGTCTGGTCCGACGCTTCCCAATATTGCTGGCGCATTGATCTGGCCATTTATCGCCAAATAAGTGCGCTGCCCACTTTTAGGTGCTGGGATAAAAATCGTAGACCCAGATAGCACTACCAAAGTTTCATGAGTGTTTTGGGAAGTGGAATTTATCTCAACTGCTTTTGCTGCGCCAGTAATTGCAATCAGCAAATCAGAATCAGCCGTTATTAATAACTCGGACGCAATAATTTCGATCAGAGCTGCGCCATCGGCATTTCCAACTAATGTGTTGGCAAGTCGCGCTGAGTTTTGATCGCCAGCGCCATTTGCCGATATGCCAATGGCTGCTAGTCCCGTCCTGCCAAGATCTTGCACGACGACATAACCGGCTCGCTGAACTTGAATTGTTGCGGCGCTCAAAGTTTTACCTCGTGAAATGGCTTGTTCCAAGTGTCCCATTCACGTTGCGAAATGGGCTTGAAGCGAATCCGATCACCTGGATGATATGGCACAGGCGGATTTTGGTTTAAATCAAAAAGTTGCACCGGAGTTCTGCCAATTACCTGCCAACCACCGGGCGATGGTGCGTTATAAATTATGGACTGAAAACCGCTCAGCGCAACAGAACCTGGAATCATTCGGGCAAGTGGCGTAGTCAATCTTGGAATGCTCACTGGAATTTTTGGACCATCTAGAAATGGCGCTCCTACTGGTGAACCAATAAATCGAATTGTCCAGTCTTCGCCTGAATGCAACTCAATTACTTGCTTTGGCGTTAACTCACACGTTTTGGCAACAAACTCTAAATGTGGGCCATGTTCTTGGCCGTAAGCAATCGGAATGTTAAATACGGTTGGCGTACGTAGGGCGGGTTTTGATTTAATTAATTTCTCAATCACATCCATGATCGATTTGTGACTTGCTAGCAATTGATTAAAACTGACAAAAACATTTTGGTAAGTCGAGACAACATCAACTAATCCAAGTTCAGCGCTCTCGCGCAACGCATCCCCTAGCGCCTGCGCTTGCTGCCATCGATCTTCATAAGTTGCACTTGTGAAATCAACTAATATTCCTGAGTCGCCATATTCATGACAAATATGTTCAGCAACCAAGTTTGACACTCTCAAATGCCAATTTAAAGAGAATCAACCGATGGAAATTGGGAAACTGGGAAAGTCTCAATTTGCGGACTTCGTTGTTGCACCAAAACTGCGCCATCAACAACTAGGCAGCTTCCTGTGACGTAAGCCGCGTCTTCGGAGGCAAGAAATGCAGCTGGACCAGCAAGATCCTGCGGGGTCCCGCCACGACCAATTGGAATGGTGGCATCTCTGCGCGCACCTGCGCCATCTGCTAAATGCTCGGGCCTAGTTGCAATCAAGCCAGGCACTAAGGCGTTGACGCGAATTCCATAGGGTCCAAGTTCTAATGCGAGCGCGCGAGTAAAGGCCTCCACACCGCCCTTTGAAGCGTCATAAGCGACCATGCCTCGATGTGATCGAGTAGCCCCACCGCTTGACATATTAATAATGCAACCCTTACCTGACTTCGCCATCAGTGGTGCCACTAGGCGGCTAATCAAATATTGACTCTTGAGGTTGGTGTCAAGGAAATGATCCCACCAGGCTTCGTCAGTTTCTAAGAAGTGTTTCGCGATCGTGACATCGCCTGCGTTATTTACCAAGATGTCGATCTTTTTGTAATTCTCAACAGTTGTTGCAATCATGGCTTCGATTGCTGCCGCTGACTTTACGTCACAACCAACAGCGATTGCTTGGCCGCCCGCACTCACAATTTCGCTTACAGTCTTTTCTGCATCGGTGAGGTTTAAATCAGCTACAACAACCTTGGCGCCTTCCTCAGCAAATCTTTGGGCAATTGCTTTACCTATGCCATTTGCCGAGCCAGTAACGAGGGCAACTTGATTTTCAAAACGTCGCAATGATGTCATTTGAACTCCTAATCCCCCCTATCTTAGGCGCACGCTGAAGTCACCATTCCCCAACTACGCAGAAGCATAATTTCTGAATTGTCCCAGAGAGCATAAGCTGCCAGAACATCATGTGAGGAGGATTTGAAACTAAGTGCCGCGTTAGTTGAATTGTGTACTGAACGGGGACATAAATTGATGAACTTTCATTGCCAAAGGAAATCGACATGAGGTTATCAAATCGACCAAGACTCCAGCTAGCCGAAAACTATAAAGTGTTGAACTTTAAACCAGATATAAACAGTGTCGCTAATGAAAAACCAGTGCGACCCTGGCTAGGTAAAGCCAAGGTCGCACTGGTTTTAATCAGTACTTACTTTGTTACTTAACTGAACTTACAAATGCGTTCAATTTAGCTTTTGACGACTTTGAAAGTGTGGACTTCTTTGCCGTGAAATAGATTCTCTTTTTCACAGTAACGGAAGCTCCGTCCTTCATGTACGTCACAGAAACTACCGCAGAACGAGCACTCCTTGTGTTCTTGCGTAATTCCGTTCCAACTTCAGAGTAAGTGGAATTTGTAGAGTCAAGACCTAGACTCTGCAAATAACTCGAAACAGCAGCGCTGCGCCTCTCGTCCAAAGTTGAGTTGCCTGTCTTCTTGTAGGCATAGCCAGTGACAGTAACGGTGTACTTCTTTGCCTCAGGAGCTACCGGTGTCGTGTCTCCTCCACTAGGTGGTGGTGTGACAGTGACAAGTGCAGCGATCTCTTCGGCTAAGTCATCTGGTATTAGCACTCCGTCAATACCGTGAATCACACCATTTGTCGCTAGGTTATCGGGGAGAACTACGGTCTTTCCGCCTACAGTTATAACGTCATCAACACGATTTACTATCACTTCGCCAAACACCATTGACGCAGGGTCGGGCACCTCATCAAGAGTTGTCAATGTCGTTTCGCCATCATCAATGTCCCCTGAAAGGATCGACGCACCACTCACAACGTGGTACTTGAGGATTCTTGTCAGTAAGTCCACGCGAGTTGTCGTCAATGCAGTCAGAACTCCTGACGGCAGAGCCGCAAAAGCCGCGTCGGTTGGCGCAAAAACTGTGAATGGTCCATCGGCTCCTAAAGCTTCTACTAGGCCGGCACTCTCTACTTCATCAGCCTTAAGGATTGCCAAAACAAGTGTTTCAAACTCAGGGTTGGCTGCAATTGCGGCGTCAACAATGTCTCCGATACGGACATCAATGGTCCAAGTTGTTTCATATGTCTTGTTGATGGTGGTACCACCATCGGAGGATCTAGCACCAGCAATAACAACCTGGAAAATACCCACTTCGTCCGCAGTGAAAGTAAATGAGTTGTCGAGGTTGGACGCATCCTCATCATCTATTGATAATCCGGCAGGATAAATAACGCTGAATTCGCAAGTTTGTGCCAATGGACCGGGATCACTGCATTCGTTGCCAGATGCTAAATCGAACAACTCAAACGTAGTTCCTACTTTTTTGACTACGGAGTCTGAGTCAACTTTTTTCGGCGGTGCAAGTACAGATTCCGCATACGCAACGCCTACAGCTGAAACAGTTAACGCAGCGGACAGCAGGCCGGCTACGACACCCTTCTTTTTTCTAACACTAATCATAATTCGAGATTCCTCACCTACTCACGCCATCCGCGATGGCGTTAACAATGATTAAGGTTAGCAATTTTTAGAGGCAGTGCAACCCATAAGCAACAATTCTTTTTCGCAACAAGATACCTATAAGCAACAAAATACTCATTTCGGACAAATAGGTATTTAAAAAATAGAGAATTTGCCGCAAACCATTAAAAAAAATTGCTGCGCCGGCAATTCGATCTTTAAACGAACAAAACGGACAAAGCAAACAAAACAAGTTTCGCTAATGAAAAACCAGTGCGACCCTGGCTACGCCAAGGTCGCACTGGTTTTAATCAGTACTTACTTTGTTACTTAACTGAACTAGCAAATGCGTTCAATTTAGCTTTTGACGCCTTTGAAAGTGTGGACTTCTTTGCCGTGAAATAGATTCTCTTTTTCACAGTAACGGAAGCTCCATCCTTCAGGTACGTCACAGAAACTACCGCAGAACGAGCACTCTTTGTGCTCTTGCTTAGTTCCACTCCAGCTTCAGAGTAAGTGGAATTTGTAGAGTCAAGACCTAGACTTTGCAGATAACTCGAAACAGCAGCGCAGCGCCTCTCGTCCAAAGTCGACTTGCCTGTCTTCTTGTAGGCATAGCCAGTGACAGTAACGGCGTACTTCTTTGCCTCTGCAACAGAAGGAGCAGAAGGAGCAGAAGGAGCAGAAGCAACGATTGTCCAAAGTGAAACGTAAGTGTCTATTCCTTTTTTACCTGTAATCTCGATCGTATAAGTCCCTGCGGTTTCTGGAGTGAAGGTGTAATTACCGTCAGATTTTGAGCCTGTACCCATTAATTCAGGGGTCGTTACATAACTAAATTGGCATGTTGCAGGTCCAGCACAGCCAGACGTTGCATTGCCAACAGTGACCTCAACACCCACGATGGCGTTATTGATTGATCCGAGTTGGCGTTCCAATTCTGCTGCTTGTGAAGCGCTAATTCCCGAGATCGCTAATGTAGCGGCTAGTAGGCCGGTTACAAGAGCTTTCGCCTTTTTAATTTCATTCATAATTTTAGTTTCCTCAACTACTTGTACCGTCAAAAAGCTACGGGATAACCCCTAATGCTAGCAATTTTTAGAGGCGGTGTAACACATAAGCAACAATTCTTTTTTGCAACAAGATACCTATTAGCAACAAGATACCTATTTCAGACAAATAGGACTAAAGATAGTCAGCTCGGCGGACTTACCCGTTTTATAGGTGTATTGAAATGGGAGTTTTTCATGCAAGTCAAGGGCAAGCCGTGCCCCGGCCAACATAAATAGTCCGAAAGGCCAGGCAGTCGCTGCCACGGCATTACGGCCCGTTGACGCGATTGCCCCGAGATTTCCCTAGCGTTGAGACGCTAGTGATAATACGTAAACGCCCAAATGATCAAGTGATCAAGTGATCGATAAGTATTGTCGACGCTGAAAATTTAATGTCTCAGAAAAAAAACCAGATGAAGATTATTCTTCATCTGGTTTTTCGGACGGACCGTTGGAATTAAATTTGCATTACGGCGTAGGGCTTACGGTAAAGGGGTATTTGGCAGACTTCGGTCCATAGCCTGAGCCAGCAAACTTGGATTTAGCAGTAATTTGCAGCGTCTTTCCAACCTTAATTTTAGAGATAGTGCAAGAGATTGCGGGAGCTTCAATTTTACAACTTCGGCCGCCTTTGATTGTTACCAATGTGCGGGTTCCTGGAAGGGGTGTACCAATAGTTACAACTATGTTGGCAAATGTCTTTGCTGATGTGCCCTTAGCAGAAGGTGCGTTCTGTGTGACAGAAACAATTGTTGGCGCAACTGGCTTGACAGAGTCTGAACTTGAGCGTGAGGCCGCATTAGCGGGTTGCATTGCCCCAGCAAAAATTGCGAATGCTGACAGAGCCGTGATTGTGCGCATATTTAAATTCTTCATGTGGCCTCCTCGACCTAACTAGAAGACAAAAGTACCATACGATTTTAGGCGGATCAAGTATCTATTCCTGATAACAGACAAGTTTGGTAGAAATTTGGTTCAAATTTCTTTGGATTTGTTCACGTTAATCTGACGATATCTGAAAATAAGTTAGTGGATGTAATTTTCGGTACTGAGTACGAGTCCAGCGTCACCATTCGAGCCGGCGCTCGCAGCGTTGATCAATTTCTAATAAACAACAACACGCATAAAACGATATTTTAAATGGATGATCAATTACATGAGTGAATGATAATTAATATTTCTGGGGATGCTTCGCTTGGAGAAACGGTACCCGCTGGAACTCTTTTTTTGTCCACGATCTTCCGCACATCGGTATTTTTGTCCTTAGTCACGTTGAATCCCCCATTTGAAAGGTTTAATCAACCTTTCTGGAGGAGAACATAGACGAGTCAGTCTGTAAGCCGGCTTCTGTTTGGATAAATTATGGAAACCTGACTCTCCAAAGGGGAATTTAACGTCACATTCTAATATTATTGTTTTATCTTTAAACCGAACGAGAGAATGATGAAAGTGGTTCCCTGGACGAATTAGTCCACCATGTGTGGGAAGCACTGTAGTTCGTGACATTTACGTTAAAGGTGGAAACGAGAGCAGCTATAAGTGCCGTTGAGGTCACCGTTGCACTTCCGGTGGCATAACCGGTACGAGTGACCGTAACAGTCAATGTTGCCGATTGACCCGCAGTTAAGCCTGTAATGGTCAGTGGCAGTGTTGCACCACTTGCAGTTCCTGCTGTGACTGTTC
>JBEEND010000028.1:0-16510 GCA_041192345.1 Actinomycetota bacterium
CTGTTCCAGGAGATAGGCCACCCGAAGGGCTTTGGCGGATAAATACTTTGGGCTACGTTTGGGACCAGACGAGTAAACCACGATGGATTTTTACTGGCTATTCGAATACCTGGGCAACTGAAGAGCGAGGAATCTCCGCATGGAATTCAGTGTCAACGCAACTTTCGAACTCACTTGGCATTCGCTAAGACGCATTAGGTTCCTTAATTGGACACTTTGTTCCAGGTGCGACGAGCGGCTCAAAATGCCACCATTCATTTTGGTAGCGGCGGCACAATCCAAATTTATATCCGTTTTGATCGAGCCAAATTGCAGACTGTCTCGCTTTAGTACCGCTGATTCCATAATTTATGTCGATTGCCAGCCCCCACGGATGATTAGATTTCTCTGCTGGTAAAACCCATTTAGTTGCTTCTGCATTTGAGCCATATTTTTTTAATGCCTGCTGATAGAGATAACTTTGTCGATCAAGACTTCGGTATCCACTAGTGATATTAATGTCGTAACCCTTTTTCTGGGCAGCAGCTCGCGCCACCAAATAACGCGCATTGAGTTGTGTGACTAATTGTGTTGGTCGCTTCTCGGCTTTGGTGAGAGCTGCGTTTCCAAGTGAGCGCTCCGTTTTACTGCAACTTCCCGCAGTTATAGCTCTAACTTTTCCAGAACTTTTTCCACCGCAATAATCAACAATTGGCGCTTCATCCGCGTTGACGAGATTTGCTGGAGCAAGTAAGGAAACGAAGAGTGCGGTTGCGACGAGTATGACGCGTTTTCTGCCCATAACCAATGAGCCTACTTCGCACCATCACTGAACTATGCAAACGCTAGGCTGGCAGCGTGATCAATACCCAAAATTTGACGCAGTTTGTCCTTGCTTCAGTGGCAATTATTTTGGTTCCAGGTCCAAGTGTGATGTTTGTAATCGCTCGAGCAGTTGCTTGGGGTCGGCTGACTGCGTTATTAACCGCATTAGGTAACGCACTAGGTATGTTGTTACTTTCAGTGTTCATAGCCGTTGGCTTAGGGCCACTCTTGCAAAGATATGAGTTGCTATTAATTGTCGTGCAAGTCCTTGGCGGCCTGTATTTAATTCATCTTGGAATTGATGCTTGGCGACATAGACAAGAACACGCTGATGACATGGTAAAAATCGAAGAAGTTAAACCGAGCAGTTATCAAATCCTGCGTCAAGGATTTACAGTTGGAGCGTTGAATCCAAAAGCTTTGGTATTTTTTTCTGCGGTGTTTCCGCAATTTGTTGATCCAGACGTCGGATCAATCACGATCCAACTCTTAATTTTTGGAGCAATCTTTACAACACTTGCTCTCGTACTTGATGGCACCTGGGGAGTCTTGGTGGGCTCAAGTCGTGACTGGTTTGTAACCTCAAGGAATCGACTGGTATTTCTTCGAACTGTTGGTGCTGTTGTCATGATGGCACTTGGTGTTGGAGTAATCATTCCCATCATTTTTCAATACTTAAAATAGCAACAACCGGTAATCCCAATTGGAATCACCGGTCGCGTAATTGCTAATGAATTACACCATCTGGCGTAGTTCGTTCGAGAACTTTTCGCAACGCTTCAACCATGCGATCTGCTTGCGCTTCGGTCATGATTAGCGGTGGTGAAAGTACTAAGTTGTGTGCGCAATCTCGAACAATCACACCTTCTTCGCGACGAATCACGTCTGGCAACATTGGCTGCAACATTGGAAGTGGTGTGCGGCTTTCTTTGTCAGTGACAAGTTCTACTGCATGCATCATGCCAACAAAACGGACTTCTCCAACGATCGGTAGTTCTAAGAGAGTGCGCAAACCCTCGTGCAGGTATTGCCCCATTTTCTTAGCCCGATCAAGCAGGCCTTCTTGCTCGATAATTTCAAGATTCTTCAGCGCCACAGCTGCTGCAGTTGGATGACCGTTGTAGGTGAAACCCATTGGGAATCCAAAATCTTTTTCAAGCTCAGTAGCAACAGCATCTGTCGTTAAGACTGCACCCAATGGAATGTAACCAGAAGTGATTCCTTTGGCAGTAATGATGATGTCAGGTTGGACATTAAAGTGCTGAGCTGCAAACCATTCGCCAACGCGCCCATATGCCGTTACAACTTCATCAAAGATCAAAAGAATTCCATGCTTGCGCAAAACTTCTTGCACCCGGGTCCAGTAATCATCAGGTGGAATTAACATGCCACCGACACCCATAATTGGTTCGCCCACCATGGCAGCAATTTTGTTTGCGCCAATTCGAGCGATGGTCGCTTCCAGTTCATTGATTAAGAAGTCAGTTGGATCTTGTCCGTTATAAAGATCCTGGCGGTATGGCCAAGGTGTGGTTAGGTGCTCAACGTGTGGCATTGAGGGACCAAAGCCATCGTGATAAACATCAAAGCCAGTTAGAGTTCCGCCGCCGTAACCAACTCCGTGGTAAGCCTTCTCTCTTGCCAAAATCCAATCGCGGCCAACCTCACCTTTTCGGTGATGGTAGTACCGCGCCATTTTTATTGCAGCTTCATTGCCTTCGGAGCCACCACTTGTGAAATACACATGGTTTATGTTCTCCGGTGAGATCTCAACTAATTTTGCCGCCAACTCAATTGCAGGTTGATTACTGAATTCCCAAAAACTAGTGAAGTATTCCAAAGTTGAAATTTGCTCGGCAGCAACCGCAGCTATTTCATCGCGTCCATGACCAATTTGCGCCAGCCATAGTCCACCAGTGGCATCAAGATATTCCTTGCCATCGGTATCCCAGAGCGCACAGTCTTGGCCACGGGACATGATCACCCGTTCAGTTGTGGATTTTGGCAAGTAAGGATGAATTATGTGAGCACGATCTATGTCGGCAAGTTCTTGCGTGGACTTATTAGTGGTTGCCATGTTTTCTCCTAGTTTTTACTTTCTATTCGTATCGAATCCAGGTTGTTTTCAACCCAGTGTATTTATCCATTGCATGTAGTGACAGATCTCGACCAAATCCAGATTGCTTAAAGCCGCCAAATGGAATGTTCATTCCGAGGGCATCGACCGTATTAACTGAAACTGTTCCAGCATGCAGTGCATCTGAAACTCGATGAGCTCGACTTAAATTTGAAGTCCACACGGATGCTGCCAGGCCATAGATACTGTTATTTGCCATTGATATTGCTTCGGACTCAGTATCGAAGGCGATTATCGAAAGTACTGGTCCAAAAATCTCATCAGTGGCTATCGAACTGGAAGGAGCTACTCCAGTGAAAATTGTTGGTTCAAGGTAGCAATCTGAGCCGTCAATAGTGAGCCTGGATCCACCATGGCTTAGCTTGGCGGAAGTTTTTCCACTTTCAATAAACTCAGCAACTCTTCCAGCTTGGGTGCTATCAACTAACGGCCCCATTGTTGTTGCTGGATCTAGGGGATTGCCGAGAGTTATCTTTTTGGCTTGCGCAATTACAAGTTCAGTGAATTGTTCAGAAATACTTCGCTCGACTAAGAGTCGAGAGTTTGCCGAACAAACTTCACCTTGATTAAAGAAAATTGCGCGAGCTGCAAATTCTGCTGCTTCTTCTAAGTTCGCGGTATCAGCAAAAACTAAGTTTGGACTTTTACCACCACACTCAAGCCAAACTTGCTTCATGTTGGATTCTCCGGCGTACTTCATGAAGTACTTGCCAACTTGGGTAGAACCAGTAAAAGTTAAAACATCAATGTCTTTGTGCAAGCCAACAGCAGCGCCCGTTATTTCGCCTTGCCCAGTTACGACATTTAGCGTTCCTTCTGGCAACCCAGCTTCCAGTGCGAGTTCGGCTAACCGAAGTGAAGACAGTGGAGATTGCTCAGCAGGTTTTAGTACCACAGTGTTGCCAGCGGCAAGTGCTGGAGCAAGTTTCCAAATTGCCATCTCAAGAGGGTAATTCCAAGGGACAACAGCGCCAACCACGCCAAGTGGAACTTTTCGCACTAATGCAACATTGCCAGGATCAGTAACTGGGATTTCGCCACTGACTTTATCTATGGCCTCTGCGTAAAAGTTAAGAATGGCAGCAGATCCCGGAATATCTATTGTGGTCGCATCCGAGATTGGCTTTCCCATATCTAAGACGTCAAGCAGGGCAAGCTCATCAGCATTTTTCATGATTAATTCGGATAGTTTATGCAGTGAAGTTTTTCTTGCACCAGGTGTCATCTTTGACCAACCGGTCTCAAATGCCTTACGCGAACTCGCAACGGCTTGGTCAACTTCGCGCTGCCCACATTCGGAAACATCAGCTAGTGACTTTGCTGTGACGGGACTTATGTCTTGGGAAGTTTTATCAGTAGCAACCCGAGTGCCATTGATTACCGCGCGCCCGTCAAAACTAAGTGACGTAGCTGCTTTTTCCCATTCATCTCTAGTCTTCATTTCACTCCCCAAGAATCCCTTGTCGTGCAATCTCTCATGGCCTTGAATACCCCTTAACATACTCGCGAAGCGCTGAATCTGAGGCGATGTCAACCAAAGTCATAGCCATTCCTTTGGCGGCGTCAAGTACCGCTTGGTCGGCATCTGCAGTAATGCAAGCAGCAGCAAATTCTTTTTGGTGATTCACCGCGGAACCACTATTCACGCCAATGTATGGGTGGATGCTGGCAATTACTTTCGAAATGTTTCCGAGGTCTGTGCTGGCGCGATTCATCTTGATTCGGGGGTCGTTGTCATCAAACACCCGTCCGATTGATTCAGCGTTTGATTTGTAAATTTCGTTTAGGTTTGGATGGTTTGTGAATTCTGAATACGGCTGGCTTTCATCATGAATCTCTAGCGCGCAACCAGTAGCAATCGCACCCGCTTCAAAGCACTTTGCTATCCGATCAAAAGTTTCTTCCATCAACTTTGTTGAAGTGGCGCGGACATACCAGCGACCTTCGGTCACCTCAGGAATTGCATTTGGCGCTTCGCCACCTCGAGTCATTACGCCGTGAACACGAACGGTACCAGGTAGTTGTTGCCGAAGTAATCCGATTGCAACTTGCGCAATCGTAAATGCATCAGCGGCATTAATTCCTTGTTCAGGATATGCAGCAGCATGCGAAGCTTTTCCAGAAAACTTCACAGCAATATGGCGAACTGCGAAAGGCTCGGCAAATGCTACGTCAACGGGACCGGGGTGAACCAGGGCTGCGACATCGATGCCATCAAAAGCGCCACGCTCGAGCATCACAATTTTCCCACCGCCACCTTCTTCGGCAGGGGTTCCAAGTACAACAACTTTCAAATTCAATTCATTTGCAACGGCCGCAAGTGCAATGGCAGCTCCAACAGAAGAGGATGCAATTATGTTGTGACCACAAGCATGTCCTAATCCTGGAAGCGCGTCGTATTCTGCACAAAGCGCAACAGTTAAGTCGCCAGTTCCAAATTCGGCGCGAAATGCAGTCGGAAGTCCGGCAACTTGTTCAACCACATCAAAACCGTGGTCACTTAGAGTCTTGGCGACAGCTGCCGAGCTTTCAAATTCTTGCCAGGCAGTTTCGGGGTTGGCATGGATCTTATGACTAAGTGTTAGCAACACTTTGCTAACTTCATTGACTCGATCTATGACAATTTGCTTGTGGTCAGCCATGCTTACTCGTCTCCTGGAACACCGTACGAAGGTGCAGAGTTTGGATTAAGCGCTCGAGTAACGTAAACCTGGGCTTGTGGCTCCCAAACTTTATAGATTTCGCGTAACTTAACAATTGGATCTTCGTCCCAGTCAACCCGCAAGTTTGTGCTGGGCCAATCGACATCGGTAGCTACTAGAACCGCAGCTGAATGCACTGGCCCAGCTTCACCACCGGCAGCAACACCTGCCTCTAAAGCGCCAATAAGTCGATCTGCTAATTCTTTCAAAGGAGTGGCTGCAAAAGAATCAACCATGGCTTGAATTACACCATCATTGGCAAGCATGTTTCCAGCAGCCGCAATATTTTTAGCGGTCACTTCGGCATTTATTCCAAGGGACTTGGCACCAGAAAAAACGGCGGCGGCACCTGTTGCGTCAACAACAGTTAGTTGTCGGAATTCTGGATGAGTTGCTACCGAACTTACGGAATCGAGCGCAGCCTGCGCACCCAGTCCACTTTCTAGTGCGTCAAGTAGAGCCGGGCCAAGTCGAGGATCAGTTATGTTTTGACTCGAAACTGCGCCCACTCCAGCCCGAACATTCGGACAACGCGAACCCACCGCAGGACTAGAGCTGCTGATTGCAACTCCAAAAGCTCCGGTTCGCTCGCAACGGGCGGCAATGCTAATTGTCATTAATCTCTGGTTTCTGGGATTACGGCAGTTGCGTCAATTTCAACTAGCCACTCGGGTCGAGCCAGGGCAGTGACAACTATCCCAGTTGAAACGTAATGAACTCCCTTTAACCACTTACCCATAACCCGATAAACCGGTTCCCGGTAGCGGATGTCGACTAGATAAATCGTGATTTTTGTAATGTCACCAAGTTCGGAACCGCTTTCCTCTAGCAACATCTTTATATTTGCCATGGCTTGCTCGGCCTGGGCAGCAACGTCACCGATTCCAACTGATTCACGGCTATCGAGGTCTTGACCTATTTGTCCGCGAAGGTAAACCGTATTTCCAGCAACAACTGCTTGCGCTAAGTCGTTATCCAAATTTTGCTCAGGGTAAGTGACCTTGGTATTAAATGGTCGGATTCTCTTGTGAGTCATCTGATTCCTTAGGTGGGTTAAATTTTACGCTAGTGGATGCCAAGGCTGACTAGTGGCGAATTCAAGTGTTGGATGATTCGGGCAGAGCCGGAGTAGTTCTTGTAGCTGCGCTGGATTTCAATCTGATCTGCAAGGAATTTCGCATCGTGCCAAACTCCCCAGATAAATGCCGAGCCCCGTCTGGAAAGCCAAGGCAAACCTAGGAAGTAGATCCCATTCGCACTGGACACACCGCGTTGATGTGCAGGTTTACCCAAATCATTAATGGCACCTGGCACCTGCAACCAGGTGTAATCAAGTGAGTAGCCGGTAGCCCAGAGAATCGTAGTGATTCCAACTTGAGCAAGATCCAGTTCTCGAATTGGGTTCACCGCTGCATCGGGCATAGGTCCCAGGATGTGAGCTTCAGGCTCAAGTGGTAAATCTAAATTATTTTGCTTTATGAATTCATCTGCTTCATTTAGTACAGAAAGGAAATTGGTATCACCACGGGTGATATTTCGCCCTAAATCATCTGCGAATTTCAACACGCCATTTTCGTAAGAAGTGGTCAAACCAAGTAACGTGATACCGCTGCTAGCCAAGTCTCTAAAATCAACAGTTCTGCCGCCATCGAAACCACTTACAGCAATCGTTACATGCTCTGCGCCAGCAGGTGGCGTCGCTAAATCCCACTTACCTAGAACTCCTAGCCACCAAACATTGTCTCGGCCACGGTATCTTCTAGGTGGCCGATCGTGTTCGCCTACTGAAAGGTAAACGTCTCGTCCTGAATTTCTTAGGTCAGCAGCGATCTGAACTCCAGAAGATCCGGCACCAACGACAATTACGCCACCTTCTGGGAGTTGCGCGGGATTATGGTAATCACTTGAGTGCAATTGGTGAATAGTTGCAGATTCGGGAACAACTGGGGGGATCGCTGGTTTTTGAAACGGACCCGTTGCGGCCACAACGTACTTAGCCAGGATTTCCCCATCAGATGTTTCAACTTTAAATCCTGAATCTGCTGACAGTCGTGTCACAGATTTAACTTCAACACCAGTTCGGATTGGAGCTTTAAATTTTTTTGCGTAAGCCTCAAAGTAATCAGCTACTGCATCTTTTGGCACAAAGGCATCTGGGTCAAAATCTTCAAAATCCAAACTAGGGAAGCGATCATGCCAAGCCGGTCCATTTGCCACGAGAGAATCCCAACGTTCGGTTCGCCAGCGTTCTGCGATTCGATCTCGCTCCAAAACAACGTGCGAAATCCGTGCGTTGGTCAGGTGTTCGCTCATCGCGACACCAGCCTGACCGGCTCCCACCACCACTACTTCAAAAGCTTCAGTAGTCACTTATCTCCCTACTTAAGGTCACATCTACGACTTTGCTCAGTTAATCAGATTCGGTCAAGTCGATTTACTTGATTTTTTGATTCGATTTAATCGATACAATAGAGGCCTTGGACCAATTAGAGACTAGGAATGCTGTGCCTTCGTATACCTTGCGTCAGTTGGAGTATTTGCTAGCCGTGGCTGAACATGGCTCAGTAACGAGTGCGGCAACTTCCTTACATGTTTCGCAATCTTCACTTTCGAGTGGGATCAGCGAACTCGAACGCGCCATAAATCTAAAGCTCTTAGTTCGCCACCATGCCAAAGGGGTTTCGTTAACTGATGCAGGCGAGCGGTTGCTGATCCAGGCTAGAAACTTAATTGATTATGCCCAGACACTTGAGCAGGTTGCTCACGATTTGGGTTCAGCGCCAGTTGGACCTATTTCTATTGGAATCTATTCGGTGGTCGCTCCTTATTTTGTACCTGAATTGATTGCGCGATTAGCAAATGAGCATCCTGAGATAGAAGCTCGAATATCAGAAGTTGATTTAAGTGAGTTAAACGAAGGTGTCTTGAGTGGAAGGTTTGAGATTGGGTTCGGGTACGACTTTGGCCATTCCTCACAAGTCACCCTCGAGCACTTAATAGATGTCCCAGCTCACGTCGTAGTGTCAGCCAATCATCGGCTTGCAAAATTGGAGAGAATTTCCTTAAAGCAGTTGCATGGCGAAAAATTGGTACTACTTGATTTGCCGCACAGCAGAGAATACTTTGCACAGGCGCTAGCAAAGGCTGGTCTAGAACTTGAAATTGCCTATCGCTCTCCCAGTGCCGAACTTGTTAGAGCAATGGTTGCTCGGAACATGGGCGTAGCACTGTTAAATTTACGTCCTTCTCACAATCAATCGCTCGAAGGTAAGAAGTTTTCGATATTGGAAATAAGTGAGCCAATCCCACCTGCTCGACTTGTTGCTTTAATCAATGATCCACTGAATCTCACTAGACGCGCTGAGGTAGTTCTTGAAACTTCAAAGCAAATTCACGTAGTTGGCTCCGCAAAATAAAGCAGCCCCACCGATCGGTGAGGCTGCTTTATTTATTACCGGGTCGTTATCACTGGCTATCTAACCAAGTTGTGAATACCTGGGTGTATAGCGCACGTGCGTCTTCGCCACAATTAGGAACTGGGCTAAGAAGTGATGTGAACTCAGCTGGCACAATAACTGCTGGATCACTCTTGAGTTCGTCATCCATTAGGTCAGCTGTACCGGTGATGGCGTTGTTGTAACCCGAGAAGTTACTTGCAGCCGCCATATTCGCTGGGTCCATCATCCAGTTCATGAAGATCTTGGCATTATCCAAGTTAGGCGCACCAACTGGAATTGCCATGTGATCTGACCAGAAGTTCAGACCCTCACTTGGGTAAATGAAGATAATGTCTGGGTTTTCCATCTTCATTCGATGGGTGTCACCATTCCAAGAGGTGCGAATGGATGCCTGACCAGTGATCATGCGTTCGTTTCCACCATCGTTATCAATAACGGCTGGCTTGAATCCGGCAAGTAGTTCTTCCGCGGCAATGTACTTTGCAGTATCTGTTGTGCAAAGATCGCTCGCTGCAACACCGGTAGCACGAAGTGCTGCTGAAACTATTTCTACCTGATCTTTGAGCGCGTTAACGTTCGCAAAGTTTCCAGTGAAGAGATCGTTCCAAGACTTAATGTTTTCACATTCTGGCTCAAGTTTGGTGTTGCAAGCGATACCAGTTGAGCCGTACATGTAAGGAGCGGTGTATGCACGACCTGGATCAAAATACACATCCATGAATTCTGGGGCTATATTTTTTCCATTCGGAAAGGATGCAACGTCAACATTTTGAAGCATTCCAAGTTCAATCATTTGCTGGACCATGTAATCCGAAGGCATAATAACGTCATAGCCAGTAGCACCTGATTGCAGTTTTGCTAACAAAGTTTCATTGCTGTCAAAAACGTCGAGAATTACTTCGATGCCAGTTTCCGCAGTGAATTTTTCTAAGAGTGCAGGGTCAATGTAATCGGTCCAGTTGTAGAGATTTACAACTCCAGTACCAGTAGTTGGAAATTCAGCAGCAGCAGCAGTTGCAGGAGCTGAGGCTTCGTCAGTAGCGGTGGATTCGCCGCCACATGCTGACAGCAATAGCGCTCCAGCAGCCAAGATGGCTGCAATTGAAGCATTGCGCTTATTTTTAACGGACATGGGACTCCTTTAAAGATCGGGACTTCTAACTTAATTACAGAATGCCATAAGAATTTGATATTTTTTGCAAATATCGCCGAAACGATTAGCAAATCCCTGAGCCAGTTTGTAACAAATAAATAACGCCAGCCCCACAGTTTCCTGCAGGACTGGCGTTATTAGGCGTACCTAATGGGAATTGCTATTTAGTTATTGACTGGTTGTCCAAGTTGTAAACACCTGGGTGTACAACTCGCGTGCTTCTTCGCCACAGTTAGGCAGAGGTGAAATCAATGCCTGCTTGTCAGCTGGAACCACAACTGCTGGATCTGTTTTCAGTGCATCATCCATGAATGCGTCTGAGCCCTTGATGCCATTGTCGTAACCAGAGAAATTACTCTGCTTTCCAGCAGCCTCTGGACCCATCATCCAGTTGATGAAGATCTTGGCGTTATCCAAGTTAGGAGCACCTACTGGAACTGCCAAGTTATCTGCCCAAAGGTTTAGACCATCACTTGGGTAGATGTACTGAACATCTGGATTTTCAACAGTCATACGGTGGGTTGAACCGTTCCACGCATGACGAACGTTGCTTGTTCCAGCAGTAACGCGCTCGATGCCACCGTCTGATTCAATTACTGCTGGCTTAAATCCAGCAAGTAATTCTTCAGCTGCGATGTACTTTGCGGTATCTGTTGTGCAAAGGTCAGCGCCAGCCACACCTGTAGCACGCAGCGCTGCAGATACAACTTCAACTTGATCCTTTAGGGAATCCATTTTTGGAAGCCCTGCAGTGAAGTAATCTTTCCACGACTTGATGTTTGCACATTCTGGTTCAGCAGCGAAGTTACATGCAATACCAGTTGTTCCGTAGTTCCAAGGAGCAGAGTAATTACGACCTGGATCCCAGTACACATCAACTAAGTTGTCCTTGATGTTGCCACCGTTAGGAAAACTGCTTACGCCGATATCTTGCAATAAACCAAGTTCAACCATCTGCGCGACCATGTAATCAGATGGAACGATCACGTCATAGCCGGTAGCACCTGATTGCAATTTAGCCAACAAAGTTTCGTTGCTGTCGTAGGTATCCAAAATTACTTCAATGCCAGTTTCGGCAGTGAAGCGCTTTAGTTCTTCTGGATCGATGTAGTCGGTCCAGTTGTAAACATTAACCACACCTGAGCCAGTAGTTGGGAAATCTCCTGTGGTTGCAGCAGCTGTTTCGCTTGCGCCTGTGTCTGCAGTAGTTTCGCCACCACAAGCAGACAGTAGTAGTGCTCCTGCCGCAGCAAGTGCAGCTATATATGAGGCACGGTGCCTCTTAGTGCTTGCCATTTCTATCTCCTTTTTCTCTGGATCAAATACGATCCGATCAGCACGCTGCCCGAGAACAACAGAAGCAAAGTAGAAATTGCATTCACCTCTGGAGTTACAGTTGAGCGAATCATGCCAAAAATGTACACCGGCAATGTTGTGGCACCAGGGCCAGCAACAAAGAAGGAAGTAATAAAGTCATCAATTGATATTGCAAATGCCAGTAAGGATCCCGCGAAAATCGCAGGCGCTAATAGTGGCAAAGTAATTCTGCGCAAAATCTGACGTTCGTTTGCACCGAGGTCTGATGCTGCCTCAAACGGCGCCATATCTAGTTGACTCAAGCGGGCGCGGATTGGTAGCAGGGCAAATGGAATACAAAATGCAGTATGCGCAACCATTAGTCCGATTTTGCCCAGTGGCACACCTACTGCAATAAACAACCCAAGGGTGCCAACTGCTAAAACGATTTCAGCAATGATCAATGGAGCACCGATTAGTGCAATGGCTACTGCTTTACCTGCGCGCTTCATGCGCAGTAATCCAAGTGCTGCCATCACCGCAAGAATTGTGGACAGGAGGGTAGCAACAAATCCGACTTGTAGTGAATTCTTTAGGGCACGTTGAATATCGTCGTTCTCAAAAACTTTTCCGTACCACTTGACCGAGAAGCTCTCCCAGACTGCGCCAATTCGACTGGAATTGAATGAGTAGATGACTACATAAACTAATGGACTGTACAGAAAGAAAAGTACAAACCAGGCAGTCGGGTTGAACCCAGGGAAGTTTCTTAAATCTACGAGCTTTCCGCGCTTTGAAGTTGGAGCATGGGTATGGGTCATACCAATTCCACCTTGTCTCCACGGCGCTGCGAAACCCCTTGAATGATCAAAATAAAGAGCAAGGTCAAGACAATCAATAAGACAGCAAGTGCGCTACCAAAAGGCCAGTTTCGTGCTTGCCCAAAGTTGTTAGCAATTACGTTGGCTACCATGTTTGTTTTGCCGCCACCAAGCATGTCTGATTGTAGGAATGAGCCGAGCGCTGGAATGAACACCAACGCAACGCCAGAAATAATTCCAGGGCGAATTGATGGCAGGATAATTTTTCGAACTACGGTTAATTTCTTTGCGCCTAAGTCGTAAGCGGCTTCAGCTAAGCGGAAATCAAACCTCTCCGCAGAAGCATAAATTGGCAAAATCATAAATGGTAAGAATACGTAGATAAGGCCAAGAATTGTCGCTGGTGGCGAGTAGAGAATACTCCAGTCAATATCAAATAAACTTAAAAATTTACCGATTGGTCCTTCGTCAGCGATGATTTGACGCATTCCATATGTACGAATCAAAATGCTAATCCAAAACGGCAAAGTAACTAGTGCCACCAACAAAGTTCGCCGGCGTGCATCGCGGGTGGCGATCCACATCGCAACAGGAACAGAAAGAATTAAGGTAACGATCGTTGTAATTAAGGAATAAATAAAAGAAGTCCAAAGAACTTTTATGTAGCGAGTGTCTAACGCGGTAGTGCCATCAAGTTTTTGTTGAATAAATAGTGCTTTGTAGTTCTCCGTTGTGAATACCCATTTCACACCAGTACCCTGTGATGGTTTTTCAAGAAATGAGTAGATCACAATGATCAGAAGTGGAACACCAATCGCAAATGCTAAGAAAATTATTGGCAAGTACGCCAATTTAGGAGATGATTGCCCAGGCCGCGCGCGATGCTCTAGCTGCTTTGAATCTGACTTCGGTGTCGAAGTTGTTGCGGTCATGAAGCCACCGTGCGGGCGGCGCGATTTTCTGGGTTCAAGGTAACGTGGCTACCTTGCGCTGGAATCTGGGTTCCGTAGGAAGCTAGCGATGCGATTACTTCAGTGTCACCGACTGTGACATAAACCCGAACTGAATCTCCCGTGAAAATCACATCGCGAACTGTGCCGCCGATGATTCCGTCAGTTGCAATAACCAAATCCTCAGGGCGAATTGCAACGGTTACCTTTCCAGAGTCAGGAACAACGCTGTCTTCCGCTAATTGGTTAGTTGGCAAAATGTTTCCACCTGGCAACGAAATTCCACTGGCAACAACGGTTCCTTCAATCAGATTTGTTTCCCCGATGAAGTCTGCAACATATGCATTGATTGGTCTCCGGTAAACGTTTACCGGGGTATCTAGTTGAACGATTTTTCCTTCGCTGAACACCGCGATGCGATCACCCATGGACATGGCTTCTTCTTGATCATGAGTTACGAACACGAAAGTAATTCCCGTTTCGCGCTGAAGGCGCTTAAGTTCAACTTGCATGCCACGGCGTAACTTTAAATCAAGTGCGGATAGTGGTTCATCAAGTAAAAGTACTTTTGGCTTCTTAGCAAGTGCGCGAGCAAGCGCAACGCGCTGTTGTTGGCCACCAGAAATTTGTGAAGGCAACCGATTTTCATATCCAGAAAGTTTTACTTGAGCCAAAGCTTCAACAACACGTTTGGCGACTTCATCTTTTTCAATTTTTTCCATTTCCAAACCAAATGCAATGTTTTCGCCCACTGTCATATGCGGGAAAAGCGCATATGACTGGAAAACAGTATTTACCGGACGCTCATATGGGGGTTTATCGTCAATGCGATCACCGAGCAAAACTATTTCGCCACTATCTGGATATTCAAGTCCAGCAATACTTCGCAGTAACGTTGTTTTGCCACAGCCGGATGGCCCAAGCAAGATGAAAAATTCACCAGCAGCAATATCTAAGGAAACATCATCGAGTGCGCGTACTTCGCCGCCTTCAGGTGTTGGATAAACCTTTACAATGTTGCGAATCTCGAGAAATTTTTCACTCAAAGTTACCTACCTTTATCTGCCCCCGATGGCAGTCAATAAATTGTGTATAAGTAAGGAATTTACCGCCAAAATGCCCGAATGTCCGCAATTTGAACAATGTCACAGTTTGCTAACGGCAGGCTAAAGTGCAGTGCTAAAGCCTTGGCCGGGCAGGAGAAAACTTCAATACCTCTCGAGATACTGATCTGCCAGAAATCATATCTGCGACAAATTTGCCCGTTCCTGGCGCCATCATCAGCCCTAGCATGCCATGTCCCGTAGCGGCAATAACCCTTGGCGCTTTAGGTAGTGGGCCAATGTAGGGCATGCCATCTGGGCTAGCTGGACGCAATCCAGCTAGTTCATTTTTGACTTCGAATTTTTCTGGGAGGTTTAATGCCTGCCTTGCCGTAGCAATTAATTTATCTGTCGACTTTGAGTTAACCGACATGTCATTTGCTGAAGTTAAAGCAAAGCCAGTACTCATTCGAAATCCCCAGTCCATTGGATTGGTGGCAATGCGCTGATCTGCCAACATCAGTGTTCGACCTGGCATATTCATAACGCCTGGCAGCGTAACTGATTGACCTTTTGCTGGCATGATTGGCAGATTTTCGCCAAGCGTTTTTGCTAATTCACGTGACCAAACTCCAGCTGCAAGCACTACGTAGTCACTGATCCAGGAGTCAGTTGTAGTTGTTACCGTAACATTGCGATTAGTTGAACTCATCGCAGTTACTTTTTCATCGCGAAATGTCACTCCGAGGGATTCACAATTTCTTCGATAAACTTCAACAAGTTTGCCTGGATCTAATCCAAAGTCTGAACTAAACTCCACGATTGCCTTGACGGTGTCTTTTAGAATTGGCTCACTATCTAAGCTAGTTTGCAAATCAAGTTGCTTTGCATCAACGCCAAACTTTGTGACGAGATCAACTTCATGTTCGGCATCGGCTTCCGCATTTTCAGATGTGTAGACATACCACTGTGGCTGGTTAGTGCGTTTTAAGTCTGTGGTTTCCGTCAGACCCTCGATGACGTCCATGCTGGTGTCAAGTAATTCCTTGAGTGCGGGTGCGCAGTTATCAACATGGGCATCTGTGCAAGAGCGCGCAAACTTTAATGTCCATGGGGCGACCAGGGAGCCAGCTCCTGGTGTAATAGAAAATGCACCAGTACGACCAACTAAGTTTTGAAAACCAGTTTTCACCATGCCTGGCGCAGCAAACGGAATGATGTGACTTGGACTAATCCACCCAGCGTTTGCCAATGACGTTCCGTAACTTGAACCACCAGTTTCGACAACAATTACTGATGCGCCATCTTTAGCTAGTTCCCAGGCGCAGGCCAGACCTACTATGCCGCCACCAATTACAGTTACATTTTTTTGCGAGCTACTCATGAAATAAGAATAGGGAGTATTTGATTTGTTCGTACGGGCCAGTACCTAGTTCCTTAATTCAAAGCCCCTGGATTAAAGAAAACTGACTTCCTCAAAGTCGCCATCATAAGCCGGGGCAGAATTAACCCAAACCTGCTTGGAGTTGGCATCGCCCACTAATCCCATAAATGAGTACATATCCTCGCGCCAACGACCCAAGGTAATGCAAACACCAGATTCCTTGTTTAAGAGCGCCGTTTTAATGTCGCCAACATTATGTAAGTTATCCCGAGAATCTTCGATTGCTTTTATGCGCGCATAAGACCCTTCACTTCCGGTGTATTCCCGAGTGAAGGCATGGTTAGTGTGTGTAGAAACTTCTGGATGGGTTGCAACGTCAAGAACTTGGTCAGCGGCAGCTTCAACCATAAATAAATCTTTAGCATCTAAGACTGTGTAATTCTGGCCAACTGCGTGAGGTATTTCTCGGATGTAAGCAATTGCATCTGCTGCACTTGGTTGATGTAACGCGCCACGAGTTACGAAATCAACTGGCATACCCGTCATGTTTGTCGCGAGATCTAGGGCGTTAACGACAACAATCACACCGTTTGAATTCATGCCCATGGTCGCAAGTGATCCAGGATAAGTTGCCACAACGACGCCAAGTCCAGATTTATCTCTGACATTTAATACAGTCGCCAGACCGTTGGTCCAATCAGGTAAATCCATGTTCTGGCCAGCAGCTCGACCAGTACTTCTGGTGATTGCGATAGCAGTGCA
>JBEEND010000029.1:0-16160 GCA_041192345.1 Actinomycetota bacterium
CGTACTCAGCACAGAAACGCATACCGCGCTCGGACTGACCAGCAGCAACAAGTTGGATCTTTGCTGAGGGCTTTGGCAACATTACGCAGTCATCCATCTTGAAGAATTGACCCTTGAAGTCGCTTGCACCCTTTGACCAAAGATCCTGCATTACTCGCACATACTCTTCTGAGTATTCATAGCGGTAACCGAAATATTCATCTCCCGGCCACAAGCCCATTTGGTCGTACTCGCCCTTGGCCCAACCAGAAACGATGTTTACGCCAAATCGTCCTGGGGCAATTGAATCAATGGTTGTGGTCATGCGAGCAACAAGTGCAGGTGGCAAAGTCAAAACCGCAACTGATGCAAACAATTTAATTTTTTCGGTACGCGCAGCTAGTGCAGCCATCAAAGTGAAGGACTCAAGGTTGTAATCCCAGAATTCACTCTGTCCGCCGAAGCCACGAAGTTTGATCATGGATAACGCAAATTCAAAGCCATACTTTTCAGCGCGTTCAACGCACTCAAGGTTCAAATCAAATGATGGCTTGTACTGCGGCGAAGTGGTTGAGATTAGCCAACCATTATTTCCAATTGGTAAAAATACACCGAGATCCACAGGGGAACTCCTTCCGGTTTAACTAGCAATAGAGACTGCATGAACACAGATTCACGCAATGCGTTTCCCTGAAACTTAGCCCTAAATCCAAGCTTTGTCATAAAAAATAAACATTTTGTGTCCAAAAAGAACATTCGCTAACGCAGTTATTGGGTTTTTACGCCAAAAATCTCAACTTTGTATACATTTAAGGTACTAATCCTTAAAACCCAGGAGCTCTTATGCCTACTTTCGATGTCAATGGCCACTCAATGTATTACGAAATTTCGGGAATTCCTGGGGCCGATAAAGCAGTTGTAATGGGTGGCTGGGGCACATTTTGTCACGGCAAACAAAAGGATGCACCGCGTTACTTATTTGAAACGTATGAAGTTTTAACTTTTGACTACCGCGGAATGCGCGATAGCACCGATGACTACACACAAGAAGCAACCATGCGTCTATTCGCAGATGACTTAGCAAAGTTGATTGATCACATTGGTTGGACCAATGTTCACATCGTTGGCATGGTTGGTATGGGAGCATGCATCGGCCAAGAACTCGCC
This sequence comes from Actinomycetota bacterium, assembly GCA_041192345.1. GTDB lineage: Bacteria > Actinomycetota > Actinomycetes > S36-B12 > UBA5976 > UBA5976. The sequence goes on from JBEEND010000029.1 coordinate 1,147, forward strand.
TTTGCACGGCCAGACCTTGCTCGCTCATTAGTAATGACAGGCACCTGGGCATTTGCCGACCCAGTCATGGTTGACCAACTAGACAGCATGACCACAGTGCACCAACAGTCAGGCTTTTATGCGTTTCAAAAATTTGTTGCATCATTTTCCTTTCCAGGTGATTTCTACAACGAAAATCGCGATCGCCTTCTAGGTGACAATGGCACCTGGGCCGATCTAAATGGCAACCTTGCAGCGCACGAACGTTACGTTCATGCCTGCAATAACCATGACTCACGCGAACGCCTACCTCACATCAAAACACCATCACTTGTGCTGCATGCGCTATTGGATTCAATTACTACAGCTCGTCACACTCAGTTAATTGAAGATTTGATTCCAAACTGCATCGGCGTAACCTGGCCAGATGCTGCTCACGTGGTCGCAGGTAAAGAGCAGCGCATGCGTTTCGATGCACTTTTGAAGGATTTCCTCGAAGCAAACTAATCTCCAATCAAATTAGCTCGTGAAGAGTTCCAGCATGTGTTGGCTCGTTTCACGAGTTCTGCTGTAATCCGAGATACTTGGGAACGATGCGAAACAATAAACCGCTATTTGCCATGATGGCCTCTATGGTCGCTTGGGGAGTTGGCAACCCAATTGGCGACATAGCTGTTGAACACATGAGTCCTATTGCCGTCTTTGTTATTGAGATGATTTGCGGGCTTTTGATTCTGCTCATTGGCGCATTGTTCATCCCAGCACTACGGCGAGCAATCAAACACATACCGTGGCGAATTGCGATTCCATTTGGCTTGCTCCAGCCTGGCTTGGCATATCTATCGGGCAATATCGGTTGGCAATATGGATCGGTCACAACAGGCGCAATTTTGATGTCGAGTGAAGTTATCTTCCTGGCACTTGGCGGCGCAATTTTCTTGCGCGAGAAATTATCAATGTGGGCAGTCCTTGCATTGTTAGTGGGAGTATCCGGGGCAATCATTGTTGGAATTGCAGGGCAAACTAGCAACCCAGAAACTGCTGGTGTGCAACTAATTATTCTTGGGGCGTCCATCCCTGCGGGTCTCGTTGGCGCGTTAGCTTTCTTGGGCGTCGGGCTAGCGGGCGCAATCTATGGCTTATTAATGCGCCGACTAAATTCGCAGGTAAACATAGTTTCGTTAACAGTGGGACAAATGACGTCAGCAAGTGCGTTTTCCATCGTCATGCTTATAGCTACAAATACCCAAATTCCCACCCCAGCTGGCATTGGAAACTATTTTTATGTCGCAGTCTTAGCGGGAATTATTGGGACATCTTTGCCATTCCTGCTATTTAATTACGCAGCTCCGAAACTAACAACGAAGCAAACTGCCATTACGCTGAATTTGATTCCAGTTGTTGCGATACTCTTTGGCGCAGTCTTAGGTCGCGGATTGCCAATTGGCACGCAATACATTGGTATTGGGTTAGTGCTAATAAGTCTGTTAGCACTTGAGACCGGCCATGATGATGACACTGAATCCAAGACCGCATCCCCAGCTTTTCCTAGGACTTGACCTACTGCTAATGTTCAAATGTACTAAGACAATTTCTACCAAGCACCGCTAGCTCAACTGGCAGAGCAGCTGACTCTTAATCAGCGGGTTGGGGGTTCAAGTCCCTCGCGGTGTACTCAATGTACTTGTTACTCGGATTTGTGCGAATGTAGTCTCTTCGTGAACGACAAGCTGGGTGTGCATTTCGTTTCCTAATTAATTAACGCATTCATCTTCGACTTCAGCTTCGCCTTCATCACTGTCATCAAATTCGCCTTCGCCGCTGTCATCAAATTCGCCTTCGCCGCTGTCATAATATTCGTCACAATTCGTTTGATCTTGGGTTCCAAGATTCGTTGAATTTAGTTTGCCAAGATTCGTTGAATTTAGTTTGCCAAGTGCAGCTGGTGCCACTAGCCAGGGGCTCCCTCCGGCGACGTAAGTAACTCGGGCGCTATTGGGACCAAATCCCTTAATGTTTTTTGAGTTTGCAAAAAAACTAATTGCTTTACCTTCTTTGATTGACTTAATGGTGCAAGAAGTTTTGGTTTTTGCAATGGTGCAAGACTTGCCTCCTGCAATAACTGTGCTGCCAGTAATCTTTGAGCCACCTTTTGATGCCGGCAAGATTATGGTTACTTTCACATCTACTTTGCCCTTTTTGACACTTGATGAAGAAATAGCAGTGATAGTTGGCGCCGAAGGCTTGGTTGTCTTTGCTTTTGCCTGCGCAGTTGTCGCAATGGTAAGACTTAAGCCAAGTGAAAAGACAAGTGCTATGGCGGGTATTTTGGACATAAAAGACATTTTGGACATACTGAAAGACTACCTAATTATCTTCAAATTAGGTTAAATAAGGAAAATACTGCAGAAAATTTAAGACCGTATTAATAGACATATTTCGTGGTCAGCCTTAATGACCAGGGGTCAAAGCCCTTAATCCAATGGTGCTCTCAACCCACTGATTAGAAACTTTCTCGATATACCAACCGACTAGTCCAAGTGAAACATCACTAGTTCCGTAACGGACTCAACTGGCAGATCCTGCTGATTATTGACCAAATGTAAGTGGGGTTAGGTTCATCGCTGGAAGGGAACTTTCCGACTAACGTGCCCTTAATCAGCGGGTTGGGGGGTTCAAGTCCCTCGCGGTGTACTTAATGCACTTGTTGCTCGGTTTTACGAAATCGGTCAGTAGGCAGTATCAACTGAGTGTAAGTCAGTGAGTTCTTCAAGTTAATTGGAAGAACTATGAAAGTTAATGAATGGGTCCAAACTTATTGGACGATTATCAACATCAAGCCAAAGACCTTGTTTGATTACGAAAAGCTTGATACACAAAACCTAAAGCCATGCATCGGTGATTGTTTGAGAAATTCGCACGACAAAATAAAAAAGCTGAGGTGATAAGCCACAGCCTTTTTTTGTTTCTTGATTTTTTTTAATCAAGAACTAGCAGCTCCAATAGCCATAATGGTAATTAGTTACAACTCCAGCGCTAGATCCATTAGCGCCTGTTGAATTGCAGGAATTACCATTAAGTGTTTTGTTATAATTGTATGAATTATTTGCTTGTGCGCTACTTGTAGAAGCCCAACCGATAGCTGCTGTCAACGCTAAAGTTGAGAACATTGAAATGACTTTATGCATTTTTATTGCCCACTTTCTATTTTCGACCTTAGAGCTTTTCTAAAGAGCCGAGCCCAACCTTTGCGAAAAGTTGACCGTTCCTAAAGGAACTGATATCAGTATAATCATGGGCTGGCGACTTTGTCAGAAAAATGAAGACGGGGAAGGCAAGAACTAATTGGAACGTTGCTTTTCGGGTAAAAAATCCACGTTTTGTCGGATTTACTCGTCTCTTCCTAAGTTCGACTTACCCGGCTGGTGCCGTTAGCAACTTACTTTCGATTCTTCTTAACTAACTCAAATAAATTGACTCTAAAGTTTCGCTAGCACGCGTTCGTTAAATTCATCCATGTTGCAGGTTGGTTCACCTGCCTTGGCTAAGTCGTAGGTTGCGGGTCCTTCCGCAATAGTGTCAAGCAGCTCCTCGCGCACTTTCGTAGCGACATCCAGAGCGGCGAGGTCCGGGCACCAGTTCAGCAGTTCGATGAGTGCTAACCAAGCACCTGTCGGATTCGACCGGCGGCTACCTGTGCGATGCGGTGATGAGCCATGAGCTGGTTCGAAAAGAGCAGTGACGCCATGTCCAAAAATTCGATCCGGATTAATAGTCGCTGATCCACAAAGCGCAGGTGATCCAGCCCGAGCGCACAATACATCGCTCAATATGTCTCCGAATAATCCTTCGGTGGCTACTACTCGCGGAAGCTCTTCGTATTTAACAAGTTCGTACGCGGCGCGGTCAACATTTACATTGTCGTACTTCACGCCGCGTTTCTCGAAAACTTCTGCGGCGAGTCTGCGCCACATGCGCGATGTGGCATACACGCTTGCTTTGTCAACACTCATAGTGCGATATCCATCAAGAGAATAGTCGGCTGCGATGTTAAGTACTTCACGTACTTTCTCTGGTTCGAGTTTGACGGTGTCGATTGCCACAATGACTCCATCACTCTCCTGTCGACTGTGTGGGTCGCCGTATGCACCACCAATAATGTTGCGCACCACAATTACATCTTTATGCGGTGCGAGCAAGACGTTTCGAACACTAACGCGTAAGTCAAAAATATGGCGTAACTTAATGAGTCCGGATTCTGGGTTTGGACAATCTTTGGGATCAATTCCTGGATGAGTTCCTACTGCGCCAGAAAGGATCACATCTGCTTGATGACATGCATCAATGGTTTCTTGCGGTAGAACATCGCCAGATTCTTTCCACCCAGTTGAACCATAGGGCCAAGGGCCAGTAATCGTCACTGGCGCACCTTGCGCCTGCAGCTTGCGCAAATAAGCAATTGGCCCGTCAAGGATTTCGCTGCCAATTCCATCACCCGGTAATAATGCAATAACTGTCATAACAAAAGTCCTCGCGAGTTTGTGGTGACTATGGCTCGAGCTTTTGTTTCGCCCAAGTGTGATTCAAGTTTGGTTAGCCACATCGGAGTGATGTCCACCGGCTTTGGATGATGCGCATGGCCTAAGTCCGCGCCGAATACTAATAACTCGTGCGGATAAACATCTAGCAGCGTAAAGCTAGAGCAATCATCTGGGCTTAGTAAATCGGGCAAAATTCCAAGTTCCAAGTGGGCTCCGACTTCCAGTAAGGCCTGCGTTGCGCTGTCATTCCAATTTAGAAACGGCATCTTTGGGTGATTGACCATTAATCGACGCACGCCACGACGATGCGCCTCAGCAAACAAAATAATGGTTTCTACGGTGCTTAAGTGACCACTGGCCAACAACAAATCATGCTCGGCAATTATGTCTAGAACTGGCAGCCATTCAGGAAGTACTTTCTCATCAGCTACAACATCAACCTGTGCCAATTCGAATCCACGATGCACTGATAACTCAGGTGATGCGGCGCCGGCTTTGTGAGTTGCGGTTGAGACTGTTGGCATCCAGATAACTCGACCACCAAGTCGCGCTGCGATTTCAACAGCGTCTGGGTTTGCGCCGCCAATTGCGCTATTCAACACCACACCGCCGTACACGCCTTCCCCAGCAATAGCAGCCCGATCAACAGTGCTACCTTCATGAGCTTTCAATACGACGACCGAAAAGCCCAGACCTCGTTCTGCGGATACAGTTTGTTGATCGTTTCCATGACGTGGCATCAAACTTGGCGATGAATGCACATGTAGATCCACCATGTCAGTTGCCCAATCAGGCAAAGTATTTGCACTTGCTACATCGTGTGCCATTCGAGCACCTCCTGGTCTGGCAGCCTACGGCGCTGAACTTTGCCAGCCGCGGCATCACGAGGGATTGTCTGCACTCGGGCTACCGCAACAGGTTGCATGTATTTTGGCAAATCAATAACTGCGGCAGAAATCTCTTGTGCTGGAATGCTCTCGGCCACTAAATAGAGGACAACTTCATCATCGACTAAGGCGCTTGGTCGCTTCCAGAGGGCAAAGTCCTTAATCGTAGAAATTGGACTGATGCGATCCTCAACGGTTGGAATTGGCACATACTCGCCTTTGACTCGAATTGATTCAGCGCTTCGTTCGACAAATATCAAATCGCCGTTTGGTTCCATCGAGCCAATGTCCCCAGTATCAAACCAGCCATCTGCATCTCGGGCAGGATTCAAACTGGTTGCACTGGCGTAACCCGTAAAGAGTGTGCCAGCTTGAGATTCGCGCACAAAGATGTCACCAGAATCATTAAGCAGCCATTCGATTTGCGGACGGCTCTGACCGCCGTAACGACTGGCATTGTCGGGCATCCCAACTGAGCTTGGCCACATCTTTATATGTGAAATTCCACCGGCTTCGGTAGAACCGTAACCAGAAACTGCTGCCGGGATATTAAAGGTGTCCATAAATTCTCGATTTGCATAGAACATTGTTCTGACTAGGTGGCCCGTGGCATCCTGCGCAGTGGTAGCTCGCTTAAGAATTTCAACTGGGGGTGCATGCAGGATTAAAACTGAAATATTGTTTTCTTTCACTGTGCTCCAAAAACCAGAAGCAGAAAATTTCTCAACACTCAACACATCGCAACCCGCTAAGACCGCAGTTATCAGCCCATAGCCCATTGGATTTATATGAAACAGCGGAAGTGGCGCGAGTACTCGATCGACAGGTGTTAGTTCTAAAGCTTGTGCCATGTCTCGCGCCAAGTTAATGAAGTAGCTGTTTGTTTGGGCGCAAAACTTTGGAAGCCCAGTCGTTCCGGAAGTGTGCATGTAAGAGATCACTTCAAGTGGCTTCGAATCCAAGCCAGGTAAGCCAAGCACATCACCCACCTTCGCTTGGCGGTTGGCTTCAATTTCTTTGCTGCGCCAGATTACTGCTGGCTCAAATCCGGCCAACATTTCTTGAAGTAATTCCTCTGGATAAGTTGGGTTGATTAATGCCACTGGAGTTCCGGCCAACAGGCAAGCCAACCAAGAAATTACATAGCCAGTAGATGAGTCGTCAATCATGGCAATCTTGTCACCAGGCTTTATTCCACGAGCCTGTAATTCTCGAGCAACAGTTGCTGCTCTACCTAGAACTTCCGAAACCGTCATTGGGTCAGTTGTAATTCCCAAAGTTAATGAAGGTCGTTTATTGCTTTCTTCGACGAATCGCTTAACAAGCGATGTCATGCCAATCCCTCATGGTCAGGGCTTTTTAGGATGCTTTTCGCTATGTAGTTACGCATGATTTCTTGGGACCCACCGGCGACTTTGAGCACGCGCAAATCATTTGAAATTTCTAGCAGCGGTGATTCATGATAGAGCCCCTCGCCACCTGTCATCGAAAATGCGGTGTCCATCGCTAGTTCAGCAGCGGTGATAGCAAGTCGCTTGGCCACCGTTGTTGCTAGCGATATCTCTTCCCCCAGTTCATGCGCAAGCGCTGCTTGATCCCGAGCCAGGCAAGCCGAATGAAGCGCGGTCCAGGCATCAGCCATCATCCATTGAATGCCTTGGAAATCCGTAACATGAGTAGTTCCTACAATCCGGGTATTGCCATAATTAATCGCTATCTCAAGTGCGCGTCGACCAAGGCCAATTAGCTCTGAAGCATTTCCTAATCGGCTGATATTAAAAGTGCTCAAAAAAGTTTCGAGTCCGCCGCCAACAGGACCAATGCGCGATGCATCCGATACCCGCACGTTGTCAAAAATCATATCGGCGGTGCGAATTAGTCGAAGTCCGATCGCATCGGTAACTCTGCTGGACACACCATCAAGAGTGGTGTCCACTAGAAAACTGGTAATTCCATCTGGCGTTAATCCATAGAAAATTGTTACGTCGCTGTCCGCTCCCAAATTCACATGTGTTTTGTGGCCATTGAGAATCCAGTCCTTGCCGTCAGGGGTTGCTGTGGCCAACATGTTTTTAAAGGATGATCCCATAGTTGGTTCGCTAATTGATTCGGAGAATACTTTCTGCCCAGATGCAATTGGTTCGAGCCACTGCGCCTTTTGTTCCTCGGTACCCCAGTCCAAAAGCCACTTTTGACCTTGGACAGCGATCTGGCCGGAAACTAAACCGTGACGACCCACTTCTTCGCTGATGACAACATATTCAGGTACTCCCCAACCCGAGCCACCAAACTCAACTGGCACAAGTGGACCTAAGTAACCAAGCCCACCAAGTTCACGATAAATATCCCCAGGAAATTCCAGCGCCCGGGAAGCCTCAACCAAAGCATCGCGATGACGATCGCCCAATTCACGAAGCGTCTTGGCTGTGACTTCAATCCAGGCTGCGCGAGCTGGATTTACTTTCAACAACGGGTACATATAATTCAGTCTCCTGTTTGGCTTCGCGTGAAAGTCCACATTTGGCGCTCACGTTCTATTTGTAATGCATCAATCCAAGCAACACTAGGGTTTGCAGTATCTCGTAGCGTCTGAATCAGTTCGCGAGCAAGATCTGGATCATTGGCTAAATGCTGCGCCATCCCAACAACGGTTGGCTTCAACTGGTCGTTTTCCACGGCAGCCCAAACTAAGCCAATTTCTTGGGCTCGAATACCATCGATTTTTTGCGCAAATACCCCAAGGGCACTCGCCACTGATTCACTCGTGGCGCGAGCAATCAGATTCATGTGCCCGCCACCTGGATGAATACCTAACCGAGCAAATCCAGATGCGATAACCGCGTTGCGATCGGCTATGCGAATGTCGCATACCATTGCCAGGTTTACGCCAGCGCCCACGGCAGCTCCATTAATCATCGCGACAGTTGGAACTTTCAAGTCATGCACTCGAGTGAAAGCTTCATAAATTCGTCCTAATCCAGCGCGTACTACTTCTTGTGATTGGCCGCGAAGTCCAGCTAGCACACTTGTGTGGGCACCTGAACAAAAGGCGTTACCTTCACCCGAAATAACTGCAACTCCAATTGTCTGGTCTGCATCAATCTGGTCACAAACTGCAAGCATCTGCGTCACTGATTCTTCGTCTAACGAGTTTTTGGTTTCGATCCCACGCAATGTAATCCAGGCAAAGCCATTTTCAACAACTAGTTCAATTTTTGATGCACTCATTAAAGCACCATAGTTTCGCCGCGTAGGTTGCCATCACGAAGACGATTAATCCGCAGTGGTTCGATATCGATGCTATGTGATTTTCCATCACACACTTCTTCGGCAATCAACTTGCCAATGTATGGTGCCTGCATTACGCCGTGACCCGAGAAGCCACACGCGTTAATCCAAGTGGGGTCTTCTGGCAGCGCTCCCAATATCGGAAAATGATCGGGCGTAATTTCGTATGTCCCTGCCCAAGCACCAGAGGGATCAAGCGGAGTATCAAGTAACCAAGGAAAGCGTTCCCCGCCAGTTTCAATTACGGTTTCCATCCAATCCCAGTCAACAGAAGTGTTGTAGCCTGCGGGTTCGTCGGCGCGCGCTAACCCAAAGAGTAAACGTTCACCTTCACTGCGCAAAAAGAAACCTGTTTGCAGATCAATGGTCATTGGATGTGTCGGCGTGCTATTTGGGGCTGTTGAATAAACATTGCGACGCACGTGCTGAACTGGAATGTCAAAACCTGCTAGTTCCCCAATTTGATTCGACCAACCTCCTGCGCAGTTCACTATGTAGTCACATTCGAATGTGGAATCACCAGCGCGAACAGTCCAACCGTTTTCCGTCCGAGAGACTTTTTGAATTTCTGTCTTCATGCGAAAGTTTGCACCGAGCAACTTTGCCATCGAGATATATGCATTTGTTACAAGGTACGGGTCGACTACTCCGTCAGCTGAACCCCAAGTGACGCCGCCTAAACCATCTGGCACAAACGGAGTTTTAAGCTGAGCTTGTTCATAACTAATTGATTCAACGGGCACACCATGCTCTTGTTGAATTGCCACGTGCCGCTGTTGAGCTTCCCAACCAGATTCTGGAACCAGATACATGTACCCCGTCGGTCGATAACCAACATCTACATTATGAAGTTTCTCAAAGTCGCGATAAGTCTGAATGCTTTGCCAAGAAATTGTGATATTAAGTTCATCGCTCCACTGCCCTCGAACTGAAGCAAACGAACGACCAGTGCTGCCTTCTGCTGGCGCATCGAATTTCTCGAGCACAGTGACTTGTTGGCCGCGGGCAGCTAAGTGATATGCGCAACTAGCACCGATAATGCCAGCGCCAATAACAATCACTCGATCATTACTTGCCACGCGACCTCCTCGGGCTTAATAAAACTTAGGGACTTGATCCCCGATTGCCCATAAGTTGGCTAAGACAAGTATTCTTTGGACTTTGCTACAAATGTAGTACCAGGCGGTTTCTATGGCTACTTGTGTCTGGCGATTGTTATAGCGCCGCTACCTACCGCCCACCAAAGAAAGTGCAACACTGTTCTCAAGTCCAAACACCTAAAAGGTAAATCACCTTCAGGTTTCTGACTTCGGTTACCCTAACCTCGATAGGAAATAGGCCATGGCAAAAATCTTTGACAGTCTGCATCACGTATGTATCGTTGTTCGTGACATAGAAGCTACCCAGGCTTACTACGTTTCAGTCGGTGTAGGTCCTTGGTTGGATTACCCGCCACTTGCCGATTACACCGAGCTTGATGTGCCATCGCCGGAAGGCTTTATGAGCATGAAGTACCGCTATTGCAACATAAGCAATATGCAGATTCAGCTTTGCCAGCCGGGTGCGGGAAGTCCACAAGCTGCGTTTCTTGAAACAAATGGCGAAGGAGTTTTCCATTTGGGCTTTGAGGTGCAAAATGCTGACACTGCAGAAGCGCAAGCAGTTAATGACGGGATTGAGGTTTTGATGAAAGGTCGCCGTACTGACGGCTCAGGATTTACTTACTTCAAAACTCCCGAAGCCGGCGTCACGCTTGAAATTCGGCAAACTCAAAAGTAGCAATCCGAGTAGAGCCGTAGCACCATTGAAAAATAGAAGAGCCAGAACAAATCAAACAAATCGGACAAGGAAATGATATGCTCTGCGAATGAGCGCTCAACGAGACCCAGCTGGACCAGACCATCGACCGGATATAAATAAATCTGCAGAAATTGATGGAGTCATAACAGCTACTTCTCCCTTTGTGAAGTACTTAGACGACAACCTTCTAACCGAGTTATATAGACCTGAATGGGTTGGCGTTTTTGGTAATAACGAACCTATTGAGCATCTCTACACCGTTAAAGCTCCCACTGGAGGTGTTAGAAAAGAGTGGTACTACCACGAACATACACTGGACAGATATCTTGTGCTGCAAGGCTTGCTTGACGTAGGGCTATATGACGCCAGACAAGACTCAAAAACTTACAAGAAATTTACTATCGTTTCCGCAGGTGAGCCGGGTTCTGGATTGCCCAACGCTATTCGAATCCCTCCTTTCGTGTGGCACTCTCTAAAGTGGCAATCTCGACAAGGGATGCTACTCAATGCAAAACTTCCCGGATATGAAAAAAATATGCCAGACAAATTCCGAATTCAACCTCCTGACATTCCTGAAGGCATCGTTTGGAATGTTTAGATTCTAAAATTTAAATTGACTTTTAAAGATTTAAAGTTATGTAAAAAATTTCGCCAAGAACCTAAATAGAGAAGTTAGCTTCCAAGTTCTTGAGTTATAGACATTATGTAACTTTGACTCGGACTTCATTATTTGCTGATGTAGTTCCGCAATTTGCTCATGTAGCTCCACCATCTGTGAGTCCAAATCCCTGAAAACACTTTTTGCATGATTTGAGGCATTCAGAAACAAGAAACTAGATTTCTTCGCAATTGAAAACAAAAAATCATATTCCAAATCATTTTTATAATTTACCTTTGCATTCTCTGACCCTAGTCTCTTGTTTTTCATAATTTCTTCATTTATGGAATGTAAAGTTACTCCAAGCATGCTCGGGGTTGAGCCGCTACCTTCATGGGTAATCTGAGCAGCGGGTAAAAGTCTCAATTTCCAATTTAAGGCTCTTAGCCTGAAACATGTGTCGACATCAACAAGACCCAGAGGATAAAGCGCTAGATCAAAACCCGATATTTCTTCTAGAGCTTGACGACTCCAGAGTGCGCCGGATCCTGAGACAAAGCAAAGTTCAACATCTTGTTCAAAATTTTTTGGATCAAGATCCACATCTGGGATATTGATCCATTCCAATTTTTCTTCATTTATAAAGATCCCACCTCGAGTTCTCGCAGGTATCAAACCGTCTCGCACCATGACAGGAGAGGCAACTCCCAAGCTTGAGTTTCCGCTGAACTCTTTAAGTAGTATGCCGAGGACATCATTTAATAGGGTCATATCATCTTGAACTGTCCAAAGATAATCGAACTCTTGGCGCCTGCGTACGTATTCGATGGAGCCAACCCATCCCAAGTTGATACCGGTCCAAATTACCTCATCAACAGAATCCAACTTGGATAGAATTCCATCCACAGAATTGTCAACGAGGACTATTTTTAGATTATAGGCGCCTGAATATTTCTTTATCGAATCAACTAGCGTTGTCAATCTGCTTTCGTTGTTGCCAAGAGTGGGAATTACAGCAACGACTTTGGGGCCTATTTTTTGCATTTGTAACCCTTACTCACGTTCACAAGAGGTTGCTATTACCAATATGACTTTACTATCCAAAATTGGATCGAGTTGGTAAAGAAGGATTCACCTTCAGTGAATTTGTTTAGTCTCCAGTAATCGGTGTTTGATCGTAACCACACCAGCCATCATTGCGACGCAGAAAGAGCCCAGACATAAAGCTCAGAACTGCACTTGTCATAGTTCGCCCTGTTATTCGAACTACATCTGTGGCTGGATCGTGTTCCACGAAATCAATTGCTGCAACCTTTGGATGCTGACCCATAATAAATAGCGCTTCATACAAATCCATTGGATGAATGCCTTCTGGTGTGGCAGCACCTGTGCCGGGTGTGTAAGCAGACTCAAGCACGTCAATATCTACTGTTATGTAAATGGAGTCAGTGCCATTGCCAGCTATCTCTAGTGCGTCTTTTGCGATCTTGGTTATGTTGTTTTGCCGGATGTGGCGGCCAGTAAATATTGTTCCACCATGACCTTCTACCCAACGCTTGTAATAACTGGAATTCATGAAGCCATGGATACCAACTTGCACCAAATTCTTTCCTTCGAAATCCAGTCCAGATTCCAATAACTGTCGAATCGGAGTTCCATTCGTTGGTCCATGATCCATAACTCGAACATCATTATGGGCATCAAAATGGATTAGACCCATCTTGTGACCCTTGTGGGCTTTAGCGAATGCCCTCGCGGCTGGCGCTGTCACGGCGTGATCGCCACCAATAAGAATTAAAAATTTCTCTTTATCAACAGCCCAGAGTTTTTCCATAGTGTCTTCAATTCGATCAAGGGCCTCGTACTGGTTAACAATTGGAATTGATACATCGCCTAGGTCTCGCACAACCATGGTTTGCAAATCCACATCGAAGTCTGGGCTGTATGTTGTGAAACCAGGGGTTGATAATCGAAACGCATCAGGCGCCAAGTAACACGAGGTTGGCAAAATTGATGTGGTGGACAAACCAGCTCCAACAATTCCAACATCAAAGCTCGAGTGGAAGTCCCACGGCCGAATCCAATTCCAAACTCTTGGTTCATGGCGATCTTCAAATCTTGAATTAACTACGACACCTGGTTCTTTCAGATGAGTTATACCGTGTTCTGCCAGCCAAAGCGATCTAGTTTCCGACATGTGTTCTCCTGTAAATTCAAAGCAATGGGATTAAATTGCTTTTCGTTTGTCTATCTTCACACCCTTAATACTTTTGGGATGGTGAAAAGGAAAAACAGTATTTACATTTATTGAGTTTTTGCTAGACCTTAGATGGCGGCGGGCAAACTTGTACTACTCATGAGGGAATTGCCAGCGCTACCGCGAAACTAAATTACTTAGCAGGTTGCGGTTGCTTAACTGGGGTTTGCGGTGAGATTGCTGGTTGTGCTTCCCGTTCGCGGCGCACTACGCGCTCTGGCTTTCCGATCTCGGCCATGTCTTCTCCTTGTTATACCCAAGAAGTTACCACAGCAAAGTATTCACGGCACCCTGATTAAACCCAATAAATCCTCACCCATTTACTCCAGCCCTCGAAATGCAAGACGACCTGTAACGGGTGTTTAATCACTATGTGAACCCAGCCAGAGCGACGCAGCAGGTCGTTAAATTGATCCGCATCTATCCAGTCATTACTGCTGTGGTGCTGGGAGTGGCCTATAAATTGGGTGCGTTCACGGAAAAACAAAATCCCCTAGTTCCGCGCGAGCTACTTCTTAAATTTCTCTACCTTTACATAGGTGTCATACCACTAATCTTCATTGCAGTTTTCATTTTCATCGGAACTGCCAGTGATAAAGAAGCAAGAATTCGAGCAAGTGAAAATCAGCAATTTACCGTCATTGATTCATTTGATCTACCTCAGGAAAAAATGCACGGTTTTAAGTTGTCCCTATTAACTGGTCAGATTCCCGCATTCACTGGCTTAACCGGTGATGTCTACGAATACGATGCCCAAGCTGTTTGTTCCCTTAACCCTGACCATGTCCCACCAGTTGCAGAATGCGAATGTGGATTTTATGCATATAAAGAACTGCGTGATGCCAAATTTGAAAGGTCAATCAACCCTGGCAGCTATTTACTTGATGTGGATCTCTTTGGAATTGGTTTTGAATACCAACGTGGTTATCGCGCCGAGACGCAAGTAGTAAATAGTTTGATTTATCAATCGCGATGCATGAGATGCAAAGTGTTACCAGCTAAAACTTTTGTTAAATCATTTAGGTTAGGGTTTCAAGGTCCTGGAACTTGGGAGTGGCAACTCCGCTGTCGAGTCTGTAGTCAGCGGGTTGACATTGATAATAAATTAAGTATTTCGCAAATGCAGGCGTTGCTAAGAACCTCACTTATTGAGCAATAAGAACTGCCAGAAATAACCCTTGGCTAAAATTAATACTTATCTCGCGTCAGACATGATTCCTGCACGGGTATTAGGCCCAAGTTTTTCAGACCCGTAAAATCCTTGAAAAAACGGCATTCTTGAATTTACTCAGGTAACCAAAACGCCAATCTTGAATACTTCACTTAACCTTGGGATATGAATCCCTCGATGAGACCCCGAACATCTGGGTTGCTCGGTGTGCTAGCCGTTGGTGCTGGCCTGGCATCAACACAACTAGTTGGGTTGGTCTTTCGCGGGGTAAATGACCCAATAGTTTCAATTGGGAATCGAATCATTGATAACGTTCCGGCTGCCGTAAAAGAGTTTGCAATTCGCGCCTTTGGTTTGGCAGACAAACTCGTATTAGTAATGTCTATCTCCGCCGTAATCTTGCTTCTGGCTGTAATTATTGGACGCTTGTTTTTTTCGGGGAGACAAAAAGCAGCGAAAATAATCATTGCGGTCATGACGCTCACTGCTTGCG
>JBEEND010000030.1:0-15864 GCA_041192345.1 Actinomycetota bacterium
TCCTTATATCTACCAGGAGTTTTCTCATCGCTAGTTTTGCCGATCTCGGCGTTCCCCAAGACATTTGCTCGGCATTAGCCAGCAAAGGCATCATCGATGCTTTCCCAATCCAAGAATTAACTTTGCCGCTAGCTATGGCCGGCCAAGATCTGATCGGCCAGGCCAAAACTGGAACTGGCAAGACTTTAGGGTTTGGCATTCCACTACTCACTCAAGTAATCAGCCCAACCAACCCGCAATGGGCTAGTTTCAAGCACGCTGGCAAGCCGCAAGGTCTGGTCATTGTGCCAACTCGCGAATTAGCAATCCAAGTTGCCGCAGACCTCGAAACTGCTGGCAAAAATATGGGGGCTCGAGTATTGAGTCTGTATGGCGGCAAAGCTTACGAGCCACAAGTTGAAGCACTAAAAAATGGTGTGGAAGTAATTGCTGGAACTCCTGGTCGTTTGATCGACATGATTAAACAAGGCCACTTGGATTTAAGTGCTATCAAAGTTTTAGTTTTAGATGAAGCAGATGAAATGCTCGACATGGGTTTCTTGCCCGATGTTGAAACTCTAGTTAGCAAGACTCCAGCTAGCCGCCAGACCATGTTGTTCTCGGCAACTATGCCTGGACAAATTGTTGCCCTGGCTCGTCGCTACATGACTCAGCCCACTCACATTCGTGCCTCAGATCCAACCAGTGATTCATCGATAGTTGATGCCATCGAACAACATGTTTGGCGCTGTCACCAAATGGATAAGCCAGAACTTGTTGCGCGCGTACTTCAGGCTGAAGGCCGCGGACTTACCATGATTTTTTGCCGCACAAAAAGAGTTGCGGGCAATCTTGCTGAAGATTTAGCAAATCGCGGATTTGCCTCGGCTGCCGTACACGGAGATTTAGGTCAAGGCGCTCGCGAACAAGCGCTACGCGCATTTCGTAGTGGCAAAGTAGATGTCTTGGTGGCAACTGATGTTGCTGCTCGCGGTATTGACGTTGCAGATGTAACTCACGTTATTAACTATGAATGCCCAGATGATGAAAAAACTTATCTGCACCGAGTTGGTCGTACCGGTCGCGCTGGCGCATCTGGTGTTGCAATCACACTTGTTGACTGGCAAGACATCAATCGTTGGCAAATGATAAATCGCATGCTTGGTTTAGCTTTCCACGATCCAATTGAAACTTATTCCTCAAGTGAGCATGTTTATATCGGCCTGGGAATTCCAGCTGGCACTACTGGGGTGTTGCCTGGTTCAGCGCGCACACGGGAAGGTTTGGCTGGCGAAAAACTTGAAGACTTGGGCGAGACTGGCGCAAACGCTGGGCGTCGTGGAAATTCCGGCAAGCCACAAGCAAACCGCTCTGGTTCCAGTCGGCCCAGTTCCGGGCGAAGCGGTTCAGCAAGTTCACAAGGAAAAAATAAATCGTCAAGTGCTCCAAGAAAAACTTCAGCTAGTTCAAGCGCGCAAAATTCTGGCGAAAAAGCGGCTCCAAAGGAGCGCGCACCACGTCAACGTAATCGCACCCGAAGTAGTCAACAAGATTCTTAAGTTACTGCGCTAACTTTTTTCCAAAGATTAAATAACTTTTCTTCTAAATAAGTATTAGCTTCCTGTTCATTGAAATTGGCGATTTCACTTGCAAGAACTGGCTTACCAATCATTAAGTGAATCGTGGGGCGTTTAACTACTCGCGACAGCGCCTGCAAGATGCTTCGCTTGACGTTTCCGGTGCCCAGCCTTCTACTGTCGTGATGAGCAATTGGCACTATCGGCATAGCCACCGATTTTGCCAGCGCAGTTGTGCCACGTCGCCATGGTCTTGGTGATGCTTGCGCATTAACTTGCACATCACCTTCGGGGTACATCAAGATGCATTCTTGGTTTCGCAGCGCAGTTAGCGCCGCTCGATAGGCACTGCTGCCATTAAATTGATCAGTTGGAATAATTCCACTGCCACTTACGATTTGTTTTGCTAGTGGAAAATTCCACATATCAGATGTCCCAATCGGGCGCAGATGGCGACGATGAGTACACCCGCTTTTTTTGAGTTTTTCACATGGACCATCAACTGTGAAACCGTATTTATGCAAAGTTCCAACCACGACCACAACATCCACGATTGTGGTGTGATTAACAACGATCATTGCTGGGCCTGGCTGATCTAAAATTTCCAGATTTTCTAGTCCAGTGATTTCGATTTTAGTGAGACGCCGCGCAAGTCCAGCTAAGAAGGTACCTGGTTGACCGCGCATGGCAACAGGCTACTTTACGGCTTAAGCAACAGGTTGTGCGCCAGTTATTTCAACTAGGGAACCACACATGAACGCTGCTTCCTCTGATGCTAAGAACGCAACTAATGCAGCAACCTCATCTGGGCGACCTACACGACCAAATGGAACTAGGGCATCAAGATCTGCAATTGTGCGACCAGATCTTTTTGCGCCAGCCTCCAACATTGGAGTGTGGATTTCTCCAGGGCAAACTGCATTTACGCGGACATTGTGTGGGGCGTAGTCACGTGCAAGATTTTGCGAGAAAGCTGCGACAGCTGCCTTTGACACGTTGTAGCCAATGCAATTTGGCGCAGGATACAGTCCCCATTGCGACGCCGTGTTTACGATCGCACCGCCGCCGCCAGCAATCATGTGCGGAAGCGCAGCTCGGCATAAATGAAACATTGAATTTATGTTTACAGCGAACAAATCATTCCAGTCTTGAACTGAAATATCTAAAATATTTCCACGGCGCATAATTCCAGCATTGTTGACAAGCACATCAATTTTTCCACGCAAGGAAAAAACTTTTTCAATTAACGCGGTGCACTCATTCTCATTGGAAATGTCTGCTGGCATTGCAACAGCTGTGCCACCGCTGGCAGAAATGTCCGCAGCAACTTTTTCGGCATTCACAGAATTAGTGTCAGTGACTACCACGAAAGCCCCTTCGCCAGCGAGGCGTTGACAAATTGCAGTTCCGATACCACCAGCGCCCCCAGTTACGATCGCTGTCTTTCCTTCAAATCTCATGGTCTGGTTCATGGCATTTCCTTTGCTGTTAAATGATTTGCTCTGGTTAGGTACATAGTGCAGTAGTCCTTGACCTTAAATGAATATCCCGTTAAACCACAAGTAATTCAAGGTCTTTGCCGTAAATGGGATTCTTAGATATAGCCCGTAACGGGTAACCTCGTTAGGTGAGCACAACTCAAACCCGCGTATACCTGGCCCGTTTGGCTGGGACTGGCGTATTTGACTCCTTGGGAGATCAGGTAGGCAAAATTCGTGATGTCGTTGTAACGCCTCGCACCTCTGGCCGAGCACCAATTGTCACGGGATTTGTTGTCGAAGTGGCTCCGCGTCGGCGAATTTTTGTGCCTATGGCTCGAATTACTTCAATCGAGCCTGGCTCTGTTGTCACAAGTGGTGTCGTGAACCTACGTCGTTTTAATGGACGCCCTGAAGAGAATTTAGTTATAGCCCAGCTGTTGGATCATCGCGTAACTCTCATTGAAACTGGCGAGCAAGTAACTATCCATGACATTGGCATGTCGCAAGAGCGCAACTCAGAATGGAGCATCAGCCGACTATTTATTCGTAAAGCTGGCGCCGGGTTTGGCCGTCGAGGTGCGACTTTGACTGTTCCTTGGAATGAAGTTTCAGAATTGTTTTCCCAGTCTCCGCAACAACCAGTTGATGCGTTACTTGCTTCCATTGAGACGATGCGTCCAGCTGACCTTGCGAATCTACTTCAAGAACTGCCACAAAAACGTCGCCTGGAACTTATTAGCGGTCTTGATGTAGCAATGCTTGCGGATGTATTTGAAGAACTTCCGGAAGATGACCGAGTTGAAATTATGTCTGAACTTGGCTTAGAACGAGCGCGCGATGTTTTGGAAGAAATGGATCCAGATGACGCGGCAGATTTACTTTCAGAATTGCCGCCTGAGCAAGCTGAAGAATATTTAGGTGCGATGGAACAAGATGAAGCAGATGACTTGCGTCGCTTGCTCACTTATGACGATTTCAGCGCCGGTGGCATGATGACCACTGAACCTATCGTGGTTTCTTCCGATGCCACGATAGCCGAGGCTTTGGCGCGGGTTCGTCAGCCACAACTTTCCCCAGCCCTGGCTTCGCAGGTTTATGTCACGCGAGCGCCGCTAGAAACACCGACTGGAAAATATGTGGGAGTAGCACACGTGCAGAGATTGCTGCGTGAACCACCTGCCGGCCTGGTTTCTGGAGTTTTGGACACTTCCCTTACCCCCATTGGACCAGGAGCACCACTTGGCCAAGTAGCGCGATATTTTGCAACCTACAACTTGGTCGCATTGCCAGTTGTAGACGAGAATGATCAATTGTTAGGCGCCGTCACAATTGACGATGTAATCGACCACATGTTGCCAGAAAATTGGCGAGAAAACGAGATAGATGAGGAGGGCTGATCATGGCACGCAACAAAGGAAACGATCGACGTGGACCGCGTTTGGATCAGCCATTAGTACGAGGCCGCTCGCTTCGTCCAACGCTTGATTCTGATACTGCTGGTCGAGTAAGTGAGCGGGTAGCCCGCTTTTTGGGATCTTGGCGATTCTTGGGTTACATGACATTTGTTGTTTTCAGCTGGTTGCTGTGGAACATCTTTGCGCCAATTGATTTGCGTGTTGACGCTTTCCCATTTCTGTTTTTGACTTTGGCACTTTCGCTGCAAGCTTCTTACGCTGCGCCACTGATTTTGTTGGCGCAAAATCGTCAAGCAGATCGTGACCGTGTTCGCTTTCAGGAAGATCGGGATCAAACAGAACGTCTCCTAGCTGACTCTGATTTCTTAACTCGGGAAATTGCTTCGCTACGTTTAGCACTTGGAGAAGTTGTCACGCGGGATTACTTGCGTGGCGAGATCCGCGACTTACTGGAAGAATTTAAGGAAATACAACAAACCGAAACTAAGGGTGATTCCAAAACTTCATGAGCGTAAACCAAGAAGCCGTGCAAGCTGCGCTAGCTACCGTGATTGATCCAGAAATCCGTCGCCCGATAACTGACATTGGCATGGTCAAGGATGTTGCTATTGCTGGTGGCACGGTAACTGTTGGGGTTTACTTAACTATTTCAGCCTGTCCAATGCAGGACACGATTGTTAATAGTGTCAAGGATGCTGTTTTAAAAGTTCGTGATGTAACGAGTGTTGAAGTGGAACTGGATGTCATGAGTCCAGAGCAACGAACTGCGCTGCGCGAGAAACTTCAAGGACCAACAAAAGAAATTCGCTTTAATCAACCAGGTTCGCTGACCCGGATTTATTCAATAGCTTCTGGCAAGGGTGGGGTTGGAAAGTCTTCAGTTACAACTAACCTCGCAGCAGCCATGGCACTTGACGGTTTGGTCGTTGGCATAGTTGACGCCGACATTTACGGTCACTCGATTCCAGACATGATGGGTATAACCGAGGCACCACTAAAAGTTGAAAACATGATCATGCCACCACAGGGTCATGGTGTGCGAGTTATGTCGATGCTGCCACTCAAGCCAAAAGGTCGCCACGAACCAGTTGCGATGCGCGGACCCATGCTACATAGGTACTTGGAATCTTTCCTAAGCGAAGTTTGGTGGGGCGACCTAGACATCTTGTTGTTGGACTTACCTCCGGGCACTGGCGACATTGCAATTAGTTCTGCGCACTTATTGCCACAAAGTGAATTGATTATTGTCACTACCCCACAACCAGCTGCTGCTGATGTGGCAATCCGCGCTGGTATGTTGGCGCCACAGGTGAATCAACGCGTTAGCGGCGTGATTGAAAACATGTCGGCGTTTGCTTGCCCACACTGCGGAGAACCAATTGACATGTTTGGTACCGGTGGCGGAAAAATGGTGGCGGAAGTTTTAACTGCAAATGTCGGGCAGGAAGTTCCACTACTTGGCCGGATTCCTTTTGATCCAGGCCTTCGCGAAGGTGGCGATGCGGGAATGCCGTATGTGCTTTCGCATCCAGATGCGCCAGCGTCAAAAGCACTTATTGAGATGGCGCAAAAACTTGGCACTCGGCCACGCGGTTTAGTCGGTATGAATCTGGGGATCACACCCGATCGCAATAAGTAATCAGTGCGCTAGCGCGCATATTGATTCAAACAAAATTGCTAAGTAGCGTCCGGATCAAAAACTGGATTTACTAATGTGCCGCTGGGTCTTTGATCTCGCATGGCTCCAGATTTCGCTTTGCCCATACTTGTTGACATTGCATTAGCTGCCATGCCCCGTGGCGTGATTCCACGCAAATCTTTAGCTAAGTCAGTGACTACTTTTGTGTCAACGGAACCAGTTAACTCGGCAGTTGCCGAACTAGCTTTAACTCGCATGGATTTAACAAAGCGAGCAAGTTGGGCGCTCATTTCAGGTAACCGCTCTGGGCCAAAAACCACCAAACCAATAATGGCAATTACTAAAAACTCAGCCCATCCAATATTCATAGTGCGACCTTACTCCCTGAGTCGAAAAAATCTAGTTCTGGTCAGAACCCAAAGTCAGTTCAATTTCAGTACCATCCAGGAGCAGGATTTTTACTAAATCCCCCGGACTCTTAGACCTGATCCGAACCACAAGTTCCGTTGCACCAGTCACTTTTACGCCATCTATCTGAATAATTACATCTCCGGCTTTCAGGGCAGTGACAGAAGCGGGACTGTCAGGAGTTATCGCTTCAACTTTTGCGCCTTGGCCGGCATAGTCAGTATCAAGTTGCACACCAATAATGGGGTAGCTTGATTTTCCAGTGGCGATCAAATCAGTGGCCACACGTCTTGCTTGATTAATTGGAATAGAAAAACCTAGTCCAATGCTGCCGCTTTGACCGCTAACGCTGCTACCAGTTGTTGCAATTGCCGAGTTAATGCCGATAACTTCACCACGCGAATTAACTAGTGGTCCACCAGAGTTGCCGGGGTTAATTGCGGCATCAGTTTGTATTGCACTAATAAACGAAATGTCATTTGCATCCCCAGCCGTTACCGGCCGATTCAGCGCAGAAACAATGCCACTGGTAACTGTGCCAGTAAGTCCTAACGGGGAACCAATCGCAATTGTGGCATCACCGACAACAACATCATCAGAATTACCCAAGGCGGCAACTGGCAGATTCCCACGCTCAACTCGAAGTACTGCTAGATCATAAGAGGCGTCAGTGCCGACAATTTCTGCGCTAACTTGAGATTGATCTTGGAAAGTTACTGTGATTTTGGCATTGTCGCCGGCACCTGTTACTACGTGATTGTTTGTCAAGATAAAAGATTCGAGGTCAGTACTTCGAATTACAAAACCAGACCCTGTGCCTGCGTTTTGACTTGAGGAAACATCAATAGAAACGACAACTGGTAATACCGCTTGGGCGATGCCGGCAATTGAATCATCAGCTCGCGGTGACACCTCACCACTTGTTGCCGGTAAGGAAATCGAAGGCGAAGGTACGTTTCCAACTACGGAAGCTGCAGAAAATCCAAGTGCGCCAGCTAGTAAGCCACTGAGCACGCCAGCAATGATCGCTTTTTTTACTGCGGGCGAGGCGCTCGCGCCAGAATTTTCGCCCCCAGCAAGTGTTGGGGCAAACACGTAATTTGGTGCTGGGATTGGGATGGGCTCTGTAATTGGAGGTTCTGTAATTGGAGGTTCTGTAATTGGAGGTTCTGTAAGTGTGGATTCGGAAGCGAGCGTTTCGGCAGGTGCCACGAGATTTTGTGGTTCATCTGGGGTCTGGGTCATGACCTGGTTCCTGCCTAATTTCGGGAAATCTTTACCTGTCTTATTCTCGCTTATCAATCTGGGTTCTGACGACTTGGTGGTCTTACTTCACCAAAGGCTTAATTGCCCCGTACGATTACGTCATGGCACCAACCGATCCGCGCATTTTAGCAATTCACCGAGCCTCGAGCGATTACGCCGAAAACTGGGCGGGCGAAGATCGAATTCGCGCGCATGCTCGGGCAAAAGCGGCAGAAATTGGCTGCGTCGCAATGGGACCTGGTGCTGGGGCAATTGTGCGGACATTAGCCGCGGCAATCGATGCAAAAAATGTAGTTGAAATTGGAACAGGTGCTGGTGTCTCGGCACTTTGGTTACTCGATGGCATGCATCCAGATGGAGTTTTAACTAGCGTTGACATCGAAGCTGAGCATCAGTTAATAGCCAAGGATGCAATTTCTCAAGCTGGCATCGCGCCAAATCGGGTGAGGCTTATAAATGGTCGTGCTGATGAAGTTTTAGATCGTCTAACTGAGTCGGCTTACGACATTGTTTTAATCGCTGCAAAGCCTTTGGACCTTAATGCCAATATTTCCCGGGCTCTGACTTTGCTGCGAACTGGTGGAGTTTTGATTATTGATCGAGCCCTCTGGAATGACAAGCTTGCGGATCCAGCCCAACGCGATCCAGATACTGTGGCAATGCGCGGCGCTGTTCAAGCAATCGCTGCTGGCGAAGAATTTATTGGTTCACTTTTACCTGTCGGCGGCGGATTACTAGTTGCCGTAAAGGCTTAACTCACTAAGTAGATTTCGTTCGTCGCCTATTTTTTAGGCATTGCTGCGACGGTATCTTTTAGCACCGCTCCCAAGTCTTTAACTTCTTGCGCATTTAGTTCAACTACTAATCGGCCGCCACCTTCAAGTGGCACCCGAAGCACGTATCCGCGACCTTCCTTAGGGCATTCCATTGGGCCGTCGCCAGTGCGTGGCTTCATAGCTGCCATTTGGGTCACCTTCCAGTTAAGGATTGAGGAATTAATTACTAATACCTCTATTATCCCTGAAAATCGGGCGCTAACGAAATCCACGAAAGGGGGCAAACCCCTTGTAATTAACGGGAAATAACTACATTTAGGAGTGGTAAAAAGCAGATTTGGGTTAAAGTGCGCCTTGCTCCACTAACCCAGCAAATTTTTCTAGCGATTTGCGCACTCCGAATACAAATCCTGGTCGCAATAAGGCAAATCCGACCTTACCCAAAACACCCAGTGGAAGATCTAGATCCTCGCTCCACACAAAATTACTTGTTGTTGGAGTTAAGGGAACAACTTCAAAAGTCCCCGTGCCGCGAACCACTCGCCCGGTGTGAAGCACATCGCACCGAGTCGGCGCATCCCAAATTGTGATTTCCATAGAGTCCAGGAATCCGATCCGCCATATTCCGGTAAATGCCTCGATCCTGCCGCCAACTCCAGTGCCGTCTCCAGCAACTGGCCACACTTTGGTGCCAAGCATCCACTGATTTTGAGCTTCCCAGTTTGTTATGGCATCCCAGACTTTTTGGGCCGGCGCGTTAACTGCAACTGTTAGTTCGATGTGTTCCATTAGCCGCGTAACCACCCAAAGACAGTTTCTTCACATTTACGTAACTGGGACACAGGCACAAATTCATTTCGGGAGTGAGCAAGGCCAGGATCACCAGGTCCCAGATTTACTGCGGGAACGCCCATCGCAGAAAATCTGGCCACATCTGTCCAGCCAAATTTAGGGGCGACCTGTCCGCCTACGCGAGCAATGAGATCAGCTAGCGCTGCTCGATCTAAGCCTGGCATTGCTCCTGGCGCATTATCTGTGAACTCAACTAAGTAACCGTCAAAAACTTCTCGCACATGTTGCTCTGCTTGCTCGGCGCTTGTGCTCGGTGCATATCGATAATTTACTTCCACAACAGCAGCATCAGGAATTATGTTTCCGGCAATCCCACCGGTAACTGAAACCGCATTTAAACCTTCTCGATATTCCAAGCCATCAACAATTACTCGGGCTGGCACATATTCATTTAATCTGGCCAAAATTCCACCAAGATTATGAATTGCATTTTCCCCAAGCCAAGAGCGCGCACTATGGGCGCGCGTACCAACTGTTGAAATTCTGGCTCGTAGAGTTCCTTGGCAACCTGCTTCGATGTTCGCATTTGATGGCTCAAGTAAAACTGCAATGTCCGCTGCTAACCATTCTGGATGTTGGGCAGCAATTAGAGTCAGGCCGTTTTTGGCACTTTCAATTTCTTCACATTCATAAAAAATATAAGTTACATCAAACTGGGGATCTTGAATGCTGGCTGCAGCGCGCAAGGCAACGGCTACGCCACCTTTCATGTCGCATGAGCCCAGCCCAAACAAAACGTCTTCCGTCATGATGGAGCCATCACTTGGCAGTGGCTCCCCCGCCGAAACTAATTTTGCTTTTGCATTATCGGCAACTGGGACGGTGTCAATATGTCCAGCTACAATAACCCGCGAGGGCTTATTGAAATTTGTTTTGGCAATTACGCAGTTTTGGAACCGATGAACCTCGAGCCAGCTGCACTCAGTTAATGCCGAAAAAATGCCAGAAGCAATTAAATTTTCGTCCCCCGAAACGCTCGCGATATTCACCAAATCAGCAGTTAACGCAACTATGTCGGCGTGCGGGTTTAGGACTGCAGTGACCACACCTCTACGCTAGTGGTGTAATGCTTTTTTCACTACTTAAGACCTTTAGGTAGACGTGACTAAACGAGGAATGACATGAGCCAGACTCGAGTTGCAACAGCAATTGGATTAGCCACTTACTGCGGTGACGCAATGCTTGACGTTTGGTATCCCCAGCCAGTTCTTGGTGAAAAAGCTGCCCACGTTGCTGGTTTAGAGCGAGGTATCGATACTGATGCGCTACGGGGAGTTCGAGTAGAAACCATCACTACGACATCGTTATTGGATGCTTCGCCAGTTGACGCAGCCGATGCTTACTTGCGGTTACATTTGCTATCCCATCGAATAGTTGCGCCTCGCACAATTAATCTAGATGGCCTCTTTGGGTTACTTACCAATGTTGCCTGGACTTCACTTGGTCCAGTAGCCGTTGATAAAGTCACTGAAGTTTCCATCAGCGCCCGCGCAAAGGGTATCCAATTGCAGGTTCATAGTCTGGATAAGTTTCCTCGCATGCTGGACTATGTGGTCCCAAGTGGAGTTCGCATTGCAGATGCGGATCGAGTTCGACTCGGCGCGCACCTTGCAATTGGGACAACTGTGATGCATGAAGGCTTTGTTAATTTCAATGCTGGAACTCTGGGTGCCAGCATGGTTGAAGGCCGAATTTCTGCTGGCGTGATTGTGGGCAATGGTTCCGACATTGGCGGCGGCGCAAGCATCATGGGAACACTTTCTGGCGGTGGCAAGGAAGTAATCACAATCGGTGAAAACTGTTTAGTGGGAGCTAATGCTGGTGTCGGTATTTCACTTGGCGATTCCTGCGTTGTAGAGGCTGGCTGCTACATAACAGGCGGCTCAAAAATAACTTTGCCTGATGGCGAGATCGTTAAAGCAAAAGAATTATCGGGAGCAAGTGGCTTGCTGTTCCGACGTAACTCAGTTTCGGGTGCGCTAGAAGCAGTTTCTAGAGATAGTTCGTGGGGCGGACTAAATGACGCGCTACACAAAAACTAATCAGACATAATTTATTGTGTTGTGAGCAAAAACCAGATTCACTACGTGACCAGAGGCACTGTCGGTTTATTGCGCGCAGCTCACTTTGTGCCGACTTTAACGGTTACCGTAATTTCTTACCTTTTAGCTTGGCGACTAACTGACATAACAACTGCTTTTGGAATCGGCGCAACTGTATTCACTGGGCAATTAGTTGTTGGTTGGACTAATGATTATCGAGATTACTCAGATGACTTAGTGCACGACCGGCAAAACAAACCATTGGTGTCTGGGCTAATCACCCTAAAGATTCTTAGGCGCGCTACTTATCTGGCTGGTTTTGTATTACTTGCCCTAACTTATTTTGGTCCCTTGGCGGGCAAATTTGGGTTTGCACATCTACTTGCCGTGGCTAGCGCAGTTGCCTACAACTTTAAATTAAAGTCCACTTCTATTTCGTTCCTGCCTTTCGCATTTTCCTTTGGACTCCTACCTGTGATAATTCTGGGCGCTGCTGGCCAACCGAGCGAACTCTGGATGGTTTCAATTGGCGCTTTATTTGGGGTGGGAGTTCACTTAGCGAATGTTTTTAAGGACCTAGAAAACGATCGTGCCAGCGGGATTTATGGGTTGCCACAAAAACTAGGTGTAAATAAATCCCGGTTTGGGTGCGCAATTTCTTTTGGTGGTGGTGGCTTAGTTCTGGCATTAAATACTGGCGAGCAATCAGCTTGGCTAATTGTTTTAGCTTCAATAATCTTTCTAATTCCATTGCCGCGCAAATTTATTTTTCCATTCGCCATGGCGCTTGGACTGGCAGTTATGGGTGTATTTATCGCAGCAATTGCTTAGTGCAGCGGATTGCAAATACTGACTAGCGCTTACCAATCTGGGTGTAATCGCGCGCATCTTCCCCAATGTAAACCTGACGGGGACGACCAATTTTGGTTTCTGGATCAGTAATCATTTCTTGCCATTGCGCAATCCAGCCCGGGACGCGACCGATTGCAAACAGCACAGTAAACATTCGGGTTGGGAAGCCAATCGCGCGATAAATCAAGCCAGTGTAGAAATCAACATTTGGGTAAAGCTTGCGCTCAATAAAGAACTCATCACTTAATGCTGCTGCTTCGAGTTCTCTGGCGATATCAAATAGCGGATCCTTAACACCAAGCATGGACAAAATGTCATGCGCATGCTCACGAACAATCGCAGCCCGAGGATCGTAACTCTTGTAAACCCGGTGACCAAAGCCCATTAGCTTCACGCCATCTTCGCGATTCTTAACGCGAGTAATAAATTGCTGAACTGTGTCGCCGGAACTTTGGATTCCTTCCAGCATTTCCAGAACTGCCTGATTTGCGCCACCATGCAATGGACCAAATAGCGCATTGATTCCTGCTGAAACTGATGCGAACAAGTTAGCGTGCGAAGATCCAACCATGCGAACGGTTGAGGTTGAACAATTCTGTTCATGATCGGCATGCAAAATGAATAGCATGTCCAGAGCTTTAACAATTGCTGGATTAACCTCGTAAGGTTCCGCTGGCACCCCAAAAGTCATATTCAAAAAGTTAGAAACGTAGTCAAGGCTATTATCTGGGTAGCGCGAAGGTTGCCCAATAGTTTTCTTGTAGGCATAAGCAGCCAGAGTTGGAATCTTTGCCATAAGTCGAATTGTGGAAATTTCAACTTGACGCGCATCAAATGGATCAAGTGAATCTTGGTAAAAAGTGGAAAGTGCGCTTACTGCACTACTAAGTACAGGCATCGGATGCGCATCGCGCGGAAAGCCGTCAAAGAATCGACGAAGGTCCTCGTGCACCATAGTGTGCATTGAGATGTCTTGGGTAAATTTACTTAACTCGGTGGGATTTGGAAGGTGTCCATAAATCAGCAGGTAAGAGGTTTCAATAAAAGTGCTTTTTGCAGCAAGTTGTTCGATTGGATACCCGCGATAACGCAAGATTCCCTTATCGCCATCAATGTATGTAATCGCAGATTGACATGAGGCAGTATTCATGAACCCTGGGTCCAACGTGATGTGGCCAGTTTCCTTCAGCAATGAAGATACGTCGTACCCTGGTGACCCAACAGTTGCTGCCACTTCGCCAAGAAGTAGTTCGCCGTTTGGGTGGACAAGTTTTGCTTGGGACATAGGACAAACTTACTATTTGCCGCCCACCCTGTGCTAATCGAAGTTAGCCCGCTAAGTGGCTAGCCGGCTTGCTGCGCTGGCTATGCGCTCGTCTGTGGCGGTTAGTGCAAGCCGCACATGTCGAGCACCCGAGGGCCCATAAAAGTCGCCAGGAGCGGCCAAAATACCGCGATCTGCTAGCCAATTTATGGTTTCCGCGCAGGTGGTTCCATTGGTTGCCCACAGGTACAAACCAGCTTGCGAATGTTCGACTGTGAACCCAGCGTTCACTAAAGCGTTGTGAAGTATCTCACGGCGCTTGGCATAAAGTTCACGTTGGATCTGGACGTGTGAATCATCACCCAATGCTGCGATCGTCGCCATTTGAATTGGAGTTGGAACTAACATTCCAGAGTGTTTGCGAAGCGAGACAATATCCGAGATTAAGTTAGCGTCGCCGAGTACTGATCCAGATCGATAGCCCGCAAGATTTGAGCGCTTGGAAAGTGAATGAACTGCCAAGATGCCAGTGAAGTCGCCACCACAAACTCGCGGGTCAAGTATTGAAATAGGTTCGGCGTCCCAACCAAGTTCGATGTAGCACTCATCACTGACTACCGAGGCTGCGATTTCTCGGCCGCGGGCAATAATTGCTTTTAGTTCGCTAACACCCAAAACCTCACCAGTTGGGTTACTGGGTGAATTAACCCAAATTAAATCTGCATTTGCTGGAATCGAATCGGCATTTTTGTAAGTAACAAATTGTGCATGAGCCATCATCGCCCCAACTGCATAAGTTGGGTAAGCCAGCTCGGGTATCGCGACGACGCTTTGCTGCGTTAAACCAAAAATAATTGGCAGCCAAGCAACAATTTCCTTTGACCCGATTGAGGGCACAACTTGATCAGTAGTTAATTCCGCGTGCAAAATTCGCTCGGCCCAATTTGTCCAAGCTTGCCGAAGTTCCAACAAGCCGGCTGCTGTTGGGTAGCCAGGCGCGTTGGCAGCAGCAGCTAATGCATTAGTAATTACTTTTGGCGTGTCATCTACCGGAGTGCCAATTGATAAATCGACTATTCCATCCGGATGTTTTCTTGCGTGGTCACCAGCTGCCGCAATTCGATCCCAAGGGAAATCGGGCAACCCATTTGCAAGTGGTGCAATCAGTTAACTCACCTGCGGTGGCAGGGACGCTACAGATTCTGGATCATTACTGGTTTTACCAGTTTTGGATGCGCCACCAGGTGAGCCAAGGGTTTCAAAAAATGCCGTATTAACAACTTTAAATTCGTCCCATTTTTCAGGCACATCATCTTCGTAATAGATCGCTTCAGTTGGGCACACTGGTTCGCAAGCGCCACAGTCAACACATTCGTCAGCCTGGATGTACATCATGCGATCGCCTTCGTAGATGCAATCCACTGGGCACTCTTCGATACAAGCCTTGTCTTTTACGTCAACACAAGGTAGCGCGATCACATAAGTCATTTAGACCTCCATAAATTCATTTCAGTGGGAGTAACACCACGATTACTCTAAATCTACCCGTAGTCCCAGATTTTTGTCGCATCAGGCACTTGCTGACACATGCTTTGGCGCCTACTTTAAGGGGTGAGCTAATGCGCCACTAGATCTTGAATTTGCGTTGTTTCGGATACCCGCTTTTGCATCGGGGGCAACATCGCTGTTGCCGAAACCAAGATAGCGCCCACTATGACGTAGGCAGATGAGTACCAAGTGGCAGAGAGCACAAGATCACCACTTGGCGATTCAATTGCAAACTGCAGGGTTGTGATAACCCAAATGACCAGAAAAACTAAGCCCGAAAACCTGGATCCAAAAAAGCGATTCAGCCAAAGTACGCCAAAAATACAAAGTAAAAGTGCTAATGGCAGCCCATAAGGAATCTTTATCCCAATAACTACGACTCGGTTTGCTTGCGCAAATCCTGCTACGACACTGATCGCCAAACCAACCAAAGCGCTTCCCATAAACACGCGAAATTTAGACATTGGAACTCGCTGCAAGATCTGCGATGCCACTAAATAAGTACGTCTCGCGCCCAAGTTCATCAAAGGGAGCGGTTGGGGTCCCGGCAACTAGTCGGTAATACTCAGTACCCATTACTTGGGAACCTAAATTATTTGAAAGTGCAAAGAAGCCATCTTCGGTACTTATTTGTGTGGCGTGGGCTCTAAGAGCTCGCATTTTTTGGTCGGCAAAGTCGCTACCGTCAATTGCCGTCGTTACGAGTTCATCAGGACAGGCAAATGGAATCTCATCTGGATCTTGGGTAGCAAAATCTGTTTGGTC
>JBEEND010000031.1:0-15846 GCA_041192345.1 Actinomycetota bacterium
CATGTCATCCCACTTAATGAAGAATGGCAAAATTGGTTCGGCGATCAAGTCGATAACTCCAATTTGCTGCCAAGTTAGGTCAGTGCCACCTGGGCGTTGACGATGACCAGGCCCAGCTGAGCGACCAATTCGAGTTTCTAGCACCGAGATATCATCAACTCTTACGGCCCAACCCATCCAGCCGCCACCGGCTTCAGCGCGGTTACGAACGGCTTGACCAAAGGGAACGGTTTCGGCAACTGGGTGTTCTAGCGGGGCCACAATCTCAATGTATTGGCCGGTTGCCAAAGGCAAAATAAAGTTTCGTGTGCCGGCACGTGGGTGCTTGCCACCGTCGATAAATGCAACACCTAATTTGGCGCCAAGTCGTTGAACTGTGTCAGCTAATTCGGCATTGGTTACGGCGTAGGCCACGTGATCAAGTTGCATGTTAAAACTTTGGCATAACCGGGGTTACCCGTTGGCACCGGGGTAGGGTTTCCAGCGCGACACGCAGGGAGGCTCATTACCGACTTTGCTCACCTTTATTGTCTAGATTTTCCGTAAGCACCCAGAGGGATGGCGGAGGGGAAGCCACCTGAACCCTGGGTGCCCTTTTATGCCATTTTGCAATCGCTAATTCCACAACTGGCATTCATACACAACAAAAGATCTGCTCTGCTTTATTGCGCTGCAGTGGGTCACGCTTGCAAAATGAAAAAAACTACTGAGCAAGCAGAAAAAGTTTCCGACCCAATTGTTAACTCTGATTCAGAGCAATTAACGCACGAACAACTGGAATTGCGCGAACTAGCACTGGCTAAAGCGGCCCAGAAATTCGCTAAAACTTTGGCTAAGAGTGCGATAGCTACTCGCAAAGACTTAGTAAACCAAGTCTTTGGCCGACTAAGTGATGCCGCGATCTTCAATTGGACAGACCACGCAAAACTTTGTGTTGCGCTTTGCGATATTCGAACCCGAGATGGCCTACTGCGCATTCTTCACGATGAAGTCGAGCTTCGACCACAGGTTTGCAATCATCTTGCGCGCGAATTGGCGCGGGCGGGAAAGCAATGGGTCGCGCCACTTGCCACAGTATTTGGTGGGATCGTATGGCTGGCAGGATTTCCCGATCAAACCAGAACTGCAATTGATCTAGCTCTGGAAGCTGACTCGAGCTACTCACTTGCCCAACTACTAGACATTGCGCTTCGCCATAACGTGCCAGCATCGATCTGGTCGGCATCCCTTGAGGCTGTGAGTTTCCAGGCTTGCTTACAGGGCGCCGCATGATTATCCACAACTTGAATTACAAAAACCTGCGATGCGCCAATCTGCGTAGGCTGGAGATTTCAATCAAATTAAGTTCCAGATGAGCCGGTGGTACACAATGCAGCGAGCAATTGCCAGGTCAATTCGCACGGCTGGGTTATTTGTGATGCTAATAATCTGTTCGTTTTCGCTGCTGCCACCAAGTAACGCTTTAACTTCAGATGTCTCCGGCGACAATCAAATGGCTGCCTACATCGGTACTGGTGGCTTGCTTTTGCCGGACTCATTTTCAGGTTCAACTAACACCAGATTGCAAGTTGCAAGTTGTCTTGGCTGCACTTGGAAATACACCATTTATTGCATGCAGGATTCGGATTCTCCGTGTCGTCACGCCGTTGTTTCTTGCCCAGCTGGATCACTTTTGTATCGAGTAAGTTTTGGTTTAACACCGGGCACAGTTAGTGAGATCGGTTCAGTCTGCTGGGGTAGTTCGCAACCTTTAACTAGGGAGTTAGCGGAAGCTAATGTGAGGGATCAAGTTATTCGTTATGTGCCGGCACTAGTTCCAGGTTTTGATCCACCAGATGGGACGCTTACGAGCATTCCTGCAATTTTCTGGACTGGGCAACCCACAATTTTGTTGCCGCCAAGTTTCTCGCTCTCCGGTCGAAACGTCACGATTACTGCCAAGCCAACATGGCGCTGGGTTTGGGGCGATGGCAGCGCGGTTTGGAAAAGCGTGTCGGGAGCGCCATATCCAAGTCGGCAAATATCTCACCAATTTCGCGAGCCTGGCGATTACCAATCGCAAGTCACTACGGTCTGGAGCGCCACTTACACGGTTTCTGGTTTGGGCACATTCGAAGTTTCTGGCGAGGTGATTAGGCAAACGCAAGTACTCCAAGTGCCAGTGAAGTCTGCCCGCACAGTTCTGGTCAGCCACTGATCCACCTCGATTCTGCGATGTCACCAGCAGGGGGTACACTTAAGATGCGTCCTAAGGATGTCGCCCGTGTTGAGCTTTTGCTTGACAAGGGCTCTTGTTATTGCACGAGTTTGAATTTTGAAAGTTGAAAGAGGTTTAAGTGGTTACGAAAAAGGCAGCACCAGCAAAGAAAGTTTCTGCAAAGAAGGCTACCGCGCCAGCTAAGAAGGCACCTGTAAAAGCAAGTGCCAAGAAAGCTGCTCCAGGGAAACCAGCTGCTAAGAAAACTGCGACACCCGTTAAAAAATCTGTCGCTAAAGCCGCACCGAAAAAGGCCGTAGCACCTGCCAAAAAATCTGCGCCGGTTAGCAAGTCAAGTGACAAGGCAACTAAAAAATCTGCCAAGGCGCCCAAGGCATTAAAGGGCGTTGTTGGCGAAGAAGATGCTATTGATCTAGAGGATGAAATAGTTATTGACGAAGTTGAATTAGCCGCTGCCGCAGTTCTTGAAGTTGATCTTGAAACCGAACTTGTCGCCGACTTAGCCGAAATCGCAGACGATGAAGATGCCGAGCCAGTAGTTGCTCCCGAAAGTGACAACTTAATCATTTCTGATGTTGATGACACCGATGAGCCGGTTCAACAAGTAATCACAGCGGGAGCTACCGCTGACCCAGTTAAGGATTACCTCAAGCAAATTGGTAAAGTTCCCCTGCTGAATGCGGAAGAAGAAGTAGATCTTGCTAAGCGAATTGAAGCTGGATTATTCTCCGAAGAATTATTAGCAACTCGTGGACCATTTAAAGATCGCCGCCAAGGTGACTATGAATGGATCGCTGAAGATGGTCAGCGCGCTAAGAATCACTTACTTGAAGCAAACCTTCGTCTGGTAGTTTCGCTGGCAAAGCGTTACACCGGTCGCGGCATGTTGTTCCTTGACTTAATTCAAGAAGGAAACTTAGGACTAATTCGCGCAGTAGAAAAATTTGACTACACCAAGGGTTACAAGTTCTCGACATATGCAACTTGGTGGATTCGCCAAGCAATTACCCGTGCTATGGCAGATCAAGCTCGCACAATTCGTATTCCAGTTCACATGGTTGAAGTCATTAATAAACTCGCTCGAGTGCAACGTCAGATGCTTCAGGATCTAGGTCGCGAACCAACACCAGAAGAGTTAGCTCGCGAGCTTGATATGACTCCAGAAAAAGTCGTGGAAGTTCAAAAGTATGGTCGCGAACCAATCTCACTTCACACCCCACTTGGCGAAGAAGGCGATAGCGAGTTCGGCGATCTAATCGAGGACTCCGAAGCTATCGTTCCAGCCGACGCAGTTTCCTTTACATTGCTGCAAGAGCAACTTGATTCAGTTCTGGACACATTGTCAGATCGCGAATCTGGTGTGGTTAAAATGCGATTTGGCCTTACTGATGGCCAGCCAAAGACACTTGATGAAATCGGCAAAGTTTATGGCGTGACTCGTGAGCGGATTCGACAAATTGAATCAAAGACGATGTCCAAATTACGTCACCCTTCGCGTTCCCAGGTTTTGCGCGACTACTTAGATTAGGCATTGAAACCTCACGTATTGAGGATTTAGGCGTTAGTTTTGCGTGTTGATCCGCTTAAATGTGCAGGTATTTGCCAAAATTAAGTGACCCTGTAATCGGACTTAATGCTTCTCCTGGTGGTGAAAATGAAATCTGCTCCACGTATTTTTATTTTTGGCTTAGCAGCCGTGTTCGCATTAAGTTCATGTGGCAGCGACGATGTCGCCAGCGGCGGATCTGATACGCCAGGAGCGATAGATTCTCCAGCCATTTGGTCACTTACTGGACTGCCAGGTCCTGATGACGCGCAATTGAAGCCGATTCTCCTTGTCAAGATTGAAAACAATTCAATAGTTCGCCCGCAAACTGGGCTTGATCGCGCAGACTTAATTTTTGAAGAACTTGTCGAGGGCGGCGCGACGCGCTTTGCTGCGGCTTACCAATCCAACATTCCAGATGAGGTTGGTCCAGTGCGAAGTGTGCGCCACGTTGACGTATCACTTGCCGCGCCAATAGCTGATGTATTCGCATTTTCTGGCGGAGCCAAAAAAACAATGAAATATGTTGGCCTCGAGTTGCCAACCGCAATGAGCCAGGTGCGCGAAGGTGCGCCAGGCATGAATCGCAAGCCTGGAGTTTCAGCTCCAAATAACTTATTTCTAGATACCAAGCAAATGTTTGCTGCCGTTGCCGAATATGACACACCATCTTCGGGTTTCTTCGTGCCCTCACCTATGTCCGCAGCCGTTCCAGCGCCATCATCATCAGCTACCTCGACTCCAGTCGTGCCAGCACCAGTAGGCAAAACAGTCAACACCGTTGAGGTTGCCTTTAGCACTCTTGCTAAACCGAATTGGAAATGGAACGCAACCGATAAATTGTGGATGCGAAGCGAGGGATCTAATCCCTTTAACAACATAGATGGATCTCAGTTCGGTACGAACAATTTAGTCATCATTGAAATCCGGGAAGTCGATGCCGGTTACAAGGGCTCAACAGGTGGCTACGTGCCTAGAAGTGTGACCTCGGGCTCTGGTAGAGGTTGGGTGCTTTCAAATGGCAAGGCAGTAGAAGTCAGATGGAATAAGCCCTCGGTTGTTTCCCAAATGGAATTAAGCGATACCAATGGCAATCCATTTATTATGCCAACCGGACGCACTTGGGTTGAATTGCTGCCCGTGGAAACCACCGGTAAGTATGGCTTTGATGGAGTTGTGGTTCCGATGAGTACGCCGCCACAGCCAGCTGCAGTTCCGGAGCGAGGCGAAATACTTACGCCTTAACTTGAAGGATCGCTAGAAGTATTAAGCGTTCTTTAGTTGGTGCTGTTCATCCTGCACATCGGTTGCGACACTGCGCAAGCGAACTTCGTGTTCTTTGAAATGGTGACTGCAGAACTGTAAGGCAGAGCCGCTTTCTAGGTGTACGCGAACAAGGGCTTGCGCACCACAGCGATCACAGCGATCAGAGACGGTAAGTGGCGTACGAGTAATTGTTGATGTCATTGCTTCACCAGCCCTTAGTTACTTTGCATGTTATTGATTGCTCTATTCTGTAATTGTTTCAGAGAGTTGTCGCTTTAACACGCCGTGAAATGTAGTTTCACTCTTGGCGTATCGATCACAATTCACAAACGAACTTGAATGCTGGTTTTGGGCGGCGTGGCAGCCCAGTAATTGTCCGAAAAATGCCTATTGTTAAAGGGTTATGGTAGTAAAAAAGACCGCAGCTTCCGCTGGCGATTACAACGCAGCAAACCTTTCGGTCTTAGAAGGTCTAGACGCGGTTCGTAAGCGACCTGGAATGTATATCGGTTCCACCGACTCTCGCGGCTTGATGCACTGCCTCTGGGAAATTATTGATAACTCAGTTGACGAAGCTTTAGGTGGCCACTGCACACTCATCGAAGTGACGCTGCACTCTGACCAAGTCGCTGAAGTACATGACAATGGTCGCGGTATTCCTGTGGACGTTGAACCTAAAACCAAGCTAACTGGGGTAGAGGTCGTTATGACCAAGTTGCACGCTGGTGGAAAGTTTGGTGGCGGCTCCTATTCGGCCTCTGGCGGCCTGCACGGTGTTGGCGCTTCAGTAGTTAACGCGCTTTCAAGTCGCCTAAACGTTGAAGTGGATCGCGGTGGCGCAACTCATGTGATGTCCTTTAGCCGCGGGGCACCTGGAAATTTCGTTGGCAGCGATGAATCTGGCAAATTCACTAAACAAGGTGGCTTGAAGAAATCTGGTAAGCCAGCGAAAAAGACTGCGACTGGAACGCGAATTAAGTTTTGGGCGGATGCGCAAATTTTTACACCAGACGCTGCATTTGATTTAGCAGAAATCCATGCGCGCGCCAGACAGACTTCATATTTAGTAAATGGCTTAAAAATTGTCGTCACTGACAAGCGCCTAAAGTCCGAACAAACTTCCGAGTTCGTGCACGTCGGTGGAATTTCGGAATTCTGCGAGTTCCTCTCCGAAGGTGAATCCGTATCGCCAGTCATTCGCCTCAAGGGCAGCGGTAAATTTCATGAAACGGTTCCGGTACTCGATGACCAGGGACACATGACTCCACAGAATGTTGAACGCGAACTTGGCGTGGACATTGCGCTGCTTTGGAACAATACCTATGATTCGCAATTGCAGTCGTATGTGAACATAATTTCAACGCCAAAAGGCGGCACGCACGTCACTGGCTTTGACCGAGCAATCGTAAAAACGGTAAATGAACAACTAAAAGCACAGCGACTTCTAAAGGCTGGGGAGGACTCCATAACCAAAGAAGATGTGCAAGAGGGAATGACTGCAATCGTTACAGTACGTCTGGCTGAACCACAATTCGAAGGCCAAACCAAAGAGATTTTGGGTACCCCGGCTGCCGCAAAAATTGTTAGCGCAGTTGTGAGCGCGGAACTCTCGAATTGGTTTACAAATCCACCGCGTGGGGCAAAACCAGCAGCGCGAATAGTGCTAGAAAAAATCGCAAATGCTTCGCGAGCGCGGTTAGCTGCGCGTCACCATCGTGATACCCAGCGCCGAAAAACTGCGCTTGAATCTTCGACTCTGCCAGCTAAGTTAAAGGACTGTCGAAGCGAAGACAACGAACGAACTGAATTATTTATTGTCGAAGGTGACAGCGCACTTGGCACGGCTAAGTCTGCGCGAAATAGTGAGTTCCAGGCGCTTCTTCCGATTCGCGGAAAAATTCTTAACGTGCAAAAAGCTTCCCTGGCTGACATGCTCAAAAACAATGAGTGCGCCTCAATCTTGCAGGTCATCGGCGCCGGTTCAGGCAGATCTTTTGAAATGGACGCAGTTCGCTACAACAAGATCATCATCTTGGCCGATGCTGACGTCGATGGCGCACATATCCGAACGCTTTTGCTGACTTTGTTCCAAAGGTATTTAACCCCGTTACTTGAAGCTGGCCGAGTTTATGCAGCAGTGCCGCCACTGCACCGAATTGAAGTTATTGGCGCTGCCAAAAAACCTGGCGAAGTTATCTACACCTACAGTGATGCCGAAATGGCCGCCACCGTAAAAGAGTTAACTAAGACTGGGCGTCGCTGGAAAGAACCGATTCAGCGGTACAAAGGTTTGGGCGAAATGGACGCGGTGCAATTGCGCGAGACCACAATGGATCCGGCAAAACGAACACTGCGCCGAATTACGGTAAGTGATGCAAAGTCAGCCGAGAATGTTTTTGAATTGCTGATGGGAAGTGAAGTAGCCCCGCGCAAGGACTTTATTATCGAAGGCGCCGCAAACTTAAATCGATCAAAAATCGACGTTTAAGAAGTTT
This sequence comes from Actinomycetota bacterium, assembly GCA_041192345.1. Classification (GTDB taxonomy): domain Bacteria; phylum Actinomycetota; class Actinomycetes; order S36-B12; family UBA5976; genus UBA5976. The sequence continues at coordinate 7,526 of JBEEND010000031.1, forward strand.
TTGGATTTGCCCGGCTAATTGCGACGGGCACTCCGCCCACACCCCAGTCATCGGCAGTAACTTCGTTAATTACGATTCGAACGTTATCTGGGTCAGCGCCAAGAACTCGTATCGCAGCTTCGGAAATCTCTTTGATAAGCGCATGCTTTTGTTCAACACTGCGACCTTCGATGATTTGCACAGTTATAAAGGGCATTTGCTTCCTAACTAATAGTCGAAAGTCTTGAGTTTGCCGGTATGTACATCAAAGATCGCGCCAGCAACCGTAACGCCCTTGGCCATAAGTGGGTAAGTCCGGATTCGCATGACATCGGTCAACAAAGCATCCGCCTGATCGGTTACGGTTCGAAATTCAACGCTGCGGGTGTCTACTTCGTGGTCTTTGAGAATTAGATCGTGAATTTCGGATTCCGTGGCACTTGCCATCCGGCAGTCAGTGTGTGGCATGACGAGAACACGATTTACACCAAGCAAAAATGTTGCTAAAACCAGAGTTCGTAATACGTCATCAGTAACGCGCGCGCCAGCGTTACGAAGAATTTTCACGTCACCTGGGGCCATGCCGACAATGGCTAGGGGACTGATGCGCGAATCCATGCAAGTAATGATTGCTAGACCTTTAGCAGCAGTGCCAGTTAGATGCTGATTTTCAAATCCAGTTTCATACTTTGCATTAGCGGCTAATACGTCGGCGAATTCATTGGCTGGAAATGGTTGGTTAGGCATTTGCTCTCACTCACTTCCGCCGCTTGAATGTCCAGGAAAGACGCCCTGGCTTGCATCGATATAAGGAACTGAGTTGTTTACAGCGGAACCTGCCTCGCCGAAACCTACAGAAATTAGCGGAACCTTTCCAACATATGTTGTGATGTCGCCCGCTGAATAAACTCGTGGCAAATTAGTTTTCATTGTGGTGTCAACCAAGATGCGGCGCTTCTCTAGATCTATTCCCCAGTTTGCAATTGGACCGATGTTGGCGATAAAACCTAGGGCTGCTACCAAAGTTTGCGCAGGCAAAATACGGGATTCACCTTCTTTGTTCGCAATCGTCACAGACTCAACCCAATTTTCACCAGAGACTGCCGTCACTTCAGAGTTTGTAATTAGCTCAACACCCATAGCGCGAACTTGATCAACTGTTCCAGCGTGCGCCCGGAAAGTGTCGCGGCGATGAACTAAGGTCACAGACTTTGCAATTGGCGCAAGCGAATATGCCCAATCAAAGGCTGAATCTCCACCACCAATGATCACAACATCTTTGCCAGCGTGCACGTCCAACTTGGGTACAAAATAAACCAGACCCTTGCCGACGTATTCGTTTCCAGCGGGCAGCTCACGTGGTGTGAAGGAGCCAATACCGCCGGTAATGATTGCAACTTTGGCTTCAATTACGGTGCCCTTGTCGGTAACAACTCGAACTGGCCCAGCTTCACTAGTTTCCAACTCTTCTGCGCGCTCACCCAGAATGAAAGTGGGGTTGTATGCACCCGCTTGTACCATCAGGCCATCAACTAAATCGCGACCCTTAACAGCTGGAAATCCAGCCACATCAAAAATTTCTTTTTCTGGGTACATGGCCGTAATTTGACCGCCTGGCTCAGTTAAAACATCCAGGACAGTGACAGTAAACCCGCGAAAACCGGCGTAGTAAGCGGCGTACAGCCCAGCAGGACCGGCGCCAATTACTAGAACATCACTCATAGCACCAATTCTAGTCCAAGTTGGTTAATGACGGGTGGTAGCGAAATTACAGCAACGCGAAACTTAAACGCTGCAGCTCATGTCAGTTCCACAACACATAGGGGATTTGATTTTCCCGTCGCACTCTGGACATCTTGAAATTTGAACGGTATTGCCATCGTCAAGTGTCAAATTGTCGTTGACCAAGGGCTGGTTGCATTTCGCGCAAGTTGCATTTACTGACATTCCACACTTTGCACATGAATATGTTGCGATCATTTCATTCCTTTCCGAACGTTTTACTAAGTCTAATAACGAGGGTTATCCAAGCCGAATTGGTATCTAGTTTTGGTACCCAAGGCGTTAGCGGTATTCGGCAGGTGTGCGAACCCACGAGCCATTTACTAAAGCACTTAAGTCACTAGCGCTGCCATTGAATACATTTAGGTCAAGATGGCTCCGACCTGTGCCTTTACCGGCGTAACAAAGCGTGACGCCGCTGGGACAATCACCGGACGAGGGTTGCCAAGGTATGCCGTAAGTTTCCCGGTCGCCAGAAGCTGTGTATTGCCAAATAGTCCACACGTAACTGCAATCCGATTGCTTCCAAGGCGTTACATAACATGGAGCGCCGTTTAATCCTTGGCCAACTTGAACGCCAGGATCGGCTGGATTGCCTGGTTGGGCGAGCCATAAATGATAATTTCGGAATTTAGCAACAGTCGCTGGATCTGTTAAATAGCGAGTCGCCAAAAAATTTCGATAGGAATACATAATTGGCGCTCGCCCTGTTGCCGCCTGCATGGCATCTAACCAAGTGAAAGTCCAAAGCGTAACTAGTTCTTTAGAGATAGCTACATCAACAGTTTCCATATCCAGGACATAGGGGAGAGTTCGCCCGTCATAACCGCCAAGGGATGCTAACCGAGCTGCAGCTTGGGCAGCTTGCACTTGGGCATCGGCAATGATGACGTTGCTATCGGTGGTCGTAGGTAGCCGGGCGCGGTGATAGTAGCCCACCAGGATTCCTGCTGCTTTCGCGCTCGGCGCCCAACTTGTTACGTGCGGCACGGCTAAGGCATCTTCACTTGCCATGCCATCTGAGCCTTTAATAAATGCAAAGGACACGCCAGCAGCTGCCATGCGATTGAAATCAATCGGTTGGCTTCCACTTTGCCAACGAGATATGTCAAGACCCAGGAGTCGATTGCCTGGACCTACTGGAAGCGCAATCGGCACTGCAACGGCGGCTAAAACACGCCTGGCCTGAACTTTAGAAATTTTTGATCCTGATACCGCGCGGATTGACATCTTTGCAGTTGCTTTAGGTGCCTTAAATGTTGCCGACCAGACGCCATTGCTTTTCTTTGAACTTACGGTTTTGACGGTTTTCCAAGTCTTACCAGTTTTAATTTGGACTTTAACTTTGGCACCTTTGAGGCCGCCAGCTGTCTTTCCAGAAACTTTCACAGTAGTACCCGCAACTATTGAGGCTGGTATGGCGGTGATGGAAACTGAAGACTTCGCCGCTTGGGCAGGTTGGGCAATTAGCGAAAACACCAGTGCAAGGGCAATCAGCAAACTCGCTTTGCTTAGCGCGAAAAACTTCATGGCGCTGCGCAAACTGCAGCAACTGGCTTAGTTAACTTCGTGCCAGTACTATCCCGTTTTCCTAAATTATTAGGTACTTCCACTGCTGCTCCCGTTGATCCGCAGGCGTGTATTGGACCATTGCCTGCTGTTGCGCTTACTAAAACATCTTCGCCGGATAGGAATTTGTGGCAGCGCACACCACTTGTGGCTCGCCCCTTTCCAGGGAACTCTGTTAACAAAGTCAATTTCATAGTGTGCGCTGCAGTGCCAGGAAGTGCGCCGGCTTCCCCGCCAACTGTGGCCACTAAACATTCCTCATGCGCATCAACAACGGAACCAAAAATAACTTCTGCACCTTCGTAAAGGCGAATGCCAACAACACCAGCTGCCGGACGCCCAGTTGCTCTTACTAGCGAGGCATCGAAATGCAGTAGTTGCGCATCACTTGTGATCAGTACGACTTCGCCACTTTCGTCTTCGCATTGGATCGCGCCGACTAACGAGTCACCTTCTTCAAGGCGGATGATATTCCAGTCGCCAGCTGATCCAGGTACGTCATTTATAACGCGCTTTACCGTGCCAAATGCAGTTGTTAAAAACAGCGATGATTCTGGTTTATCAAGTGCCATTAATGCCAGAGGTAGTTCGCCCTTTGCTAGCGTGATGAACTCTTTAAGCGCTCCGCCGCCAGCAGCGGAGAGCGCAGCGCCGGATGCAAGTGCTGGCAGACCAACAACTGATTGGCGAATTACCCGGCCAAAGCTGGTAACAATTCCAACATCACCGCGCGCAGTTGTGTGGACCAGGGATTTGATCGTGTCATGGCTGGTGCGCTTCTTGCCAAACTCCAATGGTGAGTCACCTGTTGTGCGGGCAAGTAGTCCCGTGGCTGACATCAATACAAAACATGGATCATCGGAAACTTCAAGTGAAACTGGGAGAGTGGCTGAAACAATTTCGCCATCAGCTAGCAACACCGAGCGTCTGTCGTCACCGTATTTATTTGCAACATCCGTTAACTCTTGTCCAACAACTTTTCGCAGACGCTTATCGTTTTCTAGAATGTCAGTTAAATCGCTAATTATGTTTCGCAATTCATCTTGTTCTTTTTCAAGTTCTAACCGTGAGAATTTTGTCAGGCGACGAAGTGGCATTTCCAGAATGTAATTAGTTTGAATTTCACTTAAATCAAAAACACTCATCAACCGTTCGCGCGCCGCAGCAGTGTCATCACTACCGCGAATCACTGCGATCACTTCGTCGATATCCAAAATTGCAACAAGTAATCCGTCCACAAGATGCAGGCGATCAGATGCGCGCAGCCGCCTGAATTCGCTGCGACGTCGAACTACTTCAAGTCGATGATCAATAAAGACTTGCAGCAACGGCTTTATGCCAAGAGTTACTGGCTGCCCGTTTACAAGTGCCACGTTATTGATGTGGAAAGAATCCTCAAGCGGAGTTAACTTATAGAGCTGCTCTAGTACTGCTTCTGGATGGAAGCCATTTTTGATTTCAATTACAAGTTCCAGTCCAGATTCGTAATCTGTTAAATCGATAACATCTGAAATTCCTTGCAATTTCTTACTAGTAACTAATTCTTTAATTCTTTCGATAACTCGTTCCGGGCCAACTTGATAGGGGAGTTCGCGGACAACGATTCCTTGGCGTCGCGGCGAGATCTGTTCAATGTCTACTTTCGCGCGGATTTTGAAACTACCTTTACCCACAAGGTATGCCTCGCGGATACCCTCAAGACCGTAAATGATGCCACCCGTTGGTAAATCAGGACCTGGCACAAAACTCATCAGTTCATCCAAAGTTGCTTTTGGATGCGCTAACAGATGTGAGGCTGCGGCCACAACTTCGCGAAGATTATGAGGCGGCATGTTAGTTGCCATGCCCACTGCAATTCCAGATGCGCCATTTACTAACAAGTTTGGAATTGCCGAAGGTAAAACTGTTGGTTCTAGTTCGCGGCCATCGTAGTTTGGCGCGAAGTCCACAGTGTCTTCATCAATTGAATCCACCATTGCACTGGCTGGACTTGCCAATCTGGCTTCGGTGTAGCGATAAGCGGCTGGGCCTTCATCAAGTGAGCCAAAGTTTCCGTGGCCATCAACGAAAGGCAATCGCAGCGACCAAGATTGCGCCATGCGCACAAGCGCGTCATAAATCGCACTATCGCCATGGGGATGCAATTTACCCATAACTTCTCCAACAACTCGCGCGCTCTTGACGTGACCTTTATCCGAACGTAGTCCCATAGCCGCCATAGTGTGCAGGATTCGGCGTTGCACTGGTTTAAGGCCATCGCGGGCATCAGGCAGAGCGCGCGAATAAATTACGGAATAGGCATATTCCAAAAAGGAATCTTGCATCTCATTAGCAACATCAATGTCAACAATTCGACCGGCATCGTGTGCAGGTTTGGGCGCAGTTGGTTTTGCCATGATTATTAAATTTCCTTGCTAAGTATCGGAAGCGTGTACTTACTGATCATTCGGGCGATGGCCGAACAAGATGTCATCCCATGATGGCGAGTCATCAACAGCTGCTACTGGTTTGGCAGCAACTGGCGGTGGGCTGGCAACGGGCATCGGCACTGGCATAGTTGGATGACCAGGTCCAGCCCAAGCTGGTGGCTCAAGTTCTTCTGGCGCAGCAGTGGGTAATCCAACTAAGCGTGGCTTTGGATCTTCTACGCGCTTACCGGCTTGATCCACGCTTGCAGCTTCGTCAAAAAGCCAGCGAGCTTCATCATCAAGTGCCACAACGCTTCTAGCAAGTGGATCATAAATCCAGCTGGCGCTTCCGCCGCCACTGCCACTGTTCCAGGAAACTGAAACTGTCCAGCGCGAATCATCGCGACGATAAGAGTCCCAAACTAAAGTCAAAGTGTCGATTCCGCGATTAGCCAATTGTCCCGTGGCTAATTCGCCAAGGATTACTTCGCCATGGGGCCGCCGAATCAGAGTTGCTGCGGCGCGATTTGCCATATACGAACGTTCTGCGAGAACCGGCCCGGCGTAACGCTCGATTCGTTCGAGCGCAACACCACTTTCAGTGGCAATAGCTTGCGCAGTTTCCCCGCGCCTGATTCGAGTTTGGATGTCTTTTGGAGAAATGCCAGAAGTCGAGTCAGTGGATTTCATAGTGGCGGTGTCGTTGGTGTTGATGCTGCGCTTTATGTGCTCATCTACATCCACGGTGAATTCCAGACCGTCTTCGTCCATGAAAATTAGTGCAAGGTTGTCTTGTGACCGGCCAACAAATATTAGATCTTTCATGGCTCACCTTTTCTGTTGCAACTGCATACATTCTCCCCGAAATACCAATAAAATCGGGGTATTAGCGTGGTGTGTCGGCTTTTTTGCGTGCCGGCAAGGACAATAGCCAAGAGCGCGAATTCGAGCAAGGAAAACTTTAAAATGACTTTTGATTCAGTAGCCAGCGATCCATACGTGGAGTTGGCCATGTCGATTGCAAAAGGTGCCGGCGAATTGCTAGTGACTCGCCCCGAGCACATGGAGATCGATACGAAATCAAGTGCCACGGATGTTGTAACGCAGATGGATCGAAGTGCTGAGGCCTACATCGTGGCGAAGTTGAATAAGCATCGCCCAGATGATGCCATCCTGGGGGAAGAGGGCGCCAATTCCCAAGGGACTTCAGGTTTGCAGTGGGTGATTGACCCAATTGATGGAACTGTGAACTATCTGCACCAGATTCCACATTGGTGCGTTTCAATCGGACTTAAAGACTTGAAATCAGGCGAGGCGATCGCAGGGGTGATTTATGCCCCGGTTTATGACCAGATGTATATCTCAAGTCAAGGTTTAGGTTCTTGGGTCATTGACCAAGGAGTCGGGCGAATCTTGCAAGTATCCAATTGCACTGAGCTAAGTTCGGCAGTTATTGGAACTGGGTTTGGCTACTCAAGTGCGCGCCGGGAAAGTCAAGCACGAGTGCTTACCCAAGTACTTCCAAGAGTTGCCGACATCAGGCGCCTTGGATCCTGCGCGATAGACCTATGCCTAGTGGCTGATGGCGTTTTAGATGGTTACTACGAACGCGGAGTAAATGATTGGGATCACGCAGCCGGTGAATTAATTGCGCGGGAAGCGGGCGCGATTTCAAGTGGACTGTGGGGAAACAAAGTTGGTAACGACATGATTGTGGTTACCACCCCAGCCATTAACGCGGATCTGATTGCAATACTGGAAACCAATAATGCTGATAGTGATGTTATTGGTCTGGAAAATTAGCAAGTCCTGGTTGATTAAACCTGGTTGATTAAATAGGAGAAGAGGATCGTCATGGCAATTTATGCGTTTGGTGCGAAAGTCCCAAAAATTTCGGCATCAGCTTTTGTTCACCCCGAAGCAGTAATAATCGGCGATGTAACAATCGGCGACCTTTGCTTCATTGGACCATGCGCTGTGTTGCGTGGGGACTCAAGTCACATTGTCATTGGGGCTCGAACTTCTATTCAGGACGGAACAGTTATCCATTGCACTGCTGAACTTCCAACGATTGTTGGGGATGAATGCACCGTTGGGCACAATGCGCATTTAGAGGGTTGCACCATCGAATCTGGCGCGTTAGTTGGTTCCGGATCGCTCGTACTTCACGCCGCAGTAGTTGAAACTGGCGCATTAGTTGCAGCCGGGGCTGTGGTGCTGGGCGGCATGGTTGTGCCAGCTGGCGCCTTAGCCGTTGGAGTACCAGCCAAAATAAAGCCAGGTGCCGCCGATCCCGAAACCATTGCTTACTCGATCAAAACTTATGTTGAAAACGCTCGCAGATATCCCGAAGAATTGCGGCGTATCGATTAACATGGGGGCGGTGTTGGGCTGTAATACCTAATGACGTACAGTCCGTCACGATAGCAACTGCAAAACAGTTGTTCCGGAAGCTTCAAGGAGACTCGAGTTCGACATGGCAACAGATTACGACGCCCCACGAAAGACTGACGAAGAGGAAAACGAGGAAAGTCTCGAAAACCTCAAGGCACAACATGCCTCCAAAGTCAGTTCCAGTGTTGA
>JBEEND010000032.1:0-15709 GCA_041192345.1 Actinomycetota bacterium
GGCGAGAAGCACTCGCGGTGTGGGCGATACTGCCTTTGATTATTTTTATCATTTGGCAGTTTTATCGAAACCCAAAAACTAAAGATGTGCCATTAACGACACCGCACAATATGAAAGCTTTACTTCGTAATCCACTTGCCTGGAGTTTGACCTTTTACTTTGGCTTTCAATCCATAAATTTTCATTCCATGAATACCTGGTTGCCTACAATACTCCGCGAAGCTGGAACAGATCCAGTAACCGCAGGTAACCAGCTCGCACTATTAGTATTGATTGGGTTGCCAACTGGATTGTTTGTGCCCCCACTTGCCGCAAGATTTACTTCGCAAGTTGGTTTGTGCGTCACTTTCGTTGTCATCTTTGCCGTTGGGCTGGTTGGAATTTACAGTTTTGCAATTTATGGATTGTGGCCAGCAGCAACTTGGCTTTGGGTGTTTCTATTAGGGGTAGGTTTGGGATCCTCATTTCCACTTGCCTTAACTTTGGTTTTACTGCGTTCAGGAAGTCCAGAAACTTCTCGAGATTTAGGATCCTTTATGCAAGGTGGTGGCTACATAATTTCTGCTATTGGGCCGTTAGTTATGGGATTTCTTCGCGACGTCACAAATTCATGGTCAGCAGCTTTCATCGCACTTGGAATTGCTTTGTTGATTCAGTTAATTTCTGGCGTAATCGTTTCGCGCCCAGTGACAATTCACGAATAGTTTTACCATTTGCTTAGGGCGCAATTTTTCTCCAAAAGTTAAGTTGCCAAAAGGTAGGATCCGAACATGGTGAAAGAACAGAAATACTCGGTAGTTAATAGTTTTGCTGGGTTTGAACTTAGAAATTATGAACCATGCGTTCTGGCTGACATTGAGATAACTTCAAATTTTGAAAAAGCCGGCAATGCTGGCTTTGGCCCATTAGTTGGATACATAGGTGGTCAGAATCAGCCGGGCACAAAAATTTCGATGACCTCTCCTGTTATCCAAGAGCCGGCAGGCACAGCGCACATTGTGAGTTTCGTATTGCCAAGTGAAATCGATGAACCGGGCGCGCCGAAACCAACCGATAATCGGGTAGCACTTCGGTTCAAGCCACAAGAGTTGGTGGCCGTAGCTAGATTTACTGGACTTTGGTCAGCAGCAAGTTACCAAGAGCGGCTCACAAAATTATTAGCCGCAATTGACGCAGCCGGCTACCGCACCGCTGGTAACGCAAGATTTGCTCGATTTGATCCACCGTGGACTCCCTGGTTTATGCGAAGAAATGAAATCCAGATTCCTGTTGCTCCAGTTGCCTAACCACTTTCGCATAACGCGGGTTTACCTGAAACAATAAAGCGTGCCTAATCGTTTATCTGATTCCACTTCGCCGTACTTGCTACAGCATGCGGATAACCCAGTTGATTGGTACCCCTGGGGTGAAGCGGCTTTTGAGTTAGCGAAAGCCAGAGACGTTCCAATTTTTTTAAGCGTTGGTTACAGCGCCTGCCATTGGTGTCATGTTATGGCCCATGAAAGTTTTGAAAACCCAGATGTGGCTGCCTTGATGAATGAAAACTTTGTCAATATCAAAGTCGATCGCGAAGAGCTTCCCGCTGTGGATTCTCTGTACATGGAAGCAACGCAGGCAATGACTGGACATGGTGGTTGGCCGATGTCAGTCTGGCTAGATCATGAGCGCCGGCCATGGTACGCAGGAACTTATTTTCCATCGCGCCCCTCGCATGGCATGCCATCATTTACCCAAGTTCTATTGGCACTAACTGATACTTGGCACAAAGAGCGGGAACGAGTTGGTGATTCAGCATCGCGAATAATGGAGCACCTAGGTTCGCGTAATGAATTACTTGGAGATTCCACATCTGATTTTGTTCGGGAAGATATTGAATTGGCGTTGCATAGTGCAATTGACTCACTGGCAAAGTCTTTTGATCCAGTGAATGGGGGTTTTGGTCAGGCCCCGAAATTTCCGCCAGCTCTCGTTTTGGAATTCCTTATTCGCAGCCAATCACTTCAGAAACTAGGACTGCAAGATTTTGATCCGCGAGTTCTAGAAATGTTGGAAAAAACTTGTGACGCTATGGCACGCGGGGGAATGTATGACCAAATCGGTGGTGGCTTTGCTCGCTACAGCGTAGATGCAACTTGGACTGTGCCACATTTTGAAAAAATGCTCTACGACAATGCGCAACTGCTTTCTGTTTATGCACACTTGTATCGCCTAACCGGAAGTGAGTTAGCGCTTCGAGTCACCACGGAAACAGCTGATTTTTTGCTGCGAGAAATGTTAACCCCAGAAGGCGGGTTTGCCGCAGCCCTTGATGCTGACAGCATTCAGGAAAGTTCTGGTCATTCGCACGAAGGTGCGTTTTATGCCTGGACGCCAGAGCAGCTCATCTCAACTCTTGGAATTGAAGATGGAACTTGGGTTAATCAACTTTGTAACGTGAGTACTGAGGGAACTTTTGAAGACGGTAAATCTGTCTTGACACTTCTTAGCGACCCTAATGACTGGCCGCGCTGGTCAGGAATTCGCAACCGGCTACTTGAAATCCGCAATGAGCGTCCCCGCCCAGGTCGTGACGACAAGGTCGTTGCCAGTTGGAATGGACTTGCTATCCGCGCCTTAGTTGATGCTGGAAGTATCTGTGATCGCCAAGACTGGTTAGCTGCCGCAACCCAAGCCGCAAACTTGTTGGCCAAAACTCATCTTGGCGCAGATCCCGCATATCCAAATCGCTTAATTCGAGTTTCCCGAGATGCAAAGCCAGGACTACATGCCCTAGGCATTCTTGAGGATCAAGCACTAGTTGCAAGTGCATTTTTATCCCTCGCGCAAATAACTGGGGAGGATGCTTGGCGAACTAAAGCTGGCGTTTTACTGCAAGACATTCAGGATCATTTTCAACAGGGAAGTGGGTTAGCGGATACTGCCAACGATGTGCCGCCAGTGGCACAGCACGTCACAACGAGGCAAGTTGATCCCACTGACAACGTGACACCTTCTGGTTGGGCTGCGACCCTGGATGCAGCCCTTACATATTCAGCGCTTTCTAATGACCAACGACTTCGCGAATGGGCAGAAACTTTAATTCCAGCATTAATTCCACTTGTGGCTTCGCACACTCGCTTTGCAGGTTGGAGCGGTTCAGTTTTTACGATGTGGTTTGATGGGCCGCGTGAAGTTGCTTTGGCCTGCGCCGAAGATTCCGAGTTTAAAAAACTTATTGCCTTAGGAACTTCGCCAGGTTTAGTGTACGCCTGGAACAGTGTTCAACCGCTGTTGCAGGGCAGAACCAAAGCTACAGAGTTTGATACAGCATATGTTTGTCGTGGCTTTGTTTGCCAGGCGCCAATAACTAGCATTGCGGAATTTAAAAATGCAATTGGCGTAGCGAATTAAATTCCATACCTGCGATTGCGCGCTGCGTATGAACGCACTGCACGCAAAAAATCGATTTTGCGAAAATTTGGCCAATACGCTTCACAGAAATAAAACTCAGAATGCGCACTCTGCCAGAGCAAAAAACCGCTTAGTCGCTGTTCACCAGAAGTTCGAATCACCAAGTCGGGATCAGGTTGTCCCTTTGTATATAAGTGCGATGCCACATGTTCAATGGTTAATGCCGAAGCTATCTCGTCAAGAGTTTGCCCAGCTGCAGATTGCTCGTGCAGGAGAGATCGAACCGCATCGACAACTTCTTGTCGGCCGCCATATCCAACAGCAACGTTCACTAACAGCCCTTTAACTTTCTGGGTTTGGGTCAGGGCTTTAGTTAATGCAATTTTTGTTCGTTCTGGTAATGCTTCCATCGCACCCACTGGGTGAATTTGCCAACGATTAGTTTGCGCCAGGGATGTGACGGTTTCTTCAATAATTTTTAACAAAGCATCAAGTTCTTCAGGATCGCGGGCCAGATTGTCAGTGGAAAGCAACCAAAGCGTGACTACTTCAACGCCTAACTCTTCGCACCAGCCTAAAAATTCAGCTATCTTTTCCCCGCCTACTCGGTGCCCGTACGCACTTGAGGAACCAATCTCAGCAGCCCAGCGACGATTCCCATCAAGAATTACACCGACATGTGCGGGAAGTTGGTCACTATGCAGCGCAGAAGTTAGTCGGTGGCCATAGAGGTCATAAGCAACTTCACCTACTAATGTGCGCAATCTTCCCATGCGCCCCAGATTAGTAGGTCTTACTGCAACCTTCCACACCCGCGCAGTTATCACAGTGTTTAACTAGGTGTCACTTTAAATACGGCGTGTCTGGCGCCAACAAAAGTCTCATAGGAATACGGTCAAGAGTATCGGTCAGGTCCGATCCTTCCCATGGATAAATCTGAAAATGCGGGTAATTGCATGACTGAATCGAACACTCAAAAGCGCACTTACGTACTTGATACCAGCGTTTTACTATCAGACCCAAGCGCATTGTTTCGATTCGATGAACACGAGGTTGTAATTCCAATTGTTGTTATTACGGAATTGGAATCTAAACGAACCCACCCGGAACTTGGATATTTTGCCCGATCTGCGCTGCGCAGTTTGGATGACTTGCGAATCAAACATGGACGACTTGATGCCCCGCTGCCAATTGGTGAAAGTGGTGGTGTACTTCGTGTTGAACTTAACCACACTAACTCAGAAATTTTGCCAGCCGGATTTCGCTTAGGTGATAACGACACTCGAATTTTGTCGATTGCGCGCAATTTAGCCGAAGAAGGTTGCGATGTTGTTCTAGTAAGTAAAGATTTACCACTTCGAGTAAAAGCATCTGCGGTCGGTTTAGAAGCGCAGGAGTATCGGGCAGAAACTGTGCCATCAAGTGGCTGGACTGGAATGACTGAAGTAACAGTTGCAAGTACCCAGATAGATGATCTTTATAGTGAAGAAATAATTGATCATGAAAGTGCGCGGGAGCACCCATGCCACACAGGTGTTGTACTTTCCAGCGACCGGGGAAGTGCACTGGCTCGGGTGACACCAGATAAAAGATTGCAGTTAGTTCGTGGCGACCGCGAAGCCTTTGGATTACACGGGCGAAGTGCCGAACAGCGAATTGCACTTGATGTCCTACTTGATCCTGAAATTGGAATTGTTTCACTTGGCGGTAGAGCTGGAACTGGCAAAAGCGCATTGGCCCTTTGTGCGGGTCTAGAAGCAGTTATGGAGCGCCGCCAACATCGCAAAGTTGTCATTTTTCGCCCTTTATATGCAGTCGGTGGGCAGGAATTGGGATATTTGCCAGGCAGTGAAAATGAGAAAATGTCGCCATGGGCGCAAGCAGTTTTTGACACACTTTCTGCGCTAACTTCCGCTGACGTGATTGATGAAATCTTGGAGCGCGGGATGCTTGAAGTGTTGCCATTAACCCACATACGTGGCCGTTCACTGCATGACACATTTGTAATCGTGGATGAAGCACAATCCTTGGAGCGAAATGTTTTACTAACAGTTCTCTCACGCATTGGAAAAGACAGCCGCGTGGTGTTAACTCATGACGTGGCGCAGCGAGATAACTTGCGAGTTGGTCGTCATGATGGAGTCGTTGCAGTAGTTGAAAAATTAAAAGGCCATCCACTATTTGCTCACGTTACCTTGACACGTTCGGAACGTTCGCCCATTGCAGCACTAGTTACTGAAATGCTAGAGGACCTTCCAGCGTAACTCTAAAAATTCTTTGCTAAACTGGCAGAGTTATGAATCTTCGAATTTTCCAGCAGGCCTTACTGGCGCTGGCAATATTAATTAGTCAAGCAGTGACCGTGGTACCTGCATCCGCTGCGGTAGTTCGGACTGTCGATGATCCGACTCGTAATTTAGATAAGGCTGAGCGACTAAAGATTTCTTTTGAAACCTGGGTAACATCTCCAACGGCAATTTATTTAAAGCGTGTTGAGTCCAACAACAACTGCAAATCAACCGGTAGCAATGGAAAGTATCAAGGCACTTGGCAAATGAATGCGGGTTTTTGGAAAACTTACGGTGGCTTAAAGTATGCAAAAAAAGCGAGCAAAGCATCCTGCCAGGAACAAGATCTAGTTGCTTACCAGGGCTGGTTAGCTCGCGGCTGGAGCCCGTGGCCGCCAGCTAAAAAATTCAAGCCTTAAGCAAAAACCAGTTAAGCGGGGGGACCAACTGAAATGTTCAGGGTTACCGGACGCAAAGTCTCGGCATAAAAGTCATTCCCTTTATCGTCCACAATCACAAAAGCAGGAAAATCTTTAACTTCAATTTTCCAGATAGCTTCCATACCCAATTCTGGAAAATCTAAAACTTCAACTTTGGTTATGTTGTCTTTTGCTAATCGTGCGGCTGGTCCACCAATTGATCCAAGATAAAAACCACCGTTGTCTTGACAAGCTTTTGTCACGGCTGCACTTCGATTTCCTTTCGCAAGCATTACGAAAGAACCTCCAGCTTTTTGGAAGCGATCCACGTAAGCATCCATTCGACCCGCGGTTGTTGGTCCAAATGAACCAGATGCGTAACCCTCGGGAGTCTTTGCTGGCCCAGCGTAATAAACGGCATGATCTTTAAAGTACTGCGGCAACTCTTGCCCGCTGTCTAACATTTCCAAAATCTTGGCATGTGCTAAATCCCGAGCCACGATCAAGGAACCAGTTAACGAAATTCGAGTCTTTACTTCAAGACCAGAAAGTACTTTTCGGATTTGGTCCATTGGCTGATCTAAATTTACGTTAACAACGTCTTCAGCAAAGTGCTCAGAAGTAACTTCGGGTAGAAAACGTGCTGGGTCTTTTTCAAGTGCCTCAATGTAGGCACCAGTTGCATCAATTTTCACCAGCGCTTGGCGATCCGCTGAGCAAGAAACTGCAATTGCAATTGGGCATGATGCACCGTGACGCGGTAACCGAATTACTCGAACGTCGTGGCAAAAATATTTGCCACCAAATTGCGCTCCAATTCCAAAGCTTTCTGTCAGCTTGAGAATTTCGGCTTCCATTTCTAAGTCGCGATACCCATTTCCATCAGGGCCACCCTCGGTAGGAAGCGCATCTAAATATTTTGTACTTGCTAACTTAGAAACCTTTAAGGCATACTCTGCGCTGGTGCCGCCAACAACAATTGCCAAGTGATAAGGCGGGCAAGCAGAGGTTCCAATCAAGCGAAGTTTCTCATCCATAAATTGTAGGAAACTGGCCTTATTAAGTACTGCCTTAGTTTCTTGGTACAAAAAGCTCTTATTTGCGCTGCCGCCACCTTTGGCTATGAATAAAAATTCGTAACTATTTTCGTGCCCAGGTTTAGTGTCAGAATAAATTTCAATTTGGGCTGGCAAGTTATCGCCAGTATTTTTCTCATCCCACATGTTCAGCGGAGAAAGTTGCGAGTAACGCAGATTTAGCTTTTGGTATGCCTGGTAAATACCGCGACTTAACGCTTCTTCATCTGGTCCAGAAGTTAGCACTTGGGAACCTCGCTTTGCCGAAACGATTGCTGTGCCAGTGTCTTGGCACATAGGTAAAACTCCACCTGCTGCAATGTTTGCATTTTTCATTAAGTCAGTTGCCACAAATCGATCATTAGGCGAGGCACTTGGATCGTCAATAATTTTGCGCAGCGATTCCAAGTGGCTGGTACGCAAGTAGTGGGAAATATCATGAATTGCTTCGTAAGCAACTTTCTCTAGAACGCTGGCGTCAATATTCAGAAAAGTTCGATCCCCGAGAGTTGTGGTGGATATACCTTCGGTTGTAACTAAGCGAAACTCAGGTGCATTTTCAGCCAACGGAAGTATTTCGGTGTACTTAAACGAAGTCATATTCCTAGCCTATTCCTAAGTTTGGAGCCAGCATTGCGTAAGTAGCGTGCAGTGCACTCAAGGTGGCAGCGCGAAGTCTCATCAAACAGGGCAATATAGAAGATATGGCTGGACGTAAACCTCGGGGACGAGAAACTGCATGGGACATGATTCTGTCCATGGCAGCCGTCACGGCAACGGTTGGGGTGATCATGTTGTTGGCATGGCGACCACAACAAGAAGTTGTGCAATCGGTTGACTACCCAGCAGCAGTTGAAAATGCGAAACTTTCTGCGATTTGGCCAATTTCCATTCCAAGTGAATTACCAAAGGGCTACCGCGCAACAAGCGCCAGATTTGAACCAGAGTCTTATGGCGAGCCAGGTGATGTTCGCTGGCTAGTTGGCTTCCAAACGGAGGCCGGTGAATACATCTCAATTTGGCAAAGTGATGGACCAGCGCGAAAAGTAATTGCGACTGCCACAAACGATGCAGATTGTGAAAGTACCGAGTTAATTAAAAATAATAAGACAGCAGTAGCTTCAACTTGGCAAAAGTGTGAAATAGCTAAGCCGCTCACACGCTCATTTGTGCAAACTAATGGTGAGGTTACAACTGTGGTAGCAGGAACTGTGCAGTGGGCGGAATTGCTGGAATTTGCTCAATCTTTGGAACAAGTTAGCCCGTAGAATTAAGTTATGGCAAAAGACGAACTTTCGTATGAGGCAGCTAAGTCGCAGTTGGACGAAGTTGTCGCATTACTTGAAAACAAGGACATCGCACTTGATGACATGGTCAAACTTTGGGAACAAGGCGAAAAGTTAGCTGCAATTTGTGAAGAAAAACTAGCTGGCGCGAAATCGCGACTAGAGGCACTTCGCCCAACTACGAAACCCGAGCAAGACCAGGATTAGTCCGCTGAAATTTCAGCACTAGTTTCGCCATCAGCAAATCTAATTTTTACCTTGGTGCCCACTGGCACCGAACTCACAGTCCGCACAATTTCTCCAGATTTTGATCTCACAATTGCGAACCCACGCTCAAGTGTTCCTTGTGGCGAAAGTGCCCGCAAAGTTGCTGAAGCACCTTTGACGTGCGCACTTTCTAGTTTTAAAAAATTCAGAACTTGTACGTAGATTGCAGTTCTTGCAGCAGTGTTATCTTTAAGTCGCTGCTCAATCAAAGTCGCCGGCGAAGCTAAGGCTGGGCGATTTTTAGTTAGTTCAAGTTCTTGTTTCAGCCGATTGAGGTTTGTCGAAACTAAAGTTTGAATTCTGGCCCAAGAATTTCGTAAGTCGGCTATTTCCTGTAAAACGTCTGGAACAATTCTGCGCGCAGCATCTGTTGGAGTTGAGGCTCGATAATCAGCTACATAATCAATTAATGGCCGATCTTCCTCGTGTCCGATTGCTGCAACGACTGGCGTATTAACACCTGCAACAACTCGAATCAAAGACTCATCGCTAAAAGGCAATAAATCTTCAAATGCGCCGCCACCTCGTGCAATAACAATCACATCAATGTCGCTGATCGCATCAAGTTCGGTGAGAGCTGAACTTACTTGCCTCACACAATTCACGCCTTGCACAGCCACTTCACGCACTTCAAATTGCACGTCCGGCCAGCGCCGCTTGGCATTTTCGATCACGTCATGCATTGCGTCGCTACCTTGACCGCATATCAACCCGATTCGCCTTGGCAGAAATGGTAACGGTTTTTTTCTTTCTTCGTTAAAAAGTCCCTCAGCTGCTAACAGATTCCGCAGCGCCTCTAGGCGCGCCATTAATTCGCCAATTCCAACAGCGCGAAGTTGCAGCACTTTGAATTGCATTGAGCCTCGTTTAGCCCACCAGTCAGCTTTCACTTGAACGAGAACTCGAGCGCCCTGCTCCACGCTTGTTGCCAAAGATTCCATTACGCCAGAAGCAACATAAAGTGAAAGTGATACGTCTCGATCTGTGTCTCGAAGAGATAAGTAAGTAAGGCCTTTTCGCGGATTTACCTCGGCCAGTTGGCCTTCTACCCAAATAGTTCCAAGCCGCGCTATGTATTCCCCGATCATGGTGGAAACCGCATGCACAGCCAGTGGGGTTTCAGGTACCTGCCCCGGTTTGTTGTCAGTTGTCTCATCCATGGCTCTATTCTGCCCAATGCCAGAACCCAAGTGTGTGCGATCTGGTTTACGATGGAGTAGTGAGCCAAACCCAGCGAAAAGTTCTATTAGCTAAGCCCCGTGGTTACTGTGCGGGAGTTGATCGCGCCGTGGAAACCGTGGAAAAAACTCTTGCGTTGCATGGCGCGCCAATTTATGTCCGTAAGGAAATAGTTCATAACAAGTTTGTGGTTACGGAATTGGAAGCAAAAGGCGCCATTTTTGTTAACGAGACTGATGAAGTCCCGGAGGGTGCGACCGTAGTTTTTAGCGCACATGGAGTTTCGCCAGCGGTTCATGAAGAAGCGGCGCAACGAAACTTAAAGACGATAGACGCTACCTGTCCGCTAGTTACAAAAGTTCATGCCGAAGCACGCAGGTTCGCTCAAGATGATTATCAAATTTTGTTTATTGGCCATGAGGGCCACGAAGAAGTTGAAGGCACCATGGGTGAAGCGCCCAAAAACATGACGTTAGTCGACGGCCCTGCTCACGTGCAGGATATTGAGATCGATCCGAGTCGACCTGTGGCTTGGTTATCGCAGACAACATTGTCTGTCGATGAGACGTTAGAAACTGTAGATAGATTGCGCGCTAAGTTTCCACAGTTATTAGACCCACCAAGTGACGACATTTGCTATGCCACGCAAAACCGTCAAAAAGCTGTGAAAGAAATTTCGAATAAGTGTGAACTCATGATTGTTGTCGGCTCAGCAAATTCATCTAACACAGTTCGACTAGTCGACGTGGCACTTGAAGCTGGCGCAACTGCTGCTTATCGTGTGGATTTTGCTGCTGAGATTAAAGAAGAATGGCTTGCTGGGGTAACAACCGTTGGCGTAACAAGTGGCGCATCCGTGCCAGAGATTTTAGTAAATGGTGTACTCACCTGGTTAGCGCAGCGCGGCTTCGATTCCGTTGAAGAAGTAGAAACCATTGAAGAGCATCTGCAATTCGCGTTGCCGCCAGAATTGCGCCGAGACATTAAGGCTGCCGGCCGCGCCTAAAGATTGATATTGCGGCGGCCACAGCGGTGGCGCCTAAAATCCACCAAGCGTGCATCGCCAAACCGTAAGTCAGGTGCAGTATTTGTTCACGAAAAAAAGAGCCGCCGCGCATTGGAGCTAATTGTCCAACGGTAAGCAATGAAATCACCCAAGCGAGCGGGGTAACCCAGATCGCAGATTGAAAGTCAGCGGTTCTGACATTTATCGCTGCAACAACACCACCAACTAACATTCCAAGGTTCGAGATCAGTCCAATGTCGCCGTTAATCATAATGTCCAAGGCCATCACAACCATCATGATAAAAGGCGTCAAAATAATGACACCTGGGTAAGTCCAACCAACATTGGCTGGACTTATATCACCTGTGCGCTTTGCGGATATTTGCATGCCTCTAAGGTATCGGGTTAATGGGGCGTCGCAGGTGTACTTGGGTTACCTCTACGCTTAGATCCCATGGCCCTAACTATTGGAATCGTTGGTTTACCCAACGTTGGAAAATCCACATTATTTAATGCATTGACAAAAAATAATGTACTTGCGGCCAATTATCCATTTGCCACAATCGAGCCAAACACTGGTGTAGTTGAAGTTCCCGATGCCAGGCTTCCCGTTTTATCTGGAATTTTTAATTCGGAGCGAATTCTGCCGGCAACTGTAACTTTTGTTGATATCGCTGGAATTGTTCGAGGCGCCAGCGAAGGTGAAGGTCTTGGAAATAAATTCTTGGCAAACATTCGTGAATCAGAAGCTATTTGCCAAGTCATTAGAGCATTTAAGGATCCAGATGTCGTTCACGTAGATGGTGAGATTTCACCAAAAGATGATATCGAAACCATCAATACCGAATTAATTTTGGCAGATATGCAGACTTTAGAAAAAGTGATGCCGAGATTATTAAAGGAATCACGTCTTGACAAGGCTAAAGCGGAAGCACTTGCTACGGCTGAACAAGCGGTAGAGATTCTGAATTCAGGTAAAACAATTTTTGAATCAAAGTTGAATTATGAGCCAATTCGGGAACTGTTTTTACTCACTGCAAAACCATTTATCTATGTATTCAATTTGGATGAAGAAGAGCTTGTTGATGATGAACTAAAAAATTCCCTCAGCGCATTAGTTGCTCCCGTTGAAGCGGTATTTATGAATGCCAAGTTGGAAGCAGAACTTGGTGAATTGCCAGACGATGAAGCCCTTGAACTCTTGCAATCTGTCGGTCAAAATGAAAGCGGAATATCCATACTTTCTCGGGTGGGATTTAAAACTCTAGGTCTGCAGACGTATTTGACGGCTGGTCCGAAAGAGTCGCGCGCCTGGACTATTCCAGTGGGTGCAACTGCGCCGGAAGCAGCTGGCGTAATTCACACTGACTTTCAAAAAGGTTTCATCAAGGCAGAAATTGTGGCATTTAATGATCTAGTTTCAGCTGGCTCAGTAGCGCAAGCCAAAGCAAACGGAAAAGTTCGCATGGAAGGAAAAGATTACGTAATGGTCGATGGGGACGTAGTCGAATTCCGCTTCAATGTTTAGTTAGCCCCCAGCTAACTGCGCCCTAACGATATCAACTGGCCTGGTGGCCACTTCCGCACGGCTTTTCTCTTGTGACCACGTAGAGCCACTGACCTTTATGGCCATGAACTGCTGGTGCTTGAACCCTATATTTCTCAACTAGAATAAGGACAGTGACCCAAACTGCTGTTCGCAACGACCTTCGAAATGTTGCCATTATTGCCCACGTTGACCACGGAAAAACAACGCTAGTAGATGCCATGCTTTGGCAATCTGGAGCTTTCCGGGCAAATCAAGATGTCAATGACCGAGTTATGGATTCCATGGATCTTGAGCGGGAAAAGGGCATTACGATTCTGGCCAAGAACACTGCCGTGCGATACAACGGACCCTCAGCGCAAGAAGGTGGCGTAACCCTGAACATTATTGACACCCCTGGTCACGCTGACTTTGGCGGCGAAGTTGAGCGCGGCCTGGAAATGGTAGATGCCGTCGTTTTACTTGTTGATGCAAGTGAAGGACCACTGCCGCAAACTCGTTTCGTATTGCGCAAAGCTCTCCAGAAGCGGTTGCCGGTAATCCTATTAATCAACAAAGTTGATCGCCCCGATGCTCGAATTGCCGAAGTAGTCGATGAGACTTATGAATTGTTTTTTGATTTAGATGCCGACGAAGAACAAATTCAATTTCCAATTATTTATGCCTCAGCCAAAGCAGGCCGAGCTTCTTTAACTCGTCCAGTCGATGGCGGAATGCCAGAGGAAGAAAATCTAGAACCACTATTTGAAGCGTTGATAAACCATGTACCAGCACCGACGTATGATCCAGATGCGCCACTTCAGGCCCACGTCACAAACCTTGACTCTTCGCCTTACCTCGGACGCTTAGCACTTTGTAGAGTAAAGAATGGAACTATTAACAAAGGTCAGCAAGTTGCTTGGATGAAAGCCGATGGCACAACTGAGCGAGCAAAAGTTGTTGAGCTTTTAATGACTCAGGCGTTAGATCGAGTGCCAGTTGATTCAGCAGGTCCTGGTGACATTATTGCTATCTCAGGATTTGAAAGCATTACGATCGGCGAAACTTTAGCGGATCCAGAAAATCCAATCGCCTTGCCGTTATTCATCATTGACGAACCATCAATCTCGATGACAATTGGCATCAACAGCTCCCCATTAGCTGGTGAAACAGGCAGCAAGGTAACTGCCCGCTTACTAAAGACTCGGTTAGAAGCAGAAATTGTCGGTAACGTTTCGATTCGAGTGCTAGAAACTGAGCGACCTGATACTTGGGAAGTTCAAGGGCGTGGAGAATTACAACTTGCCGTTCTTGTAGAACTTATGCGCCGCGAAAAGTTTGAAATGACTGTTGGCAAGCCACAGGTGGTCACCAAAGAAATCGATGGCAAAAAGCATGAACCAATGGAGCGCTTAACTATTGATGTGCCAGAAGATTTTGTTGGCGTAGTCACACAACTTTTGGGCTTGCGTAAAGGCCGCCTGGAACAAATGGTTAATCACGGCACTGGCTGGGTCCGGATGGAATACATCGTGCCAGCTCGCGGGCTAATTGGTTTTCGCACTGAGTTCTTAACGGAAACTCGAGGCACCGGATTAATGAATCACATCTTTGAAAATTACGCACCATGGTTTGGGGAACTACGCACCAGACCATCAGGTTCGCTAATTTCTGATCGACGTGGCGCAGTGACTTCTTATGCGTGCTTCAGTATCCAGGAGCGCGGCACGCTTTTCGTCTCACCAACTACTGAAGTTTATGAAGGCATGATCATTGGCGAGAATGCCCGCTCCGAAGACATGGATGTAAATGTCGTTCGTGAGAAGAAATTGACAAACGTTAGACAGGCAACTGGCGATGAACTTGAGCGCTTAATTCCAGCTAAAAATCTCAGCTTGGAACAAGCTCTGGAATTTTGCCGGGAAGATGAGTGCGTAGAAGTCACGCCAACTGCAGTTCGAATCCGCAAAGTACAGCTAGCCAAGGTTGACCGTGACCGCGTGAGCAAGAAAGCAAAAAATACCTAGGTCGATTAAATGAAGCCATCCGTTTTAAGTAAATTAAGCCTCCTTCTAGTTGTGGCAATAATTTCCCTCGGATTCCTCAATGGGTCAACCGTTCTCACTAATTCACCCGGTGGCTTCAATGCCGGTATGACCAGAGCTGTTGGAGTAAGTGATGGGGCGCAGGGCATACTTCGCCTTGGTTCTTCGAGCCCGTGTGATTCCCTAGACCCAGCACAAAGTTTTGACTCTTGGTGCGCAGTCGTGACTCGGATTTATAGCCGTAACTTAATGGCGTTTGTGGGTGCTCCAGGAGAACAAGGTTTGACACTAACACCCGACCTAGTTATCGCAGCTCCTGCATTCAATGCTGAAAAAACAACTTGGAATTTCACGTTGCGCGATGATGTCTTTTGGAGTGACGGTACCCCGGTGACAGCAAGTGATGTGAAGTATTCGATTCTGCGATTATTTGATGACTCACTCCAAAGTCCAATATCTTTTGAAACCCTTTGCTTGTTTAGTACCTGCACTAAAGGAATCCCTGATTACAAGGGTCCTTATGTCGACCCAACTGCAGATTTAGCTTCAATTGTGGTGACAGATGAGCGCAATTTAATTTTCAATTTAACCCGGCCGTATCCAGAATTTTCTCGCTTACTTGCCACGCCGCAGTTTGCACCCATTAAACAATCGCGGGATGTTGAACTGCGCACGGCTGGATTAACTTATGCCTCAAACCCAGCATCAAATGGACCATTTGTTTTGACAATTGACCAAAGCGAAATTAAATACTCTTTCGTGCGCAACCCAAACTGGACGCAAGAATCAGACGGGATTCGAATCCCAAAAGTTGATTCAATTTCGTGGCAAGTGTTTCCAGATTCTGACTCAACTGATCAAGCTGTACTTAACGGAGAAATTGATTTAAAAATTAATTTTGGATTAGGCCCAGCTGTTCGCGACCAAGTTTTGCAGGATTCTGATCAGCGCAAGTTGGTCGATAATCCAGAAATGAGTTTTGTTAATTTCATTGTGGTCAATCCACAAATTGCACCACTTGATAGCGCTTCTTGCCGTAAGGCAATCTTCTACGCGCTAGATAAAGCAGATTTACAAAACGTTCGCGGCGGAAGTGCTACGGCAGCAGTTGCGCATTCAATGAGTCCACCAACTGTTCTTGGATTTGATGATTCCTACAACCCTTTTCCAAGTGGCAGCGATGAAACTGGAGACATCAAGGCGGCCCGGGAAAGTTTGGCAGATTGTG
>JBEEND010000033.1:0-14954 GCA_041192345.1 Actinomycetota bacterium
TAACCAACTTTTGGAGCGAATAGCGAAGAAACGTTAGTTCAGTAAATATGGCCTAACTTTTTTCAGCGAATAGCGAAGAAACGTTAGTTCAGTAAATATGGCCTAACTTTTTTCAGCGAATAGCGAAGAAACGTTAGTTCAGTAAATATGGCCTAACTTTTTTCAGCGAATCCACGGGTTTTTCAGCAACTGGCACGTGGTTCTAAATCCCTGACACAATAGAGGTACAGATCCGGGGACTGCCACAGCGCAGCCTCGAGAGTGGAGAACTAAATGTCTATCGAGCCGTTGTATGGCGGAAAACAATCCCGCCGAATTACTACCAGCGATCTAATCGATGCAAAATCAAGTGGCGAGAAATGGCCCATGATTACTTCGTACGATGCCCTGAGTGCCAGCATTTTTGATGAGGCCGGCATACCTGTTTTACTCGTAGGCGATTCAGCGGCAATGGTCGTTTACGGTTACGACTCCACAATTCCTGTGACGGTGGCTGATCTATTGCCCTTGGTGGCAGCAGTTGAACGCGGAAGTACCAGAGCTATGGTGCTTGCTGATCTACCGTTTGGTTCATACCAAGCAAGTCCAGCCCAAGCCCTGGAAACTGCAGTTGCTTTCATGCAAGAAGGCAGGGCGCACGCAGTAAAGATTGAAGGCGGTCGTCACATGGCGCCGCAGGTAGAACTTTTAACGAGCTCAGGTATCCCGGTTATGGGTCATATCGGTTTGACCCCACAGTCGGTTCACCAAATGGGGGGCTACAAAGTTCAAGGTCGCGGGGATGCTGGCGAACAACTTATTGCAGATGCTCACGCCTTAGTTGCAGCGGGAGTTTTTGGGATCGTCCTGGAAGTAGTTCCACATGAATTAGCTAGTCGATTGACTTCACAAATTCCAGTTCCCGTTATTGGCATTGGCGCCGGCCCTGGAACTGATGCGCAAGTCATTGTTTGGCAGGACCTACTTGGTTTAACGCCGGGCAAGCAAGCAAAGTTTGTTAAAAATTATGCAAACTTGCGCGATGAAATGTTATCTGGCGCTCGCGCTTGGGCCAACGATGTAACCAGCGGTACTTATCCAGACTTAGATCACTCCTACACTTAGAAATAAAAAAATCATCTAAGTTTCCAAGTCCTGGTTTTTTTCTCGAGGATGACACCGGAGCAAGCACTTACTTTGAAGTGAATTTTTGAGATTTTCGTTAAAGAAATCCACAAATTTTTACGTTTTTGCAAAATTTTTTTTAAAATATTTTTAATTTACTTCCCCTTTCGCTGTGTTGCGGATTCGCTCCTACCAAAGCTTAAAAAACTTTTTTGATGTGAATATTTGCTAAGAAAATACCTATTTCATAGGCTTTTTTATGACTTTTGAGTTTGTGAGTTTGCAAAGAATTGTGCAAAAAACTTTCCAAATTTGACAGTTTTTTCAAAAATTCATGTAAATATTTCGTTGCGACACGCAGGTGACATATTTGCAATAAAACAAACAAACTATCGAATTTTCTGCCAACCTAGTAACAAGAACCTTCGGGAAGTCCGAGGGTCTTACCTCGAGGAGGACCTGTGGCTGCCAAGAAAACCACAGCACGTAAGGCACCTGCTAAGCGCAAGGTTGCTAAGAAAAAGGCTGTAGCCAAGAAGGCTCCAGCGAAGAAGGCTGCAAAGCGCAAGGCACCTGCCAAGCGTAAGGCTGCTAAAAAAGCACCTGCCAAGAAGAAGGCACCTGCAAAGAAGAAGGCACCTGCAAAGCGCAAGGCTGCTAAGAAAGCTCCTGCTAAGAAGGCTGCTGCTAAGAAGGCACCTGCAAAGCGTAAAGCTGCAAAGCGCAAGCCAGCTGCGAAGAAGTAAGTTTCCCCTGCTTCAACAAAAACCCCGCTCCCAGTTTTGGGGGCGGGGTTTTTGCTTTGCTAACTTAACTAAAGATTTCGTTACTTAATCACTTTCTTGCTCATCCAACTCAAGATTGCGGGCACTGATTCTGGCAAGTGCCCCAAGGGCTAGTTCCTGGGATTCGTAAGGCCCCAAGCGAGACTCATCTGGACACCCAGGTCCAGCCTCGACCGCCTTATGGACTAAACAAAACCACCACTGCATTTACTCATTGTGGCATCGCTTGCCAGCGAAATAAACAATTTCCACATCTGACTTAGGATTAGGTCATGAGCGCACCTGTTGGAATTTTGAAGCCAGGTGTCGTAACACCAATGCGTTTAGTTCCTTCCGCTATCCCCCGGCCAGAATACGTAGGCAAAAAGGCGCCAAAAAAGCATGCAGGCTCAGATGTGCAATCCCAAGAAGTGATCGAAAAAATGCGGATCGCCGGACGCATTGCAGCCCTTGCTCTCGCTGAAGTTGGGGCAAATGTTGCCCCCGGCATCACAACTGATGAATTAGATCGAATTGGTCACGAATTCTTACTTGACCACAATGCTTACCCATCAACTTTGGGTTACCGCGACTTTCCAAAATCGCTTTGCGCGAGCCTAAATGAAGTTATTTGCCATGGCATTCCAGATTCCACCGTGGTTGAAGACGGCGACATTTGCAATATCGACATCACCGCATTTATCCATGGGGTTCATGGCGACACAAATGCCACTTTTTTAGCCGGGGAAGTTGACGAGCAATCCCGCCTACTTGTTGAGCGGACGCAGGAATCGTTAACGCGCGCAATTGCTGCAGTTCGCCCCGGCCGCCCAATAAACGTTATCGGCCGAGTCATTGAGTCCTACGCCAAGCGCTTTGGTTATGGCGTGGTTCGCGACTTTACTGGACACGGAATCAGCACCACTTTTCATTCTGGTTTGATAATCCCCCACTACGACACTGCGCACTTTGACACAGTCATAGAAGAGGGTATGACTTTCACAATTGAGCCAATGTTGACTTTAGGAACCCACACTTGGGATATGTGGGATGACAACTGGACCGTGGTTACTAAAGACCGGTTGCGCTCTGCGCAGTTTGAACACACCTTGGTAGTGACCGCAACTGGCGCTGAGATTCTGACATCTGTGTAGTTCAAAATTCAAGTAATTCCGTTTAGACTGGTGCTATGACGCGCTGGCTAACTAAAGAACAACAAGGGCATTGGCGTGCTTGGCTTACGGCTTCTAAGGGATTAACAGACCAGCTCAGTCGCGAGCTCCAAGAGCAACATGGCTTAACCATTACAGATTATGAAATCTTAGTTCGGCTTTCTGAGAGTGAGAATAACTCAATTCGCATGAGCGATCTTGCCACCAAGACATTGCTATCTCGCAGCCGGCTCTCCCACCAAGTTGATCGAATGGAAAGTGCTGGACTTATTGAACGTCAAATGTGCCCCGACGATCGACGCGGCCAACTTGCCGTATTAACCAAAGTTGGCAGTAGGGCACTTATTGCGGCAGCGCCGGATCACGTAATGGGCGTGCGAAAGCATTTAGTGGATTTACTTTCTGATGAGGAATATCAGGCTTTAGGAAGCGCCGCAAAGAAGATTGCCAACCATCTGGATGGCCTGTAGTTAATCGTGCCTGAAACAAAAACGGGTTTTTCCTTCGAAATTTTAAGTAACCCAGAATCAAATAGCAGTGCGCGCGCTGGAACTATCTTTACTGCGCATGGCCAAATTGCCACGCCGGCGTTCATTCCAGTTGGAACCAAGGCAACAGTTAAATCTGTTATGCCAGAAACCATGCGCGAGCTTGGCGCTCAGGCACTGCTGGCCAATGCTTACCACCTCTACTTGCAGCCGGGCGCAGACATAGTTGATGAAGCCGGTGGTCTTGGGGCATTTATGAATTGGCATGGGCCAACATTTACCGATAGCGGTGGCTTCCAAGTCATGAGTCTGGGTGCTGGCTTCAAAAAAGTACTTGCTATGGAAACAGATACCGTGCAATCCGATGATGTGATCGCTGAAAACAAAACTCGGTTAGCCCATGTTGATGATGATGGCGTGACATTTAAGTCGCACCTAGATGGCACGATGCACCGGTTTACCCCAGAGTTTTCCATGCAAGTTCAGCATCAACTCGGCGCTGACATAATGTTTGCCTTTGATGAATTAACAACCTTGATGAATACTCGCGACTATCAAGTCATGTCACTAGAGCGCACTCGGCTTTGGGCACTGCGGTGTATTGCTGAGCATCAGGAATTAACTAAACAGCGCTCCCATCGTCCATACCAAGCGTTATTCGGGGTGATTCAAGGAGCGCAATATGAAGACCTGCGGCGTAAAGCCGCCAGTGATTTGGGCGCTATGGGCTTTGATGGCTACGGAATTGGTGGCGCGTTAGATAAGCATGAGCTTGGCACAATAGTTAGTTGGGTAACTGAAGAGTTGCCGCTATCTCGGCCGCGACATTTACTGGGCATTGGCGAGCCTGAAGACCTATTTGTTGGCGTGGCAGCGGGCATTGACACATTTGATTGTGTTTCCGCTTCCCGAGTGGCTCGTAATGCTGCGGTTTATAACAACTCGGGCAGATTTAACATCACGAATGCTAAATACCGAAGGTCATTCGAGCCACTTGTTGCTGGCTGCCAGTGCTACACCTGTACGCATTACACCCAGGCTTACCTGCATCACTTAGTACACGCAAAAGAATTACTGGCATCAACTTTGTTAACGATTCATAATGAATACTTCATTGTTGGGTTGGTAGCCAAAATGCGCGAGACTTTGCTGGCAGGAACATTTCAAGAATTTAAAACTGAATTCATGGGGCAATATCGCCGTCCTGGAATGACCGAAAGTTAATTAACTCGCATAGGTGGGTTCGTTGGCTTTAACGTGAGCAATTACGCGATATGTAATTGGAAGTAAAAGAATTTCCAACAGAGTTTTGTAGACATAACCGACGATAACATAATTTAAGAAATCTCCTCCGGTTATGATTCCATAAAAGGCAATGGTGCAAAACACTATGGTGTCAGCAAACTCCCCTACAACAGTTGAGCCAATTAAGCGCAACCAAAGTGAGCCCTCATTTGTGCGCGCTTTTATCTTTACCAATACGTACGCATTGAGAAGTTGGCCAACTAGAAACCCACAGACGCTGGCCAACACGATACGCGGCACAAAACCTAAAATTGCTTCAAATGCACCCTGGTTTTCCCAGCCACTTGCCGATGGTGAAATCTGTATTAACCAGAATGTCAGCGCAGCTAAGGTCGCCATTCCAAAACCGATGTAAATAGTTTTGCGCGCTGCCTTAAAGCCGTACACCTCGCTCAGCACATCGCCAGCTATGTAAACCAGTGGGAACAGAAATGCGCCACCATCGAGAATTAGTGGTCCTGCGCTGATTAACTTCACCGCACCGACATTTGAAATCACAAGTAAAGCAACAAATACTGCAGAAATCACTGGGTAATAACTCCGCGTTACTACGGCGAAAGATGGCACTGCTTCAGGTGTTTTTTGGGTGCTGGTCACTGACCAATTAAACCACCTAAATAGAGTGAGGGCATGACCTCGGCTAGCGTTACCCAAGCACATCCACTCCAGAAACGAACGCTACAAACTTTGGCAGGGGCGCAGTCACTTTCCGGTCTCGGATATTCCAGCACGGTTGCAGCGGGCTCATTGCTGGTAGCAAGTATTACTAAATCTGAAGCACTTGCAGGATTGGCTCAAACTTTTGGAGTGCTTGGCGCAGCCGCAATGGCCCTGCCGCTTGCAAACTTAACCAGGCGCGGCGGACGAAGACTTGCCCTTAGTTCTGGGTACGCAATTGGATCACTTGGCACTGTGCTGGCAGTGGTAGGAGGCGCTACCGAGTTTCTACCCGTCTTGTTCCTGGGTACGTTCCTGGTTGGAGCTGCTGCTGCCTCGGGCTATCAAGCCCGTTACGCCGCTGTTGACCTAGCCACGCAAGACAATCGCGCCCGAAGTTTGTCGCTGGTAGTTTGGGCTTCCACCATTGGATCGGTACTTGGGCCAAATTTGATTGGTCCGGTTGGCGACTTTGCAACTTCAATTGGCTTTCCCAGACTTACTGGACCGTATATGTTTTCGGCAGTCATGCTCGGCATGGGTTCAGTGGTAATTTGGTTTCGCCTCAAGCCAGATCCATATCTAACTAGCACTGCCAGTCACAGCGAAGAATCTTCGAGCAAAACTAAAATTCCAACTAAAGAAGTCCTTGCCCACATTGCCTCTCGTTCAAATGCCTTACTCGGGCTACTAGCTCTTTCCATGGGGCACTTAATCATGGTTGCGGTAATGGTTATGACTCCAGTTCACATGGCGCATGTCGATGTTTCGTTAAACATTATTGGACTAGTAATCAGCGTTCACATTGCCGGAATGTACGCCCTGTCCCCTGTGGTCGGATATTTAACAGATAGATTGGGCCGCCAGAAAGTAATTGCAATTGGCGGGCTAATTCTGGTGGGCTCAGCCATCATTTCCGGAACTGCACCGGCTGATAATGAAATTCAACTTGGTATCGGGCTGTTTCTGCTTGGACTGGGCTGGTCTTGCACTTTGATCGCTGGTTCAACTTTGTTGTCTGAATCCGTCTCAGATCATTACCGCGCTCCTGCGCAAGGTACTTCAGACCTCATTATGAATTTGAGCGCAGCAGTTGGCGGCGCACTTGCTGGAGTAATTATTGCATTCTTGAGTTACGGCTGGCTGTGCGCACTGGCAGCGATTCCTATTTCATACGTGACCATTTTGGCAATTGGTCATTTAGTTAAGTCGCCACGCGCTTAATAAAATTGGCAACATAGTGCTAAATTAAGAATTCAGGAAACGAAGCCTCGTTGATTGATCCGGTTACCCAGATCGCCAGGAGGCAAGTTGTCAGCCGACACAGTTGAAGTTCCTAACACCACTCCCACAATTTCCTTTGAGTTTTTCCCGCCTAAAGATGTCGAGAGTGAAGCAAGCTTATGGAAAACCATTGATGAGCTCCAACAGTTCAAGCCTGACTTTGTTTCAATAACTTACGGCGCTGGCGGCGGCACGCGAGATCGTACGGTTCGCATCGCCTCGGAATTTATCGAGAAAACCGGCGTTCAAGTCATCGGCCATTTGACTTGCGTGGGTTCAACGCGCGCTGAACTTGTAGAAATCCTTGGGGAATATAAAGACGCAGGTTTCCATGGCGTACTGGCGCTGCGCGGAGACCCAGTTGGTGGCCCAACTGCGCCCTGGGTAACCACGCCAGGTGGTTTTGATTACGCTGACCAACTAGTTGAGTTAGCGAGTGAAATTGGTGGATTCTCCATCGGAGTTGCCGCATTTCCAGATGTACATCCCGCCTCAGATGGAAATTTCATGCAGGATATCAACGTATTGCTTCGCAAGGAAGAGCTTGGCGCAACTTTTGCAATTACGCAGTTTGTTTTTGATAGTGGACGGTATGAAGCGCTGCGAAACGCTTTGGATGCTAGAGGTTCCAAACTTTCGATCTATCCCGGAATCATGCCAGTAACTAGCTACCCACAAATAGTTCGCATGCTTGAACTCAGCGGCGGATACATGCCAAAAGCCACCAGATTGCGCTTTGCGCGCTATCAAAATGATCCAGCAAGCCTGAAAAAGCTTGGCATCGATGTTGCAGTGCAGGTTTGTGAAGATGTCTTCGCGCTAGGCGCCGAGGGTTTGCACTTTTATGCCTTGAATAACGCCGGACCAACGAGTGAAATAATTAAGCAACTCTCAATGTTGGAGCGCTAGGCAACTAGAAACTTTAACTTGCTAGCCATGATTTGATTTCAAATCCCGCTGACTTGCAGCGCTGGTAAATTGCCGCAGCATTTTCTACTGCGCCTGGAGTATCGCCGTGCAGGCAAATGGACGCCGCGTCAATAGAAATATTCGACCCATCATTTGCCTGGATCGCTCCCCCGTCAAGCCATTGCAATACCCGATCCGAAATGACTTGCGAATCGTGAAGCACAGAACCCTCGATAGTTCTTGGAACTAAAGTGCCAACTGGAAGGTAGGCCCGATCTGCAAAGAATTCGTGCACAAAAGTTAAGCCTGCGCCAGTAACTGCAGACTTTATAACATCCGTGTCAGGCACCAGAACGTGTAAGGAAGTGTCAATCTCGGCGATCGCATCAACTACTGCTGCAGCTTGCTCTGGATCGTTGCCAATGCGGTGATAAAGCGCGCCATGGGGCTTAACGTATTGAACTTTTGCTCCTGCGCTACTTGCTATGTCGAGTAGGTCATGGATCTGATCGAATGTGGATTTTCGAAGCGTGTCATAGTCCAGTTCCACATCAATGCGGCCGAAGTTTTCCCGATCTTCATAACCCACGTGGGCGCCGATAACCACATCATGGCGAATCGCTGCCAAAACTGCTTTTTTCATCGAATCAGCGCCACCTGCGTGGCGACCACAGCAAATGTTCGCACTCGATAGATACGGATATAAGGCCTCATCATCGCCGCACTCTTCCGCTAAGTCGGCGTTTAGATCAATGGAAGTTAAACCCATTCCTGTGCCTTCAGACCGTGCCTGCCGGCATACTGTGCGCGAACCGGCTCCGACCAACCCTTTAAAAGTTCCTGCGAAGGACGAAACACTTCAATCCCAAGTGGGCGGCAAACATCGATAGGGTCCTGTGCATCGGGACCCCAAAGTGGCACAGAAAGGTCTCCTCCCGGACACGTGGAAAGCGCGGCCAGCAAATCAAATTCTGCAAAGAATTCAAAATAGTCACCTTTTTTGGCTGGACAAGTTTTCATGAAATATTGATCATCACTATTCAAACCAGTGCATTGGAATACGTTTAACACGTCATGCACATCAAACTCAGTTAAACCAAATGGTAAAACTGCTCGAGTTAAGTTTGAGTGGCAATGGTAATCAAAATCCTCGCCAGTAAGCATTCGGTTTACATACGGATCACAGCGAGTTCCAAGTAAGTCATGCACCCTGCCACCTTGGGCATCTACTCCGTAGTTTTCCAAACTGTCGGCGGTGATTGTTGCCATCGGACGCAAGAATGGCAGCGTCGACCACAGCCTATTAAAAGTTGTTAGATGCGCGGCATGAAGCTGCTTAGTGCGCGATGCCCAAAAACGTTCGCGTGGATCCGCTGCATTCCAAAGATTTAAGTCGGCAACTTGTGGGCCTTCGATCGTGGTGATTCGACAAATGTGACCGGCTGGAATTTTCCAACCAATTCCGCTTCGAATCGGCAAGTGAATCGCTTCCACAAGCTCGCGATTGTTGTCATTTGCAAGTGATCGATAGAAGTCGCGATTTACATCCAGTGGTCCACCTTCAGTGGCTTGATATGCAGCAGCTGTTAAGTCCATATCTTTAACTTTAGCGCGGGTTCCTCGCGTGTTGTGGGGGCTTGTCTGGTTTCGCATATTCCTAAACACCTGCGAGAATGGAGCAGACCTGAAAGGCAAGTGCGTGGCTCCCCGTAATTTAATAAATCTCGAGAATGTCTCGCTGTCCTATGGCAAAGGCGCAGTCTTAGACCACGTCTCACTTGGCTTAGCTGAAGGCGCTCGAATCGGCATTGTTGGTCGAAATGGTGGCGGAAAGTCCTCCTTAATCAAGATCATGGGTGGGCAAGAAACTCCAAATGATGGCCGAGTTGCCATGACTAATGGCACCCACCTAGGAACCCTTTCCCAGATGGATCAAGCCGACCCTAAAGCCACAGTTCGCGACATAGTTTTAGGCGATCAGGCAGATCATGAATGGGCCACGAATTCAAAAGCTCGCGACGTATTAACAGGACTGTTCGGTGGGTTTGGCGAAGCGATTTTAGCGCGGCAAATGGGACCCCTTTCCGGCGGTGAGCGTAGACGCGTAGCTCTTGCCAAACTATTGATCAGCGATCTGGATGTTTTGCTACTTGATGAACCTACTAACCACCTTGATGTGGAAGCAGTTACTTGGCTTGCTGAGCACTTAAAGAATCGCCGCGGCCTAGCTGTAGCGGTAGTAACCCATGATCGCTGGTTCCTCGATGAAGTCAGCGATCGCACTTGGGAAGTAATCGACGGCAAGATCGAAGAATATGACGGTGGCTATTCCGCTTACGTGCTCGCTAAAGCTGAGCGCATGCGGCAAGGAAGTGTTGAAGAACAAAAACGGAACATGTTGATCCGAAAAGAATTGGCTTGGTTACGACGTGGCGCTCCAGCGCGAACCAGCAAGCCGAAGTTTCGAATCGATGCCGCAAATGAACTGATCGAAAATGAACCGCCACCACGAAATAATGTTGAGCTACTTGCCTTTGCAAATGCTCGATTAGGCAAGACGGTATACGAATTACATAATGCAACTATTCACGTTGGCGACAGGGATCTATTCACTCACCTCGACTGGAACGTTGGTCCTGGCGATCGAATTGCCATCGCAGGTGTGAATGGCGCTGGCAAAACCACATTATTAAAGGTGTTAACTGCCCAACTAAAAGTTACCGGTGGAAAACTAGTCACCGGCACCACAGTTAAACCCGCTTTCTTGTCGCAACACCTGGAGGAGCTAAACCCTAAGTGGCGCGTACTGGAGGCCATTGAACATATTGCTTCTCATGTTGAAATTGGCAAAGGTAAATCCCTAAGTGCCTCTCAACTTGGTGAGCGTTTGGGTTTTGGTTCTGATGCCCAGTGGACACCAGTTGGCGACTTATCCGGTGGGGAACGTCGCAGATTGCAATTAACCAGACTTCTCATGGGTGGACCAAACGTACTTATTCTGGATGAGCCGACAAATGACTTCGATGTTGAAACACTTGCGGCCTTAGAGGATTTGCTTGATAGCTTCTCTGGAACACTATTAGTCGTCTCACATGATAGATATTTTTTGGAGAGAGTCTGCGACACTTTCGTGGGTGTTATGGGCAATGGCACACTTCGCAATTTGCCTGGTGGGCTAGAGGAATATTTGAAACTTCGAAAAGCCCAACCTGATGAACCAACCGCTTTTATGCAATCTCCTGAATCGCCTAAAGTTGAAATTTCTGCCACCGAAAAACGTGATCTCCAGAAGGATCAACAACGCGTCGAGCGTTCCATTGCAAAACTAGATGTTCAAGTTAAAGAAATCCTCAATG
Source organism: Actinomycetota bacterium (assembly GCA_041192345.1). Classification (GTDB taxonomy): domain Bacteria; phylum Actinomycetota; class Actinomycetes; order S36-B12; family UBA5976; genus UBA5976. The sequence goes on from JBEEND010000033.1 coordinate 11,040, forward strand.
CGATGGAAGAACATTCGGCTAACTTCGAAAAAGTTGCTGTCTTAAATGATGAGCTACAGCCATTAATAATGGAAAAAGAGCAATTAGAAGAACGTTGGATGGCGATGAGCGCTCAACTAGATTGAGTTGACTCCAGCGTTTTGCTTTGGCGCATAACTAAAACCACGCCAAGGCCAGCAAGTACCATTCCAACGATGCCAACTGGCGGTATCACTTCCTCGAATAAAAAGAAGGCTTGGATTGCAGCTACGGGTGGCACCAAGTAATACAAGCTAGACACTTTGCTGGCACTTCCAGTTCGCAACATTCCATAGAGCAAAACTATTGAACCAATCGAAAGCATTAGGACAATCCATGCCAAGCCAAAGAGAAATTCTGGCGTCCATTTAATGATTTGATCCTCCGTACTTAGCGAGAGAACAGCAAAAACAACTGCGCTAATTGCGTATTGCGCGCCAGTGCCCGTCAAGAATGGGATATCAGTTCCAAGTTTCTTCTGCATTAAATAACCAGCGCTTGTTCCGATAAGGGCTACGATGCAAATAAAAATACCGGTCCACGAAGTTACGACTTCATAATCACCTTGGAAAACTTTGGGTAGCAATAGAATCGCGATGCCGATAACGCCTAGATATAGCCCAACTATTTGCGCCCAGCGCAAGCGCTCCCCTAACAACGGCACAGCTAGCACTGAAACCAATACTGGCTGGATGCTTACTATGACGGCGCTAATGCCCGCAGAAACTCCCAAACTGACGGCGTAGAAAACACCACCAATGTAAACAACGTGCAGCAGGAGTCCAACTCCGATAGATGCCTTTAGATGATCTTTTGAAAGTCGAAGTGGTTGCTTGATAATCGCTGCGATTGCCAGCAGAATTGCGCAAGCGATCACATAGCGAATCGTTAAAAATGTGAATGGCTCAGCGTAAGGAACAATATATTTTGCGCCGATGAATCCAGTGCTCCAAAGGAATACGAATAGTGCGGGCGCATACTTCTCTAATTGTTTGGGCACTTAATCGGAACCTGCATCGAATGCGGCTCGATTTAGCCCTTCATCGCCAGCTTCATTTGATTTAGTGTTTGTTATTGCCTCTGACTTACCTGGCTCAAGATTTCCAACTAAGCCGAAAGTACTTGGATCAATTTGTCCTTGGGCTCGGTATAGTTCAAGCTTTGCCCGAGTATCTGCGATGTCTAGATTTCGCATAGTGAGTTGACCGATGCGATCTGTTGGACCAAAAGCCGCATTTTCGGTGCGTTCCATGGAAAGTTTTTCTGGGTGATAGCTAAGCGCTGGGCCACAAGTATTGATAATTGAATAATCATCACCACGACGCAAGCGAATGGTAACTTCGCCAGTTACTGCCGAAGCAACCCAGCGCTGTAATGATTCCCGCAGCATCAGTGCCTGTGGGTCAAACCAGCGACCTTCGTAAAGTAACCGACCCAGTCGACGTCCCTGCGCGTGGTAACTCGCAATGGTGTCTTCATTGTGGATGGCACTTAATAAGCGTTCGTAAGCAATAAACAATAAAGCCATGCCTGGTGCTTCATAAATACCACGGCTCTTTGCTTCAATTATGCGGTTTTCAATTTGGTCACTCATGCCCAAACCATGTCGACCACCGATGGCATTTACTTCGTGCATTAATTCAACGAGATCTGTAAAATCTTTGCCATTTATGGCAACTGGTATTCCTTGATCGTAAGTAATTGTCACATCTTCGGTTTCAATTTTTACGCTGTCATCCCAGAATCGAACGCCCATAATTGGTTCTACTATTTCAAGTGACATGTCGAGATTCTCTAGACTTTTCGCTTCATGCGTAGCGCCGAGAATATTTGCATCTGTGGAATAAGCCTTTTCAGTACTGTCTCGGTAAGGAAGTTTTTGGGAAACTAACCATTCCGACATTTCTTTGCGGCCACCGAGTTCGCGCACAAAATCAGCGTCAAGCCAAGGCTTATAAATACGTAAATTTGGATTTGCCAATAAGCCGTAGCGATAGAAACGCTCGATGTCATTACCTTTATATGTTGAGCCATCGCCCCAAATGTCAACGTTGTCTTGCAGCATTGCGCGCACTAATAAAGTTCCCGTGACTGCCCGGCCAAGCGGTGTGGTGTTGAAGTAATACTTGCCGCCAGATCGAATATGAAACGCGCCGCATGCAATTGCAGCTAGGCCCTCAGCTACCAGTGCTTGCCTGCAATCAACAATTCTGGAGATTTCGGCGCCATATTCAGTTGCTCGCACTGGAACTGAAGCAATGTCTGGTTCGTCGTATTGCCCCAGGTCTGCGGTATAGGTGCATGGAATCGCCCCTTTTGCGCGCATCCAAGCCACAGCAACCGAGGTATCAAGGCCACCAGAGAAGGCAATGCCGACTTTTTCACCAACAGGTAATGAGGCAAGGACCTTGGACATGGCTACATTCTATTGGTGCGAAGGCTTGTGGATATCGACATCATTTGCCGCAAAGTTAGGTGCGCCGAATGTCCGTACTTACTCAACTTACTCAGGCGAGGTTCGCACCATTTGCTGATAGAACTTGCCTGGTTGTCGCGTACTTGGTTGCGGCTCCCCCACTGAAACAAACCCAAGCCTTTGATAAGCCAATATGGCCACTTGATTATCGGTCCAAGCCCCTAGTCCATGGGTATTCCAATTCCGCACTAGTTTTTGCGAATCCACAAACTCAACGAATGCTCGCATGACTCCTTGCCCGCGATATTCTTGGCTCACCCAGCAACCACTTAGCCAGCAAGTAACCCCGAAATCTCCTGGGCTATCTTCGACAAACATTACGCCAACATCTTTTCCAGAAATACTGGCAACGCAAAAAGTATTACGCTCCATACGCTCTCGCCAATGACTTTCCAGATACTTAGCTTCCAAACTCAACTTGGCACCAAATGCTTCTGGGTTTTGAGTCAGCGCAGCGAGGCGAATTTCGCGGAGTCGCTCCCACGAATCTTGTTCCAGGACTTCTACGACAATCTTTGGGTTCACTGAAGTTAACTTGTGACGAGATTGGGCGCTGTTTGTCCGGCGAGGATAGCGAGAGCATTTGTTGCGGCAATGTCGGCCATTGCAGCGCGAGTTTCAACGGTTGCTGATCCAAGATGTGGAATTAAAACCGCGTTGTCTAGTTCTAATAGCCCAGGATTAACTTTTGGTTCATGCTCGAAAACATCCAGTCCCACGCCAGCAATTTGGCCAGCTTTAAGGGCATCTACTAGGGCTTGCTCATCAACAATTGGACCTCGCGCGGTGTTAATTAAGTAGGCAGTTGGCTTCATTCGAGCTAACTGATTCTCGCTAATTAAATGGTGAGTTGCTGGTGAGTACGGGCAATGCAGCGAAAGCACATCACTTGATTCGATTAATTCATCCATTGACATGAACTTGGCATCAAGATCTTTAGCAACATCAGCTTCTAGTGGTGCGCGACGAGTGTAAGCAATGTTCATGCCAAAAGCTTTTGCTCTGCGCGCAGTAGCAATTCCGATTTGACCCATTCCAACAATGCCAAGTTGGCGTCCCTGTAATCCCATACCAAGCATGTAAAACATGCCCCACTGCCAAGGATCTTGCGCGCGAATTACGCGTTCGCCCTCGCCAAGTCGCCGAGTAGACATCAAAATAAGTGCCATGGCTATATCTGCTGTGGCTTCAGTAAGCACTCCCGGGGTATTAGTAACCAAAACACCGGCGTCTTCGCAAGCTGGCACATCAATGTTGTTGTATCCAACGGCAACATTAGACACAGATTTAAGTTGTGGACCAGCAGCAGTTAAAAGTTCAGCATCAATTTTTTCAGTCAGCAGCGAGACTATGGCATCTGCGCCAGCAACCATCTGCAAAAGTTCAGTCCGCGAAATTGCTTGATCACTTTCCCAAGCAAG
>JBEEND010000034.1:0-13940 GCA_041192345.1 Actinomycetota bacterium
TTATGTCCGCGTCATTCGTATCCACGACTCAACTCCGTGATGCTCTTGCTGAAAATGGATATCTAACTGACGATGGTTTGGCGACTGCACTTTTTGTCGCAATGTCCTTGCCACAACCACTCTTACTTGAAGGTGAAGCTGGGGTAGGTAAAACCCAGGCGGCAAAATCTTTAGCGACACTTTTGGGAACACCGTTGATTAGGTTGCAATGTTATGAAGGTATTGATGCATCCGAAGCGCTCTACGAATGGAATTACCCACAGCAACTTCTTGGCATCCGAGTTGCTGAATCTAAAGGTAAGTCATTGACTGAGGAATCGCTATTTACTCGTGAGTATCTAATTGAGCGACCATTAATGAAGGCGGTGGAACATCAGGGACCACTACCTGCGGTGCTGCTAATTGATGAAGTCGATAGAGCTGATGAAGAATTCGAAGCTTTTCTATTTGAATTACTTGCGGAAGGCTCGGTGACAATTCCAGAACTTGGAACTATCCATGCCAAATTCCCGCCAATTGTTATTTTGACTTCTAATAGAACTCGCGACTTACATGATGCGTTAAAGCGCCGTTGCTTGTATCACTGGATCGATTATCCGGATATAAAGCAGGCAACAGCCATAATTCGAAGTCGAGTTCCACAAGCAAGCGCTGACTTAACCGCACAGATCGCCAGTTCAGTGCAGAGACTTCGCAGTTTAGATGTTCAAAAACAACCTGGAATTGCCGAAGCAATTGATTGGGTAAGTGCAGCAATGATTCTTGGCCTCGATCGAATTACTGCTGATAATGCAGTTCAGACTTTAGGAAGCGTTCTTAAGTATCGCGAAGACCATGATGTAGCCCAAGCTAAAGGCTTGGGCTGGGTGGTCAATGGCTGACCTAGCTGACATCGTCGCAACTTTCGGCCAGGTGCTTCATGTCGCAGGAATTCCAGCAACTCCAGAGCGAAGGGCGCGCTTCGCGCAAGCCGTAATTGATATAGATCCAAAGCAAGTAACGCAACTTTATTGGGTTGGTCGCGTAACGTTAATTTCCAGCCGTGAGCAAATAGAAATTTATGATTTAGCGTTTAATCAAGTTTTTCGAGGAATCATTGATTTAACAGATACCGGCGAAGGAGATCCAACTCCTAACCCGGAGAATTCTCGGGAATCAGGGGACCAGCAACCGGCTCGCGAGAATAGTGATCAAACTTCAAATCAAAGTTCGGCGGGAACAAGCGGCACGCCAGGCGAGAAATCCAATGAAGATGATGAGTCCGTCTTGCCATCGTTACTTGCACCTGCAAGTGACGATGAGCGACTTAAGGATTCAAACTTCTCGGAATGCACACCCGAAGAACTTAACCTAATTGCGACATTAGTTTCGAAGTTGCCGTTAGTGCCACCAAGACGACCCAGCAGGCGAAGTAAGCGCCACCATCACGGTCAAAGTATTGACATGCGTTCCACAATTAGACACTCGTATGCCCACGCGGGAGATCCAGTAGACCTTAGGTATCGCAACGAAAAAGATCGGCCACGTCGAGTTGTTTTAGTCGCCGATGTATCTGGATCAATGGAACCGTATTCACGAATCTATTTGCACCTGATGCTTGGCGCTGTGCGTGCGCTACATGCCGAAGCATTCGTATTTGCGACTCGACTTACGCGATTAACAAAATTCTTAGCAATTGGTGATCCTGACGCTGCATATCGAAGAGTCGCGCAAAACACCCCCGATTGGTTTGGCGGCACTCGCATCGGCAAAACATTATTGGAGTTCATTAGAGACCACGGTCAACGCGGTATTGCTAGAGGGGCAGTAATCGTTATTGTTTCTGATGGCTGGGAAACTGATGATCCAGCCATACTGGGGCAAGCTATGCAGCGTCTTTCCAGACTTGCGCATCACATAATTTGGGTGAATCCAAGAAAAGCCGCAGCAAGTTACGAACCATTAGTTGGCGGCATGGCTGCCGCATTACCTTTTGTGGACACATTTGTTAGTGGTCATTCCTTGCGCGCACTGCAAGAGGTTATGGATGCGATTCGAAATGCGCAAAATAGATCAGCGATGAATATTCAAAAACAAGCTATTACAGAACAGCAACTTGCATAAGTTGCTTGAAGTCAGCTTCACCGTCGCCGGAAATTGTGATGCGCGAATCTGAACTGTTAATTCGACCCCATAGATAAAGATCCATTGCTTCAGGTGTTCCCGAAATTGTTAATCGTGCGCGCGGGTTAACAATTTCTGCTTTAGACACAGTGGCATAGTCCGCAGTAAATTCAATATCCCAATGCATCGTTTGTTTGGGACCGAGCGCAGAAATTGAAACAATTCCAAACGCCTGGTTTGGCGCACCTTCCCAAGAACCTAGAAGTGGTAGAAAATCTAAAACTTCATCAACGCCATCAAGTGCTAAATCTTCCGGAATAGTTGTTACCGAGTCGCATGCAAGTTCTGCATCAATGCGATGAATTACCGTTTCATGGGCCATGCGACGAAACCAAAAATCAACGGTGTTGTCACTGTGATGCCAAGACCAAGTTTTTCTTTCGGGACGCGCCAGATCTAGCGCTTTAATAATTGCCGCAAATCCCCAGCCCATAAATTCAAGGACATCGTCAGTTCGTGCGTAGGGAGCTAAGTGCTCCTTAGCTTCGGCCTTAACTCCAGTCTCAACTACATACGCCTGACCCAAGTAGACATGTCCCATGTGTTTTGCCAAGTCATTGGTAGTCCACCCCGGACAACTTGGTACCGCCACTGGCTCATTGGGCAGGCACGCCAATAAGCGCGCATAGTCAGCAGTCAAATATGAAATGTATGTTTCTCTGGATAGTTCAGTTCCGGCAATTGATCGCATGAACAAAGCCTAGTAATTACCCCAGTAGCAATTGCCCAGATCGAACACATCTGGCCAATGATTAGACTAATCACATGTTTGCGTCCCTCTCTGATCGACTTTCAGCAACTTTTAAGCAGTTGCGTGGCAAGGGTCGACTTACTGAAACCGACATCGATGAAACCGTTCGGGAAATTCGAATTGCCTTACTTGACGCTGATGTCGCTCTGCCAGTAGTTAGAGAATTCTGCGCCCGAATTAAAGAACGTGCACTGGGTTCGGAAGTTTCCGCAGCCCTAAACCCAGCGCAGCAAATCATCAAGATTGTTAATGAAGAATTGATCGGAATTCTGGGAGGTGAAACCCGGCGCCTAAAACTTGCAAAAAATCCTCCAACAGTAATTCTGCTTGCTGGTCTGCAGGGCGCAGGTAAAACAACGCTGGCAGGCAAACTTGCTGTGCATCTGCGGGCTCAAGGTCATCAACCCATGCTGGTTGCCGCTGACTTGCAGCGACCAAACGCAGTTGATCAATTAAAGATTGTGGGTCAACAAGCTAACACCGTAGTTTTTGCGCCAGAACCCGGTAATGGTGTGGGCGACCCAGTTAAAGTCACGCGCGAGGCAATGAAGTTTGCCAAAGATAAGCAGCACGACATTGTCATAGTTGATACTGCCGGACGTTTAGCTATCGATTCCGAACTTATGGATCAACTTGCAAAAGTAAAAGCTGAAGCAAAACCAGATGAGACCCTGCTGGTAATCGATGCCATGACTGGGCAAGATGCAATCAATACTGCGGAAACCTTTGCGCGCGACATCGGTATTGACGCAGTCGTACTTACAAAGCTAGATGGCGATGCCCGCGGTGGCGCCGCGCTTTCAGTGGCAACCATTACTGGCAAGCCGATCATGTTTGCATCTACTGGTGAAAAGTTAACTGACTTTGAAATTTTCCATCCGGATCGAATGGCATCGCGCATTCTTGATCTTGGAGATTTACTAACCCTGATTGAACAAGCTGAACAAAACCTGGATAAGGAGCAAACTGAAAAGTTTGCAAAGAAAGTTAAAGCTGGCGAAGATTTCACACTCACCGATTTCATGCAACAAATGCAACAGCTGCGCAAAATGGGTTCCATGACGAAAATGCTAGGCATGCTTCCGGGTATGGCCGACATGAAGAAGCAAATTGAAAATGTTGATGAAAAAGAAATTGATCGCGTAGAAGCAATAATTTCCTCGATGACTCCATCTGAGCGTGAGAATCCAAAATTGCTAAATGGTTCGCGTCGCGCCCGAATTGCTACTGGCTCGGGAATGCAAGTAAGTGACGTTAACTCATTGATGGATCGATTCGTGCTGGCACAAAAAATGATGAAACAAATGGCCGCCGGGGGATCCATCCCAGGTATGCCGCCGATGCCAGGTATGCGCGCGCCGCAGCAAAAGAAAGTTCAGAAGCCAGGTAAGGGAGCAAAGAAATCTGGCAATCCAGCTAAACGTGCTGGCCAAGAATCTGGCATTGAGCTCGAGGCGCCAAGTGCATCTCTTACTGAGATTCCTTCAGCATTTCGAGATTTTTTGAAATAGTTCTACCCATGGCTGGCATTAAATTTCGGTGCTATCGTCAAGAATCTTCAACTTGAAAATTGTGGGAGCGCAAAAGTGAAATTCACAACAAAGAGATTCTTAATCCCAGTCGTCATACTCCTAGGTCTTGCGGCGCTCCTAATTCGCAACTCAGGTTTATTAACTGGAGACGCAGATTTTGTTTCATCTTATGAAATTGGCGACTTAGGTCCAAGCGGCGGCAATATTTTTTTCATAGATGAATATTCTGAGCACGAAGACTTCGATTATTTAGAATCTGCTCCTGCTAGTTGTGAAGAAGCTGACTTGGCTTGGGCCATGGACGCGAACGATCTAAGCGCCGGATTAGAAGTTGTGACGGATTGGAAAGCAAAGTCAATTGGACAAGGATTACCCAATAGCAAGGCACTACTCGAGGTGGCCAGTGGGTTTCAAAATATTGAAACCGCAACCGGGTACGCAGACACTCTGACTTGTGGTGGGCAATCTGATTGGTTTGTGCCCGCAACGAGTGAGTTAGAACTTATGTACCAGAATTTGGCTAAGCAAGGGATCGGAAATTTCACCACTGGGTATTACTGGAGTTCAAGTGCCTACGAGTATGGTCGGGCTTGGAACCAGCCATTTAGTGAAGGTGAAGCTTTTGACGGTAACAAAGATGGCAATTTTGCGGTGCGGCCTATTCGTGCCTTTTAATCCAAAGCAAATGCTTCCCAAACTCAAGATCTGCACTTACTATTATGTGCAACACGCGAGTTCAATCGGATATTAAGGAAGACCAGTTGTGACCGAGGCTGATCTATTAACCAAAAAAAGTGTTAGGCGAAGTTGGTATTTGTATGACTGGGCTAATTCTGCTTTTTCGACAACAGTAATAGCTCTTTTCATTGGACCCTATTTGACCTCGATAGCTGAAAACAGTGCTGATGCTTCAGGACTGATTTCTATATGGGGATTAGATATGCGACCTGGATCTTTATATCCATACGCAATTTCTTTTTCAGTTCTCATGCAAGTTTTTATTCTTCCAATTGTGGGTGGTGTTGCTGATCGAATCAAAAGTAGAAACGGCTTGTTATCTGTTTTTGCTTACATTGGTTCTTTTTCAACAATATGTTTGTATTTTGTTAAAGATGGAAGATTTGCACTTGGTGCCTTTCTATTAATTGTGGCAAACATTTCTTTTGGTGCAGCACTCGTTGTTGCTAATTCATATATTCCAGATTTAGCATCTCCCGATCAAAGAGATACTGTCTCATCTCGGGGTTGGGCTGCTGGCTATGCCGGTGGTGGTTTACTGCTTATTTTGAACATAATTTTGTATGCAGGTTATGAATCATTTGGGGTTACCCAAGCTGAAGCGGTGAGAATTTCAATGATGTCTGCTGGTATTTGGTGGGCACTTTTCACCATTGTCACTGTGAGAGGTTTAAGAAGTTTAAACAGGCCAGTGGGTGCTGTTGGATCTGAGGCATTAACGATTGGTTTCAAAGAACTTAAGACAACTATAAAAGATATAAGAAAATATCCAGAAACATTAAAGTTCTTAATTGCTTATCTATTTTATAACGATGGAATTCAAACAGTCATTGCGATTTCTGGCACGTACGCCATTTTGGAATTAGAGCTAACAGAAATTTCATTAGTGATTGCAATTTTGATTGTGCAAATAACTGCCATTAGTGGCGCACTGTTAATGGCAAAACTATCAAACAGGATTGGTGCTAAAAGAGTTATTTTAATAACTCTTGTAATTTGGACTCTGATGGTGGTTATCACTTATGGATTGCCTGCTGGGCAACAAAATCCTTATCTGGTGATTGCTGCCGGTATTGGTTTTGTGCTTGGTGGCAGTCAAGCGTTATCTAGATCTTTGTATTCTCAAGTAATTCCTCGAGCTCAAGAAGCCCAGTATTTTTCTTTTTATGAAATAAGCGAAAGAGGTACTAGTTGGTTGGGGACACTTGCATTTGGTATTGCTTTTGGTTTAACCGGTTCTTATAGGCAAAGTGTTTTATTTATTATTGCTTTCTTTGTGATTGGAGGATTACTGCTTTTGCGTGTAAACATTAGACAAGCAATAACAGAATCAGGTAATCCTCAACCAAAAGTGGTTTAAAGCCTTTAATTTCCTAAAGTTGTTCCAACAGTTTGGGCAACACCTAGATTTACCCGATCAGAAGGACCTTTCCATTGAATGGAACTAGCAATACCGGAGTGCAGTTGTTAAGAATTGGCCTTACCGGACCTAAATCAAAGAGTTCTATGAATACGGATCAGAAGGTTAGGGGTTCGAATCTCATATCCTTCGCGTAAAGAGACCCCCCGCTAGTCGGGGGTTTTTTCTTTGCGCAATGACACTGGGATTTGAGGAGGAGAGGCTTTGCCTCGACGGAGTCCCCTTGAGTGAGCACCGTCATAAACGGCACTTAATTAAAGGGTTAAGCCCTCAATTTCATGATTTTTGCTCTGTCTGGCATGATTTATCAAGTAATCCCGACTTGGTAGCCGGCCCTCTACCCGCAACCCTGTTGGATTCATAGACACTTACTAATTGCGCCCCCGCTGCAATAACGGTTTTGTGTCACACCAATTATCAGGAGAAATAAAACTCGTGGCCGTAAAGATCAAACTTAAGCGCATGGGAAGCATTCGCAACCCGCAATACCGCGTAGTAATTGCCGATGCCCGCACCGCTCGTGATGGCCGTGCCATCGAAGAAATCGGTTTGTACCATCCAAAAGAAGAACCAAGTCTTATCAAGATCAATTCTGATCGTGTGCAGTACTGGCTAGGCGTTGGCGCCCAGCCAACTGAACCAGTTATGGTTCTGCTGAAGATCACTGGTGACTGGCAAAAATTTAAGGGCCTTCCAGGCGCTGAAGGAACACTTCGCGTTAAAGAAGTTAAGGTCACCAAGAACGACATCTTCGCGCAGACTGTTGCAGCAATGGCAAATGAGCCTCGCGTTCCGACAATTCGTCCCAAGGTAGAAAAGCCAGTTGAAGTAGTTGCGGCAGCGCCAGAAGAAGTTGCAGTTGTAGCTAGCGAAGAAGTTGTTTTAGAGGCACCAGTTGTTTCAACTGAAGCGGAAGCATCTTCAGAAGTTGTGGAAGTTGCAGCAGAAGTAGTCGAAGAAGCTCCAGCGGAAGTGACTGAAGAGGCTTAGTTAATGCTTGAGGAAACTTTAGAACACTTGGTAAAGGGAATAGTTGATCATCCCGAAGATGTTGTCGTTCGCGAAAACAATCGCAAAGGTGCAACTCTTGAGGTCAAGCTAAATCCAGAAGACATGGGACGTGTAATCGGCAAAGCCGGTCGCACCGCAACAGCGCTTCGCACTGTCGTAAACGCGTTGTCTGACAAAGGCAATGTGCGAATCGACATTCTTGACGTCGACGGAAGGTAACTAATGCAGCTCGTAATCGGGCGCATTGGCCGAGCACATGGCGTGCGCGGCGACCTTTTCGTTGAACCAATGACAGATGAACCAGATCATCGATATGCAGATGGCACGGTTTTGTTGACTTCCAATGACACAACGCTCACTGTTGCCACATCAAAATGGCATAGTGGGCGTTTTGTTGTTCACTTTGCGGGATTCGATGACCGCAATGCTGCCGAGACGCTTCGTGGTTTAACACTTTCAATCGAAGTTGATCCATCGCAGTCACCGCAAGATCCAGATGAGTATTACGACCATCAACTGGTTGGACTAAACGTAGTGCTCGCAGACGGTACGCACGTTGGCACCATTGGCGAAGTCATTCACTTGCCGAGTCAGGATCTACTCACGGTTTTGCGCGATGGCGAGAGCGAAGCATTGGTTCCATTTGTCACTGAATTTGTGCCCGACATAAACCTGGCGACAAAAACTGTGGTTATTACCCCGCCGCCAGGACTCTTAAATGAACTTGAAGCAATAGTTGTACTTGGCGAGGAAATCTGATGTTGAAACTCGACGTTGTGACAGTATTTCCGGCCTACCTAGAACCGCTGCAACTTTCGCTCCTGGGTAAAGCCATCGAAGATGGACTCTTGTCAGTTTCAGTCCACGACTTGCGAGACCAAGCCCACGACAAACATCAAACTGTAGATGATTCTCCTTATGGCGGAGGACCTGGCATGGTCATGAAACCAGAGCCATGGGGTAACGCGCTAGATGAGCTAGTTACGAATGAAACTATTTTGCTAATTCCAACACCATCAGGTGTGCCATTCACGCAAAGCTTGGCGCAGGAACTCTCAACTGCCAAGCACATTGTTTTTGCCTGCGGAAGATATGAAGGAATTGATTCGCGAGTTGCCGAGCATTACAAAACTCGAATTCGGGTGCAGGAAATTTCAATTGGCGACTACGTGCTTGCTGGTGGTGAAGTTGCAGTCCTAGTAATTGTGGAAGCAATCGCTCGACTAGTGCCTGGAGTCTTGGGAAACCAAGATAGCTTTGCTGATGATTCGTTTGCAGCTGGTGATATGCAGAATTTACTTGAGGGTCCGGTCTATACCCGCCCACCTGTTTGGCGCGACCTAGAAGTGCCGCAAGTTCTGACTTCGGGTGATCACGCAAAAATATCAGCGTGGAAACATGAGCAAGCAATCCAACGAACAACGCAGAATCGACCTGACTTACTAAATTAGCAAAACTTTCGGATCACCAAAAATGTATTCGTTAAGTACGTAATTGATCTCGGGTAAAGCTAAAGCCTCGGTGTAGGCAGTGTTCAGGTAGAACTTTGAAAAATCTGAATTCTCAATAGCGTTCTTGGCTTTAGGGTGAGTAAATTTCAAATACATCCGGGTAGTGATCTTGCGACGTTCAAAATCAGTTGTCAGAGTGCCACAGTTGTAACCGAACATAGTTAGCGCTGCGTCCGCCTGATCTGGGGTGGTCCGCTCAATAATTCCCATATCTTGAACTTTGATTAATGGCCTGATGGTTTCTCTTCGTTCCCAATATTGAACGCAGGTACGCAATCTATCTTTTGCATGGGAATCTTCGCCGTTTACATCAACGTAGTTAATTGCTAAATCATCATCCCTAACTAAGTGAAAATTTTGATTAAGCCGATTTTGCACGGACCACTTACGCCAAGATCGAGGCACTATGAATACGATCAAGTCCGACACTTGCGCTGCTTTGTTAAAAAATGGAATAGAAAGAGAATTATTTCGCCCAAAGGGTGGATTTGAGATAGTTATCAAACCTTTTCGAGCGATTTCCTGATCCAGGAAATCGCCTAATTTAATTTTTTTATGATGCGGCTCAATATCGAAACTTATGACCTTAGTGAGGCCATGGCGTTTGGCTGCTTCAATAAATGAACCGGTTCCACCGGCAGGCTCTAGCAAGGTGTAACCCGAAAGATTCCCCATTCGTTTTTGAACAATCTTGATAATGCTCTCGGCAATTGCCGGCGGGGTGTAGAACTGCTCTTTGCCAGTTACTCTCGTGTTACCCAATCGAGGTTTGGGGGATATGGCTGGCGGCCTAGGCATGCACGAACTTTCGGTAGGGAACGCTCTAATCATATATATGACCCTACGATTTCGTGGCATTCTGCTAGTAATTTGCTCGAATCCCTTTAGTTATGGCACACTCAAAACTGTTGGAACGGGATTGCTCCGCCTCAGGGGAGCTTGAACATTAAGTTCATAACAAAATTCGGTAAGAACCTTTTATTGGGCTTTCGACCTGTGGCGACATGTCCTTGTGGAGTAATAATGCATTTTCTAGACGAAGTAGACGCAGCCTCGCTGCGAACTGGTATCCCAAGTTTTCGTGCTGGCGACAACGTTAAAGTTCACGTTCGAGTTGTTGAAGGCACCCGTTCTCGTATCCAGATTTTCCAAGGCGTAGTAATTCGTCGCCATGGTGGTGGTCTTCGCGAGACATTCACCGTTCGTAAAGTCAGTTTTGGAACTGGTGTGGAGCGTACTTTCCCACTTCACTCACCAATCGTGGAACTTATTGAGTTGGTAAGTCGTGGCGATGTGCGCCGCGCCAAGCTTTACTACCTGCGCGATTTGCGTGGTAAGAAGGCAAAGATCAAGGAACTACGCGACAACGTATAAGCCTGAAATAACGAAGGACCTGCCAGCTGGTGGGTCCTTCTTTATTTATAAATAATTATTTAAATCCAAAAGCATAAGATGAGAGCACTATGAAGCACAAAAAAGCAAAGAAAAAGCCAAGTATTGGGCGCGAGCTCTTAACAATAGTTGGCACTGCACTTATTCTTTCCATTTTGGTGAGAACTTTTTTGGTCCAGGCGTTTTACGTTCCTAGTGCTTCCATGGAAGATACTTTGCAAGAAAATGACCGCATAATAGTTTCCAAAATTTCATCCAGATTTACGGGCATCGATCGTGGCAACGTAATTGTTTTTCATGATCCAGGCGGCTGGCTTGGTGAGGGCTTTCCAAATCCTTACGACACTCCAGTTGGGCGAGTGCTTCAAGCAATCGGAATTGTTCCGGCAAATTCCGGGAACGATTTAGTTAAACGAGTTATTGGTGTGGCTAACGACAAAATTGAGTGTTGCGATGCGCAAGGCAGAATTACGGTAAATGGTGTTGTAATTGATGAGTCTTACACTAAAGATGGCGTGACTTCAGATCAAGTGACTTTCAGTGTCTTGGTGCCAGAGGGAAATGTTTTTGTCATGGGGGATAATCGTGGCAACTCAGAAGACTCTCGGTTTCATTTAGATAAAAATAACGGCATGATTCCAGTTGAGGAAATTATTGGGCGAGTGGCCATGCGAATTTGGCCAGTTGGTCGAATTGGTGGAATTGAAAATTAGTTCACACCCACCAACTTTAGAACTGGAGCGCGAACTTTTTAGTTTCGGCGCAAAATTCGTCGCTGGTGTAGATGAAGTCGGCCGGGGCGCTCTAGCTGGGCCGGTTTCTGTTGGAGTAGCAATTGTCTGCGAGCAAACTTTGCAAGTACCTAATGGGCTTCGGGATAGTAAGCAAATCAGTCGAGTTGCTCGCGAAAATTTGATTGCGCCGGTAATCGCTTGGGTGGTTGATTATGCGGTGGGACATGTAGCCGCAAGTGAGATTGATCAAATCGGGATCGTCCCGGCATTACGCCTGGCTTGGGTGCGCGCTCACAAACAATTGGGAACTAAGCCAGATCACGTAATTTTAGACGGTAAGCATAATTGGCTCATAGAGCCAGAAAATGATTTGTTTACTGCGCCGATTTCCGACATTGTGCTGCCTGTGACGATGAAAGTTAAAGCTGATGCTTACTGCGCAAGTGTTTCGGCAGCAAGTGTCTTAGCGAAAGTTGAGCGGGATGCTTTGATGCGTGAGGCAGCCTTAATTTACCCAGACTTTGGTTGGGAGGGCAATGTTGGTTATGGCTCAGCGCAACACATTTCCGCAATTGCCCAACTAGGAGCGACTGACTTACATCGAAAATCTTGGAACTTACCAACTGGTCCAAGTGCGACTTAGGGCAACAAGTTCCTGGTAATGGTTGTGTCAGAGTGAAGCCAGCTGATTGCTGCGCATAGGCTATTGCCATGTCAGCAGATGAACTTGAACGCTATGAATCTGAGATGGAACTGGAGCTCTATCGCGAGTATCGCGACTTAGTTCATCTGTTTAGTTACATAGTCCATACCGAGCGTCGCATGTATTTAGCAAACGGCGTTGATGTCCAGGTTCGCACGAATGATGCAGGCGATGTCTACTTCGAAGCCACGTTAACTGATGCTTGGATCTGGGATATGTATGGTCAAGCCCGCTTCGTTAAAAAAGCCCGCATTCTAACTTTTAAAGATATCAACGTTGAAGAACTTTCAAAGCCTGACATGGAAGTTACTTAAGTTTTTCCACACCTGCATTAAACTCACAGCGAAATCAATTTCAAAGATACGGGCCAGTTTTACCCCAGCATTACTGAGTGCATCTATCAAATATTGAACTTGGAAAAATTGGCGAAGATTTAGCCGCAGACTATCTAGAGAACTGCGGCTATGTAATCTTGGGGCGCAATTGGCGAAGCGCAAGAGTTGAACTCGACATAATTGCCCGTGACAAAAAAACTCTAGTGTTTTGCGAAGTTAAAACTAGACGATCGATAAGTCATGGATATCCAAGTGAGGCCATCACGGCGCTCAAGTTAGAGCACATAAGAACAGCTGCGCTTCATTGGCTAACTCAAAATCGAAATGGATATTCGGGAGTTCGTTTTGATCTTGTTAGCGTGCTCTATGGTTTCGACGGAAATTCTAATATCTCTCACATCAAGGGATTGGATTGATGGCACTCGCCCGGGCCTGCGGTGTGGTGGTTAATGGCGTTGAAGGCTTAGTTGTTGATATAGAGGCCTATCTGAGTCAGGGCCTACCTGGCATGACGATTGTTGGGTTGCCAGATACTTCAGTTGGTGAATCAAGAGATCGGGTGCGCGCTGCCGTCTTAAATAGCGAACTGACGTGGCCGGCGCAGCGCCGGATAACCGTTGGCCTTTCACCTGCATCAATTCACAAGCGCGGTGCATCCCTTGATCTAGGAATTGCCCTGGCAATTTTGGCAGCGCACTCCCAAGTGCCAGAAATTTCAAACACCATTGCAGTTGGTGAGCTAGCTCTCGATGGCCAAGTACGTCCAGTGCGAGGTGTGTTAGTCGCTGCGCTGGCAGCTTATCGGCGTGGTTATGAAACTTTAATTGTGCCGCTATCTCAAGTATGTGAAGCCCAGTTAGTGCCAGGACTTACTGTTATCGGAGTTAGGACTTTACTTGACGCAGTTGCATATTTGCGCGGGGAACTAATTGAGTTACCGCAAGTGCAACCCTTGGCGGTTAGTCCCGCGATAATTCCAGACCTTTGCGATGTTCGAGGTCAAAGTAATGCTCGGCACGCACTTGAAATTGCTGCAGCTGGCGGGCACCATTTGGCATTCTTGGGCTCACCTGGAGTTGGCAAAACTATGTTGGCGCAGCGTCTCCCTGGACTATTGCCGCAGTTAACTGACGATCAAGCCGTTGAAGTTACCGCGATATATTCTGCAGCCGGCTTACTTCCAATTGGGCAGGGATTAATTCGCACACCACCATTTCAAGGACCGCATCACACCACAACTAAAGCAGCGTTAATTGGGGGAGGCAGCAACACTGTGCGAGTAGGCATGGTCACATTGGCTAATCATGGCGTGCTGTGTCTGGATGAAGCTGCCGAGTTTGAGCGCTCAGTACTTGACGCGCTTCGTCAACCAATGGAATCAGGACTCGTTGCAATTGCGCGCTCTGGCTTTAGCACCGTGTTGCCCGCGCGCTTTCAACTTGTATTGGCATCCAATCCATGCCCTTGCGGAAAATTCGTCGGAATCGGCGCGGACTGTAGTTGCTCATCGCAAGTGCGGCGAAGATATTTCTCGCGACTTTCTGGTCCACTGCTTGATCGCATCGATTTACGCGTGACTTTAGAGCGTCCAAGTATGGCCGAATTAGATCCAAGCTCAGGGGAACCCGAAAGCACGCAAGTTGTTGCAGC
>JBEEND010000035.1:0-12850 GCA_041192345.1 Actinomycetota bacterium
GATTGCACTAGACACAGTTCATGAAGCTGGCCGCAACATAAGTGATGCCAAGGTTTGGTTTAACAATCAAAGTTCTTCAGTAGTTTTTGAGTGAAAACTTCTGGCGCCACTAGGCGAGTTGCCTACGTTGTTTTGCAAGCGGTCCACGAAAAGGATGCTTACAGCAACTTAGTTTTACCAGCAGCGCTGGATCATTTGAAAGTCTCAGCGCGTGATGCTGGCCTGGCAACTGAAATGACTTATGGAGCGTTACGACGCCAAGGAAGTTTGGACGCAGTTATTGATGCCTGCGCATCGCGCACCGACACTATGGATAGTTCTGTTCGCGATGTGTTGCGTGTTGGGGCATACCAATTGCTTTTCATGCGAATTCCATCGCACGCAGCAGTTGATGAAACTGTGTCACTTGCTCGCGAAGTTGCTGGCATGGGCGCCTCAAAATTTGTTAATGCCGTGCTGCGCAAAGTATCTGCGCAAACCTGGGAACAGTGGCTAGCACAATTGAGTGAAGGCAAATCGGCCGTAGATGTTTTGTCACTTGAATTTTCTTATCCTGCGTGGGTAATTCGTAGTTTGGCAGATGCTTACAAATGTGATGAAGTATCAATTCGTGAAGTACTCGCTGCTGGAAATGAACCCGCGCCGGTTTCACTTGTGGCAAAACCAGGTCAAGCCAGTGTCGAAGAACTACTTGCCTTACCGCACGTGTCACCAGGGGCATGGTCTCCACTTGCTGCAACTATGTTGCGCCCAAGTGGCCCAGATGAAAGTTGGTCTACCAGGCCAGGGGACATTGATGCAGTGCGAGATAACCGAATTGGTGTCCAAGATGAAGGAAGTCAGTTAGTCGCACTTGCTGTTGCAAATGTTGTTATTGATGGACCGCAATCACATTGGTTAGACATGTGCGCGGGTCCTGGCGGCAAAGCAGCGATCTTGGCTGGACTTGCTAGCGGTGTTGGCGCCGATTTCACGGCGCTGGAACCAATCGCAGCTCGCGCACATTTAGTTTCCAATTCGCTATGGAACGCACCTGGGGAACATCAAGTCATCACAACTGATGCGCGCGAATTTGAATCCGAATTTGAATTCGATCGAATCTTGGTCGACGCGCCATGCACTGGACTCGGCGCACTTCGCCGGCGCCCCGAGGCTCGCTGGCGTCGCCAGCCAAGTGACTTACCACCGCTTACGACATTGCAACAAGAACTCTTAACTAAGGCCAGCACTTTAGTTCGAATTGGGGGAGTTGTTTGCTACGTGACTTGCTCACCACATTTGGCCGAAACCGATGCAATAGTTGCAAACTTTTTGAAACGAAATCCAAATTTTGAAACCATGGATGTTTCCCCAGTCTTGCCGCAACTTGAGTTACCCGCCGGGTCCATGAGTTTGCGGTTGCGCCCCGATTTGCATCACACTGATGGGATGTTCTTGGCCATTTTGCGCAGGACCGCATAGACCGCTTGTGTTGGCTAGGCTAAAGCCGTGGGTCTTCGTATATCGCCGAGCATACTTTCGGCAGATTTTGGCAATTTAGTCGCGCAATGCAATCTTGTTGCCGCTGGCGCAGATTGGCTCCACGTTGACGTCATGGATAACCACTTTGTTCCAAACCTAACTATTGGCCCAGTAGTAGTTGAATCTCTAATCAGCCAAGTTTCAACGCCTGTTGATTGCCACTTAATGATCAGCGATGCGGATCGTTGGGCTCCTGGGTATGCCGAACTGGGCGCAAAGAGCGTTACTTTTCACGTCGAGGCTGCCACAAACCCGCGCCAAGTTGCCCGCGACATTCGTAGCCATGGCGCTCGGGCAGGGCTGGCAATTAAGCCGGGTACAAAACTTGAACATTACGAAGATTTGTTTCCTGAACTAGACATGATTTTGATCATGACTGTTGAACCAGGTTTTGGTGGACAGTCTTTTATGGCAGATCAATTGCCTAAAGTGCAACGCGCTCGCGAAATAATTAAAAATCTTGGCTTAGATATCTGGGTGCAAGTTGATGGTGGAGTATCACAAAGCACGATTGAGCAATGCGCTGCTGCTGGCGCTGATACTTTCGTTGCTGGCTCAGCTGTTTACAACACTGAAGATGCGCTCGCCGCGATTGCAAACCTTCGCAATAAAGCGCAAAGCGCGACTGATACGTCTTGGTGGTGCGGAAACTAGTGGTACCCGAGCAATACATGTCTCGCGCACTTGAATTAGCCATCAGCGCTGATCTTGCGCGCGACACTAATCCAATCGTTGGCGCAGTGATCGTTGATGACGCTGGCAACATTGTTGGCGAGGGCTTTCATAATGGCAGTGGCAGCGCACATGCGGAAGTAGTTGCCATTGCGCAAGCTGGCGAAAAAGCAAAAGGCGCAACTTTGTATTGCACTCTGGAGCCATGTAATTCGCAAGGAAAAACTGGACCGTGTGCGCAAGCGATCATTGTGGCTGGAATTTCAAAAGTAATAATTGCCCAGCGCGATCCAAATGTGGCAATGGCTGGCGGCGCCCAGACCCTAATTGATTCAGGTATCACTGTTGACTTTGCTGTCATGGCGGACCAAGCGCGCGAACTAAATGCATCTTGGAATTTTGCGCACGAAAATAATCGACCTTGGGTAATTTGGAAAACGGCAACTTCACTAGATGGCTTCATAAATGCAGTAGATGGCACAAGTCAATGGATCACAGGTGAGCCAGCTCGCGAACGAGTCCAAGAAATACGAGCAAGTGTCGGCGCGATTGTCACTGGTACCGGAACTGTGCTGGCAGATGACCCATTACTTACAGTTCGCAGTTTAAGCGCGGATGATCAGCCACTTCGAGTCATTGTTGGCGATCGCGAAATTCCACAGGATGCAAAAATCTTGGCTGGCCCAAAGCCTGGAATTCGAATTAAGGGCGACTTGGAAAAAGTGATCAAGGCGCTTTGGGAAGAACACGGAATTCATAAAGTTCTCGTGGAAGCAGGCGCCGCAATTGCGCATTCCCTGTGGTCTGCTGACTTAGTGGATGAGGTTTATTGGTTCCAGGCTCCAGTACTTATTGGTGCTGGCACACCTGCAATTGGTTCTTTTGGCGTTAATACCCTTGCTAATGCTCCTCGATTTCCCCAATATCAACTCGATCGTGTTGGATTAGACCTACTTATACATTTCAAAACTCGTTAAGGCGGATTATGTTTACCGGAATTGTTGAAGAACTTGGTCGCGTTGCTGCGATCCAAGAGCTGCCTGACAATGCCATTCGGCTAACCATTCAAGGACCGCTGGTACTTAGCGATGCCTCATTAGGGGATTCCATTTGCGTCAATGGTGTTTGCTTAACTGTTGCAGTTCAAGATGGCGACACATTTACCGCAGATGTTATGAGCGAGACAATTAATCGAACTACGATCGGCGACTTGGTTTCAGGATCGCAAGTAAATCTGGAACGCCCAGTAACTTTGGCCACGCGTCTTGGGGGACATTTAGTTCAGGGACATGTTGACGCAGTCGGTAACGTAAGCGCTCGAGTGCATTCAGAGAACTGGGATGTAGTAACTATTACCCCACCTGCTGATTTATTGAAATACATTGTAGAAAAGGGCAGTATCACAATTGATGGCACATCACTTACCGTCTCAGCAGTAGACGATGCCACTTTTAGCGTTTCGTTAATTCCTTCCACACTTGATAAGACCACGCTAGGCACGTGCCAAATTGGTGATCGAGTTAATTTAGAAGTTGATGTTTTGGCAAAGTATGTTGAGAAGTTAGTTGCTATGCGATGACCCGGTTAGATTCAATTGAAGATGCGATTCTTGCGATCCGCGAAGGTAAGCAAGTCGTCGTAGTCGATGACGAAGATCGTGAAAATGAAGGCGACTTAATTCTGGCTGGGGCAAAATCTACGCCCGAAGCAATCGGCTTTATGAATCGTTACACCTCAGGTGTGATTTGTGTGCCGATGGAAGGCCAAGCCCTTGATCGTTTAGGTCTGCCGCCAATGACACACATCAACGAAGATCGTAAGGGCACGGCATATTCGGTCAGCGTTGATGCCCGCGATGGCATTGAAACTGGAATTAGCGCAGCTGATCGGTCCCGCACAATTCGCGTGCTTTGTGATTCCGCCACTGAACCATTTGAGTTAACCCGCCCTGGTCACGTCTTCCCACTTCGCGCAATGCCCGGTGGCGTACTTCGTCGTCCTGGTCACACTGAAGCAGCTGTTGATTTAGCTCGCCTTGCTGGCTTAACTCCCGCTGGTGTTATTGCTGAAGTAGTGCATGACGATGGCTCGATGATGCGCGCTCCCGCACTTCGCGAATTTGCAGACACACACGGCTTACTCATGATTTCGATCGCAGATCTAATTGCCTACCGCCGCAAAAATGAATCACAAATTGAACTTGTGGCAACTGCCCAGCTACCAACGGAATTTGGAGTATTTGATATCTGCGGATACCAAGGAATTTTAGATGGCCTTGATCACGTAGCAATGCGCATGGGCGAAATTGGTGATGGCAATGATGTGCTGGTTCGAGTTCACTCTGAATGTCTAACTGGTGATGCCTTGGGTTCACTTCGTTGCGATTGTGGGCCGCAACTCAAAGCTGCCATGCGCGCAGTTGCGCAAGAAGGTCGCGGCATTGTGCTCTACATGCGTGGACACGAGGGTCGCGGTATTGGACTGCTTCACAAACTTCGTGCTTATGCCTTGCAAGACACTGGTTCGGATACTTTGCAAGCAAACCTTGAGTTAGGACTGCCTGCTGATTCGCGCGACTACGGAACTGGCGCCCAGATTTTGGTTGACATGGGAGTCAAGTCCATGCGATTGCTAACTAACAACCCAACTAAGCGCGCCGGCCTTGAAGGTTATGGTCTTACGATCACCGAACAAGTTGCTATTGAAATTGAGCCCAATGATTTCAACATGGCTTACTTAACTGCAAAGCGCGATGCGATGGGACACGACTTACATTTTGGGGATGTTAAATGAGCCGCGCTGGAATTCCTGAATCAGTAGTAACTGGATTTAATGGCTCTCGAGTTGTTGTTGTCGCATCCTCGTGGCATGCCGTGATCATGGATGGCTTGATAGCTGGTGCGTGTCGAATAATTGAAGATGCCGGCATAACTCCCGAGATCCATCGGGTGCCGGGAACTTTCGAATTACCAATTGCTGCCAAAGCTGCCGCTCTTGCTGGAGCTGATGTTGTGGTGGCATTGGGTGTGGTTATTCGCGGTGGAACTCCGCATTTTGATTATGTTTGCTCAGCTGCAACTGATGGGCTGACTCGCGTAGCACTTGATACTGGAGTCCCTATGGGATTTGGCGTACTAACTTGCGACGATGAAGCCCAAGCCATCGCGCGCGCGGGCCTGCCTGGCAGTGTTGAAGATAAAGGCGCCGAGGCAGCGAGCGCGGCTATGAATACTTGGACGGTATTGCGCGCTATTCACGGCGACTAAACTTGGGCACGTGAAGACATTCGAAGAACTCTTTTCAGAGCTTTCCGCAAAGGTGCAGGCAGGGGATACCACCTCTGGAACGGTTAGCGCCATATCCCAAGGCGTACATAGCGTTGGTAAAAAAGTTGTGGAAGAAGCAGCAGAAGCGTGGATGGCTGCAGAGCACGAAAGTAAAGAGCGCGCTGCCGAAGAAATTTCACAATTACTTTATTGGACTCAAGCCTTAATGATCGCAAGTGATGTTTCACTTGAAGACGTTTACCGAAAGTTGTAATCATGTTGCGCGTTGCCGTTCCAAATAAAGGTCAGTTATCTGATCCAGCTCGCGACATGCTTCGCGAGGCGGGTTACGCTGCCGCTGCAAGTAGCCGCGAACTTGTTGTGCAAGATCCAGAAAATGATGTTGAATTCTTTTTTCTACGGCCACGCGACATTGCAACATACGTAGGCCGTGGCACGCTAGATGTTGGTATCACCGGGCAAGATCTTCTGGCAGATTCCAAATCCAAGGCGTCCACTATTTTGGAACTTGGATTTGCTCCTTCAACTTTTCGTCTGGCAGCTCCAAAAGAAAATGCGAAGTCTGTTTCAGATCTTGCTGGAAAACGCATCGCCACTTCCTATCCAACAATTTTGAATGACTGGTTAACTGCCCAAGGTGTCAGCGCTGAAGTTGTCTCTTTGGATGGCGCCGTTGAGAATGCTGTTCGGCTGGGTGTGGCCGACGCAGTTGCTGACGTGGTGGCAACTGGCACAACACTTAAGCAAGCTGGCCTTGAAGTTATTGGCGATCCAATTTTCAAAAGCCAAGCAGTATTGATTTCGCGCAATGACATCCCAGACCAAAACGCAGTTGATGTTTTTGTGCGTCGCCTCGAGGGTGTAATTGTTGCTCGCGCATATGTTTTGGTTGATTACGACATTCCAAATACCTTGATTGAAAAAGCTTGCGTGATCACCCCAGGCATCGAATCACCAACTGTGTCTTCATTGCATGACTCAGCCTGGTCTGCGGTGCGCGCGATGGTTCCGCGCAAACAAGTGCATGGCGTCATGGATGAGCTTTACGACTTAGGCGCCCGCGGCGTTATTGTCACTGATATTCACGCTTGCCGAATCTAACTTCTAATGGCAACAGACTTCACTGGCGCGCAACTACCAGAATCAGATTTTGCTGGCGACGATGGTGCGCCAGATCCCTACATTCGCTCAGTACTGCGTAACTATGCGCAAAGCGCGACTGCCGAGTCTGCGCGAAATTTACTCGATGCGCTACTTACTGCTCGATTGCTAGTTCCGGTAGTTGCCGAACTTGATTCCGTTGAAGTCATCGATGGCGTCACATCCGAAAAAGACAGCTACATGGCATCGGTTGAATTTCATAGCGCTGATGGCAGACGCGCACTTCTTGCTTTCTCTGGCACAGACAGCCTTGCGGCTTGGGATGAATCTTCGCGCCCAATTCCTCGCGTTGCGTTTACGGTTGCGCAAAGCACAATCGAGCAGGGACTTGACGCGTTAATCATCGATGTTGGCGGACCAGTGCCAACTGCAATCGATGGCACATTACTTGCGCTCCTGGCAATCGGGCCAAATCGCGAAGAACTTCTAGATGACACTCTTGATGAAGTAGTGGCAACACTTGCGCAATTGCCTGGCATTAAAGCGGCGCACTGGGATGACACTGACGAAGAAGTCACCATCCATCTAGCCATTAGCGAACCAATTGCCACCATGGGAACAGCAATCACAGAAGTGATCGCATCCAGTGACTTAAATGCTTTGCTAGATCGGCCGCTGGAAGTGGCAATCTCAAACGAGTAGTAGCGCCCAGATATCCAGCGATTCCAGCGATTATGAGTCTTGGGCGAGATGGCGTTAAACTCATACCTGACCGACCAAGTGGCTCTTGAGTCTTTTGGTCACACAAGCGGACATTGTTCCCACTCGCATCGCCCAATGGGTGTCGAGTTGGTCTGGAAACATCGCACTTAGCGATGCGTGCACAACTGTGCATATCCAGGTGAACCCTGTTTGTTTGTAGCCCGTCAACAACAGGAGGACTTATTAGTATCGAACCCCGCATCAATGAGCGGATTCGTGTGCCCGAAGTACGTCTTGTCGGAGCTGCTGGAGAGCAGGTCGGCATTGTCGGTATCGAGGATGCATTGCGAATGGCTATGGAAGCTGATCTTGATCTCGTAGAAGTTGCACCTGAAGCTAAACCTCCAGTTTGCAAAATTATGGACTACGGCAAGTTCAAATACGAAGCAGCCGTTAAAGCTCGTGAAGCACGAAAGAACCAAGTCAACACCGTCATCAAGGAAATGAAGTTACGTCCAAAGATTGACTTACATGACTATGCGACTAAAAAAGGTCACATCGAACGGTTCCTTTCACAGGGAGACAAAGTCAAGATCACAATTATGTTCCGTGGTCGCGAACAGTCCCGTCCTGAATTGGGTTACAAACTTTTGCAGCGTTTAGCATCTGACATCGGCGAAGCAGCCGTAATCGAATCTTCGCCGTTGCAAGATGGTCGCAACATGACCATGGTGCTTGCACCAGCTCGTAAGAGTTCTGGTGGAAAAGCTGCAAAGCCAGCTCCAGCTATAACTGAATATGTGCCAGCGGCTCCAACAGCGCCAGCGCCAGTCGTTGCAACTCCAGTTGCAGTGCCAGCGCCAGTTGTTGAAGTAGTGGCTGCGCCAGCACCAGTTGTGAGCGCTCCCGTTGTTTCGCAAGAAACAGTTGAAGCACCAAAGCCAGCGGTTAAGAAAGTTGCAGCTAAGAAAGTTGCAACCAAGACTTCTGATTCTGCTGCCAAGGCAACAAAGGCCCCGGCAGCCGCTAAGAAAGCTGCTGCTGAAAAACCAGCAGCTAAGAAAGTTGCAGTCAAAAAAGCTGCAGCTAAGAAAACTTCGAAAGAAGAAAAGTAATACCCAAACTTCTTGTCTATCCCAAGACAAGCAAAGACAAGGCAGGAGAAAAACATGCCAAAGAATAAGACCCACAGTGGTGCCAAGAAGCGTTTCCGCGTGACTGGTACCGGCAAGTTAATGAAGGAACAGGCAAATAAGCGCCACCTTCTGGAACACAAGACGAGCCGTCGTACGCGTCGCCTCTCTGTCGACCAAGTCCTGTCCCCAGCCGATGCTAAGAAAGCGAACAAACTACTCGGCCGTTAAGCCGCAGCAGTTTGGTATAGAAAAGGAGATTTGTCATGGCACGTGTGAAGAGAGCCGTTAATGCTCAAAAGAAGCGTCGTGAAGTACTTGAACAAGCCAGTGGTTACCGTGGACAGCGTTCCCGGTTGTATCGCAAGGCCAAGGAACAAGTTACGCACTCGATGGTTTACGCCTACAACGATCGTCGTTCCCGCAAAGGTGACTTCCGTCGCCTTTGGATCCAGCGCATCAACGCTGCCGCTCGTGCCAACGGCATGACCTACAACCGTTTGATCCAGGGTCTAAACCTTGCGCAGATCGAAGTTGATCGTCGTATGCTCGCCGAAATGGCAGTAAACGACCCAGCAGCATTTGCAGAAATAGTTCAGTTGGCAGCAAAGGCATTGCCAGCAGATGCAGCGCCTAAGGCATCTGCTTAATCTGTCTATGCAGCACAATGAAGTTCTAACGAACGTGCGCGCGCCGAAAGTGGCGCGCGCACGTCGTCTTTTAAAGCGGGGTTTTCGCGAATCAGATGGTGCGTTTTTAGCCGAAGGCCCACAGGCTTGTAGGGAAGGCGCCCTGGCTGGAAAAGTAACAGAACTTTTTCTGACGCAAGAAGCGTTAGAGCGTTACCCAGAGATTGTCGCAACCGTTGAAAGTTCGGGGGCTGAGATTACGCTTTGCACTGCCACCGTGATTGAGCAATTCAGTAGCACTGTAACCCCGCAAGGAATGACAGCAGTGGTTCGCATGTGGGATCAAAATCCTGCGGAAATTTTTAAAGCTGGATCCAAATTAGTAGTTGCTTTAACTGCGGTGCGCGATCCAGGTAATGCCGGCGCAGTAATTCGAGTGGCCGATGCAGCCGGAGCAAACGGCGTAATCATGTCAAATGATTCAGTAGATCTGTTCAATCCAAAAGTCGTCCGCGCCTCCGTGGGTTCGCTATTCCATTTGCCGATCGCGATCGGCCAAGATTTAGCTGAAACCGTTATCGCCGCTCGAGAAGCTGGAATGCAAGTGCTCGCTGCTGATGCGGGCGGTGTATCACTTTATGGCGGCATTGATTTAGTAAAACCCACGTTGTGGATTTTTGGTAACGAAGCCTGGGGAATTCCAAAAGAAGTACTTGAACTTGCTGATCAAGTTGTTAGTATCCCAATTTATGGTCAAGCAGAATCATTAAATCTTGCAACTGCAAGTGCGCTTTGTCTTTATGCTTCCGCAACTGCGCAGAGTTCCTAGCAATTCCTTCAAATCGCGGGAAAATCTACTCACGCATAGAATTAAGTGATAATTAACATTTAAGGGGCGTCACGACTTTGTCTGACAAAAATATTCGAGTTGGTCTGCTGGCATATGGCGCAATAGGCGATGAGCACAACAGAGCAGTACTTGCTACCCCAGGCATGGTGCTAACTGCAGTTTGCGACACCAATCCCGAACGCCTGGCAGCAGCGCTAGAACTCGCTCCTGATGTCAAAACTTTCCCAGATGCCACGCAAATGCTTGATTCTGGCTTAATTGATTTAGTAGTTGTATCAACCCCACCAAATAGTCACTATGACTGGGCTAAGGCTGCGCTTAGTGGCGGTATAAATGTTGTGCTGGAAAAGCCAATGGCATTAACTGCTGATCAGTGTGATGAACTCATGGCACTTGCTGCTAGTTCCGATCTTTTGCTTGTGGTTTATCAGAACCGTCGCTACGACGCTGACTTTGTCACAATCAAATCGCTAATTGATTCAGGCGAAATTGGCGAAGTATTTCACTACGAAAGTTTTGTCGGCGGGTATTCAAAGCCCTGCTCGTATTGGCACTCTGATGTGGCAGTTTCTGGTGGCGCAATTTTTGACTGGGGCTCACACTTTATTGATCAGATTTTGGCTGTTATTCCTTCCAAAGTGCAAAACGTTAGCGGGCTAAACCAAAAGCGAGTTTGGGATCACGTAACAAATGCGGATCACGCCCAGGTGACCATCACATTCACTGACGGCGTGCAAGCAATCTTCACTAATTCTGACCTTGCTGCTGCCAGAAAGCCAAAGTTCTTTGTGCTTGGCACCAAGGGCGCAATAGTTGGCAACTGGGATCCAGCTGCGGGGGAGAGCGTTGCTGACTTGCCTGCAATTCTCACCTTGAACGATGCTTCCGGCATCAGCCGAGTTGTCCCACATTTATTTGCGGAGCCATTCGCATTTCACGCCTCACTTGTTGACTACTTAACTAATGCCACACCGATGTCAGTTACTGCAACGCAATCTCGCGACGTTGTGGCAATCATGCAGGCGGCCGAAGAATCAGCATTGGTGAATGGAATCCCAGTTACCCCAGTGTTAATACGCACATGAGCATTCGTTGGGGCTTTCTTGGTGCGAGTTGGGTTGCAAAAACTGCCCTAGTCCCAGCCGTTAAGAACGCCACGAATGCAACGTTGCAAGCGGTTGCCAGTCGCGACCCAAAACGTTCTGCCGCATTTGAACCAATTAAAGTTCACAATTCTTATGACGAATTACTTGCCGATCAAAATGTTGATGCAGTTTACATTTCCTTGGCGAATCACTTGCACTGTGAATGGGCAATCAAAGCATTAAACGCAGGTAAACATGTGTTGTGTGAAAAACCTCTTGCCACAACAAGTGCCGAAGCACAATTAATGGCCGATGCTGCAACGGCAAATGATCGACTGCTTGTGGAAGCTGTTTGGACACGTTGGCATCCACGTTTTTCGCGCCTGGTGGAAATTGTGCACGCTGGCGAGTTAGGCGAACTCCGTTCAATTGATTCCGTTTTCACATTCCCTGGAGATTTTGTTGACAATTACCGAACTACGCCAGAATTTGGTGGCGGAAGTTTGCTTGACGTTGGCCCTTACCAAGTTCACACTTGGGTTGCGCTGCAAGGCATTGACTGCGAGTTAAAGATTTTGGAGTTGGATCGAAATATCGGACCAACAGGAATCGACATGACAACTCAAGTCACTGCTCACATGAGCAGTTCTAAATCCAACCGGATCGAAGTTAGGGCGCTGGCATCCTTTGAGCGCCCAGAGCAGCAACGCCTTGTTGTGACTGGGTCTTTGAATCAACTGGAGTGCATCGGTAATGAGGCTTTCACATCTTGGAATAAAGCATCGTCGCTTCGTATCGGGGCACGTCAAGAAGACTTTGCACCGATTGATCCATTTCAAGTAATGATTCAAGATTTCGGATCCCGCATCACAGGTGATGCAGGCTGGTTGCCAACTCTTGGCGAATCCATTCGAGTTATGGAAATCTTGGATCAAATCCGACTAGCGCCCCCAGGTGCTTAACGCGGCTTTGTCTAGGGCTAGATAAATTTCAAGTATTTTTCCTTGTCGACCTCACGCGCTCAACGTTGCCAAGGCTTTTTGCCGATAAGATCATCGAGTGAGCGCGCCAAATAAGTCCTTTGACCCAGTTGAAGTCACTACCTTGTCGGTCAAAGTGTTGGCTGGGTACGTCAAAGATGCCATTACTGCAATTTCTGGCGCTACAACTTTGGATGAATTAAAAGAAGTTCGCCTAGCTCACACCGGTGATCGCTCACCACTTGCTTTGGCTAATCGTGAGATTGGCGCACTGCCGCCAGCGGCAAAAGCCGAAGCTGGCAAGCGTATGGGTATTTCGCGCGGTGAGGTAAACGCTGCCCTAACTAAACGTTCGGATGAACTTGAACTACTTCGCGACGCAGCACTGCTTAAAGAAGAAGCAGTAGACGTTACAACTGCAACTGGTGTTCGCGCCCAGGGCGGGCGGCATCCACTAACCACAATCCAAGAGCAAATCACCGACGTCTTCGTGGCTCTTGGTTATGAACTAGCCGAAGGCCCAGAAGTTGAATCCGAGTGGCTCAATTTCGATGCGCTTAACATATCGCCAGATCATCCCGCGCGAACTATGCAAGACACTTTTTTCATCGGCACCCAGGAATCTGGAATCGTACTTCGCACTCACACTTCGCCAGTGCAGATTCGCTCAATGCTCACCCGCGAACTTCCGATCTATGTAATTTGCCCGGGCCGAGTATTTCGCACTGACGAACTTGATTCCACGCACTCACCGGTATTCCACCAAGTCGAAGGTCTTGTCATCGACAAGGGCATCACGATGGCTGACCTCAAGGGAACGCTAAATCACTTTGCACAAGCAATGTTTGGTGAAGGTATTGTTACCAGACTTCGTCCTTCTTACTTTCCAT
>JBEEND010000036.1:0-12333 GCA_041192345.1 Actinomycetota bacterium
GTTGCGGGCATTGTTAAAGCAATATAAATCGCTTTAACGCATCAATCCGACCTGCCACAATGCGCTTAGATAAGTCTGCTTCTGGCGCAAATATTTCAGAGCCGTGATATGCGCCTGGATAAATTCGAAACTCACAGGCGCCACCACTTTTTATCAGGCGTAGCGCAAAATCTGCATCCTCATCGCGAAATGCATCCAACTCACCCACGTCAATAAACGCTGGCGGTAGACCTGACACATCAGTGGCACGTGCGGGCGCGGCGTAACTGTCGGCAGGCTTGCCCCCTAAGTACCAATTCCAAGCTTCAATATTTCCAGCTCGATCCCAGATACCAATTTCGGTTACTTCGTGAGTTGAAGAAGTTTCATTACGGTCATCAATCATTGGATAGATCGGCAACATGTACTTGAAGTTCATAGTTTTTCTATCTCGAGCCATAAGCGCAACTGCTAATGCCAGACCGCCTCCTGCTGAACCACCATAAATTCCGATGTTCTTGCTATCTATTCCTAATTCTGAAGCGTTATCGAATACCCACTTCGCAGCGGAGTAGCAATCATCTGGTCCACACGGGTAGGGAAACTCTGGAGCTTTTCGATAATCAACTGAAATTACTGTTGCCCCAGTTTGTGCACAAAACATTTGCGCATTTGCTGCCTCACCTTCGATGCTGCCAAGGATCATCCCACCACCGTGGATGTAGACCAGTGCAGGCGCCGGATCCTTAGATTTTTTTGCTCGGTAAATTCTAATTTTCTGCTCGCCTGCAGGCCCTGGGATCAATCGGTTTTCCATCGTTACATTTTCATCGAGCTCTGGCTCGACTAACAATTGCCCAACGACTGCGCGCCGTTGCTCGATATCAGCAATTGAATTGAATCCACCTGGAATTGCCGCAAGCAATCCCTCTAGCGGTTCCCGTGATGCTGGATCTATCCGATTTCGTTGTTGCGACATGGCTCCTCCTGAAGTTTGAAATGATTTTAGACTGAGATTGTGTAGAAATGTTGGCTTATCCATAAATTCAAACTTTGCCCCGTAAAAACCTATTTTAGAAAGTTTTACATCAGCATATAGCGGCCCAAATCGTTAGCATTAACTCATGAAACCCGAAAAAGCCCAAGAATTAGCAGCGAACTACTTTGGGATTGCGGGTGAAGTTACCTTGTTACCCGGTGAGCGAAATCCTAACTTCTTGGTCACAAAAGGTGTGCAAAAGTATGTCCTAAAGATTCATAAGGCTGACGAAGTTACCCAAATAGAACTGCAGGAACATGTGCTTGCCGAACTCAGTGGGCTTTCCGGGTTTTCTGTGCCAAAAACTATTCCTGGCTCCGAAGGAAAATCACTTATTGCTCTTGGTGACGAGCAATTTGCCAGAATGCTGGCCTGGATACCAGGTGAGTTGTGGTCGGCAAGTGAAACTGCTGAATCTCATAAAGTTGCCCTGGGTCGATTAATCGCAACTGTTGACCATGAGCTTGCAAGTGTTGATGTCACAAAATACCGGAGTGTACTTGATCGACCATTTGGCTGGAACGCCCTGCAGGTTCAATCTCTTGCTGCTGATGTTGAGTTAATCAAAGATGCAGAACTAAAGAAACATGTGAAATTGATTTTGGATCGAATGATCAAGTCAACACTTACCAAAGTGATTGCGCTTCCCCACCAACTTATTCATAACGATGCAAATGACAACAACGTTGTTGTTCATAATGGTTCCGTAGTTGGCCTGATTGATTTTGGCGACCTGATTTATGCTCCGCGGATTTGCGGCCTGGCAGTTTGCTGTGCTTATCAACTGGATGCTCGCGATCCGGTTGCAAGTATCTATGCGATTGTGCGCGGATACCACGAAGTTGCGCCGCTATCCCCTGGCGAATTAGATGTCTTATTTGATTTAATTTGCTTGCGCGTAGCCACCAGCGTCGTGATGGCACATCGCCAACTTGCAGCTGATCCTGACAATGAATACTTAGGCGTCTCGCAAGACTTTTTCCAATCGCTACTTCCCGCTTTGACTTCAGTGTCTGATCGCTTGTCACATTATCGATTGCGAAATGCTTGTGGTTACGAAGCGCACCCAGACAGTCGACACGTTCGCCAATGGCTGGCGACAACTGACGCCAAGATCTCTGATGTAGTTATGCCACCGTTTGCCCAAGCCAAGAAAATCTGGTTGGACTGGTCAGGTGAGAACAAAAACATTGCTCGCTCTTGGGAAGCTATTGAGGCCGAAATGAAATCCGCTGGCGCCGATGTTGCAATTGGTCATTACTGCGAGGATCGTAATGTTTATGAATCAGACTTTTTTGTCGACGAAGGTAAAGAATCTCGCACAGTGCACTTGGCCGTTGACTTATTTGCTCCAGCTGGCACACCAGTTTATGCAGCCCTTGATGGCAAAGTCTTCTTATTTCATGACAACACTGCGCACCTAGACAATGGACCAATGATCGTTCTGGAGCATGAAACAGATCAGGGCGTTAAATTCCACACGCTTTACGCTCACCTGTCGCGCGCATCATTAGATGGCCTATCAGTTGGAAAGGAAATCAAGTCTGGCCAGCAAATCGCCACTATGGGAACGGAAGAAGTCAATGTTGGCTGGCCACCACATACCCATTTCCAACTCATTATGGATTTATGCGATATGGCTCATGACATTTGGGGCGTTGCTGCCGTAAGTGAATTACCCGTTTGGCGCAGTATGTGCCCGAATCCCAACTTAATTCTGCGCATCCCTGAAGGTACCGACGTCCACGCTCACATGAAAACCGAAACTTTGGCCCAAGAACGTGAAGTTGTTTTATCCCGCGCACTCAGCCTGAATTTCCAAAAGCACCTTGAGATTGTTAGCGGTAAAGGTGCATATCTATTTGACAAGGATGGTGGCAAGTATCTGGACTTGGTTAATAACGTTGCTCACCTTGGTCATAGTCATCCCCGTGTCGTTGCTGCTGCGCACAAACAAATGCTTACGCTCAACACCAATACGCGCTACTGGAATCAAAACGCTATTGAATATGCGCGCGCGCTTGCCAGCACATTCCCCGATCCATTAAGCGTTGTGTTCTTTGTAAATAGCGGAAGTGAGGCCAACGACTTAGCACTTCGGTTAGCGCAAGCACACACTAAAGCTAAGGGCATGATGGTTCTTGAGCATGCTTACCACGGGCACACTACAAGCACAATTGACATTAGTCCCTACAAGTTCAATGGGCGTGGAGGCGAGGGCCGGCCAGACCAAGTTCGCGTCGCGCCAATTCCAGATGCATTTAAAGGCTTGCATCGCGGTGAAGGTTCAGGCGAAAAATACGCCGCTGAGTTTAAGCGTGAACTTGACTCTTTAGGGCAACCAATGTGTGCCTTCATTTCCGAATCCATTGTGAGTTCCGGCGGTCAAGTTCCCCTAGCAACTGGATTCCTAAAACAAGCTTTCCAAATGACGCGTGAGGCTGGTGGAGTTTGCATTGCCGATGAAGTGCAAATTGGCATGGGTCGTATGGGTAGCACGTTCTGGGGCTTTGAGTTGCACGATGTGGTTCCTGACATTGTGACAATGGGCAAACCAATTGGTAGTGGTCATCCCCTAGCAGCTGTGATTACTACACCAGAAATTGCGCATTCCTTTATGACTGGCATGGAATACTTCAACACTTTTGGTGGAAATCCAGTTTCCGCTGCTATCGGTCAAACCGTGCTTGATGTGATTGTTGATGAATCATTGCAGCGTAATGCGCTAACCGTAGGTAACTACTTAATGAATGGTGTGCGCGAACTTGGTAAATCAATTGAAACCATCGGCGATGTTCGCGGTAGTGGTTTGTTTATTGGTGTGGAATTTGTAACTGATCGAGAGTCGCAATCTCCTGGTACGCAAGTAACCAAAGACTTGATCGAATTCGCTCGTGAAAACGGAGTCTTCTTATCCAGCGATGGGCCTGCGGATAACGTGCTAAAAATTAAGCCACCAATGATCATTGAGACCAAAGAAGTCGACATTTTCCTTGATGTTTTGGAACGTGGCCTTAAATCAATTTAGCCAGAATTAGAAATCTTACTTTTTTGAATTAAGGCTAAATGCTGCCAACGCTAATACAACGGCGCCAGCGCCAATTCCGTAATACATGACATCGTTTGCAGATTTTGCATCGACTAATTCGCCAACAAAAATAACAGCAATGATGGCAACAATTACGCCAATAAGTTTTGCTTTCAAGTCATCCAGATTGTTAATTTCTAACCAGTCCGGGACAGTAATGTTAGTGTCCACAAATAGCTCGTATAGACCATATCCGATAACAAGTAATACGGTTCCCAGCAAAATCGCATCAATGGATGCCAGGACATCGACGATCGTTTCCTTCAACGGAACTTGGTCAATGACTACGCCTAGAGCAGCCCGCAAGATCTCGACTGAACCCAAGATCATGAGCACAATCGCTCCAACTATGGCTGCCAATGCTGGGACAATTACAACGAATCGGGATACTTCAATAATTCTGCGCATTCCCCAAGTCTATAAACATAAGCCGGGACGGGCCCGCTGCTAAGTCGCGATGATCTGGCTCTAAAAGAGGCAAAGCAAGCACTTAAATCCGAATTTTCCCCGGTAAGTCATGGATATTCGATACGCGTACCGAGGGTCAGCGTGGTACGGTTAAGTCCATAAAGTCCATTGTTTTAGGGAGGATTCACATGTCAGAAGAAACTGCTACTGCTGCTGAGGCAATCAAATCAATCTGGCAAGGCAACCCCTCGACCATGGCTGAGCTTGATGAAGAGTGCAACCCAAATAAGGTATGTCGCAATATGAAGGATGTAACTTATGAAGGTTTTGGCGAAGAAGGAACCAGTGTCGCCACCGCTTGGAAAGCTAAGTTAGCTCGCGAAGGAAAACTCGCCACTGGCGGTTCCATTGGCGACCTAATTCTTGGCCAACAAAAGTAAATAATCGAAGAACTCGGATTTCTCATGAGTGATGCTCGCCCATTTGCAGATTTAACTGTTGAAAAATTAACTAAAGACCTCCGTGAACTTGGCTATATTGCTGACCGCGGACTTGCAACCTCGATTCTCATTGCCTTAAAACTTGGCAAGCCACTTTTGCTTGAGGGTGAAGTCGGTGTTGGTAAAACTGAATTAGCAAAGACTCTGGCAATTATGTTCCAGCGCGAGTTGATTCGTTTGCAGTGCTATGAAGGCATTGACACAAATCACGCACTTTATGAATGGGATTACGCCCGCCAAATGCTTCACATTCGTTCGCTAACAAGTGCGGAACTAACTGGCAATTCTGACGAGCAACTATTCAGTCCTAAATTCCTGCTTGAGCGCCCGTTACTTAAAGCAGTTCGCGCTGGCGCCAGTTGCGTACTCCTAATTGACGAAGTAGATCGCGCTGATGACGAGTTCGAGGCATTCTTGCTGGAATTGTTATCTGACTTTCAAGTTACGATCCCTGAAATTGGAACTATCGCTGCAGTAACCCGCCCAATTGTGATTCTGACCTCCAACCGCACCCGCGAATTGCATGACGCCCTAAAGCGCCGTTGCCTTTACACCTGGATTGGCTTTCCGACTGCAGATCGCGAAATTGAAATCGTCCGTGCTCGCGTACCAGGCATAAGTGAACGCCTTGCCACACAGGTTGTCGGGGCAGTAAACCAACTTCGTGACATGGAGCTTGAAAAAGTGCCTGGTGTTGCCGAAACCATCGACTGGGTTGAATCATTGGATGCTTTAGGCGCCGCCGATCTAACGGAATCCAGCGCCGCTGACACAATTGGCGCCGTGATTAAAGATCGCGATGATCTGGACTTCACCCTTAAGAACCTAAATGACATCGTCCCTAGCTCCTGATTTAACTGGATTCGACGAGCTCTTCATCGAGTTTGCCCACGACCTGCGAACTCATGGCATGGTCATTGGATCAGATGATGTAATAACTTTCCTCTCTGGCATTGCAGTCCTGGATGCAACTGACGTCATGGATGTTTACTGGAGTGGCCGGACAACCCTGGTACGCAAAAAAGACAATGTTCCAACTTATAACAAGCGATTCCAAGCTTTCTTTTTAACCATTGCAGCGGACGAGACGAATGAACGCAAACTAAAACTTAAGTCCTCGGCAAATGCTGGGGCAACTTTAGAAGTGCCAAATGTTGAACAAGGACTGCCCGGGGACGTGCAAGAAGACGAAAGTCGCATGGGCTACATGGCATCAGCAGCAGATGTTGCCCGGCATAAAGCTTTCGCTGACTGCACTCCGGAGGAACTGAATCGGTTTCGCAAGTTGATCTCAATGCTTCGGGTCTCCCCACCAATGCGGCGGACATTTCGCACGCAGTCCAGTCCTAAAGGCAAAATTCTTGACATGCGGCGGATGGCTCGAGAAACTATGCGATCCCTTGGAGAACCAAACGAATTGGTTTTCATTAAGCGCAAAGAAAAACTTCGGCCAATAGTTTTCATCTTGGATGTTTCTGGATCTATGGCTGACTATTCCCGCAACTTATTACAACTGGCATATTCAGCTCGTCGGGCAAACGCGAAGGTGGAAGTTTTTTGCTTTGGTTCCAGGCTCACTCGAATCACTAAGTCAATTGATAAGCGCACACCCGATGAGGCTATGCGCTTAGCTGGCGAAGCAGTTCTGGACTGGGACGGCGGCACTCGAATTGGCGACTCACTTTCCACCTTTATTAAAGAGTCTCGTAGAGCGCGCTTAGGGCGCGGGGCCATTGTCGTGATCTGCTCTGACGGCTTAGACCAGGGACAACCCCAAGTTTTGGACAAGTCCATGCAGACGCTGGCTCGGCTAGCCCATCGGGTAGTTTGGGTGAACCCGCATAAAGGTGACAACGAAGACTACGTACCAAATACCATTGGCATGATGGTGGCAGATCCATACATCGACAAGGTGTACTCGGGACACAACTTTAAGAGCATTGAAGAATTTGCACGGGAATTATCAAGGATGGGATGAAAGATTATGAAATTTAGCGTTTCGTTAGTCGCGCATGGCGATCGTGACATGACACTGGATGAGATCGTGGAACTGGCAGATGCAGTCGCCCCGCTTGGTGGTATCGCATCAGGTATGGGAACAACTTCCTATGGCGCCCAGATTATGGTCGAGGCCGAATCTGCAGTTGACGCGGTAAATGAAGGCCGCAAACTTTTTGAAGCAGCTATTGCCAAGACTTCCCTACCTAAATGGGAAATTACTGATGCCGACACTATGAGTGAAGAAGAAGATTTCTTCGACATTGATTTAGAACTCGAATGATCCGTCTCGGGACGTTAGCGGGCTACCCATTTGAGGGACCCCGGGTCCTTTCCGGATGGACTGCGCCAAAAGTTCCTGCGGTCTATGCGATCCTTAGTCGCAATGACATTGAAGGTAAGCCGCAGGATTATTCGGTAATTTTTGTCGGACACTCCGAAGACCTAACCACGGTTGGATTTCCATTCAAGCATCGCCGGTCCCCAGCTTGGATTGCCCGCGCTGGTGATAAATACAATTTGCATGTTGCTTACTATGAAATTCCAGGTGGATTACCAAAACATCGCCAGCTGGTCTGTGAAGAATTACTTGCGATCTACACTCCAAGTTGTAACGAAGAAAAATTTGATAAGTCTTGGAAAGATGAATGGATTGGCGAATACTCAACTCAAGTAACTGATCCACTTACAACTAATCGGGATCCAAACTCTTCCAATTAATTTAAAACATAAAAATGGCCCCACTTTCGTGAGGCCATTTTTTAGATACTTTTCTGTATTTATTTGATTAAATCTCGGGGAGATTTAATCTATGTCTACGCCAACACCGTGCATCTGACGCGAACGACGAACTCCCATTGCTGGTTTCGCTACTTCACGCTCGGTGCCGGCAGGTTCTGGAACATAAGTTGCGCCAGTCACAATGCCTTCAGCCATTGTGTAAAGCAATGGCAGAGCGCCTGCGACAATGCCGCCGGTTGAATTAATCTGGGTTAGACCGCCGTGAATAACTTCGGCGTCTTTCTTAATTTCCCAAACCAGATCAGCAGCTTCCTCTAGGGTGCCAGCAACTTTTGTAAGTTGGCGACCAACTATGAATAAGTAAACAGCAAGTCCTGCAATTAGAGCTACTACATCAATTACTGACCATAATGCTAATGAGCTCATGAACGCACCTTCTCTAGAACGCGGCCTAAGAACAAGTGATGCTCTAGACCTTCAGCTAATACTGCATCTACGCCAGCGGCTGTTACACCAATTAACGCAGTGTTTGAAGTGTTTTCCTTAGCTGCTGCCAAGGTTGCTTTGATAGCCGTAACGCGCTTATCAATTGTGCGAACCAATAGCACCAAGATTGTTAGAAGCGCAGCTACTGCTACTACAACAACAATTCCAAGGATGTTTGCAACGGTCCACAATGTTTCTACTGTGCTATCCATTTTCAGCCTCCAAGCTTAGTGCGACCGCGATGTAGGCCGGCAACGATGTTTGTTGCTGACTCAATCGTGGTGCGTAGTTTCTTAAGGCCTGCAGTATTTTTTTCTGCCGCCATTAATCCGGTGTTAATTCGCTTTGCCTGACCGCCGATGCGACCTGCCAAAAGAAGAATCGGAACAACTAATGCAACGACTACTAGCACTACGACTAGGCCAATTACATATCCCAAAAGCCACCCGGTGTGGGTACCAAAGAAATCACTCATAACTACCCCTAAATCGATTCTGCGAAGTTACGCACTGGCGCCAAGCTGGCATTAACTGAATCAACTGTGCTTGGCACGGTTGATGTTTGCGCGACAATTACCGCTACGCCGCCATCAAGTGCGTCCAGGGTTTTAACAACTGAACGCAAGTGAAGAATGACGCGAATTAAGCCAAGTGCGGCTGCGGCAATGATGATCGTAAAGATCACTAGTGAGACTACAAATACGGTTTCCATTGTTATCCCCTTATCCCAATAACTTTGCTACTGATCCGGCATAACGCACGGCTCCGTTTGCAACTTCTTTGATGGTTTCATCCGTTGTTTCCAACAGTGCAGGTGTGGTGCCAAGTTCGCCAATTAGAGCGACGCCGCCAGCAAGTGCATCATCTGCTGCGCCGCGGATTCGCTCCAAAGCGCTAAGTACCATGTTTAGCAACCAAACCAGAACTGGAATGATGACCACAACAAGTGCGATGTTAAAAATTGCCCAGATACTCATCTCTGTCCCCTTCTACCGTCGTGCCAAAGGCTTGTAGGGCAGGAAGAAGCGAGCAAGAACTCGACCGGTCGCCCGCTTGAAAGCGTTAACACCAATCGCAAGTCCACTTGCTGCCTTTGCGCCACCAATTGCATTTGGATCCAAGCCCTTGGAGATTGCATCCATGCGAGCTTCCATGTTTTTAGTTGCAGTGTTTACTAACACCGCAGTTACGTCGGCAACGAGACCGCGACCATAGTTAGCAGCTGCGCCAGAGATTACAAGATCCATTGAAAGATCTACTTTGGTGCCACCAGCTATTTGGTTAAGCGAAGCAGTCAACAGGATCGAAGCAGCGCCACGACCTTTTTTGTCTGCACCTGAAGCATCCAGAACAAGAATCTTCTTTGCGTTGTCGCGACTCTTAACTTCGGCAACACCATCGAATTCCAGCTTTACTGGTCCTGCGGAAACTACTACGCCACCTTCGTACTTGTCCTTAGTAATTTCCTTGGAGAGGTTAGCTCCTGGAATTGAAGCCGCGACTTGTGGAATGTCATCAAAGAACTTCCACACTGCGTCAATAGGTTGCTTGACTTCAAATGATTGCGAGATCAGCATGATGCCTCCTTAAGGCCCGAGTTTGGATTAACCGTTTTCACAATTAATCGCCCATTTTTACTGGTGGCATTCCGCTGATGTCTTTACCGGTGGTAAGTGCTTCATAGACCCGGTTTGGCATCATTGGCATGTCGATGTTACGAACACCGGTGTGACCAACGGCGTCAACTACAGCATTTACGAAAGCAGCAGGTCCGGCAACGGTTGCGCACTCGCCAACGCCCTTGGCACCAATTGGGTGGTGCGGACAAGGTGTAACTACTTCATGTAACTCAAAGCCTGGAGTTTCCCAAGCTGTTGGTAGCAAGTAGTCCATGTAGTTGGCACCGATGCAGTTACCTTCTGAGTCATAGGTCTGGTACTGCATGCTGGCCATTGCGTATGCCTCAGTAAGCCCACCCATGATTTGTCCTTCGACAACCATTGGGTTAATGCGAACGCCACAGTCATCAACTGCAACAACCTTAAGCACATCCCATACGCCAGTTTCCGCATCTACTTCAACTTTTACGAAGTAGGCAGCGAATGGCCAAGTTAAGTTCGGCGGATCATAGTAAGCGTTGTTCTCTAAGCCTGGCTCCATACCATCTGGCATGTT
This sequence comes from Actinomycetota bacterium, assembly GCA_041192345.1. GTDB lineage: Bacteria > Actinomycetota > Actinomycetes > S36-B12 > UBA5976 > UBA5976. Next base: position 10,414 of record JBEEND010000036.1, read on the forward strand.
GCTGTAAGCAGCCAAAGCACAATCCTGAATCGTTACGCCACGTTCTTTGTTGGAACGAACGTAGAAGCGACCCAACTCCCACTCGATGTCTTCTTCGGAGACCTCAAGTAAGTGCGCCGCAATTTTGCGAGCCTTGGCCCGAATCTTGCGAGAGACCATTGCAACTGCAGCGCCAGCAACTGGAGTACTACGTGATGCGTAGGTTCCCATGCCAAACGGCGCAGTATCAGTGTCGCCTTCTTCAACAGTTACGTCATCTGCTGGAATACCAAGCTCATGGGCAACAATCTGTGCCCAAGTTGTCTGGTGACCCTGACCTTGGTTCATCGCGCCGGTGCGCAAAATTGCCTTACCGGTCATGTGAACACGAAGTTCAGCTGAGTCAAACATCTTGATACCCAAAATGTCGTACTCACGGCTGTTTCCTGCGCCTAGTGGTTCAGTCATTGTCGAGATACCAATACCGAGTAACTTGCCACGCTTGCGCGCTTCAGCTTGCTCGGCTTTGTAGGTGCTGTAGCCGATTGCCTTTAGTCCAATGTCAAGACATTTTCCATACTGACCTGAGTCAGTTAGGAAACCAAATGCTGTTCGGTAAGGGAACATGTCATCTTTAACAAGATTCATCCGTCGGAACTCTGCTTGATCCATTCCTAGATCGTTTGCAGCGGCGTGAACCATTCGCTCCTGGAAGAACATGGCTTCCGTTACCCGGAACGAACAGCGGTATGCCACGCCACCTGGAGCTTTGTTGGTGTAGTAACCAACGGACTCTAGGTGGGCTGCTGGAATGTCGTAGCACGCAAAGGTTGAGTGCATCAGACCAATCTTGAATTTGCTTGGCTGGGCATCTGCATAGAACGCGCCGTGATCAGAGATCGTCTTCATGCGCATTCCAAGCATCTTGCCGTCTTTACGAAGCGCTAATTCACCTTGCAGGTAAACGTCGCGGCCAAAGCCAGTTGAAATTAAGTTTCCGGTCTTATCTTCAATCCACTTAACGGGACGCTCTGTCAAGATCGAAGCAAGAATCGAAACTACATAGCCTGGGTAAATTGGCACTTTGTTACCAAAGCCGCCACCAAGGTCAGGAGAAACAATGCGGATCATGTGTTCTGGAAGCTCGGCAACCATGGCTACGGCTGCGCGCACAATATGCGGGGCCTGCGAAGTCATGTAAACCGTTAACTTGCCAGTTGCGCGATCGAAGTCGGCAATTGAGCCACAAGTTTCCATTGGAGATGGATGGGAACGTGGGTAGTGAAGTTCCATCTTTGAAATAACATCAGCTTCGGCAAACGCTTTATCTGTTGCAGCCTTGTCGCCGATTTCCCAATCGAAGACTTTATTGCCTGGCTGGTTTTCCTTGTCATCACGGATAACTACCGAATCTGCTGCCATTGCCTGCATTGGATTAACGATCGCAGGAAGTTGTTCATACTCCACAACAATTGCTTCACATGCATCTTTAGCGATGTATGGATCATCAGCAATAACTGCGGCAACTTCTTGTCCCTGGAAGCGAACCTTGTCAGTAGCAAGTACTGCTTGGGTGTCATAGGACAGAGTCGGCATCCATGCCAAGTTACGAGCTGCCATCATTTCGCCAGTTAGAACTAAGCGTACACCAGGAATTTCGTATGCCTTGCTGACATCAATTGATTTGATGCGAGCGTGAGCTACTGGGCTACGTAGGATTTCCATGTGCAACATGCCAGGTAACACGATGTCATCAATATAGTTACCCTTGCCACGGATGAACCGGTTATCTTCAACGCGGCGGCGGCTTGCACCAAGTCCACCAATTTTAATTTCGTCTAATGCCATGTCTAAAACTCCAACCTAGTTTGATTCTGCGCGCATTTTTTTAGCGGCCCAGAGAACTGACTTAACGATATTTTGGTAACCGGTGCATCGACA
>JBEEND010000037.1:0-11294 GCA_041192345.1 Actinomycetota bacterium
CCCGTGCTATTCGGGAACATTCACTTCGATTCCCAGTGCTGTCCCCAATTTATGATGTGGACTCGGATGAGACTTATCTGTGGCATGAAATTTCCAACAAACTAATTATTGATGCGGGCGATGTGGATGTTCGCCCTGCAAATGCGGCGCGAACTTTTGACGTTATCCGGGCGCGAGTTCAAGAGTTTGTTGACACTGGCGTGTTCCCAGTAATCATCGGCGGCGATCATTCCATTACATATCCCGTTTTCGAAACGCTAAATAAACCAGCGCACGTCATTCAGTTTGATGCGCATCAAGATTGCGATGAGATCACCGAGGACTTAATGCACACTAACTCTCATCCCTTCCGACACATCATCAATATGGAAAACTGTTTATCGCTGACCCAAGTTGGAATTCGAGGACTGCGTAACCCAGCAGCGCTGTATAACGAGATGAAGCAGCTTGGTCACAATGTCGTGACCATGAAGCAAGTCCATGAATTGGGCGCTTCGGGCATTGCGGGCTTAATCCCAGCTGGCGAGCCGGTATACATATCTATTGATATCGATGCATTAGATATGTCGCTAATTCCAGGCTGTGTATCGGGTGAACCAAATGGCATGACTTTTAATGAATTAACGGATGCGCTGCGCGCCATTGTTGAAACTCACCCAGTAATTGGCTTTGATTTCGTGGAAATTAACCCGATGTTGGATGTTGGCACCGGAGCAACTTCATATCTGGGAACGGTAATTATCGTTACTTTGCTTGGAATAATTTGTAATCAGCCGCGTTGGCAGGATCAGTTAGCCAGTCGAGGCTTGCTTTAAGCCTAGGAAATAGGACTTTTACTGGGTTCTTTGCAAATTGGATCCAATCTGGGATGAAATTGCATACAATCTTTATACGGATGCAAAACACACTGGTTGGTGAAAGTGTTGAGAACCGCGAAAATACTCAATTTCGGCGTTGGGATGGGTCATGAAGAACGTTGTTGCAGCAATTATTGAACACGGTAGTACCGAAGATTTTGCTGGGCTAACGCTACCTGATTCATTCAAAGCAGTAACGATTCACAAAGACGAAGCAGAAATGTTTGCTGGTCTGAGCGCTAAGGAAAAAGATCCGCGTAAGTCATTGCATATAGATACAGTCCCTTTTCCCGAATTAGCTCCCGGCGAGGCACTTATTGCCGTGATGGCATCCAGCATTAACTACAACACAGTATGGACTTCGATTTTTGAACCAGTATCTACTTTTGGCTTTCTAGAACGCTATGGCAAGACGCATGCGGATGCTAAGCGACATGACTTGCCGTATCACATCATTGGTAGCGATGCCTCTGGCGTTGTTTTGCGCGTTGGCGCTGGAGTTAATACCTGGAAACCAGGGGATCGCATTGTCGCGCATTGCTTAAGTGTGGAACTTGAATCCCCTCTTGGTCACAATGACACGATGCTTGATCCAGAACAACGCATCTGGGGATTTGAAACTAACTTCGGCGGATTGGCTGAGTTTGCAATTGTTAAAGCAAATCAACTACTTCCAAAGCCAGAACATTTGACTTGGGAAGAAGCAGCTACGCCAGGACTGGTTAACTCAACGGCATATCGCCAATTGGTTTCTCGTAACGGCGCCGGCATGAAGCAAGGCGATGTGGTTTTGATTTGGGGCGCAACTGGCGGCCTCGGATCTTACGCAACTCAATATGCGCTTAACGGTGGCGCGATTCCAGTATGTGTTGTTTCCTCTCCAGAAAAAGCTGAAATCTGTCGCAAGATGGGAGCGGAATTAGTTATCGACCGAAGCGTCGAAGGTTACAAGTTCTGGAAAGACGATTCCACACAAGATCCCAAAGAATGGAAACGTCTAGGCAACAAGATTCGCGAATTAACCGGTGGCGATGACGCTGACATCGTGTTTGAGCATCCGGGCCGCGAAACTTTTGGCGCCAGCGTGTATGTGGCACGCAAGGGCGGCACGATTGTCACTTGCGCTTCTACCAGCGGCTTTATGCACGAATACGACAATCGTTACTTGTGGATGAATTTGAAGAAGATTGTTGGTTCTCACTTTGCTAACTATCGCGAGGCTTATGAAGCAAACCGCTTGATCGCTAAGGGACTAGTGCACCCAACACTTTCTAAGACTTTCACGTTAGAGGAATCTGGCCAAGCCGCATTCGAGGTGCATCACAACTTGCACCAAGGAAAAGTTGCGGTGTTGGCACTAGCTGAAGCTCCAGGTCTTGGTGTTACAAACCCAGAACTTCGTGCCAAGCACATCGATGCCATCAATCGGTTCCGCCAGGATTAATTGAGACTCTTGGGCCTGGGTAAAAATGACTGATAAAACTAATGTGGATCGCCCTTGGGTGATGCGCACATATGCTGGTCATTCTTCGCCAAAAGAATCAAACTTGCTTTATAAAAAGAACTTAACTAAAGGTCAAACTGGGTTATCAATTGCTTTTGATCTGCCAACTCAAACTGGTTATGACCCAGATGCTGTTCTGGCGCGCGGAGAAGTGGGACGCGTTGGTGTGCCAATCGCCCACCTTGGCGACATGCGAACTTTGCTCGATGGCATTCCACTGGCCCAGATGAACACTTCAATGACTATTAATGCCCCGGCCATGTGGTTGCTGGCACTTTATGCAATTGCTGCTGAAGAGCAAGGTGTGGATCAAAAGCTTCTTGCTGGCACCACGCAAAACGACATCATCAAGGAATACCTATCGCGCGGAACTTATATCTTCCCGCCGACCGAATCCATGCGATTAATTTCAGACATGATTTCTTGGAGTGTGGCAAACGCGCCGAAATGGAACCCAATCAACATTTGTTCGTATCATTTGCAAGAAGCTGGCGCGACGCCAGTTCAAGAACTTTCCTTCGCGCTTTCAACTGCGATTTCAGTGCTTGATGCAGTGCGCGATTCCGGCCAAGTTAAACCCGAGGATTTTCCAGATGTAGTTGCCCGGATGTCATTTTTCGTTAATGCCGGAATGCGCTTTGTTGAAGAACTTTGCAAGATGCGCGCGTTCACCCAACTCTGGGATGAAATCACTTTGACTCGCTACGGAGTAACGGAAGAGAAAAAGCGACGCTTTCGTTATGGCGTGCAAGTAAATTCATTGGGTCTAACTGAAAGTCAGCCAGAGAACAATGTGCAGCGCATGGTGATCGAGATGCTGGGCGTGACATTATCTAAGTCTGCTCGGGCTCGCGCGGTGCAATTACCGGCTTGGAACGAAGCACTTGGTTTACCGCGGCCGTGGGATCAACAGTGGTCACTTCGCATGCAACAAGTTTTGGCTTTTGAAACTGACCTGTTGGAATACGAAGACATCTTTGATGGCTCCGCAGTCATTGAAGCAAAAGTAAACGAATTGATGAATGATGCGCGCGCAGAAATAGCACGGATAGATGACATGGGCGGGGTAGTGGCCGCAATTGATGCTGGTTACTTAAAGAGTCAACTGGTTGCCTCGCACGCAACACATCGACGCAACATTGAATCCGGGGTTCGCACTGTGGTTGGAGTGAATGCCTTTACTGAATCTGAAGCCAGCCCACTAACTGCCAGCATTACCGATGCGATCATTACCGTTGACCCGATTGTCGAGCAAGAGGCCATTACGAGTTTGACTGCTTGGCGAGCAGCCCGCGATGAAGCTAAAGCAACTGCCTCCATCGAAGCATTAATTGCCGCTGCCAAAACCAATGCAAACTTAATGATTCCAACTTTGGAATGTGCTCGCGCTGGAGTGACAACAGGAGAATGGTCTGATGCGCTGCGAAGTGTGTTTGGCCAATTCCGCGCACCAACAGGACTTGCAAACGTGCCAGTCGGCGGTGGCACTGGCGCTCTTGGCGCTGTGCGCGATTGCGTAAAGATCACGGAACAAGAATTGGGTCAGCGGCTTCGCTTGCTGATAGGTAAGCCAGGCCTAGACGGTCACTCAAATGGCGCCGAGCAAATTGCTATCGCTGCGCGCGATGCTGGTTTTGAAGTTATTTACCAGGGGATTCGCCTGACCCCAGATGAGATTGTGGCCGCCGCTGCCCAAGAAGACGTGGATTGCATTGGGCTTTCGATTCTTTCTGGCGCGCACGCTGACCTGGTGCCACAAGTACTTGCTGGCCTTGCGGCCAATAACATTTCAAACATCCCAGTAATTTTGGGTGGCATCATCCCAGCAGCTGATGAAGTAAAACTTATTGGCGCTGGAGTGGCGGCGGTATTTACCCCTAAAGATTTTGATATTCCTGCGATCATTTTAGGAATACTCAATGTAATTCGAAGTAATCACGACCTAGCACCACTAACTGCAAAACCAGTCTCGCCAGAGCACACCATTGGAGTAATAAGTGAGTAATAAAGTTCTTCGCCCCCGTCGGTCATCCCTTGCTGTGCCAGGCAGCAGCGTCAAGATGCTAGATAAGGCTCGTGGCCTTAAATCAGATCAGTTGTTCATGGATCTAGAAGACGCAGTTGCCCCACTTGCTAAAGCTGATGCTCGCAAGAACATTGTGCAGGCACTTAACGAAGGTGGTTACGAAGACAAGATTCGCGCCGTGCGCGTTAATGACTGGACAACTCAGTGGACTTACACCGATGTAATCGAAATTGTGGAAGGCGCTGGCGCAAACCTAGATTGCATCATGTTGCCTAAGGTGCAAAATGCCGAGCAAGTTGTCGCACTTGACTTGTTGCTGACTCAACTAGAGCGCACTAACGGCCTAGAAGTTGGTCGCCTTGGTATCGAAGCCCAGATCGAAAATGCGATGGGACTTATCAACATCAACGCAATTGCAGCCGCAAGCCCGCGGATTGAATCAATCATCTTTGGCCCAGCTGACTTTATGGCCAGCATCAACATGAAGTCCCTCGTCGTTGGCGAGCAGCCACCGGGCTATGACACTGGCGATGCCTACCACCACATCTTGATGAGCATCTTGATGGCAGCTCGTGCTTACAACAAGCAAGCAATCGATGGCCCATACCTTGGCATCAAGGACCTGGATGGCTTCCGTCGCGTGGCTGGACGTTCAGCAGCACTTGGCTTTGATGGTAAGTGGGCTTTGCACCCAGACCAGATTGCGCTAGCAAATGAGATCTTCTCTCCGAAGCAAGAAGATTACGATCACGCTGAAATGATTTTGGATGCTTATGACTGGGCAACCAGCGCAGCCGGCGGCGCAAAAGGTGCAGTAATGCTTGGAGATGAAATGATTGACGAAGCATCGCGCAAGATGGCTTTAGTTGTTTCAGCTAAAGGCCGGGCTGCCGGAATGATACGCACGCAAACTTTCACACCACCGGAGGCATAATCCATGGCACGTCTAGCTCAAACTGATGGCTTAACTGATGTTCAAGAAGCAATTCTGGATGCCATTCACACCTTCGTGGAAAAAGAGATCATTCCAGTTGCTAACGAACTAGAGCACAATGATATCTACCCACAGGAAATCGTGGATGGCCTAAAAGAGCTTGGCGTCTTTGGTCTGATGATTCCAGAGCAGTACGGCGGCTTGGGCGAATCGTTATTGACTTACTCGTTAGTTGTCGAAGAAATTGCGCGCGGCTGGATGCCAGTAAGTGGTGTTATCAATACTCACTTCATCGTGGCTTACATGTTGATGCAACATGGCACCCAAGAGCAAAAAGATAAGTACTTGCCCCGCATGGCAACTGGCGAAGTTCGCGGCGCATTTAGCATGAGCGAACCTGGTGTTGGCTCTGATGTTTCTGCAATCACGTCCAAGGCAGTTCGCGATGGCGATGGCTGGAGTTTGACTGGTCAGAAGATGTGGTTAACAAACGGCGGCTCATCAACTCTTGTTGCAGTACTAGTTCGCGCAGATGAAGACGCGCCCGAAGGATCCAGTGTCTACAAGAAGATGTCGACATTCTTGATTGAAAAGGAATCTGGCTTTGGCGAAGTTCGTCCCGGACTGACCATTCCAGGCAAAATCGAAAAAATGGGCTACAAAGGCGTAGATACCACGGAATTAATCATGGATGGCTTAAAGCTTTCTAACGATGATTTGCTCGGCGGGGAAACTGGCAAGGGCTTCTATCAAATGATGGATGGCGTGGAAGTTGGTCGCGTTAACGTGGCTGCGCGCGCTGCGGGTCTTGGTCTTCGGGCATTTGAATTAGCAATTGATTACGCGCAACAGCGCGAAGCCTTTGGAAAGGCAATTGCCGAACATCAGGCAGTTGCGTTCCGGTTAGCTGACATGGCAACAAAGGTTGAAGTTGCCCACACCATGATGGTTAATGCAGCTCGCAAGAAGGATTCTGGCGAACGAAATGACATGGAATCTGGCATGGCTAAATACATTGCAAGTGAATTCTGTAAAGAAATCGTAGAAGATTCCTTCCGAATTCATGGTGGCTATGGTTACTCAAAGGAATACGAAATCGAACGTCTATATCGCGAAGCCCCAATGCTGTTAATCGGCGAAGGAACCGCAGATATCCAGCGCATGATTATTGCGCGCCGTTTGATGGAAGATTACAAAATCCGTACTTAATTAACGTTAGGTAATTGTGTAGTTCGCGTCCTGCACAATGCAGGCCTCGCCGTTAATTGGAATCATGTCCTGCGGGCAAGCTGAGAACGCAACGACGCAGTCCATCTCGGCGCGAAGCTCCAGGTAATCGCCAGGAGCAGCGATTGCAGGAACATAAGTCAAAGTGCTGCCATTGCCAGATACTGGAACGTTCATAAAGATATTAAATGGCGCTGGTTGGGACACTCTCTTTAGTCCGATGCCCTCAAGAGCTTGACCTAGGTTGTCCGTGCAGTTGTCGTGGTAACCCACTGCGCCTAAAAGTTGATACCGGTAGATATCACAAGCGGCCATTAGTGTGTCATGGATTCCAGGTGAGGTATCGGCGGTCAAGGTCATAATTGGCCGTCGCTGATTTGTTACAAGTGAGTCGCCAACCTGCGGAATAATTTTTCCAAGAGATACGTGAGTGTGTTCCATCGAAAGCGGCTCAGTTAAATCTTCGGCGTTAAACGCCCAAAAATCTACGACCTGTAATCCAAGGGTGTTAATGACTCTTAAGGTCTGTCCCTTTTTCATAAAGTCAGCGACACCGCGACGAGCCGGAATTAGTTTTAACTCAGACATCTTTCCTCCATAAATTGGGATCGTGATAAAAACTGATCCTAGACACACCTTAGGCTGTAGGGCATGAGCATTGATCAAGCACGCCTGGAAATTCACCCCGAGGTCAGGGAGACTTTAGCCAAGGGTGGGGCAGTTGTTGCGCTGGAATCAACAATCATTAGTCATGGCCTGCCGAGCCCGCGCAATGTCGTAGTAGCTGCCCAGATTGAGCAGAATGTGCGAGACGGCGGAGCTATCCCAGCAACCATTGCGATCATTGGTGGGGTAGTAAAAGTCGGTTTGAGTCCAGCGGAACTTGAAATCTTGGGCGATCCAGCAAGTGATGTCGTGAAGGTTTCAACGCGCGATTTAGGTCCGGTACTTGCTGCTGGCAGAAATGGCGCGACAACAGTTTCAGCAACAAGCCACATTGCGCATCTGGCTGGAATTAAATATTTTGCTACCGGTGGCTTAGGCGGTGTGCATCGCGGCGCTCAAGAAACTTACGATGAGTCAGCTGATTTAGTAACACTGGCCCGCACACCGATCACAGTGGTTTGCGCGGGTGTTAAATCCATTTTGGATGTGGCGGCAACCTTAGAGCGGCTCGAAACACTTGGGGTAACAGTTGTCGGATTTGGTATTGATGCCTTTCCGGGCTTCTATCGTGCGGACTCCGGGTACGGCGTGACTTGGCGCGTTGACAGTGTGGACGAGGCAGCAGCGATCGGAACCCAGCGCGATGCAATCAGGGCGCCGGGAGCAGTAATTATTGCCCAACCCGTATCAGAGGCAGATCAACTGGATTTGGAATTACATGATCGGGTATTGACCCAAGGTTTAGCAGCCGCAACCAGCGCACACATAGTTGGTAAAGATGTCACGCCATTCTTACTGGATTGGTTCCATACCCAAACCGATAACCAATCGCTGGAAGTAAATGTGACTCTGATTAATGCCAATGCTCGGTTGGCAGCGCAGATTGCCGTAGCGGCGACTAAGTAACATGGCTCAAATTTGCATTATTGGAGACATCAACGTTGATGTGGTTAGTCTGCTTTCCGAACCGTTACAAACAAATACCGACACCATTGCAACGAACGGCATAACCCTTGGCGGTTCAACCTGCAATGTTGCCGTTTGGCTAACCCATCTAGGTGTCCCAGTTGATCTGGTTTCAGCCATTGGCGATGACGTCCTCGGTGCTTGGGTTATTACGCAACTTCAGGCATATGGTGTGTCAGATAAAAATGTGAAATCCATTTCAAACCAACGCACTGGAACTTGTGTGATTTTGGTTGATGAAACTGGCGCCCGTTCGATGATGCCCGATTTTGGGGCTAACTTAATGCAAGCAGTGGATGCCAACCTTGAGCAATTGATTGCAGCAAGTGACATCGTCGTAATGAGCGCCTATACATTCATGCGACCACAATCCACACAGTTCGCGCTCGATGTCTTGGAATGTGTTGCAAAAAATGATTGTCAAATGGTCATTGACGCTGCATCCAGTTCGCCAATTCAAAAGTTTGGCGCTGCGAAAGTACGAAACTATTTAGCGCATGCTGACTTAGTGCTAGCAAATGAAGACGAGTACGCGGCCTTAAGTGTTGAAGCTCCTTCTGGGTGGGAAAATGATTTTCAGAATTTGATCATTAAGCGCGGTGAGCGTGGCGCGCTTTGGCTAAACCGAGGCACGGAAGTGGCATCAGTAGCAGCAGATCCCATTGAAGTTGTTGATACTACGGGTGCTGGTGATGCATTTTGTGCTGGCTTGCTTTCCAAGTTACTTACTCGGCCAGATTGGGACAGCTTGGAAATTTTGGACTTTGCAGAATCACTACTGGTTGCAACTCACGCCGCCGCAGATAACTGCAAAACAATTGGTGCGGGACCGGCGATCTAATGCCATTTGTATATGTACTTCGCCACGCTAAAGCGCTAAAGGATGGGAGAACCGATCACTCCCGAAAGTTATCTGAAAAAGGCGAGAGCCAAGCCTTAACCCTGGCGACCTGGCTGGCGCAATCAGGCATTACCTTCGATCAAGTTATTGTTAGCGATTCAGCGCGCACTATGGAAACTCTTGAGTTATTAGAGCTGGACTGCAAAATCAGTATTGAAAAAAGTGCTTACAACGCCGGCGCACCAAAACTCGGGGAATTAATTCGAGAATCTGGCGCCCAAGAATCGGTGCTGGTGATTGCCCATAACCCTGGAGTGTCAGATTTATGCCAACCAGCTGGACATGATCTGGAGCTTCGGACCTGTGAGCTGGTGATTCTGGAGTGCCCAACAAGCCTTTTGGAATTTAGCCCAGAAAAGTGTGTCGTTGTTGGGATTTATCGACCCGAAGTTGACTAATAAAACTTGTCAGAGCTTAGAAAGTAACTTCCAAGTTATTCAGCGACAAAAGTCCAAACTAAGCCATTGTCTTGCCCGGTAATTTCGATGCTGCCCCCAGCTTCGCCTTCTTCGCTGAAGGTAAACGCTGGGCAAGTAATTGTTGTGTTATCTGATTCGCAGGCATCCATGGTGTTAAATGGCACATCGGGTCCAGAGACCAATCCAGTTGAAACCCAGGCGCCATTTTCTAATACAAAAGATTCCACGACTTCAGCACTAACTTCCGACGCTGGTTCGCCACAAGCTACTGTTGCCACGCGGTATTGCACATCGCCGGCCATGACATCGGCGCTCTGGCGAATAAATGCAATGGCGTCAGTGCTGTAAGTACTGCAATCAAGGGTGCTGGCGGCTACGTCCAGCTCAGGAACCACATCAGATGTTTGCGCGGGCACTGAGGCGGAAGTTACTGGCGCATCAGATGAAGAAGAAACTGGCGTTGTTGATGAGCAGGCAACGAGAAAAGAAGACGTTACTAATGCGGTGGCACTTAGAAAAATGGGAAGTTTCATATTGTCCAGATTATGTCGGTTTTGTGTGCTTGCCAGTTAGCCACACTGTCAGTTCGCCCCCAGATATGCGGCAATCACTTCGCGCGATGGGGCAGAGGGTAGATTCGTCTAATGGATTCGCGCTTTGCTAGCCCTGGCGAAATTGGCCAGTTTCTGCACTACGGCGGAACTGGCGGTACCCATGTGCTAGACAGCGACTTTGTAATCGTAGATGTGGAAACCTCAGGTCTTGACCCAGCCCAAGGCGCTCGAGTAATTGAAATCGCGGCCGTTCGGGTAACCCAAGCAGGTACCGAAGTAGGACACATGTCCTCGCTGATTAATCCCGGTGATGGCCAGACTGGCGCGGATTGGATTCATGGAATTAGTCCCGCCATGATTTTAGACGCTCCAAAATTCAGTGAAGTTTTCGATGCCTTCGCAGCGCTTTTGGACAATGCAATATTTGTGGCGCATCACGCCAAATTCGATGAGAGCTTTGTGGCAGCTGAGGCAAAACTTGCCGGCCTGGATCTTGCAGTTATGCCAGGGCTTTGCACTTACTGGCTGGCGCGCGCGACGGTAACTGGAACCCAAAATCTTAAGTTAGGAACTTTGGCAGAGCATTTTGGTATTTCCCAACTTGGCGCTCACTCTGCGCTCGATGATGCGCGAGTAGTTAGTCAGATGTTGCCCAAGATGTTAGGCAACCACGATCCGTTAACGTATTTTTCAAATGAGGTAACGCAACCGCGAACTGGTTTTAGCGCTGACCCGTTGCCGAGATAGCCGGAAGCCGGCAATTCTTGGAAACTTATTCGATTACCACAAGTCCGTTTGAAGTTTGGAACGTTACTGAGCAAAGGCCAATTTCGCCGTCTTCGACCCAAGTTAATTCGATGTCATCAAGTAGTGCCTCGGGAGTATCGCCAAGCCAAGATGCCAGCGAATTACGGTCGCCGTTAAAGGTAAAGTCCGTGATGCTGACAGCTGATGTGCCGCCAACACTTGGGTGAGCGCTCATGTCATCCCACTTAATGAAGAATGGCAAAATTGGTTCGGCGATCAAGTCGATAACTCCAATTTGCTGCCAAGTTAGGTCAGTGCCACCTGGGCGCTGGCGATGACCAGGCCCGGCAGAGCGACCAATTCGAGTTTCTAGCACCGAGATGTCATCAACTCGCACTGCCCAACCCATCCAGCCGCCACCAGCTTCAGCGCGGTTACGAACTGCTTGACCAAAGGGAACCGTTTCGGCAACTGGGTGTTCTAGCGGGGCCAC
>JBEEND010000038.1:0-10809 GCA_041192345.1 Actinomycetota bacterium
GACAAGTTGCGGTAAGTAAAACATTGGTAAGTAAATCATTTGCTGCCCCAGATGCGGCGCGCGATAACAAGTCCGCGGTAGCTGGCGCGACGATTACTAAATCTGCGGCTTGCCCGATCCGCACATGCGGCACTTCGGCAACGTCATCCCAAACTTGGGCGTTAACGGGATTGCCAGAAAGTGCTTCCCAAGTCGCGGAACCAACAAAATTTAAAGATGCTTGCGTTGGAACAACATGAACGTTGTGTCCAGCTTCAGTTAATAAGCGAAGTATGTAAGCGACTTTGTAAGCGGCAATGCCGCCGCTGACACCAAGGACAATGTTTAAGGATTTTTTCATGACTTGTTAATCAAGGCTGGACTTGCGGCGGAGGTCACGGATATATCCGATAACTCTTGTCGGGAGAAACCGACTTAAGCAGCAGTTTCCGGTTCAATAGTCAGTTTGCCTTCGTTGATTTCGCGAAGTGCAATTGACAATGACTTTTCTTGATTGCCGGACTCAACTAGTGGTCCTACATATTCAAGTAGACCTTCACCCAGTTGGGAATAGTAAGCGTTGATCTGACGCGCGCGCTTGGCTGCATAGATAACCAAGGCGTACTTGGAGTCCGCGACGGCTAAAAGTTCGTCGATTGGTGGATTGGTGATGCCCTCTGGAGCAGCTGCAGTCACGTTGGACTCCTTGTAAATTGCGGGAATTAGGAAACTCTTACGTGAGATATTGTACCAACTCGCGGGCAGCCCGCGAAACGTCATCATTTATGATCACATGATCAAAGAAACCCGATGATTCCAACTCTTTTAGCGCAACATCGAGGCGTTCCTGAATTTGCGAGGCTGACTCTGTGCCCCGGCCAGCCAGGCGAGCTTCAAGATCTGCCCAGGCTGGCGGCTCGAGAAATACCAAAACGGCATCTGGCATTGATTCGCGAACTTGGCGGGCGCCTTGCACTTCGATTTCAAGTAACACTGGAATTCCGTTAGCCAACTTTTCTTCCGCGAATCCGCGCGGAGTGCCATAACGATTGCCTGCAAACTCTGCCCATTCGAGTAATTCATCATCGGCAATCATCTGATCAAATTCTTCATTCGAGACGTAAAAATAGTTTTCGCCATGAACTTCACCTGGGCGAGGTTTGCGAGTTGTTGCTGAAACTGAAAGCCAGGTAGTTGGCAATTCTTTTAGCGCTTCTCGGATAACTGAAGATTTTCCAACACCGCTTGGCCCAGATAACACAACTAAATGAGCATTCATGAAGCCCGCCCGTTTAGCGCAGTGCGAAGTTTCTGGGATTGGGTTGTGCCCAGGCCTTTCATGCGCCGGGAATGCGCGATGTCGCATGTTTCCATGAGCGCAGCAGCTTTAATTTTTCCAATTCCAGGAAGTGATTCAAGAATTGTTACTACCCGCATGCCCGAAATGATTTCATCAGTAATAGCAACTGCTAAAACTTCAGTGAATGAAATTTGCGATTCTTTAAGTTGTTTACGAAGCGCGGCTCGCTTAGTGCGAACAATTACTGCCTTGGCCGAGGCAGCCATTCTTTGCTCATTGGTTAAGACGGGGACAGCCACTCGCCAATGTTACTAGTCGCCTTGGACTAAGTTCTCGCGGATTACCAAACCTCAATTAAGAAATGGAAGCCGCGATCGTTGCCGCCGCGAGCCCGATGTCCGCGGCGCCAGTAATTGGACGGCCAATGACAAGTAAGTTAGCGCCATCAGCGAGCGCTTGTTCTGGAGTTGCGATTCGCTTTTGATCTGCCGCGTCCGATCCAGCTGGGCGAACACCTGGTGTGATTAGCACTGGATCTGGGCCAACTTCAGCGCGAACCGCTGCTACCTCTTGCGGCGAGCAAACTATCGCGCGCGCGCCAGCTGCAACTGATTGCGCAGCTAAGCGCTTGACAATGTCTTGGGCGCTGCCATTCCACCCCATGGCAGTTAATTGTTCTTGGGTAAGTGAGGTCAAAATCGTGACTGCCGTGACATAAGTGTTAGGCAGCGCTTCTACCGCAGCGCGAATCATGTCCGGTCCCCCGCTGGCATGAACTGTCAAGTATTTCGGTGCCAATGCGGCCACCGAGCGCGCTGCCCCAGAAACTGTTGCTGGAATGTCATGCAATTTTAAATCTAAGAATATGTCGCAGCCGCTGGCTTCCCGCGCGACATGAACTGCGTCATGACCATCGCGCAAAAAAACTTCGAGGCCAACTTTGACTACCGCAACATGTGGCGCAACTGCTTGGGCCCAAAGTTTTGCCGTTGCTAAATCTGGGGCATCTAGGGCCACTGCGATCGGCGCTTTTGTCATTGCGAATCCTTACTTAGTTTCAAACATGTTAATTGTGATGTGCTAAGCCAATAACTTCGCGCAGCGAGTCATAGCCACGGGACTCAAGTTCTTGACCAAGTTCAGTTGCAATGCGCCAAGGCGCGCCTGGATCGCCAAAGACGACAGTTCCAATACTTACTGCGCTGGCTCCCGCTGCAATAAATTCCAGTGCGTCGTGACCCGTGCGAATTCCTCCCATTCCCAGAATTGGCAGATTTGGAAGGGCGGCGTGAACTTGATAAATCGCGCGCACGGCAACTGGTCTAATTGCTGGACCAGATAACCCGCCGGTTCGACCACCAAGCATCGGCTTCATTTTGTCAATATCAATGACCATGCCCAGCAAAGTATTAATCATTGACACACCTGAAACACCAGCCTCGACCACACTGTGCGCAATTTCTACGATGTCCGTTACATCTGGGGAAAGTTTTGCCAGCACTGGCGCATCACTATGCCAAACGGATTTAACAGTTTCGATAACTTGCGCTGCCGAAACTGGGTTACAAGCAAATACTTGGCCACGCGATTCCACATTCGGACAAGATATGTTTACTTCCAAGCCAGCGATTCCTGGAACTTTTGCCAAGATGCGAGCAAGTTCGCCGAATTCATCAACGTTGTTGCCAGCAATCGAAACTATGGTGGTCACGTTGTTTTGCGTGAGCCAGGATAAATCTTTTTCTAGAAACGCCTCGATGCCAGGGCCTTGCAGACCTATGGAGTTGAGCATGCCACTTGGAGTTTCTGCCATCCGTGGTGTGGCGCGACCCGAACGTGGCTCCATCATGATCGATTTCGTTACCACTGCGCCCAAAGTTGAAACGTCGCCAAATTGGGCAAGTTCGCGCCCAGCTGCTGCGCAACCAGAAGCAGTTAACGTCGGAGAAGAAAGCTCGAGGGAACCAAGGCTGGTCGATAAATCAGTGCTCATTGGTTACCGCCTTCGGCAGGTAAATACTCATTAGTGACCACCTGGCCGCGGCGCACCGAACGCATCACTTGGCACAGTGTCGACATCGTCCCAACGCACCCGATCACCGCGAAATACTGGGCCATCAACACAAGAACGAGCCATGCGAGTCACGCCATCATCACCAATGATCGGCAGCACGCACGTCATGCAAACACCTATGCCACATGCCATTGATTCTTCAACTGCGCATTGACTAAATGCCCCGTTATCTTGGGACACTTGCGCAACTGCTTGGAGCATAGGCATTGGACCACAGGCATAAACGGCTTGCGAATTATTTTTTGTAATTACCCCCGCAAGCACATCGGTTACGCGTCCGCGCACTCCAGAAGTGCCATCATCGGTTGTCACAATGAGTGAATCAGAAACACCCTTTAAATCCAATACACCGAAAAGTTTTTCTTGAGTTGCAGCGCCGAGCACTACATCAACGCGGCAATTACGAACGCGAAGTTCGCGAGCTAAAAGTTCCATTGGCGCTGCGCCATACCCACCGGCCACAATCACACAAGAAATTGGTTGCTTGGGCAAAATGAATGGCTTTCCAAGGGGCGCAATAATGTCGATTACATCGCCAGCGCGCTGGGTTGCCAGCCACTGCGTACCTGGACCATGCGGCGCAAAAATAAATTCTAAAGTTTCACCCACTGTTGATTTGTGAATTGAAAATGCTCGGCGTAGAAGAGTTGCGCCATTTGGGCCACCAAGGGCAAGGGCAGCAAAGTGACCAGGCGCAACTTCGGCGACTCCAGGTGCGTCCACAATCATGTGTAAATATCCACCAACTGGTGTCATGGATCTGATGGTGGTGTTAATTTGCTTTGCGCTCATACTTTGTCAACCTTTAATGGCTGGCTTGCCAACAAGACATTTAATTCTGTGACGTGCTCTTGAATTGATTTAACTTTCATGGGTCCTACTTGCAGCGAAGCAATACCTTCAACTGCAGCAGCCAGGCCTTGCACTGTGGTGATTGCCGGAATGTTTGCCAGAACTGCAGCAACCCGGATTTCATACCCATCGCGTCGGGCGCCAGTTCCATATGGCGTGTTCACAACAAGAGCAAGGTCGCCATCCATGATTGCTTGCACTGTAGTTTTACGACCATCGGTTGATCCAAGATGTTCTTTAGCAACTAGCGTGGAGGCGATTCCATGTTCAGCCAATTTCGCTGAGGTGCCATCTGTTGCCATTACCGCAAAACCCATGGCCACAAGTTTACGAACCGGCTCAATGACTTGAGCTTTATCGCGATCTGCAACTGAAATAAAGACAGTTCCCGAAGTTGGTAATCCATTGCTATAAGCCGCAAGTTGAGATTTAGCAAAGGCAGTTCCAAAATCGGTATCGATACCCATAACTTCGCCAGTTGATTTCATCTCTGGTCCAAGTACTATGTCCACTCCCAAGAAGCGGCCAAAGGGAAGGACTGCTTCCTTAACGCTGACTGCGCTACCCTCTGGGGCATCTCCGCCATCTCCAACTGCGCGCAGGAATCCTTCCTTGCGCAAAGTAGCTATGGAATCGCCAACTGCAATTCGAGCTGCGGCTTTCGCCAGCGAAATCCCGGTTGCTTTGGAAACAAATGGCACAGTGCGCGACGCCCGGGGATTTGCCTCTAGGACGTACAAAATTCCATTGGTAAGTGCGTACTGAACGTTTAGTAAACCAAGTACGCCAACGCCTTTAGCAATGGCAAGGGTGGAAGTTCGAATCCGTTCAATCTCGGCTGGCCCAAGTGTGTAAGGCGGAAGTGAGCAAGCAGAGTCGCCAGAGTGGATACCTGCTTCTTCAATATGTTCCATGACGCCGCCAAGATAAAGTTCAGTGCCGTCATAGAGCGCATCAACATCAATTTCAATCGCATCATCGAGGAAGCGGTCAACAAGTACTGGATGTTCTGGATTTACTTGCGCAGCGCGGGTTAAGTAATCGTGCAACATTGTTTCGTCGTACACAATTTCCATACCTCGTCCGCCAAGAACAAAAGATGGGCGAACTAAAACTGGGTAACCAATTCGATTGGCAATGTTGCGGGCATCTTCAAAGGATGTTGCCATTCCGTGTTCCGGCGAAGGCAGGCCAGCGCGCTCGAGTACTTCGCCAAACGCGCCGCGCTCTTCAGCTAAGTGAATTGCTTCTGGCGCCGTGCCCAGCAATGTGACGCCAGCATCTTTAAGACCTTGGGCTAAACCAAGCGGGGTTTGGCCGCCAAGTTGCGTTATTACACCAACTATTGGTCCAGCCATAGTTTCGGCGTGAATTACTTCTAGGACATCTTCCAGAGTTAGTGGCTCGAAGTACAACCGGCTGGAAGTGTCGTAATCGGTAGAAACTGTTTCTGGATTGCAGTTAATCATGATGGTGTCGAAACCTTTTTCGCGCAGAGTTAGCGAAGCATGAACACAGGAATAATCAAATTCAATTCCTTGGCCAATTCGGTTTGGACCAGAGCCCAGAATTATGACTGCTGGATTAGCGCGCGGGGCAACTTCAGATTCTTGATCGTAAGTTGAGTAGTGATACGGAGTTAGCGCAGCAAACTCAGCCGCGCAAGTATCTACCGTTTTATAAACTGGGCGAATGTCCAGCGTGTGGCGTATTCCGCGAACTTCTGCTTCCGAAATTCCGCGGATCAAACCAATTTGCGCATCAGAAAAACCATGGCGTTTAGCTGCTGTTATTGAATGACGATCCAAAGCAGTTGCCGATTTCAATTCCCGCGCAATTTCGCAAAGTAAAACTATTTGATCCAAGAACCACGGATCAATTTTGGTGGCCTCAAATACTTGCTCGACGCTTGCTCCAGCCCACAGCGCTAGTTGAACTTGGTTTAATCGACCATCTGTTGGGATCTTCATCTTGGTCAGTAAATCTGCAGTATCTATGGATTTAGGATCCAGCGACCATTCAAAAAGATTTTCTTTACGTTCAATGGACCGAAGTGCTTTATGAAGTGATTCTGTGAAGTTACGACCAATTGCCATGGCCTCACCCACTGATTTCATGGTGGTCGTCAAAGTTTTGTCGGCATTAGGAAATTTTTCAAATGCAAAGCGTGGAATTTTTACCACAACGTAATCCAGCGTTGGTTCAAAGGACGCGGGAGTTTCTTTTGTTATGTCATTTGGAATTTCATCGAGGGTATAGCCGATTGCTAGCCGAGCAGCAATTTTCGCGATGGGAAATCCAGTTGCTTTACTCGCCAAAGCCGAGGAACGGGAAACTCGCGGATTCATTTCAATTACGATGATGCGGCCATCTTCAGGGTTTACTGCAAATTGAATGTTGCAGCCGCCAGTATCAACGCCAACTGCTCGAATGATTGCAATTCCCAAGTCCCGAAGTTTTTGAAATTCCCGATCCGTCAATGTCATTGATGGCGCAACTGTGATCGAATCACCAGTGTGAACGCCCATTGGATCCACATTTTCAATAGTGCAAACCACCACTACGTTGTCTTTGTTATCCCGCATGAGTTCAAGTTCAAATTCTTTCCAGCCAATTATGGATTCCTCTAAAAGAACTTCCGTTGTTGGACTAGCTTGCAGACCAAGACCTGCGATGCGATGTAAGCCAGCTTCGTCATAAGCAATACCTGAGCCAGCCCCGCCCATTGTGAATGAGGGACGTACTACAACTGGGTAACCAAGATGCTTAACGCCAGCAAGGCAATCTTCCATGGTGTGACATACGAAGGACTTTGCGCTTTCCCCACCGACATCAGCAACTATTTGGCGAAAGAGTTCACGGTTTTCGCCGCGCTCAATGGCATCTACGTCAGCGCCAATTAATTCCACATTATATTTTTCGAGTACGCCATTTTTGAAAAGTGCGATTGCGGTATTAAGCGCAGTTTGGCCACCTAAAGTTGGCAATAACGCATCGGGTCGTTCGCGTTCAATGATGGTTGCAACAACTTCGGGAGTGATCGGCTCAATGTAAGTTGCATCAGCAAATTCCGGGTCCGTCATGATTGTGGCTGGATTGCTATTAACCAAGATCACGCGCAGGCCTTCAGCCTTTAGTACTCGACAAGCTTGGGTGCCGGAATAATCAAATTCGCAGGCTTGGCCAATCACAATTGGTCCAGAGCCGATGACCATGACAGATTTAATGTCGCTACGACGTGGCATTAGCGCTTACCTGCCATCAAGTCCACGAATCTATCGAATAGATAAGCCGAATCATGTGGGCCGGCGGCAGCTTCAGGGTGATACTGCACGCTAAATGCGGGAACATCTAAACATTCCAGCCCTTCAACGACATTGTCATTTAAGCAAACGTGGCTCACTCGAACGAGGCCATAAGGTGTTTGCGAATCGCGATCAATTGGCGCATCAACTGCAAAGCCATGGTTGTGCGCAGTGACTTCAACTTTGTTAGTTGTGCGATCCATAACTGGTTGATTTATGCCGCGGTGGCCATAACGAAGTTTGTAAGTTCCAAACCCGAGGGCTTTACCTAAAATTTGATTACCAAAACAAATACCAAAAAATGGTCGCTTTGCATCCAGGCACGCCTGCACAAGCGAGATGGCATGAAGCGCAGTTGCTGGATCGCCAGGTCCATTAGAAACGAAAATCCCATCTGGACCAGCTGCTAGTAAGTCTGTTGCTGAGATGTTCGCCGGCACAACGTGTACTTCAATCCCCCGTTGGGCCATTAAATGTGGCGTCATGGATTTGATGCCTAGATCAAGGGCGGCAACTTGGAATCGCTTAGTTCCGATGGCCGGGACAACATAAGTTTTCTTGGTGGAAACTGTTTCCGAAAAACTAGCCCCTGCCATTTCTGGAACTTCACGAACTTTGTTAAGCAGGGTTTCAATGTCGTTATCCGCAGCAGCGCCAGAGAAAATTCCAACGCGCATCGCGCCGTGATCGCGCAGGTGCCTAGTCAAAGCGCGAGTGTCTATGTCGCTGATGCCCACAATGTTTTGCGTTTTTAACTCTTGCGCAAGATCAGTTGTCGCGCGCCAATTGGAAGTGCGGCGCGCTGGATCACGGACTACATAGCCAGAAACCCAAATTTGTTGTGATTCATTATCTTCGTCATTCCAGCCGGTGTTTCCGATGTGCGGCGCAGTTTGAATTACGACTTGCCCGCAATAAGAGGGGTCCGTGATTGTCTCTTGGTAGCCCGTCATACCGGTAGAAAAAACAGCTTCCCCAAAAGCGGTGCCAGTGGCGCCATATGAACGACCTGTAAATACTTGACCATCTTCAAGTACAAGGACGGCGTGGGTCATACGCTAAGTTCTCCGTTTCGCACAGTTGGGGTACCACGATAGAACGTTGCAACAACTTTGCCGGGAAGGGTGCGTCCTGCGTACGGGGTATTTCGGCTTGCACTTACAGTCTTTCGTGCCTCAACAAGTTCACTTGCACGGGGATCAAAAATTACTAAGTTAGCTGGCGAACCCGCCGCGATTGGCTGTCCTTGATCACTAACTCGACCTATCTGTGCTGGCTGAACTGACATGCGATCTGCAACGCCCGCCCAGTTCATCAGTCCCGTGACAACCATAGTTTCGTAAACCACGCTAAGCGCGCTTTCTAGTCCAGTCATACCAAAAGCAGCAGCAGTCCATTCGCAATCTTTATCTTCAGAAGGATGCGGCGCGTGATCAGTTGCCACGATGTTAATCGTGCCATCAGCTAGTCCTGCGCGAACTGCAGCAACATCAGCAGCTGTTCGTAGTGGTGGGTTTACTTTGTAAATCGGATCATAAGATTCGACAACATCGTCAGTGAAGTACAAGTGGTGCGGGGTAACTTCAGCAGTCACGTTTATCCCGCGCGACTTAGCCCAGCGAATAATTTCCACACTGCCCGCTGTTGAAAGGTGGCAGATGTGTAAACGAGAGCCAACGTGATGGGCAAGTAAAACATCGCGCGCGATAATGGCTTCTTCTGCAACTGCTGGCCAACCAGCAAGTCCAAGTTTGCCTGAGAGCACGCCCTCGTTCATTTGTGCGCCTTGCGTTAAGCGTGGTTCCTGCGCATGCTGGGCGACCACACCATCAAAAGCTTTTACGTATTCCAGAGCTCGGCGCATCAGCAACGCATCATGTACGCATTTGCCATCATCACTGAAGACTCGAACTTTGGCTGCGCTATCGGCCATTGCGCCAAGTTCGGCAAGCGCTGTGCCTTCAAGTCCCATAGTGACTGCGCCAACTGGACGAACATCAACTAGTCCAGCTTCTTTTCCAAGTCGCCAAACTTGCTCGACTACCCCCGCAGTGTCAGCAACTGGGTCAGTGTTCGCCATAGCGTGAACCGCCGTGAAGCCACCTTTTGCAGCAGCGCGACTACCAGACAAAATTGTTTCGGCGTCTTCGCGCCCTGGCTCGCGCAAATGTGTGTGCAGATCAACTAATCCAGGAAGTGCGATGCACCCAGTTCCGTCGATGACTTCATCACCTTTTAGTCCAGATCCCACTTCGGCGATTACGCCATCGCGGATCAGGATGTCAGTTGGCTTACCATCCAAAATTGAAACGTCTTTGATTACATAACTGGTCACTTTAAGGACTCCGATCCGCCGAGCATTAAGTACAGAACAGCCATGCGCACACTCACACCGTTGGCAACTTGCTCCACGATCACCGAACGATTGGAGTCTGCGACATCAGCAGAAATTTCCATTCCACGATTCATTGGACCTGGGTGCATGATCACAGCATTTTGGGAAAGGCGATTCATGCGCGTCACGTTTAAGCCATAGCGATTGCTGTATTCGTGTGAAGTTGGAAAGTAAGCGGCATTCATGCGTTCGCGTTGCACACGAAGCATCATTACCGCATCAGAGCCATCAAGGGCGGAATCTAAGTCGTAGGAAACTTCACAGTCCCAATCCTCGACTCCATAAGGTAGCAAAGTTGGTGGAGCTACTAAGCGAACTTTTGCGCCGAGAGTATTTAGTAGCAAAATGTTTGAACGAGCTACTCGGCTATGCAAGACATCACCAACAATTGTCACGTTCAACCCAGTTAAGTCACCTTCGCCACCTCGCAAGTGATCGCGCAAGGTGTAAGCATCAAGAAGTGCTTGAGTTGGATGTTCGTGCGTGCCATCACCAGCGTTCACTACGCCACCGGAAATCCAACCTGCATTTGCTAGTCGATGCGGAGCGCCACTGCTGTTGTGGCGAATGACTACCGCATGTGCGCCCATGGCTTCAAGGGTTAGCGCAGTATCTTTCAAACTTTCACCTTTTGAAATGCTGGAGCCAACTGCTGAGAAATTGATGACATCTGCGCTTAATCGCTTGGCTGCTGCTTCAAAAGAAATTCGAGTCCGGGTCGAATCTTCATAGAACAAGTTCACTACGGTGCGACCACGAAGTGGCGGAAGTTTGCCGACTCCTTGTTCCGTTGCAACGCTGAGTTGCTTTGCAGTGTCAAGAATTTGCAATGCTTCCTCGCAACTCAAATCAGCCGCGCTTAGTAGATGCTTCATGCTTCACTCTCGATTCGCACTTCGTCATT
>JBEEND010000039.1:0-10628 GCA_041192345.1 Actinomycetota bacterium
TTAGCTAAATCAAATAGCGAACAAATCGCATCTAAGTCTCGATGTGCTCTCGTACTAGCGGCGCCAAAGCCAATCGCTTGCTCCTGGAGTTTTGTAGGCCAAGATGTTCCTTGCCAGACACTCCACAAAACTTCATGCGGACTAGCACCCTTTTGCATCGCAGTGCGAGCTTGCACAAGTAATTTACCGAGGGTTCGAATTGCCATAACGGCAGCATCATGGCGACCTGGTGGCACATCAAGTAGCAAATTTGGGTCCATAAGCGCTTCACCAATGAGTGTCATTGCCGGACGCGGGGCTCGCTGCGCAGAGCGATCAGTCCCACGCAGGTAACTTCCGAGACGACGTAAATCAACGGGATCAATACCCGCTAGTGGTCCAACTAAAAGATCCGCCACTACATCAACGGTTGCAAGCTTTGGGTTATCAATTATTCGAAGCATGGTAAACAACGGCGAGACTGCGGGATCTTGATGCAGGGCAATCTCATCCGCTGCAACTTCAACTGGAATTCCAGCAGCCACAAAAGCCCGATAAATTGTTGGAATTGATACGACAGCCGAACGCACAATTACTGCGAAGTCAGACCATTGCAAATCACCTGCTGCGTGGGCGCGCGCAATGGCATCGGCAATGTGAGCTGCTTCCGCGCCTGGACTATCAAAAGTTTGAATTGAAATTTCGCCCGATTCAGGCGCGAGGCACTGTGGATTACGGTGCTTTTTTATGGCTATTGGATCAAATCCTGCAGGAGTTCGATCCCCGATTACCGCGCTGGCTGCTGCTCGAATATCACTGCCAAAGCGACGACAAGTTGAAAGCACGACATCAACAACTGGTTTCCCAAAAACTGTTTTAAACTCTTCCGCAAAATTACGAATCCCACCTTCATCTGCTCCGCGAAAGCCATAGATAGCCTGATCCATATCACCAACAACAACTAATGAGCTACTGGTATTGACCAGTGCTTTAAGTAAGGCAACTTGACCAGGATCAGTATCTTGATATTCATCAACGTAAATAGCCTTAAAAGTTTTATGTAAATATTTTTGGACATCTGGTCGATGACTCAGTAAGACTGCGCGATGTATTAATTCGGAATAATCCATTACGCCTTCCGCGTCAAGGACATCTAAATACTCATTCATAAACACGCCTATGGCAGACCAAGTTTCTCGCCCAGTGCTTCGCCCTAATCCAGCTAAATCTTCGGGGTCCATCATGTGTGAGCGAGTGCGCGACATAACTGAGCGAATTTCTTCAGCTAAACCGCGCGTCCCAACTGCTGGCATCAAATCATTTGGCCAAGTCAATCTTTTATCTGCAATTGCGTCCGCAAAAAGTTGGCGCGCCCGAACTTGTTGCTCTGGTCCCGAGAGCAATCTGGTTGCTGTTGTATAAATTTCATCAGATTGAAAGCGGCGAACAAGCTCGTAACAAAAAGAGTGGAACGTGCTAACAAGTGGCACAACTCCGCCGCCAACTGCTGCGCTGACTTGATCACGCCAATCGATGGCTGCCCGGCGCCCAAAAGTTAAGCCCAGAACTTGATCTGGACTAAGCGCATCAGGACCAGATAACCGCGCTGCCATAGCGGCCACTAAAGTTGTGGTTTTTCCGGTGCCAGGTCCTGCAAATACCCGCATCGCGCCTTGCCGATGATTAACAACGCGTAATTGGTCAGCATCGAGATTTGGCGGGCTATTTGGCACTGCCGGCGAGCGATCCAGGATTAAGCGAGTCATTTCTCCTAATTCCACCATGTCTCACTGACAATGCTGATGCAGGCTTTAGTGTTTCACCGAAAATTGGTGCAAGAATAATAGAAATAACCCAAAAACTAACCAAGATTGAGGATTTAACGTGAAGCCAACGGCGGCAACCTCAACTTTAGTTATTGAGGACACTGTGCTGGATCGACGATTACGTCGCCCTGCCGACTTAGCTCGATTTGCCTTCACCTTAATCGCACTAGCTGGAGTTGCTTTTCTGGCATATGTTGCACAAAGCACCACCACTGGAATTGAGCAAGATATTTATCAAGGTGCTAGCCGTCTGCCAGCAGCCATTATTTTGATCACAAACTCAATTAGTGGTTTAGGCACTTTGATTTTTCCAGCGATTGTTGCTTTAGATTTATTGATACGTAAACGGCCACGTCAACTAATGGAATCGGTTGGTGGTTTATTAATCTCGGTACTAATTCTTTCGCTTTTTTCTTGGGTACTAGTTCAATCTGGCACCGAACGCTTGCTCTTGGCATTTGCCGGAACTACAAATCCATTATCGGCCGTGCCCTTGAATGCGGTTATTGGCGGTTTAGCTGCTTTCACCACAGTGTCGCGAATCATGTCTCGGCCCAGATGGAATGTCGTTGCTGGCATCGTCATTAGTTCAATTGCACTGGCCGACATTGTTGGTGGTGGCGTTACAGCCGCTGGACTTGCTGCCTCACTCTTGGCTGGTTGGGCTGTGGGTCTTCTAATTCGATATGTACTCGGCACCGATACCACCCGGCCATCGGGTAGCGAAATCTCAAAAGTTATGAACTCACTTGGAATTCCACTGACGCTGCTACGCGCCGCAGAAGTTTTGAAATCAGGTCGACGTTATGACGCCAGCACCACTGACGGCGCACGAATAGATTTGATAGTTCTAGATCGCGACTTAGAAGGAGCTGGCCTAGCTCAAGGCGTTTATCGGTCACTTAGATTACGTGGCGATACCGCAGGTGCTGGAACTTCCATGCGCCGGCACTTAGAGCGAATTGCACTCAACAGCTGGGCGATTTCTACCGCAGGTATTTCTACCCAACACCTGCTAGCAGTTGCTGAAGTGGGGCCAGATGCTGCGCTGTTGGCATTTGAACATGTGCCAGGACGTTCTTTTAGTTCAGTCGGCCACGCAATAGGTGACGCCGAGTTGGCGGGCGCTTGGGAGATCGTGCGGGACTTGCAGGCTGCCCGAATCGCACATCGAGCGCTAACTGCGCAAAATTTCCTGCAGGCCACTGACGGCAGAGTTTACGTTCAAGGAATCCAAGACGGCGCAATTGCAGCCTCTGATGTGATGCTGCGCATCGATTTAGCTGAGGCTTTAGTGACACTTTCCTTGGCAGCAGATCCAATTAGGGCAATCCAAGCTGGAAAAGTGGTGCTCGGAAACGCTGCCCTAGCGCGGGCGTTACCAGCGCTGCAACTTGTCGCACTTGGCGCAACCACCCGAGAGTTGCTCAAAGAAAATCGCGAGTTGCTCACTACTTTGCGCACTGCAATTTTGAATGACTTACCTGAGACAGCTATTGAAATTGAACAAATTGAAATTGAACGGGTCAAGCCGCGAACTTTACTTACCGTAATCGCGGGATCAGTCGCTGCTTATTTATTGCTAACCCAGCTAGGCAAAGTAAACCTAAGTGAGGTTTTCCGGAACGCCGATACAACTTGGGTCCTAATCGGTCTTAGCTTCTCCATATCAACTTACATTGCAGCTACGTTAGCTCTGTCTGGCGTAGTTCCAGAACGACTAAAATTTTGGAAAACTTTACAAGCACAATTTGCTGTCTCGTTTGCCACTTTAGTTACCCCACCAACATTGGGGTCAGTTGCAATAAATATTCGCTATTTATCCAAGCAAGGTATGCATTCAGCTCTTGCCGGCGCAAGTATTGCCGTTTCGCAAGCTCTGTCCTTTGTAAGTCACATAATTTTATTATTTATCGCAGTTATAGTTGCTGGAACTTCCAGCGATTTCACGTTCCGTCCGCCCCGCACAGCAATCATCGTCTTCCTCATTGTTGCCTTATCCGTCACAGCGCTGCTTACAATTCCCAACATCAGAAGCTGGGCCAGTCAAAAAATACAACCAATTTTTAGTCAAGTTGTGCCAAGACTTTCTTCCCTCGCAAACCAACCGACCAAACTTGCAACTGGAGTATTCGGTGTGTTTCTGCTGAACGTTTCATACTGCTTGTGTTTAGTTGCCTCAGTTCGCGCCTTCACGCCCGATGCCTCAGTCGCTGCCATCGCTTTGGTTTATTTAACTGCTGCAGTTGTCGGCCAGGCAGCGCCAACTCCCGGCGGCTTAGGCGCAGTTGAAGCAGCAATGGCCGCTGGATTAACCGCCGCCGGAATAGATCCTGGCATAGCGATTTCGGCAACTTTGATTTTCCGACTACTAACTTTCTGGCTGCCGACTCTTCCGGGCTGGTTAGCATTTCGTAACTTGCAACGAACTGGCGATCTTTAACCTGCGAAACTTATTGCTCCACTAGTAAGTTGGCTTTTCCGGTTCAATCTGATTAACCCAAGCCAGCACGCCGCCACCGACATGGATCGCATCTTTAAAGCCAGCGCCCTTAACAGCGGCTAACACCTCAGCAGATCGGCCGCCGACTTTGCAATGCAAAACAATTTGCTTATCGATTGGCAAGTTAGCTAAAGCATCTCCCAATAAGAATTTATCTTTTGGAATCAATATTGAGCCTGGAATGCTGACAATGTCGTATTCATTTGGTTCGCGCACATCAATGAGAACAAAATCCTTTTCACCACGTTCTCTGGCTTGCAACATCTCGGCAAGTTGCTTCACGTTAATTGTGGAATCCACAACAGCTTCGGCTGCTTCATTGGAGACTGCCCCACAAAAAGCTTCATAATCAATTAGTTCAGTGACAGTTGGATTCTCGCCACAAACTGCGCAATTTGGATCTT
Source organism: Actinomycetota bacterium (assembly GCA_041192345.1). Classification (GTDB taxonomy): domain Bacteria; phylum Actinomycetota; class Actinomycetes; order S36-B12; family UBA5976; genus UBA5976. Next base: position 4,713 of record JBEEND010000039.1, read on the forward strand.
TGCGAACTTTAATTTTGCGGTAAGTCATTTCAAGTGCGTCATAAACAATTAACGAACCAACTAGCGCATCGCCAATTCCAGTAAGAACTTTGATCGCTTCGGTAACTTGAATCGAGCCAATGGAAGCACACAGCACACCAAGTACGCCTCCTTCAGCGCATGATGGCACCATGCCTGGAGGTGGTGGCTCGGGATACAGGCAGCGATAGCACGGACCATGTTCGGACCAGAACACACTTGCTTGACCATCGAAACGATAAATCGATCCCCAAACATATGGCTTATTTAAAAGTACGCAAGCATCATTAACTAAATAACGGGTGGCAAAGTTATCGGTGCCATCAACTATCAAGTCATACTGCCCGAAAATTTCCATCACGTTTGTGGAATCTAATCGCACTTCATGCTTGATGATATTTACATAAGGGTTGATTCCCTTGACAGTGTCTGCTGCGCTATCAACTTTTGGTCGATCAATATCACTTTGGCTGTGAATGATTTGGCGCTGCAAATTTGATTCATCAACTGTGTCAAATTCCACAATGCCTAACGTGCCGACTCCAGCAGCTGCTAAGTACATCAATGCCGGACTACCCAAGCCGCCCGCACCGACGCAAAGTACCTTGGCATTCTTCAGACGCTTTTGTCCCGCCATACCAACATCTGGAATTATCAAGTGGCGGCTATAGCGACGCACTTCGTCAACGGTTAGTTCCGCAGCTGGTTGGACTAATGGGGGCAATGACATGAAACATCCTAAAATCTGATTACCTCTATCCAACCCTGTTTTTAGACGTTCTGTTTGCACTGGTTGCCCAGTGGACAGTAATCGCAAGGATTTTGCAGAGAATTTGCCCTGGCTAAGACAAGTCGACCGACAATTACTAACTTTTACGCGTTAAACAAGCGCCGCTTCGCCGGACAAGTTTCGCTTGAAGCCAAACTACCGAGGAGTTAGCCCAGAGCGCAGGTACTAAATCTGAAAGATCACACCAGTTAACGTAGACTTGGATTATTACGGAGCCTGATAACTGGCACCCAACTTTTGGAGTAAGCAGTGGAAATTCGAATTGGTATTGCGCACGCGAACCGTGAAGTGGTTTTAGAAAGTGCTGAAAGCGCTGCTGCTGTGAAAAAATCCATTGATGCTGCGATGGCCGCTGGTTCAGTGCTTACTTTGACTGATGACAAAGGTCGCACCGTGATAGTTCCAGGCGACAAAATCACTTTCGTAGAAATCGGTGTGCCAGTAAGTGGTCGAGTAGGTTTCGCCACTACTTCGTAATTTATACTTCAGCTTTAGCTAACTGAAGGATCGAACTACCCGAACATTGTTAACGATCGTTTTATCACCATTTCCCTTAAGACCTTGAGAGAAATGTTCGTATCGGGCAAAACTAGTTGTTGATGACTCCGTAGAGCTCCAATAGTAGCTACTTATAAAACCAGATTTCAAAATACTCGATCCACAAGTACTCGAACCAGGTCGAGTGACTTTTGCAGCTAAGCACAGTTCGTTAAGTTCATCTTGAGACGGTAAGAACCAGTCTGCATAAGTAACTGAATCCAAAGTGACTGCGTAGTCAACTGCATCTTGCCCGGCACCTGATGTGCAAGCAGCTGCAATTAAGTTCGTATTCGCCAGGCCATCGCCAATTGCAGATCCTGTGGTGCCAACACTAGTAGTGACGTTGCACCAGGTTTTAGTGGAACTTAAATCAGCAGCTGCAGCTTCGAAATATTTTCCAGTTGTGTTACCGACTGTTGTTGGAGTAATGAAAATCAATCCACCTGCTGGTCCGACTTCATTAATTGCATAAACCACACCAGGAAATACTGCGGTGATAACTCCGCTGTTAACTGGGTTGGTATCCGAACTGCTGCCCACTACCGTAAAGAAGTTCTCGGCAACTCCCGTCAAGGTGTAATCCGTGGCGGCAGTTAAAGTGATGGTTGCGGTGTAAGAAGTGTTACTGACAAAAGCTGCGTGATTGGGTGACCAACTCACGCTAGCGGTGTAACCCGTTCCGGGCGTCAAGCTCGTATCTGGCTCATTTCCTGGCTTTGGCACACTTAGTCCCGCAATTGCTGCGGTGCTGATCAGTGTTGGATCAGCAGGCACAATTACTTCTTCACTTGGTGTCGGGGTTGGTGTCGGGGTTGGTGTCGGGGTCGGGGTCGGTGTCGGTGTTGCGGTCACTGGCGAAACAACCGGTAGTTGCGGCAAACTCGAAATTACTGGATCTCGATAAGTCGGCGACCCTGCAACATAACGAATAGCAGCGCTTCGCGCGCCATATCCTCTTAGGTTCTTAGATTGCGAGCGCACTTTGAGGATTGCGCCATTCTTGATGCCTTTTATAGTGCAGCTGGTTTTTGCTTTTCTTATGAGGCAGGATTTCCCACCTGCAGTAACTTTGCTGCCCGATATTTTTGCCCCACTTGAATTAGTTGGTAATTCTAAAGTGATGGTGATAGAAACTTTCCCTTTGCTGGCATTTGACGAGGAAACTTGCGCAACAGTTGGCGCGACCGGTTTTGAAACTTTGACTTTTGCTTGCGCACTTGGCGTGATTGCAAGGCTCAGTACCACAGCAAAACTAAGACTAAGTTGGGGAAACTTGTTCATGTAATAAGTGAGTCACTGTTGCTTGACTGTGCCTAGGAAAAATCAATTTAGGGGCAAAACACTAGGGTTACCCCTAGTCGGTTAGTAGGGTTACCCCTAGTTAGCCGGTTTAATTTGGAATCGAGCTTGAAAAAAAGTTCCCCACTAGAACCCAAACTCACCTGAAAATTATCCTTAGACCAAGATTTTACCTCTCTCGAAAAGCAAGCTTTTCTGTCAAGACTTAAGATTAGAAATCTGGATTTTTAGGGTTGATTTTCGAAGGAAGCTATTTTGAAAAGTGTAATGAGCCAATTTGGAAAATTAACTATTGGCCTTGGATTGCTTGCCTTATTAGCTGGTTGTGGGACTTCAGATAACCAAGCCAGCACGGCTGGTTCAACGAATGGCCAAATTGCGCAGGCTAACTCAGAGTTTGGTGGCGTACACAACTTACTAATAACCGATGACGGCATCTTGTTTGGAACACATCACGGAGTTTGGCTCCAGCGGAAATCCCAAGATCCGGTGCCGGTTGGCGATAGCCGGTTTGACGTGATGGGACTGGCCAAGCATGCGGGTGGGCTTGTTGCCTCTGGGCATCCGGATAGTACCGAGGAACAAGTGGGCAATATTGGATTACGCGGTTCCACGGATCAAGGTCGGACCTGGAAAAACATTTCTCTGACTGGCCAGGTTGACTTTCATCGCTTGGTTTCCTCTGGTCAAATGATCCTTGGGCTTTCCGCAACCGATGGCGCACTACTTGTTTCTAATGACAGCGGCAAGAATTGGGAGGCGCTGCCTAACCCCAACCTCTATGACCTAGCACTTGACCCAAGTAATCCCTCCAATGTTGTTGGCACTACCGAAACTGGGCCGATCCTTAGCAAAGATGGTGGCAGAACATTTGCACCGATCGCAGGAGCTCCGCTACTAGCACTTCTCAGCTGGGACACTGCTCGATTGGTGGGCGTGACTCCCGATGGGTTGATTTACGAATCATTAGATCAGGGCGCTACCTGGAGCCAAATCGCGAGTGTCACGGGACAAATGCGAGCCATCGCAGCGCGAGGTGAAGAAATTGCAGTGCTGGCAGGAACTGACCTTTACTATTCAAGCGACGCGGGGCGAAACTTCACAATACGACTTACTGGGATATCGGGGCATTGAGTTGAGTTAGTGAGAGTGGGCAGATCCAGTCGGTATCTAGAACCAGTAAATGTACTTTTGCTGATCCCCCGCAAATTTAAATAGCTCTAAAACAAGAATATCCATTTACTTGTTTTAGATTTAACTAGCTAAACCTAAAACATCCATCCGTTTAGCGTGGCCAACTGTTAACCGATTAACCATGACTACTAACTCAGTCGCGCTCGTTGCTGCGTCGCTACCTGATGGGCGCAAGAATAATTCTTGGAGTGCTGGTCGGGTTGCGGCAACAAGTGTTGCTTGACTGATCATCTCGCCCATAAGACGCCGGCCCCAAAGTGCTAGGCGCCCCGATACTTTTGGATCCAGCGCAATTGCTTCTCTAATTCGGTCAATTGAGAAACTAGCTTGCCCAACATCAGCGAGCACTTCCGAAACTAAATTGGCGGTTTCGGTAGCTATGTGAGCAGAAATTTCTCGGTAAAAATCATTGGTTATGCCATCGCCCACGTATGCCTTCAGTAATCCCTCGAGCCAATCACGCGGAGTTAATGCGTTGTGAAATTGGTTTAGCGGGTCCATGAAAGGTTGCATTGCTTCGAATGGATCTTGGCCCAATTTGGCAAGATGCGCCGAAACTTTTTCATAGTGTGCGAATTCTGCTGCCGCCATTGCTCCGAGGGCTGCCTTATCTGCCAAATTTGGCGCCAGCTTGGCATCGGCAGCAGTGCGCTCAAAAGCCACTAACTCGCCATATGCAAGCACACCGAGTAGGTCAATTTCCGCAGGACTAGTCACAACGCTTAAGGGTAGGCGATATCAGGGTACGATTGAAACTAGCCACGATAATGTGTGTTTTTGTCCTTATATCTACCAGGAGTTTTCTCATCGCTAGTTTTGCCGATCTCGGCGTTCCCCAAGACATTTGCTCGGCATTAGCCAGCAAAGGCATCATCGATGCTTTCCCAATCCAAGAATTAACGTTGCCGCTAGCTATGGCTGGCCAAGATCTAATCGGCCAGGCCAAAACTGGAACTGGCAAGACTTTAGGGTTTGGCATTCCGCTACTTACCCAAGTAATCAGTCCAACTAACCCGCAATGGGCTGAGTTCAAGCACGCTGGCAAGCCGCAAGGACTGGTCATCGTGCCAACTCGCGAATTAGCAATCCAAGTTGCCGCAGATCTAGAAACTGCTGGCAAAAATATGGGAGCTCGAGTTTTAAGTCTGTATGGCGGAAAAGCTTACGAGCCACAAGTTGAAGCGCTAAAAAATGGCGTAGAAGTAATTGCTGGAACTCCCGGTCGTTTGATTGACATGATCAAACAAGGCCACTTGGATTTGAGCGCCATAAAAGTTTTAGTTTTAGATGAAGCAGATGAAATGCTCGACATGGGTTTCTTGCCCGATGTTGAAACTCTAGTTAGCAAGACCCCAGCCAGTCGCCAGACGATGTTGTTCTCGGCAACTATGCCTGGACAAATTGTTGCTCTGGCTCGTCGTTACATGACACAACCGACTCACATTCGCGCTTCTGATCCAACCAGTGATTCATCGATAGTTGATGCCATCGAACAACATGTTTGGCGCTGTCACCAAATGGATAAGCCAGAACTTGTTGCGCGCGTACTCCAAGCTGAAGGCCGCGGACTTACCATGATTTTTTGCCGCACAAAAAGAGTTGCGGGCAATCTTGCTGAAGATTTAGCAAATCGTGGCTTTGCCTCGGCTGCTGTGCACGGAGATTTAGGTCAAGGCGCTCGCGAACAAGCTCTACGCGCATTTCGTAGTGGCAAAGTGGATGTTTTGGTGGCAACTGATGTTGCTGCCCGCGGTATTGACGTTGCGGATGTAACTCACGTTATTAACTATGAATGCCCGGATGATGAAAAAACATATTTGCACCGAGTTGGTCGTACCGGTCGCGCTGGCGCATCAGGTGTTGCAATCACACTTGTTGATTGGCAAGACATCAATCGTTGGCAAATGATAAATCGCATGCTTGGTTTAGCTTTCCACGATCCAATTGAAACTTATTCTTCAAGTGAGCATGTTTATGTTGGCCTAGGAATTCCTGCGGGCACTACTGGGGTATTGCCTGGTTCAGCGCGCACTCGTGAAGGCTTGGCTGGCGAAAAAATTGAAGACTTGGGCGAG
>JBEEND010000040.1:0-10070 GCA_041192345.1 Actinomycetota bacterium
CATAAAGTTGGGCGTCAGTTAGTTCCGCTACCGAAAGTCCAACTTCCGCTGGCGCGCCATCTAAGAAACGCTCGCGCAATTCTGCGCCGCGAAATCCAAATAAGGATTGGTACTGCTCATTAGCCATGGCATCAATCCAAGATTCAAGTTCCTTGCCGAATTGCTGTTCGAATTTCGCGTGCAACTTCTTGCCATATTTAACTTCGACTACATGCCAACCAGCCGCCTCAAATTGCGCACGCCACTGCACTATTCGAATTCCTGGAATGACGCGATCAAGTGACTGGCGATTGAAATCGACAACCCACATAACATTTCCAAGTTCGGTGGTTGCCGGATCAGCAACTGCTTCCCACACATTGCCTTCATCTAATTCCGCATCGCCAATCAAGGCAATGAAACGAGACCGTGGCCGTTCGCCAAAATGTGAATCAACATAACGCCGAGTTGCTGCTGCAAACAGTGGGGCTGCGGCGCCTAGTCCAACTGATCCAGTTGAAAAATCTGGCGTATCCGGATCTTTTGTGCGTGATGGGTAAGACTGCAAGCCGCCAAATTCTCGAAGTCGAGTTAAGTAACTCTCGTCTAAATTTCCAAGCAGGTATTGAATGGCGTGAAACACCGGTGAGGCATGCGGCTTAACACTGACTCGATCTGGCCCTGCTAAGTGATCGAAGTAAAGCGCAGTCATGATGGAGGTCAGAGACGCACTCGATGCTTGGTGACCACCTACTTTTACGTCATCTTTTTCGGCGCGCTCACGGTTTGCAAAGTCCACCATGCGAATAGCGAGCCACAAAACCCGGCGCTGGATTTCATCCAACAATTCGGTATCTACTCGCTGGTTGGTCATGCTATTTCCTTAATGGTTTCTGGGCTGGAATCAAATCTACGTAATGAAACGGCTGCCATAACAGAGCATATCGCCATTACGGTCCAGGCTGCCTGCCAACTGAAAGATTGCACAATCCGCGACATGATTATGGGCGACAGTCCCCCAGCTGCAAAAATGAAACTGTGCAGAACGCCTTGGGTATAGCCAACGCGTTGGGATGGCACCGCAACTACTGCGGTAGTAAAAAGTAATCCATTCCAACCCATCGCAGTAATTCCAGCCAGAAATAAAAGTGGCACAACTATTGGGTACTGCTCTAGTACGGCGCAAAGCACAAGCAGAACTGCGCCCAGTAATGCGATCACAATCTGGAAATTTACGCGCTTAGTTGGATAACGATCGCTGATTACACCCAATCGGATTCGAAGTGGAATAACGCAGGCCATCATCAATGCATAAAGTTGACCCGCGTGCGTAGGCGACCAGCCCCGACTGGAACTTAAGTACAACGTCAAAAGTGCAACAATTCCGAGTTGGGTAAGGCAAAAGAACGCTGCAGCGGCAAGAATAGGCGCGAGTCGTTTCCAATTTACGGGTGGCAAGTTTTCGGTGCTCATTCGCGGTGGTTCAGGGATTCCTGCTGGCGCAAGAATCACGAACAATCCACCGACAACAATTAAGGCTGCTAACGCATAAAGCGCGGCACTGAGCCCGTAGGAAACTGCAATCCCAGTTAGGACCAAGCCTCCAATTACCCCACCAACGGGAACAGCTGCTTGCCTAGTTGATAGCGCAAAGCCGATGTTTCCGAGATGAACGAAATTTCTAGCTAAACCTTTGGTCATTGCAACTGTTGGCGCTGCCATCATGACGCCAGCAAAAATAATTGCAAAATGCGCCACTTCAGAAGTCTTAAAAAATGCTGCTACTGCAAAGCAAGCAGCTGTTCCAAGCAGGCCAAGTACTGCAACTAACCGATCATTAACTCGGTCTGCAAGTTTTCCCCAGAAGATAACGGCAGTGGCTGTACCTAGGCTGATGGTGCCGAGCAGTAGCCCAACACCCGCTGTGGTCAAGTTAAAAGTACTTGCCAAAATTGGGCCAAGTGCAGGAAGTCCTTGTTGTGCTGCCGAGACTGCTAATTGCGCAGCGACTGCTGCCGTCAAAATTCCAAGGGCATCTCTGCGCAATTTATCTGGCGCTGCTTTAGACATGTGTTATCGAGATGCGAGCGTGTGTCGTGACATTACGATTCGCTGAACTTGATTAGTTCCTTCATAGATTTGGGTAATTTTTGCATCCCGCATCATTCGCTCTACGGGATAATCACGCGAATAACCATAGCCACCGAGTAATTGCACAGCATCTGTCGTTATCTCCATAGCAACATCTGATGCGAAACATTTACTCGCAGCGCCAAAGAAAGTTAAGTCGGCGTCGCCGCGTTCACTTCGAGCTGCTGCTGCATAAGTCAGTTGACGAGCTGCTTCTAGTTTCATGGCCATGTCGGCAACCATAAATTGAATTCCTTGGAAGTCTGCAATTGCTTTACCGAATTGCTTTCGCTCTTTGATGTACCCAGCTGCAAAATCTAGCGCGCCTTGCGCAATTCCAACTGCTTGCGCTGCGATCGCAATGCGGCTGTGGTCCAAAGTGTTCATGGCAATACTGAAGCCAGATCCAACTTCGCCAATTCGGCGAGTATCAGGAATGACTACGTTGTCTAAATAAACTTCTCGAGTAGGTGAACCCTTGATGCCAAGCTTCTTTTCGGGTGCTCCAAAACTCACGCCTACATCATCTTTTTTCACCACGAACGCAGTTATGCCACCGCGCGTGCCTTTATCTTTATCGGTAACGGCAAGTACTGTGTAAATTTCACTTTCCCCAGCATTGGTAATCCATTTCTTTGATCCATTCAAAGTCCATGAATCACCAGTTGCATCAGCGGTGGTTTTCATTGAGCCAGCATCGCTACCGGCATCAGTCTCAGATAACGCGTAAGACCATAAAGTTTCACCAGATGCAAGACCTGGTAAGAATTCTTTTTTCAGTTCCTCGCTGCCACTCATAATCACTGGCAAGGAGGCAAGTTTGTTAACCCCTGGAATCAAAGAGCTAGAGGCGCAGGCACGGGCAACTTCTTCCACCACAATTGCATAAGCTAAAGCATCACCCTGGGCGCCGCCATAAGCTTCGGGCACATGAATTGCTTGCAGTTCTGCAGCCCGCAGGGCGTCGTAAGCCTCCTGGGGGAAACGCGCATCTTCATCTACTTGTGCTGCAAACGGTGCGATCTTGTTTTCAGCCAGAGATCTAACTACCGAACGTAACTCCTCGTGATCTTCGCTTGTCTGGAAGAAGTCGAATGTAGTCAATGTGGCTCCTGAAATGGCGGATTGCATACAATCTTGTCACTTCTGGAACAAATTTGCCATCGGAACCCTTAATTTGGTCAAAAACCAGCAAGATTTTGAGAATAGATGTATACAAGAAGAAGGATTTTCGCTACTTGGAGGACAAATGACGCAAGCGTTTAGCAATGCAGGATACGGACAAGGCGAAGTTGGTTGGGGCACTCGCCCAGCCGTTATCGCAGTTGATTTCCAAATGGCATTTTGTGACCCAAAGTATGCCCTAGGTCGTAGCGACCATGCCCAGCGCGCCATCACTAATGCAGCTCGACTTTTCCCAGCAGCCCGCGCCGCTGGAATTCCAATTATTCACACTGCAGTTGCTTGGTCACATGACACTGAGTTCGCCAGATGGAAAGTTCCCGCACTTCGCGACATTCAACCTGGCTCCTACGAAGCAAAAATTCACCCAGATCTTTGGGATGATAATGACGTTTACATTCTCAAGCGTTTTCCATCCGCTTTCTTTGGTACCGACTTAAGTTCGATTCTTACAACTAACAGCATCGACACAGTATTGGTTACCGGAGTGACAACTTCTGGATGTGTGCGCGCCACAATTGTGGATTCGTTCTCCTACGGTTTTCGCACGATTGCAATTGATGACGCCTGCGGCGATCAAGATAGTGGACCACACGATGCAAACATGCAAGACGTTGGTCGACGATACGCAGATGTAATTCAGACCGACGAGGCAATTAGCAAAATAGCTAGCCTTGCCGCTATTTCATAAGTAATGGATTCAGGCGCTGTTTGCTTTACCGGAAGATTTCAACCGTTTCATAAGCAACATTTTGAGGTAGTTGAAGCTGTTCGTAATGTTTATGCGCACATCATAATTGGCATAACTAATCCAGATTTAACGAAACTAAACCAGCATGCTGAAAGTTCACATCGACATACTGATAACGCAAATCCCTTTGACTTCGCTGCACGTAGAGAAATTGTCCTAGCGTCATTACGGGATTTCCCAGATGTTGAAGTAATCCCATTTGATTTGGAAACTCCAAAGTCATGGCAAGTTCCTACTGATACTACTTTTGCAATTCGAATTTTTAGCGCCTGGGAATTAAGTAAACAGAAACTATTTGAGTCAAATGGCTACCGCACGGAGCTTTTGGATCCGCCGGCGCAAAAGTTATCTGCAAGTTCGATTCGGGATCAATTAATGGCTGGAGATAACACTTGGCAAGAGCAAGTTTGTCCTAGTGCGATTGCTGAGATTAGGTTTGCCTGGGATCACTGCGCTACGCAAAGTGTTGGCCACTAATTATGAAACCAGCACCAATGTGGGATGACAGGACTCCCATCATGCTAATCACACTCGATGGCTTAGGTGATCGATCAAGCGCGCAACTTGCTAATCAAACACCTCTTGCTGCGGCGCGTACTCCAGTTCTTGATGAGCTAACCAAAATCGGCGTCAGCGGAATTCATCAACCATTTGGATTAGGTCGAGCCACCTCAAGTGAGCGAAGTCATTGGGCAATGTTTGGGCAAACTGCGCCATTTCCTGGGCGAGCTTACCTAGAGGCACTCGGCTCTGAAATCTCAATAGCCCAAGGGTCCCCACACTTTCACTTATCGCTGCGGCCAGCGGAATTTCGGGGCTCACAATTACATACACTCGGTCGAGTATCTAAAGCAGATAGTCAAGATTGTGAACTTCTATTTGCTGACTTGCGAACTATGGATCACGAGCTTGCGCCGATTCTGCATGCACTACGAAATGGCGAATGCATTTTGGAAGCGCCCAAACTATCGACTCACGAAATAAGTGACAGTGATCCACTCTTTGGTCACCTGCATCCCGTGTTGCTGCCAGTGGCTCTTTCAGATGCCAAGGATTTACTGGCGGCGCAAAACTGCGCAGCATTGTTGGCAAGTTGGGTGCGATCTGCCGTCGCACTGCTTAACTCGCATCCGGTAAACATTTCTCGCATGGCAGCTGGGAAACCTGCATTGCTTGCGCCGGTAACTAAGTGGGCCAGCCTTAGCCAAAGTATGGAAACCTTTGAGACAGTCACTGGACTGCGCGGGGCGGCGGTCACCAGTTCTGCGCTTTACCGAGGACTGGCAGATGTTTTGGGTATGCCAAAGATTCATATCCCAAGTGATTTAACCGACGTTCAGGGTGATTTTGAAGCTCGACTTAAAGCTGGAATTGAACTAACTTCTGAGTATTCCTTTGTCCACGTGCACACAAAAGCCACAGATGAAGCTGGACACACTAAAAATCCGGAACTCAAACGCGATGTGATCGAGGCTTTGGACCGGGCATGTGAATCTCTGCTAGAACTTTCCAAATCAGTAACGATTGCAATTACTGGCGACCACGCAACTCCAACAAGTGGCGGGATGATGCATTCCGCTCACCCCACATCTTTAATTTTGGCAGGGCCACACGTGAGTCCAGATGCGACAAGTGCTTGTAGTGAGCAAATTCACGCAACTGGAGATTTGGGAATTGTGCAGGCATCCGACATTATTTCGTTGTTGGCTCATTACTCGCACCGAGCCGCCTTCATTGGGCACAACATTGGTGCTCATAGGACAATGGCACTACCTGATAACCCCGCACCTCTAGATTTTTTACATACGGACTAACTAAATAATCAAGAACCAAACCTAAAACAAGAAAAGGAATCAAATGACTAAGGTAACTAACTCACCACTAGATGTTGAGTTACACATTCCAGCACACCTAGATTCAGTGATAGCCGAGGTGACCTCGCTTTATGAAACCCAAGTTGCGCCGCGAGAAGCCGCACTCAAGCATCGCTTAAAAGATCAATCCAAGTTTTTAGATGAGCAAGGTCGCCTGCACCCCGAGATCATCGCTGCGCGACGTGAAATCATGGCTGCCTCCGGCGCGAAGAACATTTACAGCGCTCACCTACCCGAGTCACTTGGTGGACGCGGCCTTGGGCGCGAAGACATGATTTATGTGGAAGAACATGTTTATGGATATGGCGTTGACCTTAATCCCGCACTGCTGTCATGGTCCGAGGGTGCAACTCCTCGATTACTAAAAGCTCACCCGCATCAAAAAGAACAGTTCACCGATCCCCTAGTCAAGGGCTTAAAAACAAGTCTGCATGGCGTTACTGAAACTGGCGCAGGTTCGAATCTTTACGACATGAAAACTAATGCCGTTCGCAAAGGTTCAGACTGGGTACTAAATGGAACTAAGGCATACATCACTAATTACTTCGACGCCGATGTTGCCCAAGTGCTTGCCATCACAAATCCTGGTGGCGGTCGGCAATCATTTACTTACTTCATGTTTGACACTAAAGAATATTTAGGAAAAGGCTACGAAATCGGGCAGCTTTACCAAACTATGTTTGGCGATGGCTACACCGGTGAAATTCACTTTAAAGATATGGTTCTGCCAGAAAGTGCAGTCTTAGGCGAAGTAAACGGTGGATTTGATATCGCAGTCATGTCATTTAATTACACCAGAATGCGCCGCGCTGGAATGTGTTCTGGTTGGTCAAAGTTCTTAATCGAAAAGACTTTGGAGCGAGTAAAGACTCGCGTAGTTGGTGGTGAACCACTTGGCGCTAAACAGGGCATCCAGTGGATGATTGCCGACATGTACTTGGATTGGCAGCAAACCCGGTCACTTTCACTCGATGTCGCTCGCGCCATTGACACCCCTGGACCATGGTGGAACTTGCCTCGACCAAGTGATGAAGTGCGACGGATTTGTTCTCTAAAGTTAAGTAACGATGAGTCGTTCTACCGAGTGGCTGACCGCGCGCTTCAGATTCATGGTGGACTCGGAGTGCTTAGAGATACAGACATTAACAAGTTATTCCAAATCGCCCGAAATCTTCGGATTCCTGGCGGTACTGACGAAGTGCAGCGCACGACTATCGCCGAAACTCTCGGCTTACGATTCAACTAGGAGTGGTAATGAGTAATTCGCAGACTTTAGCGCAAGTAATTGGCGATTGGGCTTCCGAGGTAAAAATCTCAGATGTTCCTTCGCATGTGCAAGAGCAGGCGCTGCTAAATATTCTCGACGCAGTCGGAATTGCATTTGCCTCAACGAACTACGATTTTGCGACTAAGAGTATTGCCGCATCCGTAGCCCTTGGAAGTGGCCCACGTGGGGCAATAGCCTGCGCTGAGCGCTTCAGTGTTCGAGATCAAGCCATGCTAAACGGCATCTTGATACATGGCCTTGATTTTGATGACACCCATGTACCCGGAGTTATCCATGCCACCGCCAGCGCAGTGCCAACTGCGATGGCGATTGCTGATGATCGTGAACTAAGCGGTAACGATTTAGTTCTGGGCTTCCTCGTTGCGCTAGAAATTGGTGCGCGCGTTGGCACTGCTGCTAACGGCGGTTTTCATGCCCAAGGTTTCCATCCAACTGGACTTGCTGGCGCTTTTGGCGCTGCTACAGCAGCTGCAAAAATGATCGGACTTGATTCTCACGGGATCGCAAGTGCCCAAGGAATCGTAGGTTCACTTGCTTCAGGTTCTATGGAATTCCTAGAAACCGGAGCTTGGACTAAGCGCCTGCATCCAGGTTGGGCCGCAGTATGCGGAATCACTTCCGCTGAACTTGCAAAAGCCAAATTCGAAGCACCGCTGGCAATCTATGAAGGAAGATTTGGCTTATTTAATACTCACACTCCGGCTGGGCATAACACTGATATTTCTGCAGTAACTGCCGACCTGGGATCAGTCTGGGAATTGTTAAAAGTTGCAATCAAGCCTTATGCTGCTTGTCACTTCACCCACGCTTGCATAGACATCGCAATCGAATTAGTAACTGAGAATAATTTACAAGCCTCTGATATCGAATCAGTTCTGACGATTATTCCAGCCCAAGTTGTGCCAGTAGTTTCAGAACCAGCGAAGTCCAAGCTAACTCCGCGAAGCGATTATGACGCCAAATTCTCACTGCCATTTATAGTTGCAACCGCTATTGCAAAACGGCGCTTCACCTTGGCCGACTTAGCTGATGAATGTTTAGTCGACCCAGAACTACTTGAGCTCGCAGCCAAAGTGTCTTACCAAAATGACCCGAACCCAACTTTTCCAAAATACTTTCATGGCGAAGTGGTCATTAAGACTAAAGATGGTCGCACTTTTACAAAGCGTGAGGATGTTAATCGCGGCGCCGATGAACGTCCACTTTCGGCAGGCGAGGTCGAAGTCAAGTTCCGAGACAACATGGAACTTGTTGCTGACAAGAATGTTGCGGACCGAGTTTTTAACGCCGTAATGTCACTTCCAAATACGAAAAATTCTCGAGACTTTGTCGAGGCACTTCGACTGCAATGACAATTGATCTAACAGCGGGTAACTTACGTGCCTTAACTTCTTGTGGTGGCTGCGCGGCTAAGGCCGATAGCGCGCTTCTGAAGTCATTGCGCGTTGCTGCTGTTGGCTGCGAGCATTCCGACACCATTATTGGCTTAGCCGAGCCCGATGACGCAGCAGTAGTTGAGATCAACGAAACTACTTCACTCATCACAACCGTTGACTTTTTCCCACCAGTGGTTAGCAATGCTTTTGATTACGGCTACGTGAGCGCACTCAATGCATTGTCTGATATCTATGCAATGGGCGGTACCCCAAGAACTGCATTACTTATTTGTGGTTTTCCTAGCGATATGTCAGAGACAGATATGGTTGCGTGTGTCACCGGTGCTAAAGCGGCCTGTGTTGAATCAGAGGTAGAAATTGTTGGGGGTCACACCGTACGGGTAAGTGAAGCCGTTTTTGGACTTGCAGCAACGGGCTATGTTCATCCCAAAGCGATCTGGCGCAAATCTGGGATGCAATCTGGGGATGTCCTCATGCTTTCAAAACCGCTTGGCACTGGGGTTTTACTTGCAACGCGAGAGGCAATTGATGAACAAAGCGCCCTCGCCCAAATGCGAATTTCAAACAAGGCAGCGCGCGACGTTCTGGCAGCCCATGGCGACAAAGTTCACGCCGTTACCGACATAACTGGGTTCGGTCTAATCGGTCACATATCCGAAATGCTGGGAACTCAAGCTTTGGATGTTCAGCTAACTTTGTCTAAAACTGCTGTGCTGCAAGTAGCAATGGACTTATTTGAAGCTGGAATACGTACTTCAGCAGACTTACGAAATCGTGCTACGAGTGATTTGTTTTCCACCGGACTCTCTGGGCATTTCTCGGAAGCAGTCTTATTTGACCCGCAAACAAATGGTGGACTACTTGCAAGTGTCTCCCCTGACTTGCAAGGGGAACTCGAAAGCCAAGGATTTGTTGCAGTCGGTAAAATTATGACTGGTTCCTGCGTTGTGCACTTAGCAATAAACGAATTTTGTAATAGCTAGTTGTCAAACAAGAAGGATAAATAATGCCACTTCCACTATCAGGGATCACCATCCTCTCACTCGAGCAGTTTGGCGCCGGCCCGTTTGGCACAGTTCATCTTGCTGACCTTGGTGCGCGCGTAATTAAAATTGAAGACCCTAACTCTGGTGGCGATGTCGGGCGTTATGTACCGCCTTATGCACATGAAGAGGATTCACTTTTTTTCGAAGCTTTTAATAGGAATAAGGAATCAATCTCTCTTGATTTATCCAGCCCAAGTGGCCGAGCTACTTTTGAAGACTTAGTAAAACAAAGCGACGCTGTTTACTCGAATTTACGCGGCGACGTGCCTGCCAAACTGAAAATTACATACGAAGACCTTAAGCACCTAAATCCAGCCATAGTCTGTTGTTCCTTAAGTGGTTTTGGTATGACAGGTCCAAGGTCCAAGGAACCTGGGTATGACTACATGTTGCAAGGACTTGCAGGTTGGATGTCGCTCACGG
>JBEEND010000041.1:0-9925 GCA_041192345.1 Actinomycetota bacterium
CCATAACTCCCAAGCTCCAAACATCCGTGTTTGCTATGCAGGGAAGTCTATTTCACATCTTCGGGATGCACTACCTCGTCTAAGGTCTGCTCGATTTCAAGTAATTCCAAGGAATTAGCGAGGCGCCGCTTGCGATTCTGCAGGGCGCTAAGCAGAAATGCCACAAAGATACCAATAGCCACTGCTTCTACCAAGTCAAGAAATAACGTAGCAATTGCAGTTGCTGGAACTATCACCAAGTGATGTGGAGTTTGTTTAATGAATGTCTTCAGTTTCTTGAACTCAATCATGCGCAATGCAGTTGCAATTAGAACTCCCGCAAGAACTGACAGCGGAATTTTTGAAACCACATCACTAGCTAAAAAGATACACAAAAATAAGATTACGGAGTGCACCATGGCCGCCAGTCTGCTTTGCGCACCACTGCGGACATTTACCGCAGTGCGCGCAATTGCGGCAGTTGCAGGAATTCCACCAAAAAGTGGAACAACAAGATTTGAAATACTTTGCCCAAATAATTCTTGATGTGGGTTATGTGGCGTTAATTGAGCCATAGAGTCAGCCACCGAAGCACATAACAACCCTTCGATAGCAGCTAAGCCGGCTACGGAAAGTGCTGGAATTATTAATGACGCTAGCGGTAAGTCTGCAAAATTTGGCATACCTTGCCATTGCAAATTGCTAGGTATGCTTCCAACTGCTGCAATTTGCAAGTTGAATGCCATGAGTATCCCGGTAGCAAAAACTACGGTGGTAATTCCAGCAGGGAACCCGGGCTTCATACGATTCATTAGCAAAATAAATAGCACGCTAGTTGTTGCAATAAATAAGTTTGTAAACGAAGGATGATTCAACCAATCTGAAGCTGCAGTAATTGCAGAAAACACGACTGAGGAAGAATCACTTGAAATACCGAGTGCCATTGGTACCTGCTGGAGTCCGATCAGTAAGGCGATTCCAACTGTAAAGCCCTCAATAACGCTAACTGGGATAAGGCGCATTGCCCTCGCGGCGCCGGTAAAAGTCATCACTAGAAGAATCAGACCAGCCAAAAATCCCACTGCAAAAACTGCTGAGATTCCAAACTTTGCAGCTACTGGAATCAACACCACAGTCATTGCCCCAGTAGGGCCGCTCACTTGTATTCGGCTGCCACCTAGAAGCGCAGAAGCAAAACCAGCCACAATTGCCGTTGTTAGTCCTGCAGCTGCGCCAACTCCAGAGCTAACCCCAAATGCCAAAGCCAAAGGAAGAGCAACGACAGCCACGCTGAGTCCAGCAACAATATCTTTTCGGGGTGAGATCCTCATTTGTCGAAAGTCATCAAGTGCTGGTAACGCATTTCGAATGAAACTCAAGTTGGACCTTCCCGATTTCGGTACTTTTTCAGTATGGCACTTTCGACATCAAGGCTTGCCAAAATTTTCAAGTTAGGATGTTTTTGATCGAGGGGCTGAATCGGTGAGGCATAACAATAAGTACTTTCTGACAGTGGGTGTGTGTCTAATCACACTCATGGGTTGCTCCACTGCTCCCACTGAAGTCTCATCAAGCTCTTCGCCAACACCAATGGTCATTGAAAGTAGTGCACCGAATGTTGTGGAAGATTACATCTTTTATTTTGTAGCAGACACTGCGCGTGGACTTCGTCTATATAAAGAAGTACAAACCGTAGATGTTGCCGAAAATGAACTTGGAACCGACAAGGGACTAAATGCCTTGACCATGTTGATAACCGGCCAATTACCGCCCTTTGATGGTGATCACAAAACTCTTTGGAAATCGGGCAGCAAAGTTATCGGTATAACGCGCGAGGGCGGGGTTGCTACTGTCGACTTATTGCTTGGACGTTTTGATGTTGGCGCCGAAGCGGAACAGCGCGCAATAGATCAAATCGTTTGGACGCTTACTGCTAATGATCCATCCGTAACGTCGGTGAAGTTAACGGTTGATGGCCAAAGCGCTGAAACTCTGGCAGGACATGTTGATGCCACTGCAAGTTTTG
This sequence comes from Actinomycetota bacterium, assembly GCA_041192345.1. GTDB lineage: Bacteria > Actinomycetota > Actinomycetes > S36-B12 > UBA5976 > UBA5976. The sequence continues at coordinate 2,006 of JBEEND010000041.1, forward strand.
TACCAGGGTTGTCCTATGACGTTTTAGCCAGCGTTGGAATAGATCAATTGGATCGCAGTGATGTAGCAAGCCCAGTTGTCATCACTGGAATGGCTTGCACTTTTGAAGCAAATGTTTCCTGGGAACTATTACAAAATAAGAAAACTATTGATTCCGGCGCAACGACTGCCGCGTTAGCTTGCCCCGATCGCTCTGCTTGGAAAATTGACTTGGGCGAGTTAGCTCCTGGGAAGTACACAATTCGAGTTTTTGATTTGTCAGCAGAAGATGGCAGCGTAGTAAGTGAAGACGATAAAGACTTCACAGTTAACTAGCGCATTATGAATGGATCGCTGATTGGTTCTTCGCTGGTGTTTATCCAAACAGATTTTGTTCGGGTGTAATCCAGGATTGATTCGGCGCCCGCTTCTCTGCCAGTGCCACTTTGGCCATAACCACCAAATGGAACCATGGGCGAAATCATGCGATAAGTATTAACCCAAACTATGCCGGTTCGAAGTGAACTAACGAAGCGATGCGCCCGGCCAATGTCTTTTGTGAATACTCCAGAAGCTAATCCGTATTCACTGTCATTAGCCATTGCTAACGCCTCGGCGTCGTCCCGAAACTTCATGACGCTAAGAACTGGTCCAAAGATTTCTTCCTGAACACAAGCAACAACTGATTTTTCACAATCCAAGATGGTTGGTTCGTAGTAAAAGCCAGCTGCAAAACCTGCCGGGCTCTTGCCACCAGTAATTAATTTGGCACCTTGAGCAACACTGCGATCGACGACGTCTTGGACATGAGTTAGTTGTCGCTTAGTTGCAAGTGGTCCCATTTCAGTGGCTAGATCCTGCGGATCTCCGATTTTGATTCGCTTAGCTTTTGCAACCAAAATTTCCATAAGTTGTTTGTGGACATTTTCTTGAACTAACAACCGAGAACCAGCAACACAACTTTGGCCGGTGGCCGCAAAGATTCCAGAGACGATGGCGTTTGCCGCACTTTCTAGATCAGCATCTTCAAAAACGATTACCGGTGACTTGCCACCAAGTTCGAGGGAAACGACCGCCAAATTATTAGCAGAGTTAGCGACGATTTCTTTAGCGGTACTTGGACCACCAGTAAATGCAATTCGGGAAACCAGGGGATGACTTGTCAAGGCTTTGCCACACGATTGACCCATGCCAGTGATGATGTTTACTACGCCAGGGGGGAAGCCAGCATGATCAACGAGTTTCGCAAAATGCAACAGGGGAGCAGGACCATCTTCGGAGGCCTTGAGTACGAGCGTGCAACCCGCAGCAAGTGCGGGGGCAAGTTTTACCGCGGATAAAAACATTTGAGAGTTCCACGGAACAATTGCTGCGACCACTCCGATTGGCTCTCGGCGGGTGTAAGCCTCCATGTTTGGTTTATCAACATCAAAGTGAGCGCCCTGTAATTTATCGGCCAAACCAGCAAAGTATCGGTAATACTCAGCAATGTACATAATGACTGCGCGAGTTTCGCGGCGAATCTTGCCAGTGTCCTTAGTTTCTAATTCAGCTAGAACGTCAGCGTCGGCTGCCATTAAGTCAGCTAATTTGTAAAGTAACTTTCCCCGAGCGCTGGCATTAAGTGTGGGCCACACTCCCGTTGTAAACGCCACATGCGCGGCCGTAACTGCGCGATCAACATCAGATTCATTGGCCATCGGCATTTGCGCCCAAGCGATTCCCGTTGCTGGGTCAAGGCTTTCAAAAGTTTCGGAAGCATCTTCAAACGCGCCATTTATGTAGTGCTGGAAAACCTCAAGTGCCATTTCTACCCCTTAGGTAATCGCAGCTCTCGCTTACGCGAAAGCCGGCATTACTTCATCAATAAACAACTTAAGGTTGTCACGTTTTTGTTCATAAGTCATGGCGCTGTCTAGCCAGATGCTGAATTGGTTATAACCCATTTCTTCATAGGACTTAAGGCGCGCAATAACTTCGGCTGGGGTTCCAACTAAGCAATTCTTGCGCATGTTTTCAACAGACAAGTTTGGTTGCGCATCAATTTCAGCCTGGGTGATCGGTTCAATAAAACCATCCTTAATTGGAGCTTCGGCTTTAAACCATTTGCCAAAGTAAAGAAAAAATTTTTGCAGCGCCGTTGAACCCTTGACAAGCTCTTCTTCAGTTTTGGCCACGTAGGTATGCATAAGTAACATCAATTTTGGCCGAGGAAGTTCTGGATGCGCCGCGCACGCAGTATTGAATTTGTCCATCAGAATTTGAACTTCGCCATCACCACTTGAAAGCGGCGTGACTTGAACATTGCAACCATTAGCAACTGCAAAATCATGGGTGTGCGGATCGCGCGCTGCGATCCAGATCGGAACTGGTTTTTGAATGGCACGGGGGACCGCAGTAGTTTCTGGGAATTGCCAGTAGTCACCGTCGTGGGTGTAATTACCAACCAATAATTGCTGCACAGCCGGGACTAGTTCGCGCATTCGTAAGCCAGCTTCCATAGCATCTAGTCCTGGCATAAGGCGTTCGTATTCAAACATGTAAGCACCACGCGCAATACCAAGATCCACGCGCCCATTACTTGTCACATCACAAAGCGCAGTTTCGCCCGCTAACCGAATTGGATGCCAAAACGGAGCAATAACATTTCCAGTTCCGAGACGAATCGTTGTCGTTTTTGCTGCCAGGTAAGCCAGATTAATAAATGGATTCGGCGCAACTGTGTATTCCATCCCATGGTGCTCGCCAATCCAAATCGTTTCCATACCGCCAGCTTCAGCAAGCAGTGTGAATTCCGTTAGTTCGTCGAGTAACTGCTTATGAGATACCGATTCGTCGTAGCGCTCAATGTGAGCAAATAGCGAAAACTTCATGGCTTAATCCTCACGGTTTTGTTGCGAAATTGGGTGCTAAATTAAAAAATGTGCGCAATGACTCACTAACTAATTCTGGCGCAGTCAATGTCATCATGTGTCGATGGCCAGCAAGAACTTTTGCCGTTCCATTTGGTGCCAGATCTGCCATTGCCTGGCTCATGGCAGGGGTTGAATTCGGATCCCCGTCAGCAGTAAAGAAAAGAGAGGGAACGTCCAGCTCGCCCAAGCGGTTCGCATGTAATGAGTCCGAAGAGGCAAAAACCTCATAAGCCATCGCATAACCCTGCGGCTTAACGGACAGCAATAATTCGCGGGCCAGGTTTGCAGCATCGACATGTTGAAGTTCACTAGGTGCACCAAACCAGCGCTGCAAAGTTTCTTCGAGATTCACACCAACACCGCCAGCAGATAATTGCGCAGCGCGACTGCGAACTGCAGCACTTTGTTCTGGCGTGCGCATGAATACTGCATTTAGCGCGCTCACACTTTGGCAACTGTGCGCAAGCGCATAATCAATTGCGATAAGTGCTCCCATTGAATGCCCAACGATGTGCGCTGATTTTATGGCCAATTCAGCCAACAAGGAGGTTAGTTGCTCAGTGTAATCTTCAAGCTTTAGTTTTCGATCAGGTAAGACACTTTCACCATGACCCCACATGTCAAAAACTAAAACTTCAAAATCTGCGTGGAGATTATTGACTTGTGGCGCCCAAACACTCTTATTCATACCCACGCCGTGCAACAGCACAACAGTTTGGCCTGAGCCAAATCGACTCCATGAAGTACCTGAAGAAGTAATTCCCGAAGTACCGGTTTTTGGAAGTTGAAAGTTAGTTTGCATTACTTTCAAGATCTTTAATGTCTTGATAACGATCACCGATGCGATGATGCGGGCGGCCACCGATAGAGGCACCAAGTGCAACCACAATTTCATCTGGAGCAGGTGCATCATTAATTGCAAACTGAATAGTCAAATAATGTGAACGCATGCCTTCATCCATTTTGTGCATTAACGGAATAGCAATTGAACAATTAGGGCCGCCTCGCACATTTGTAAACGACAAATAGCTGGTTGCGCCAACGGCGGTGCGATAGTGATTACCAAAGCGCAGGGTATGGATTAGCGCTGAGGCATGTTCAATTTCGCCGGCTGTTCCAACAACTGCAGCTTTACCGTAACCCTCGACCGCTTCGCCTGATCCGGTCATTTCCAAAATGGCAGCAGTAAGGATTTCGCCAAGTTGTGGAGCTAAGTCATGAATTTCAGGTTTTAGATCTTCCACGAATCCGCGACCGGCCCACGGGTTTGCAATTACGGCAGCTGCGCCAAACATTCGAAGCGGAGTGCTCGCCACTTTACCGCCTTCAATTCGGGTTTCTTCGGTGTAAGTCACGAGCTTACGAATCTGAACCTGAGTCATGGCGGGTACCTTTCAAAGAATTGCAACGATTGGACATATCTTATTGGCAGGTTACTTTTACTTTTTCTTCTGCTCGGCAACAGTGGCAGCGACTATGGCCTGGAGTAATTTAACGTCCACTTTCCAATCAACTGGCACCTGAATCGTTTTTGCATTGACTTTGTAATCTTTAAGTTTTGGTCGAAAAGCATCCAAAACGTCCTTGCTCCAAGGGGCCAGCAGAATGTGGTTCTTGAGAACATTGAGGCCGAATATATACTCATTGCTCAGCTTTAACATGGGTTGATTCCAGGCAATTACTATTTCAGATTTTGGATACTTGACCTGAATTGCCTTGAAGATCGCCTTTACTGTCTTTTTCTTAGTGGCATCTGATTCCTTTAAATAATCATCAAGGGAGTCATGTCGACGAGTTGTCGTTGACCCGCGTGAATACATGACTAATGCATTTGCGTGAGCTTGACTAAATGCATGATTTTCGCGCAGGAACGCAATTTGTTCGGGATACTTTCGATCCGCTATTTCGGCCATTTGCCCAAACCAATACTGCATCGGTTGGCCATACTTTTTTTCGATTGCTGGCCAGAATTCGGAACGCTCGGGATTTTTCTCGACCATGACATGAGTCTACAGATGCAGGAGGTACCACAACTAACTAAACTCTGGCTATGACTGACTCAGCAAATACTGTTTTAATCCTTGGTGCGTCCGGGGCAGTGGGCTCCAGATTTGCGCAACGTTTCATTACTAGCGGAGCCAACGTGATCGGCACGGCAAGTAACCAGGCAACATTAACCAAGATTCCAAGCGGAGTAGCTGAGCAATACGTTCTGGATTTAACAGATTTTGGTCAGATAACGTCAGTGTGTAATGACATTAAGCAAAAACATGAAGTTATTTCGGGTGTTGTTATTGCAAGTGGCGTAGTTGGTTTTGCGGGAATTGAAGACTCAGATGCTGATTCAGTTTCGAAGATGATGACGATCAACCACCTGGGTCCAGCGCAAGTAATTTCCGAATTGTTCAGTGTCCTTGCAACTAATCAAGTTCCGAATTCGTTCGTGCTTGGCATGACTGGGGTAGTTGTCGAACAAACTTTCCCAGGAATGAGCGCTTACACCGCCAGCAAAGTTGCACACAGTGCATTCCTAGCTTCAATTGGAAAAGAATGGCGCCGCTACAAAGTAACTGCGATCGATGTTCGTTTAGGTCACACTGAAACAGGACTTGCCAACCATCCGCTATTTGGCCAAGCACCAAATATGCCAACTGGCTTCGATCCAGACCATGCCATAGATGTAATCATGACGGGCATTGCCAACCGAGTTAGCGTTATAAATTCAACTGATTTTTAGATTTCAAATCTGGAATCAGATTTTATTGGACTTATCCAATTTTCTCTTTTGCAACAATTTTGAAACTGATTTGCTGATGAAGTAGAAAATGGCAAGTACGAGTATCCAAGGAATAGCAGAGCCAATAAATAGAATCACACTCTCAAAGCCCTGTAGGAAGTTTCGTAACGCTTGATTTAGAGTTTCGCCAATTCCCGCAAGGCCACCTGTGATTGAAGTTGAGTTAGAGAGAATCTGAATATTGAGTGTGGATTCTTTCACCTGTGAGTTCAGATAATCCAATTGAGCTTGGTAAGCATCTAATTCACTTTGACGTTGGGCGAGTGCTTGTTCAGCAGCTAGAAGATCGGCCGTAGTTGTAGCCTGCGCCATCAAGTCCGAGAGTCTGTCGCGCGAAATGACTAAGGCATCAATTCGCGCTGTTAGATCTATAACTTGGAGCGTGACATCTGTAGTGCTTAGATTTAATGAGGTCCTTTTACCAAGCTCGCTGACAGCTGCAATTACTTCGTCTAACTTTGCTTCAGGTACGCGAGCCACGATGTATGCCGATGCACCGGAATTCTCGAATTCGGCGCTAAGACTCGAGCTCTCGATTCGTCCATCGTTAGAAGTAATTAGGGAATTTACTTCTTTAACGGTTGTCGAAACGTCCTTCACTTCCAGCGCCATATCTCCATTTCGGATTATTGCCTGTTCTGCTGTGAATGCAGTATCCGCATAAGTGGGTGCACCCTTTTCTAGGCTTGGAATGCCTGCGGAAGCACCGCTTGAATCGTTGGTGAAGCTATCTTGGCCATTGCCCGCGCCGCATGCAGAAAGTACTAATGTGGCGCCAATTACAGAAACGATCCGAACAAAATTGTTAATCACGAGAACTCCCTTTAATAAGGACAACATAGAGCACTGACTTAATTACATCAGACTTGTTTCACAACATCGTCTACTTTTAACAATTAATGCCTGGTTAGCTCGAAACCGAGAGGCCGATCGTATGCCAACCCTCTGCGCCATTGGGCGCGACGGGCAGGATCTGGCTTGATTGCAATTGGCCATCACCATTGGTTGCGCGCGCTGAAATAACAGCTTCGCCCGCAGTGGCGTCCCAGTCCAGCCACCATTGTTGCCAAGTAATGTTTGCTAACTTGGGCCCAAGAGTTGCAAGTTGCCAGGGTCCGTCATTAACGCTGACCTCAACTTTTGAAATCCCACTCATTGGCGCCCAGGCAACACCAGCGATTACTTGTTGACCAGCTTTAACGCTACTTCTGCTTGCAGGCGTGTCGATTCTCGCTGCAGTTTTAATAGGTGCCAATGTCGACCAACCACGAGGAATCCAGTAACCCTGGGCTTTATCAAAGCGCGTTAGCTCAATTCGCGTCAGCCATTTAGTAGCAGAGACATACCCATAAAGTCCAGGGACAATGATTCGCGCTGGAAAGCCATGTTCGGGTGGCAAGAGCTCACCGTTCATTCCAAATGCCAGCATGGCATCGCGACCATCAAGGGATGTGGTTGGAAATCCTGCGGTGAAACCATCAATTGAATAACCCATGATTTGGTCAGCCGAACTTTCTGGCTCTGCTTCTTTAATCAAATCATCCAGGCGAATTCCGACCCAGCGCGCATTTCCAACAAGTGGGCCACCAACCTCATTTGAAACACAAGCGATCGTGTTATCAAGTTCAAATACTGGACGACTTATGAGTTCGCTATAAGTAAATTCAAGCGGGTTTTCTACCATGCCATCAATGGTTAGCCGCCAAGTAGAAACGTCTACAACGGGAACAACAAGGGCAGTATCAATTCGATAGAACGCATTGTTAGGTGTAAATAGTTTTGATAATCCCGGAGTCACTAGTGCTGGATCAATAGGAGCAGGTGGCAGAGGTTTAAGCGCTTTTGGTAATACCAAGTTAAGTTTTTCAAACTGCTGCGTTGCTTGCGTTCGAAAATAATTACCAGCAAAAACTGCGCCCGCAGAAGCAGCTGAAATTAAACCAACAGCACGCATTAGATTTCGTCGACCTAGGTCATACTCTTGCGTAGCTGTTTGGCGTGACTGCTTTTCCAAAATCTTAAGTACCCATACTGTCGTTAGCCCAGCAGCTATGGAAGGCAATAACGAGATTATTGTGGCATTTGCATCAAATAAAGAAGCAGCGCAAGCAGTGAGCGTCATGACCGCAATGATTATTTTCGCTGCTTTTTGTCTCCCCGAAAAAAACAAGCGTCCAATAATTACAGCCAGAAGCAAGATTACGGCGGAGATAGACATTACTAATACGAG
>JBEEND010000042.1:0-9764 GCA_041192345.1 Actinomycetota bacterium
GCAGCAGTTGCGCATTCAATGAGTCCACCAACTGTTCTTGGATTTGATGATTCCTACAACCCTTTTCCAAGTGGCAGCGATGAAACTGGAGACATCAAGGCGGCCCGGGAAAGTTTGGCAGATTGTGGCTACCCTGATGGATTTCAAACCAAGATGGCTTATGTCGCGATTGGAATTGGTAAAGACGTATTTCTATCGGTGCAAAAAAGTTTAGCTCGAGTGGGAATCGTGGTAGACCCCGTTGAGTATGTGAACTTTGCGCAATATTTTTCCGCTGGCATAGGCTCACCAGAAAATCTCAAATCACAGTCAATAGGCTTAGCTGCCACTGGTTGGGGACCTGATTACTCCTCCGCACTTTCTTACTGGGCCCCCATAGTTGATGGCAGAAAAATTAAGTCTTTAGAGAATCAAAATTTTGCTGAGATAAATTTAGATGAAATCAATAATTTGCTAGACATGCTTGAAGTCGCCCCCACCCCGGCGCAAGCAGCTCGCTTAAACAAGGAAATTGAAGCCCTAGTAATGGCACAGGCGAGTTATTTACCGTATGCCGTGGATCGCATGGTTTTGTACCGACCTGCGCAAGTAACCAATGTGTATGTTCAAATAGCGCTTGGTAACCAATATGACCTGGTAAATGTCGGAATACAGGGAATTATCCCCTAAAAAAGCGATCTTTTTAAGGCTTGCCTGGGCACCTAGGTAACGAACAAATAACACCGAGTTCCGCAAGCGCTCGAGTCCAATTAGACTTGAAGTCTTGGTTAAATCTGAGTAAATAATCTTCAAATTTTTGAATTGTAAGTAAAGGCAATGGCATCACAGAGCGGGGGCAGAAAAAGTGAGCGCTTCCGTTGAGACAGGTTTTGAGCCCGTAGCTGGGCGGACGTTACGTGAAATCGCCTGGTCCCGGTTGCGCAAAGATCGAGTTGCTGTCGGCAGCATGATAATTCTTGTATTCATCGCATTCATCGCGATTTTTGGCCCACTAATTTCTAAGTGGATTGGTGTCAATCCTTATGACTTCAATACAGATTTATTAAGTGATGCTGGCAGTTTGCCACTGGGCGCATTTGGTGGAGTTTCCCCAGCTCATCCACTAGGTGTGGAACCACTGACTGGGCGTGATATTTTGGCGCGCTTACTTTTTGGCACGCGCATCTCTTTGCTTATTGCAGTTTCTGCCACGATTATTACAGTCGTGCTCGGCACGGTGGTTGGAGTCATAACGGGATATTCCCGTGGCCGTACCGACACCGTCTTGAGTCGTTTCATGGATATCACACTTGCTTTCCCACTGCTACTTGTCATCATTGCAATGTCACCAGTCATTGAACAACGATTGCAAGCTTTTGGATTACCACCTGGTAATCCATCGCGGATCACTACCTTGATTTTGGTACTAAGTGTTTTTGGCTGGCCATATCTGGCGAGACTCGTCAGAGGCCAAGTAATTTCAATGCGCGAACGAGAGTTTGTTGAGGCTGCAGTTTCTATCGGTTCGAGTAATCGCAGAATTTTATTTCGAGAATTACTGCCAAATCTTTGGGCTCCAATTTTGATTTATGCCACCATCGCAATGCCGGCCTTAATTGGAGCAGAAGCTGCCTTAGCGTACTTGGGTATCTCGGTAGTGCCACCAACACCAACTTGGGGATCCATGCTCCAAGAGTCAGTTGGTTATTTCACAGTTGACCCATTTTATTTTTTCGTTCCCTTAACGATGCTGCTGGGGGTTGCGCTTTCCTTCAACTTGCTGGGAGACGCCCTGCGAGACGCTCTTGATCCAAAGTCTGGGCGACATTAAAAAAGTTTTTCAGTTTCTCGAGAACTGAAAAAAGTCACACACTCTAACGGGTGAGTGATAACAAGTGATTCAACCGAATCACAACTTAAGGACATAGTGAACCTATGTCTCTATGGAGGACACATGAAGAAATCGACAGGCATCCGCTTCGGCGTCGGTGCAGCGTCGCTGGCTCTTCTGCTTACCGCTTGCGGTGGCAGTGGGGACGCAGCGTCTGGCGACGGAACAAAAGGTGGAACTCTCTACATCCTTACGGAAGCAGAGCAGATTCTTCACTTAGATCCACAGCGCAACTACACAGGTGAAGATCTAGCTTTTGCTAGCGCTTACCTAAACCGCACCTTAACTCAGTACACACTGAGCAAGGACAACGCAGAAGCCAGTGAGTTAGTTGCTGACGCAGCTACTGACACAGGTACCGCATCAAATGAGGGCAAGACTTGGGAATTTACACTCAAGGACGGCATGAAGTGGGAAGACGGTAAGGACGTTACTTGTGAAGATTTCAAGTACGGAATTTCCCGCACTTTCGCAACTGATGTAATTACTGACGGACCAGCATTTGCACTTTCAATGCTTGACGTTACTGATTACAAGGGACCATATGCAGGCGATGCAGCTGGTCAAGCTTCATACGACAAAGCTGTTGTTTGTGAAGGTAACAAAATCACATTCAATCTCTCTCGTACTGCTTTCGACTTCAACTACGCGGTAACGCTTAGTGCATTCGCAGCTGTTCGCCAAGATGTTGATACAGCTGAACTGTATGACGATACCGTCCTTTCAAATGGTCCATACAAGATCGAGTCCTACGTAAAGAAGGACAAGCTTGTATTGGTTCGTAATGAAAATTGGGATCCAGCAACGGATACTTTCCGCCCGGCATACCCAGATCGCATCGAGTACATTTTTGCGCAGCCAGCAGCCCTAATCACAGAACGCTTAATGGCTGATGCAGGAGATGACCAAATGGCAATTTCGCCAGATAGTGTTGACTCAGCAAAGCTTGCAGTGGTCTTCGCTGATGCAAAGTATGAAAAGCGTCGTTACAACGAACTAGATCCTTACGTTCGTTATTACGCCATTAATACTGTAAAAGTTCCAAACGTTAAGCATCGTCAAGCAATTCTTGCCGCTGTGAACCGTGACGAACTTCGCACAATCGCAGGTGGCGAGTATGCAGGTGATTATGCCGATGGTGTCGTAAAGCCAAACATTGGTATTGACTACGCTCCAACTGGTCTTTGGGATGGACTTCTAGGGGAAGCAATTCCTGCTGAAGGTAACCCAGAACTTGCGATTAAGTTGATTGCGGAATCAGGCGAGGCATTCCCTCAGCCATTCGTTATCGATTACGGTCAGAGTGAAACCAACGATAAGGCAGCAGCATCATTAGTTGCTTCCTTAGCCAGAGCAGGCATAGTTGCTACGCCAAATGCGATCGAACCAGGCGCCTACTACGGCGTTGTGCTTGATCCAGCGCAGCAGGGTTCAATGTCCGCAGCCGGCTGGGGTCCTGACTGGTCAAATGCATCAACAGTTATTCCAGAACTGTTTGCTGCAAATGGTGGATTCAACCTTTCGCAGTGGACTGACGAAGCCTTCTTGGCCGAGTCTGATGCCGCAAAGGTGATCACAGATCGCGCCGAACAAGCTAAGGCTTGGCATGTACTGAGCAAGAAGTCAATGGAATTGGCTCTTGCACTTCCTACCCGTTTCGGTAAGGAACAGCGCATTCATGGTTCAAAAATCAGTGGTGCCTACATTTGGGGACCATACGGCTCTTGGCCATATGCTCAACTATCAGTTAACTAGTTCATTCAATTAGTTAATACCTAATGGCAGCTGTGGGTGGACACTCGTTCACCCACAGTCTGCTGTTACAACTCAATCCATCCAAGTAAGGGAGAGGCTAGAAAGTGTTTCCATACATTGTGCGCAGAATTTTCGTCATGATATTTATGTTGACGCTTTTGAGCATTGTTACTTTTTTGCTTTTCAATGCTGTCCCGACGGATCCGGCTCGCTTAACTTGCGGTAAAAGTTGCACTCCCGAAATTATTGCCGCAAATCGAATTCGCCTCGGGCTAGATCAACCACTTTTAACTCAGTACTTGGACTGGATGAAAGGAATTTTCCTCGGCCGAACTTACGGAACTGGCTCAGCAGCATTCGAATGTTCCAAACCATGTCTGGGCTACTCATTTAGAAGTGGGGAAGAAGTCACCAAGCTAATTTTCGATGCCATACCCGTCACAATGTATTTAGCATCGGGCGCATTCATACTTTGGATGGTAGTTGGAATTTCTGGCGGGATAGTCGCGGCGAAGCATCAAGGTAAATGGCAAGACCGCACCATCATGGGGATTTCAATGGTTGGATATTCCCTTCCAGTTTTCTTTATTGGCTTACTATTTCTAGTTTTTGCAATTGTTCGCTGGAACATTTTGCCTTATCCAGATTACGAATCCCCATTTGAAGACCCGTTAGCATTTTTTCAAACCATGTTGCTTCCTTGGGTCACTCTTGCAATTCTCTATTCAGCGTATTACGCGCGACTAACTCGCTCCCAAATCTTAGAAATTATGGGTGAGGATTACATCAGAACAGCGCGCGCTAAAGGCCTTTCTGATCGCGTAGTTTTTCGCAAACATGCTTTTCGCGCTGGACTTACCCCGATCGTCACTTCTGCCGGACTTGATCTGGCTGGACTTCTAGGTGGAGCAGTTATTACTGAGTACATATTCAGTTTGCCAGGTCTGGGGCGAGTGGCAATTGGAGCAGTTACCGACTATGACTTACCAACCATCACTGCAGCCGTGCTTGTCGCAGCTGTCTTTGTCATTGTTGCAAATCTAATTGTTGATATTTTGTATGTAGCCATCGATCCAAGGGTGCGCATGACATGACAACTAATTCAAATATAATTCTTGAAGTAAAGAATCTAAATGTCGAGTTCACAACAGATGATGGCGTTGTGCACGCCGTAAAAAATGTCTCTTACAAAGTAGAGCGCGGTAAGACACTGGCGATTGTGGGAGAATCTGGTTCTGGCAAAAGTGTTTCTAGCTTGGCAATCATGGGGCTGCTAACTGGAACAAACTCAAATGTCACCGGCGAAGTTTTCTTTAATGGCAAAGAGCTAATTGGCGCGGATCCCGAAGAAGTGCGCAAACTCCGAGGCGACGAAATGGCAATGATCTTTCAGGATCCATTAAGCGCGCTGCATCCGTATTACACAATCGGCGATCAACTCATCGAGGCAGTACTTGTTCACAATAAAATTTCTGATGAGGCCGCTCGGGAGCGCGCTATCGAAATGTTAATTAAGGTAGGAATTCCCTCAGTAGATCAACGCATTGATGAATACCCGCATCAACTTTCAGGTGGTATGCGCCAGCGGATCATGATTGCAATGGCTTTAATCAACGGCCCGGAAGTTTTGATTGCAGATGAACCAACCACGGCGTTGGATGTGACAGTTCAGGCCCAGATATTGGAGTTGTTGCGGGAACTTCAAAAGGAATTTGGTACCGCAATCGTGTTAATTACCCATGATTTAGGTGTGGTCGCAGACCTTGCCGATGAAGTCTTGGTTATGTACGGCGGTAGCGCAGTAGAACATGCGGGCGTAAGAGAACTATTTTATGAGCCGCAAATGCCATACACCTGGGGACTGCTTGCCTCATTGCCACAAATCTCATTTAAGAAAGAGCAACTCGATCCAATTCCCGGTTCCCCACCTTCGTTACTGAATTTACCCAGTGGGTGTGTCTTTGAACCACGGTGCGCTTTTAAAAATCAAGTCGCAAACAATGCCTGCGTTGAGTTGTTTCCAGAGTTGCTTGAAGTCTCTCAAAATCACGAAGCCCGGTGCCATCTTTCCGAGTCACAACGTGTGGCGATTCGCATTGATCGAAAGATTGGAAAGGTAAGTAAATGACTCAACCAATCTTAAAAATTACCGAATTACAAAAATATTTTCCAATCCAAGGAAAGGGATTATTTAATCGAGTAGTTGGCAACGTAAAAGCTGTCGATGGTATCTCATTAGAGGTTTCCCCGGGGGAGACGCTAGGTCTTGTCGGCGAGAGTGGTTGTGGAAAATCCACGGCTGGTAGATCGATATTGCGACTTATCGAACCGACTGCGGGGTCAATTGAATTCAATGGTCAAGACATTACAAAAATTAAGAAAAAAGAGCTAGTTCCACTTCGCCGCGAAATGCAGATGATTTTTCAAGATCCATTCTCTTCTTTAAATCCGCGGCAAACTATTGGTGACATTATTGGCGCACCGTTTCGAGTCCAAGGCGTTAATCCGGAGGGCGGCATCACAAAAGCCGTTCAGGGGTTAATGGAGCGAGTTGGGTTAAATCCAGAGCACTTCAATCGGTACCCAAATGAATTCTCTGGTGGTCAGCGCCAGCGCATTGGAATCGCCCGCGCAATTGCGTTAAAACCAAAATTGATCGTCTGTGATGAACCAGTCTCAGCACTAGACGTATCGATTCAAGCTCAAGTACTTAATTTGCTTGATGATATTCAGCAAGAATTTGGCCTAGCTTACATTTTTATCGCACATGATTTGTCAGTGGTGCGCCACATTTCAGATCGAGTTGCGGTTATGTACCTGGGCAAAATTATGGAAATCGCGGCCCAGGAAAATCTTTACCGGGCTCCACTGCACCCTTATACGCACGCTTTATTGTCCGCAGTTCCAATTGCTGATCCAGATTTAGAGCGTTCCCGAGAACGAATTCTCTTAACTGGCGATTTGCCAAGTCCAAGTAATCCACCGAGCGGCTGTGTATTTAGAACTCGCTGCTTTAAGGCGCAAGCACGCTGCGAAAGTGAAATTCCACAATTGCGCGAACTAAGTACGGGTCACCAAGTTGCCTGTCATTTTCCTATGGAAACAACAGGCACGACCTCAGCGACAGGAATAGATTTCGCATCTAATTAGTCCCCGCACTTAGGTAGTTAAGCCAAGTGGGTTTTGAAATATTCGACAGTTAGCAACATTAAGTTTTCTGAGATTATTTCTTGTGGTGTCATGTGGGTTACGCCCGATAGCGGCAAAACGGTATGTGCTTTTTTGTGAGTAAGCAGTGCCCCACTCAAGGAAAGAGAATGAGCAGCAACGACATTGTCATCGGCCAACCCATGAATCAACATAAGCGGTCGCTCGAGCCCACTTGCTTTTTCAATTAATGAGTGTTCAGCATATACATCTGGAAATTTTTCTGGGTGCCCGAGATAACGTTCAGTGTAGGCAGTGTCATACCAAAGCCACTGGGTCACGGGAGCGCCAGCAACAGCTGCGTGGAAAACATCGGGACGCTCCAGCACAGCTAGTGCACTTAGGTAACCGCCAAATGACCAACCAGTTATGCCAACTCGGTTAACATCAACGTCGCTTGGAAAGTGGGCTGCCACATCTGCAATCGCGTTAACTTGATCTTCAAGTACTGGCTTAACAAAATCTTGATAGATCGAATGATCCCAGGCCGGTCCACGACCTGGTGTCCCGCGATTATCGGCAACGATAACGACAAATCCTTGATCAGCAAACCATTGATCTATCGCGTAAGTTAAGGCGCCATTTTGAACTTGGGGGTGATGTGGCCCACCATAAGGTCTCATCAGCACTGGAAGTTTTTTACTTCCCAGCACATGGTCGCGCGGAAATATCACTGCGGTATTAACTAAATTAGGTCCAGTTTTAAGTTGGTGAACTTGCGGCTGGAAACTAGGTGCTTCAGCTAAGGAATCGAAGTAATGCTCAGTTTTGGCTCCTCGGCGCAATTGATAAGTGCGGCTATGGGTGTCCAAGCGGGACTCAATCAAAATCTGAAGTTCGCCAGTTGTGCTGGTAGCGCCAGCAACTCCGCCTTGGGCAAGTTCGGTTAGTGATCCGTCATAACCAACTCGAACCACGTCTCGACTAACCGCGTCCGAAGTTGCTACCACATCAATATATTCAGCGGTTATATCGATTACAGACATAACTTGAAAGCCGGGTGGCGTAATAGTTTTTCCAGCAAGTTGCAGTTCTCGGGTATCACTTTGTCGATTATCAACGACAGATACTATTTCACCGCCATGCCAGCGTGGTTGACCAGGAATTACTTCCACAAATTCATGGTCAGTTACTTCATGAACAATTTTCAAATCAGAGTCAGTGAGTGCATAGGTGACAAAATTCTGCTGCGCTCGGTCAGCAACCGTTAGCAATGCGTCGCAATCTTTTTGCCAGGACACACTAATCAAGTACTCAAAGGAATCGTTATCCCAGTTAATTGCTTTCTTTTTGCCAGTAATTGAAATTCTTGCTAACCCAAGAACTGCATTTTTTGTGCCTGCGGCTGGATATCGAATTTCATTTGGCTGCTTTTGCGGTGTTGCTGGATCAGAAATCCACCAGGTTTGAACTTGTGAATCGTTTGTTTGTTCGACGATCAATTCGTCGCTATTAGGTGACCACCAATAACCACTCATGCGATCAAACTCTTCTGCAGCAATGAAGTCAGATAATCCCCAACAAATATTTTCGGCAGACTCATTTGTCAGATTTTTAACATTGCTGCCATCAAATTCGCAAACCAATAAATCTTTGCCATTTGACCAAGCAATTCGACTGCCATCTGGAGCTAACTTTGGATCGATTACTGGCTGTGGGACTTCGAGTTCAACAAATTCTTTAACGACGACTTGTCCAGCAAACAACTTGCCAGAAAGTGCAAAAATTACTTTTGTGCCAGTTGTATCGCAGGAGTAACTGGTGATGCCCGAAGTTGTTTCCCGCATTCGTTCGCGGCGGGCTCGTTCGGCGTCTGGAATTTCGCCATCAACTGCCAAGAGAATTCGAGGATCAGCAATTTTCGTTTCGACTCGAGCAGCAACGTCGTAAGCCCATAGAGAGTTAACTGAGTCCCGGCCAGATTCACTTCGCAGAAATAAGACGTGGTCTCCCGAGCCGCAAATAAGAAAGCTGCGAGGCGCTCCTAGTTGGAAGTTTCGAGTAGCAGCGCTTTGCCGTGGAAAGGTTTCACTCACCCATTGATCCTGCCATGTCGGGGCGTTGGTTGCCACAGCGTCAGGGTTTTTAAGCTCAATGGAATAGCGTCAGGGGATTTCAAGCTCAATGGAATAGCGTCAGGGGATTCACTCGTACGTTAAGTTATAGGTAAAGATTGAAAATGATGGAAGTTATGAAAAACGATGGCTAAAGTTTCTGCAAATATCCCGCGCTTGCTTTTGGTGCACGCACACCCCGACGATGAAACAATCGGCAGCGGGGCAACTATGGCCAAATATGTTGCCCAGGGCGCACAAGTGACCCTAGTTACTTGCACTTTGGGTGAAGAGGGCGAAATTCTGGTTTCCGAACTGGCAAATTTAGCTTCTGACAAAACAGATGGCCTAGGATCTCATCGAATCATAGAACTAGGCAATGCCATGGCAGAACTTTCCGTAACTGATTGGCGACTCCTTGGAGGCCCGGGAAAATTTCGTGATAGCGGAATGATTGGCACACCGCCAAATGAGCGTCCAGATAATTTTTGGAATGCAGATTTGTTAGAAGCCGCTAGACACTTAGTTGCAATAATTCGCGAAGTTAAACCCCATGTACTCATTACTTATGATGACTTTGGTGGCTATGGTCATCCAGATCACATTCAAGCGCATCGAGTAGCGCATTACGCCCGAGAATTAGCGGCTGCGAAAAGTTTCGCGCCTGAGCTGGGTGAAAAGTGGGCGATTGAAAAGGTTTACTGGACTGCATTCCCAGTAAGTGTGATGCGGGCTGGAATCGAAATGCTGCGCGCCTCAGGTGACCAAACAGATTTCGCTACCCAAGATCCAGATGAGATTCCATTTGCCTGTCCTGATGAACTCGTAACGACGGCAATTGACGGTAGCGACTTTGCCGACCAAAAAATGCGAGCTCT
>JBEEND010000043.1:0-9748 GCA_041192345.1 Actinomycetota bacterium
TTCTGACAAGATGTAGTTATGACCACACTAAAGGAACAGCTTCACCTAGATCTAACTGCTTCGATTCGCGCAAAAGATTCCTTGACCTCAGGGACATTGCGTATGGTGCTTGCTGCAATTACTAACGAAGAAGTATCAGGCAAGGAAGCGCGGGTGCTAACTGCGCAAGATTACATAACCGTGCTTAATCGGGAAGCTAAGAAACGTAAAGAAGCTGCAACAGCGTACGACGATGCAAAACGCCCAGAACTTGGTGACAAAGAGCGTGCCGAATTGAAAATCATTCAGACTTATTTACCTGCTGGGCTTTCCGATTCCCAGTTGGCAGAAATTATTGCCAGCGCAGTTCAACAGGCTGCTGCCGACGGTGCCACTGGGCCTAGTGCTATGGGTGCAGTGATGAAACTCGTATCACCACAAGTCGCTGGTCGCGCTGATGGTACACAAGTTGCTGCGGCCGTTAAATCTGCACTTTCCTAGTTCTAGTGCCGTGCAATCAATAAGTGGCGCTCCCAATAGTGTGAAGGAATGAACTCGTCGATCAAAACTAAGGTCGCACTTGGTCTTGGTGTGATGTATTTAGCTTGGGGAACTACCTACATTGGCATTGCTTTCACCATTGAAACTATGCCACCTCTAATTTCCATGTCATTTCGTTTCGTTGCAGCAAGTGTGCTCTTGGTTTTGTTTCTGGGTCTGCGAAATGGCTGGCAATCATTACGCTTATCGCGCAGCCAGCTAGCCAGTTCGATATTTCTCGGTGTGCTGATGTTAGGTGTGGGACTTGGCACCATGTCAATGGCAACCAGAGTTGTTCCCATTGGTGTGGCCTCACTGATTGTGGCAGCAATGCCGATTTGGACTGCGCTGTTTCGCACTCTTGATCGAGATCGACCGAAACTAATTTCGCTCGCTGGAATTATTGGTGGCTTAATCGGAATCGCAATCATTATGTTGCCGGGCCAAACGCAAGCACGTCCAGGTGCAGGCGCAGAAAACGTCACACTTTGGATGTTTATTATTTTGTTTGGCAACTTGTGTTGGTCACTAGGTTCGTTTTTGGCGCCACGAATGGATACGCCCGAAAACTCACTTTTGCTAAGTACCTACGAGATGGCTGGTGCTGCCGTGGCCTTGTTAATCGCTGGTTTAATTCACAACGAAAGTATTGCCGATTTCTTCGATGCTAGTTATCGCTCTTGGGCGGGGTGGGCGTACTTAGTATTCATTGGCTCGCTCGTCGGTTACACGGTCTACACCTGGTTACTCGAGAATGCGCCAATAACTTTGGTATCTACTTACGCCTACATCAATCCAGTAGTAGCAGTAGCACTTGGAATCATAATTTTTAGCGAAAAACTTTCCGTCAACATAATCATCGGTGGCCTGATCGTAATTGCAAGTGTCGCCATTGTTGTGGCTGTTGAATCTGTTAAGAAACAAAGTCCCTTGCAAGTTCAATAATTCGCTCCAGGCCCTCGCGCTCGCCAATACTTATGCGTACGCCTTCACCCGAGAAAGGCCGGATGGCAACAGCAATTCCTTCACTTTTTGTTACGAAATCTAGCGTGCGCTCCCCTAATGGCAACCAAACAAAATTTGCCTGACTTGCTGGTAACTCAAAACCAAGCTTCGTTAATTCACTTTCAAACCAGGTGCGCAGGGAAATAACTTGTTCCACACGTTCAAACAATTCGCTCTCATTTTCAAGAGAGACTACCGCAGCGGTTTGTGCAATATTTGAAACGCCAAATGGCACTGCAGTTTTTCGCACTGCCTCTGCGATGTGCTTAGGTCCGATGAAATATCCGACTCTTAAGCCTGCTAATCCATAAGCTTTCGAAAAAGTTCGCAATACGCCAACATTTGTGTGCGCTTGCATAGTTGCAATTCCATCAATGGCATCTGGGTCGCAATTAAATTCCACATACGCTTCATCAATTACAACTAAAATTTCAGTTGGCACTTGAGCTAAAAATTTTGTTATTTGTTGCTGAGTGACAATTCCACCGGTTGGATTATTTGGAGTACAAACAAAAATAACTCTTGTCTTTGACGTTATGGCTGCCAACATCGCCGCCAAGTCGTGTTGCCCACTCGAAGTAAGCGGCACTGCGACATTAGTCGCGCCAGCGATTGTTGTAATGATTGGGTAAGCCTCGAATGATCGCCAGGCATACATAACTTCATCACCGGTGCCTGCAATGGCTTGAATTATTTGTTGGCACACTCCTACTGATCCAGTACCGGTTGCAACTTCGTCGATAGCGACATCAAATTTTTCAGCTATGGCTTTAGTTAGTTCGCCGCAAAATGGATCAGGGTAGCGATTGATCTCTAGTGCTGCCTTAGTAATTGCAGCCAAAACACCTGGTAAAGGCGGATGCGCATTTTCATTGCTAGAAAGTTTGAAGGCTGTTAGCCCATTTACAGCAGCAACTTTTTTACCTGCCTTATATGTCGGCAGTTCAGCCATTTCGCGCCGCAGTTGTGGCTTAAGCGAATCACTCATTGTCCGAGCCTACGGGTAATCACGACAACTGATACATCGTCGCGCTGCCAGGTGACGGAATCCTGGCGGGCGGTGGCAACTATTAAGTTCGTTAATTCTGTTGAATTTTGAGATTGATTTCCAGAAATCACTGATGAAACCAGACCCTGGGTACCAAACTCTTCGCCCTTGTTGTCTTGGGTTTCCAGTAACCCATCGGAGGCCAGAACTATGCGATGTCCCGCCTTAAACACAAATTCTTTACTCAACCAATTACCGCCAAAGCCCCCGAGCATTGGGCCCGTGGGGTTTAAGGCAGTTAACAAATAATTGTCATCAATCCAAAACCCTGCTGGGTGCCCGGCATTTACCCACTGAACTGGCAAACGTATGTCATTTGGAATGTTGATGATGACCGCAGTGGCAAGCAGTGCGTCCACATCAGAGAGCCCAGCAGATACTCGGTCCATCACAGTCTCCGGCGGAAAACCGGCAGAAAGGGCGGCAGTCATAATCGCTTTGATCTGCAATCCGACAACGCCAGCTTCTGGGCCATGCCCTGTGACATCGACAATCGCAATTGCGAAGCCCTGAGGGGTGCGAATGACATCCCACCAGTCCCCGGCAATAGCGCCAGAGGCCGGCATGGTTTGTCCAAAAATATCTAATCCAGCACTTAATGAATCCAGCAGTGTTGGTGAAAGAGCGTTGCGCATAGAAAGTACAAGTGGCGCATCTTGTTCTAAGCCTTGCCAAGCTGCGCGCGCTAAATCAATTTGGGAAACCAAATTGATTCGCATTGACTCTGCGTCAGCTGCAGCCATTCTAATTTCGGGAGGGTTGGCCACTTCAATTACTTGATGTATCGTGCCGCTGGCCACAAGCCGTAACTCAGTTCGCATTTCATCTAAAGGAGCAAGTACCCAGCGCTCCAAAAAAATCCATCCTAATAACAATAAAGTCAGGCTAAGCAGCAGGGAGAAGCTTAAAGCTGTAGAAAGTTGATCGGCAACTTCATCCAATTTCATATTGTTTGCAAGTGTTAGTGATAGTTCGGATCGAGCTTGCAGGTAAACCAGGCGTTCCCAAATTGCGGCGCCAATCAACGTCACTGCAAAAATGACGATGGCTAATTGCAATCTTCGGCGAAGCGTCATATCTAAAAGTGTAGAGGCTGTTTATCAGGTCTGGACAAGTTCGCTTAACGCTTGTCTGAATAGCGAAGAGTGTAAGTCCACCTGCTCTTGCGAAGTGGTTGGGCACATTAACGCCATGTTGTGAAATGGAGTCATTAAAATTCCTCGGTTACACATAAATAAATGCATGAACTCATCTAGCCCGTCATCGCCCGCGTGCATGGCTTGCGTTCCGGTTTTTGGTGCAGGGTAGGTGAAGCGGTATTCGGCCCGCGCACCTAATTGCGAAATTGACCACGGCACACCGTATTCATCAAGTGCCGCATTTACTTGATCGGTATAACTGGTCGCAAGATGAATCATATGTTCAAAAGCCTGTTCGGTTAAAACTTCACCGAGGGTTGCTCGCATTGCGGCAAGTGACAAAGCGTTTCCAGCAAGTGTCCCACCGATACCACCGACATCAAGTAAGTCTGCTTCGGTGTGTGAATTAATTAGATCCACAACATTTTGGGTAAAGCCATATGCGCCAGATGGAATACCCGCGCCGATACTTTTACCAATGATGAAAATATCGGGATCCAATTTGTCGCGCAAAGTCATACCGCCATAACCAGCCGAGATGGTATGGGTTTCATCGATCATCAATAGCGCACCGTACTTTGTAGCAAGTTCGCGCATACCTTCGAGGTAACCCAGTTCCGGTAAAACAATTCCAATGTTTGTTAGAGCTGGCTCGGTCAAAATTGCAGCCACGTCGCCGTGTTTTAATGCAGCTTCCAGCGCAGGTAAGTCATTGAATTCGACGACTCGAGTAGTTTGTTCAATTGGAACTGGTGGTGCCACATTGCCTGGTCTTGAAACGGTATTGCCGTTGGAGTCCAAAACCCCAAAGGTTTCATCAACTGATCCGTGATAACAATATGAGAAAACCAGAATTTTGCTCTTGCCTGTTGCAAGTCTGGCAAGTCGAATTGCCCATCTGTTGGAGTCAGTTGCCGAAACTGTGAAAGACCAAAGTGGCACGCCAAATCTTCTCGTCAACTCTGCGCCAACCCATTGCGCATCTTCGGTCGGCATCATGGTTGTTATGCCACCAAGATCTTGAATCCGATCAATGATTGCTTTAATGCTGGCATCCGGTGAGTGTCCAGTCATTGCTGCCGTATCACCTAGTGCAAAATCAATGTACTCATGGCCATCAACATCAGTAATGATGTTGCCTTTTGCGCCTTGCAGGTAGAGCGGAAACCCACCGACCCACTTGTTCATCCATGGCATTGGTACGCCGCCGAACAAATTTTTTGCGCCTTTGTAAAGATCCATGGATTTCTGATTGCGATCGCGATATGTCTCACGCTCGCGCTCCAGCAAATTCGCTAAATTATTGCGATCTATTTGAGTTGACCTGTTGGACATGACCCGCTTCTTTCAGAGACAAGAAATAAAACTTACGAAGTAGCCATGTCAACAAAACGGCTGTAATGGCCTTGGAATGCAACGGTAACAGTTCCAGTTGGACCGTTTCGGTGCTTAGCTAAAATAAAATCTGCTTCGCCAGCGCGTGGTGACTCGCGTTCATAAACATCTTCCCGATGCAACAAAATCACCATGTCGGCATCTTGTTCCAGCGAACCGGATTCACGCAAGTCCGAAAGCATCGGGCGCTTATCTTGGCGCTGCTCTGGACCACGATTCAGCTGGCTAATCGCTATCACTGGGATTGCAAGTTCCTTTGCTAATAATTTAAGTGAGCGGGAAAACTCTGAAACTTCTACTTGGCGACTTTCAACTTTCTTGCCAGAGGACATCAGTTGTAAGTAATCGATGATAAGAATCTTTAAATCAAAGCGCTGCTTTAGGCGACGTGCTTTTGCGCGGATTTCCATCATTGTCATATTTGGCGAATCATCGATAAATAATGGTGCATCATTTACTTGCCCCATTTTGTTTGCGAGTCTGCCCCAGTCAGATTCACTGAGTGTGCCAGCGCGCATGTGGTTCAAACCAACTTGAGCTTCAGCCGATAGCAGTCGCATCACAATTTCGTTGCGACTCATTTCAAGTGAAAAAATTGCAGAAGTTAAATTGTGTTTAATGCTTGCCGAGCGTGCAAGATCTAGCCCCAGTGTTGATTTACCAATAGCAGGGCGCGCGGCAACAATAACTAACTGGCCAGCATGAAGTCCGTGTGTAATGTCATCAAGTTGTTGGAAGCCAGTTGGGACTCCAACTAATTGACCGCCACGACCTTCGATAGCTTCAATTTCGGAAAGTGTGTGCGGCATGATTTCTGAAAGTGGCGCATAATCTTCGGAAGTACGTCGACCTGTCACATCGTAAATTTCAGCTTGCGCACGATCAACAAGTTGATCGACTTCCGCATCGCCGGCATAACCCATCTGGGCAATGCGTGTGCCTGCGTCAACTAGACGTCGCAAAATCGCGCGCTCAGTAACAATGCGCGCGTAATAGGAACCATTGGCTGCCGTTGGAACGCTGGCAACAAGTGTGTGTAAGTAACCTGCGCCACCGACATTTCCAAGTGCGCCGGACTTGCTCAAATAATTTGCGACCGTAATTGCGTCTGCGGGTTCGCCGCGACCGTAAATATCTAAAATTGCGCCATAAATTTTTGCATGCGCTGGCTTGTAGAAATCAATTTCGCGCAGGGTTTCAATAACCTCGGCAATTGCATCTTTGCTGAGCAGCATTGCGCCGAGCACGCTTTGTTCCGCGACTATGTCCTGGGGTGGGGTGAGTGCGCCTTCTTCTTCGTAATTGCGGGGAAATTCCGCGACGCTCATGTGTCCACCTTTAGCTACTTTTTTAAGTTATTTTCACGAGATTCGCCTTATTGCGCGAAAATTAGCATTTTCTTTTAATTAACAGTTCTTCATGACTGTATGACCACGATCTGACAAAAACAATGTCCCCTGTGGATAACTTAGTGGACAATATGGGGAAAACCGCCGAATCAATGGGTATTTCACTGGGGATATCTTGTGGGTTCGGCTTTATTTTGGTGCGAAATATTGGCTTTTATCAGGGTTTTTGTTGTCCCCTGGCTGTGTGCAGAAAGTAATCTCGAACTATTTTTACGTATCGCCAATTCGGCCATCTTGGGTTGGTGTGAGCGCGTGGCGTAGTCGCAAAACCAAAAATCCCGCCACAAGTTGTCCGGTAACAATAATCCCAATCCAAATCGCTATTAATTCGAACTGCAGCATTATCCCTGAAAGGGCTGGCCCAATAGCGCCTGCAAAAACCCAGATCAAACCATCGACGGAGTTGTAACGTCCTCGCATGTGCTCTGGAGCAAGCTCGTTTGTCAGTGTCGGTCCAACCGAGGACCAAATCATTTCACCTATCGCAAAGATTCCAACCCCAGTTGCTGCAAGCACAAAAGTTGCAGTTGGATCTAAAGACACACTTACTCCAATAATCACCCAAGCCCCTGACCAGATAAGGGATATGGCAGACATTAGTTGCACTCGACTCCGACCGTTAAGTCGATTAAGTACAAAAATTTGTCCGAGCACAATCACTCCAGTATTGACTGCCCAAATTGGCCCTAGTGCCTTAACTGATAGCTCCCCAAAAAGAGTTAGGAGTGTCGGCAAACCAGCATCGAGAGAGGCGTATCCAAATGTGACAAGTAACAGTTTTGCTACCGCAAGTCGCATAAAAACGTGATCAGCAATTACCTGTCGGTACCCACCATCGTTATCAATTTCTGCCTGTGTTTTTTCAATCTGATCGCCAATGCCGCGCAGGGTATAAATGAAACCAAAAAATATTAAATAAGTCATCGCATCTAAAACATAAAGTCGCGTGAAGCTTGCCGGATCATCTATGGAAACGATAAGTGAACTAAATATTCCACCAAGACCAAGACCAAGATTTAGCATCATGAACTGTAGACCAAAAAATTTCGCCCGGAATTCTTTATTGACCATCCGCGCCATCATGGTTGTCTGGGTTGGCCATATAGCTGCATGTCCGAGTGACGAAAGGGCACCAACGAGCAACGCCTCATTTATTGAATCCACAAAAGCCCATGAAACGGTGGCAAGCGCTTCGATTAAAATCGCAATCAACATGATGCGACGAGGCCCAAATTTATCCACTAAATGTCCACTTAGTGGCGAAAATGCTAGACCTGTGATTGCCATCCAGGACAAAATTAACGAAGCAGCAGTTAGTGAAAATCCTCTAACTTGATTTAAATAAACGATCAGGATTGGCAGAGTTAATCCACTGCCCAACGAATTAAAAAGTGCGCCCGCTAAAAAACGTCTGACCTGCGGTGAGGAATCACGGAGTTCACCCATGCGGCACCCCCTTGCGTCAAAATCGAACTGTCGTTGAAATAACGGCGCAAAAATAAAAGTGGAGGTAAAAAATTACCTCCACTTAATTGTGGAGAATAGGGGACTCGAACCCCTAACCCCTGCCTTGCAAAGGCAGTGCTCTACCAATTGAGCTAATTCCCCGGTGCGCTTAAACGGTAAGACAAAATCTACTCTGAAGTAGCCTGTGTCCACAATTCTTGCTCGGCTTTGCTGCTTTCATTTTGTTGGTAGATCACGTAACCAGCCACTGCCAACAATGCTAACGAAAGTAATTTCTTCATTACGAATCCTTTCCAACTTTGAGTTTCCATCTTGCGTGGGCCCAGGTGGACTTGAACCACCGACCTCTTCGTTATCAGCGAAGCGCTCTAACCAAGCTGAGCTATAGGCCCCAATTTTGTTACATTTTTCGTTCTTTTGCACCTAACTAGCGGCACAAGTTAAGAGGTTACCCCAAAGCTGGCTATGACCCAAAATGCCAGTTACTGACTGCGGTCAGTGAGCGTCCATTCTCGCCCACCCGTGAATCCAACACTGAGGTTGTAAAGCACTGCATACAAAGCCGAAAGGACGCTGAGTAACACTATTTCAATAGCTGAAATCACCATAGTTAAACCAATTAAGCGTCCCAGTGAAAGAAAACTTACACCGGCGCCATCGCTGCCAGCTGCGTCATTCCAAAGTCCAGATATAGCTTCAAAGACTCCAGCAGCTGAAAGCGCTCCCCAAAGCACAATTACCGCAACGAGTAAAACTCCGGCAATGGTTACCCCGAGCATGAAAGCACTTTTGGCAGCTGACCAGGGATCGATGTGAGTCAGATGCAAGCGAACGGACTTCGAACTTGTTGCTTGGCCATATGCAGTTGGCATCTCTTGGGCTGAGAACGTGCGGGCTGGTTCTTGAGAGCTTTTTCCTTTAAGTGGGTTTGCAAAGTAATGACGCTTAGTTGGCTGGTCATCGCTTGATCCGAAAACTTCTTCTGACATTTAAACCTCTTCCTCTTGCGTCAATGCATCTGCTGGTTCGTCTAGGTTTAGATCTTGTTCTGCCACATTAACTGGTATTTCTACACTTTCCAGCGCCGCCATTGCAGCAGCTGTGCTGCGCGCTACTGCAACAACCTGATCGTCGTCGCCAACTTTCATAAACGAAACACCCATGGTGTCTCGTCCAGCCGCGCGGATCTCATCCACGCGGGTGCGAATTACAACACCATTACTGGCAATCGCAAAAATTTCATCTTCGGCTGCGCAAATTAGGGCGCCCGCTAACCCGCCACGTTTTTCAACTAAGCGCATGGCTCGCACGCCTTGAGTTCCCCGACCCTTTGCATTCCATTCTTCAATTGAAGTCCGCTTAGCCCAGCCGCCTTCAGTGACAGTGACTACGAATGACTCAGGTGTGGCAACTTCCATTTTTAGCAAGTAATCATCATCGGTTTTAAATCGAATTCCAATTACACCGCCTGCGGTTCTACCCATTGGGCGAAGCGTCGCATCGTCGGCATGACAGCGAACTGAGTAACCCATCTTTGAAACCAACAGCAAATCATCTTCGTCGTTAACCAGCTGGGCAGAAACCACACCATCTTCGTCGCGAAGTGTGATTGCGACTAAACCAGTGCTACGCGAGGAGTCATAGTCAGTTAAGCGAGACTTCTTAACGACGCCACTTCGGGTTGCAAGAATCAGATACTTTGCTTGCTCGTAATCTCTTAGATCCAAAACTTCAACTACGTGCTCTTCTGGAGCCAGTGAAAGTAG
>JBEEND010000044.1:0-9426 GCA_041192345.1 Actinomycetota bacterium
TTTGGCGTGCGAGATTCCAATGTGAAATCAAGTCCATTGACCGCATCCCCGCGGTAGGAAGGCAAGCTAACGCCATCGATGGTTTCATCTGGCGAACTTCGTGGCTTACCGTACTGACCTGCGATTCTTCCTATCTTTACGACTGGCGTTGAAGCACCGTAAGTTAAGACAATTGCCATCTGCAGCACGGTTTTAAGCCTGGCGCGGATTGAGTCAGCGGTATTGGCCACAAAAGTTTCAGCACAATCCCCGCCCATAAGCACAAAGGCGTTACCAAGACTGGCTGCGCCAAGACGAGTCTTTAATTCGTCACACTCACCAGCAAAAACTAATGGTGGCAGACTTGCCAAAATTTCTTGGGCGCGCTTAAGTTCGCCAGCATCGGGCCAAACTGGCTGCTGTGCTGCTGGCAAATCCGGCCAAGAAATTTTCGTCATAACCAACAGAATAGTAGCGATTCACTCGGTTTCCTAAATCACAGATCTAATATCTGCGCAGGCAGCCGACTACAATTAGCCATATGGCAATCAAAAAAGTCGCGCTGCTAACGGCAGGCGGATTAGCTCCATGTCTATCTTCAGCGATTGCCTCCTTGCTTGCTGAGTACTCAAAAGTCGCTCCTGAGGTAGAAATCATTGCTTATCGCAATGGTTACCAGGGACTTCTATTAGGCGATTCAATTCCAATAACGCCAGAAATCAGGGCGAAAGCGCACTTGCTCCACAGTTTTGGTGGGAGTCCAATTGGTAATTCGCGGGTAAAGCTCACGAACATCAAAGATTGTGTTGCGCGCGGCTTAGTACCTGCTGGCTCAGATCCCCAGCAAGTGGCTGCGGCGCAATTAATTGCCGATGGCGTAGATGTTTTGCACACTATTGGTGGCGATGACACTAATACCGCAGCTGCTGATCTTGCGAGCTACTTGGCGCAAAACAACTACGACTTGGCTGTCGTTGGATTGCCAAAAACAATTGACAACGACATTTACCCGATAGCACAATCACTTGGTGCTTGGACTGCAGCTGATGAAGGGGCTCGTCACTTTAGCAATATCGTTTCTGAGCACACCTCAAACTCTCGAATGCTGATTGTGCATGAAGTCATGGGAC
Source organism: Actinomycetota bacterium (assembly GCA_041192345.1). Classification (GTDB taxonomy): domain Bacteria; phylum Actinomycetota; class Actinomycetes; order S36-B12; family UBA5976; genus UBA5976. Next base: position 1,110 of record JBEEND010000044.1, read on the forward strand.
GTCACAGTGGCTGGCTAACGGCTGCTACCGCTGTTTCATATCGGTTACTTCTTGATGAGATCACTTGGATTCCAGAGTTTGATTTAACTCGCAATCACCGTGATGTTCACGCTGTCTATGTGCCCGAGCTTGAAGTTGATCTTGCCGCTGAAGCTTCTCGATTGGGTAAAGTACTCGATGAAGTTGGCAATGTAAACATCTTCTTATCTGAGGGTGCTGGTGTTGACGCCATCGTTGAACAAATGCGAAGTAATGGTGAAGAGATTCCAGTTGATCCATTCGGACATGTCAAAATTGATAAAATTAATCCAGGTGAATGGTTTTCAAAACAATTTGCGCCGATGATCAAGGCAGAAAAAGTATTAGTTCAAAAGAGTGGTTACTTTGCTCGCTCCGCGCCAGCAAATGCGGTAGACCAAAAATTAATTCAGGATTGCGCTGTAGTTGCAGTTCGCTGCGCACTCGATGGCATAAGTGGCCTCGTGGGACAAGATCAGGACCAGGGCAATGTAATTCGTGCCTGTGAATTCCAACGAGTTGCTGGTGGTAAGCCATTTGATACCGAACAAGTATGGTTCGAGCAATTACTTACACAGATAAACCAGCCAAAGGGCAAGCCAGCATCAGCTCGTTAATAAAACTTTAGCTGTTTGGGCTCTTTGACCTAGATGCATATTTATCAACATACTCTTGCCCCGAAAGATCCATAATTCGATACATGATTTCATCCGTTAACGATCGCAAGACAAACCTGTCATCTTCCATTCCGTAGTACCGCGAAAAATCTAATGGCGCGCCAATTCGGATTCCTACTTCAACTCCGAAATTTGGTCGTGAGCGACCTATCGGCTGGACCATTTCGGTATTGATCATCGCAACAGGGATGACTGGCACTCTTGCTTCAAGAGCAATGCGCGCAACTCCAGTCTTACCGCGATATAGACGTCCGTCTGAGGATCGAGTGCCTTCCGGATAAATTCCGAGCAAGTGGCCTTCATTAAGCAGTCGAACACCAGTTGTGATTGCGGCCATGCTAGCGTTACCACCAGTTCGATCCACTGGAACTTGGCCAGCGCCCCGAACAAATGCCGCAACTACTTTTCCGCGAATTCCGGGGCCCTCAAAATATTCACTTTTTGCCATGAAGGTAATTTTTCTGGGAACTGCAACTGGCAGAAATATCGAGTCTGAGAAAGACAGGTGGTTGCTGGCTAAAATTGCCGCTCCGCTATCTGGGATGTTCTCTAAACCTTCAACCCAGGGGTGGAAGCCCACTTCAATAGCAGGTCCAATTGCGACCTTCTTTAGGAACTTATAGAAGTTATCGCGGTCAGCCACAGCACTAACGGTAGCCAACCAAATCAGTTACAGCAATTACTGGACTGGATTTTTGATAGTTATAGCGATTTTTGAGACGTTCTGGGTTTTGCTGGGTTACTCTCTCTTAAGGCTTTTATCGAAAGGTGCCAAAAATGCGCGAATTATCTGTACCTGCAAACATTCCACCAATTGTCAGTGGCAACGTCACAGACCACATTGAAGAACTGGTTGCTCGTAATCCACATTTTCCATCCCTTTCGGTTCAAACCGATGATCAGTGGACCACAGTCACTGCCGAGGCGTTTCGCTCCCAAGTTCGCAGCGTTGCCAAAGGCTTAATCGCTGAAGGTCTGGCAGCTGGCGAACGGATCGCCATACTTTCGCGCACTCGATACGAATGGACCGTTGCTGATTATGCAATTTGGTACGCCGGTTGCATCACAGTTCCAATTTACGAAACGTCATCTCCTGAACAAGTCGAGTGGATTATTTCTGACGCCAATGTTGTTGCAACTTTCTTTGAGGCGGAGCGCACTACCCATGCTTTTACGCCGATTGCAGCAAAAGTTCCTCACATGACTCGCTCTTACATTTTTGGCAACGACGCACTAGCTGAACTTTCCCGCAAAGGCATGAGCATTTCTGATGACGAACTAACTGCCCGACGGACTTCGGCAAAACCAAGTGACCCTGCAACTTTGATTTACACATCTGGGACAACTGGTCAACCAAAAGGCTGCATTGTTACTCATGGAAACATGATGGCTGAAGTTGATACTTTAGTTAAGGGCATACCTGAAGTTTTTGACGTACCAGAGGCATCAACTCTAATTTTTCTACCTCTTGCACACGTATTTGGAAGATTGATTCAAGTTGCGATGTTGCGTGGTGAAGTCACTATCGGTCACTGTCCAAATCCAGTAGCGCTACTTAAAGACTTGAGTTCATTTAAGCCAACATTTTTGCTTGCTGTTCCTCGGGTATTTGAAAAAGTATTCAATGGCTCAGCCCTAAAAGCACACGAGGCAAGTCCAGTTAAGGGAAAGATTTTTGATAGCGCAGCGAAAGTTGCGATTGCATACAGCGAAGCTTTAGACCACGGCCACATGTCAAAGAGTCTGGCATTCAAGCATGGACTGTTTGACAAACTTGTTTATTCAAAGATTCGTCACGCCATGGGTGGCCGGGTTACTCATGCGATTTCAGGTGGCGCTGCCCTTGGCTCGCGCCTAGGACACTTCTATCGCGGGTTGGGCTTAATAATTCTTGAGGGATATGGATTAACAGAAAGCACAGCTGGAAGTACTTTGAATTTGCCAAGCTCACTAAAGATTGGCTCAGTTGGACGGCCACTTCCTGGCACTGGAGTTCGCATTGAGCCAGATGGCGAAATACTTCTTAAGGGTCCGCACATCTTTGCTCGATATTGGAATAACGAGGCAGCAACATCGCAGGCCATGACTAGCGATGGCTGGTTTCGCACCGGTGACATCGGTGAGATCGACGGTGATGGCTTCTTGCGAATCACTGGGCGCAAGAAAGAAATCATTGTTACGGCTGGAGGCAAGAACGTGGCTCCTGCCGTTTTGGAGGATCGTCTTCGGGCAAATCCTATTATTAGTCAATGCGTTGTAGTTGGCGATAACAAGCCATACATTGGCGCGCTCATAACCCTTGATCAAGATGCCCTGCCACAAATTCTTTCAGCGAGCAATATTGAGACTGCCCCGATGTCTCAGTTAGCCGCTAATCCGGACGTGCGCGCATTGGTTCAAAAGGCCGTTAACTCCGCTAATGAAGCAGTGTCCAATTCTGAAGCAATCAAAAAGTTTTCTATCTTGCTCGAGGACTTTACAATCGACAACGGTTACTTGACTCCGAAAATGAGCATCCGTCGCCATCTAATCGTGCAAGATTTTGCTAAAGATATTGAGGCCCTGTACAGCTAGGACTTAAATTTGTTGCCTTTCTCGATATGCTTAATTTCATGATGCGCAGGGTTCCGTTAGTTATTGGCTGGTTTGTGACCAGACTTTGGGTTGTGTTATCAGGATTTAGTATCTTGCTTTATCCCAACTCTGAATATTTATTTGGTGATGTTGGCCTTTATGACTGGTGGGCTGGAAACATCGCAGCTGGTTTATTCCCGGTTAACGATCCGATGTGGCAGTATCCGCCACTTGCTGCACTAGTTTTTTTAGCTGGCTATTTAATTGCCCCTAATGGCGTTGGGTTTGTTTTTTTGGCTCTTCTAGCTGACCTCGCGATCATGACATTGTTGTTGGACCGCGGCCGAATCTTGGCTAATTACTTGCCGGCAGCCATTTGGTTAGCTACTCCCTTGGTAATGGGTCCCATATTGTTAGGTCGATTCGATGTGTTTCCGACTTTAGCTGCAGTATTTGCATTACTTTATGCATCATCTGCAAAAAAATTTGGCAGTGCACTTGCGATTGGCGCCCTGCTGAAAGTCTGGCCAATATTATTGCTACTTGCTACGCCAAAGGAAATGTTAACCAAAGTTCTGCTGTGGTTCGCGCTGACTTTCGGCGTTGGAAGTCTCCTACTAAGCATCTGGTGGGAGGAAAGTTTTTCATTCATCAGTGGACAAAGATCCCGCGGCTTGCAAATTGAATCCATCGCAGCGCTGCCATATCAACTCTGGAATGCTGGACCTGCAACTGTGGATTCAGCATTTCAATTTGGCACAATTGAAGTTGTTGCGCCAGGCACGACGCTGATATCTCTGGTTGCAACCCTTGTCGGAATTGTGCTCCTTGGGCGACTTAGTTATTGGCGATTGTTCAACAAAATAAGTGAGGTGCAGCCAGCAGACATTGCACTGCTCGCTCTCCTATTGGCGATTGTCTCAAGTCGAGTGCTTTCGCCACAGTACTTAGTTTGGATATTTGGTGTACTCGCAGTTTGTGCGTTTAACCCACAGCCAAATTTCCGAAGAGTATTTTTCTTGATTTCCATAAGCAGTGGTCTTGGCCAACTGATTTACCCAGGCTGGTATGTAAATTTTCAACTCGGTGGCAACCTTGCAGTTGCCGCTCACACGATTCGAATTATCACACTCGTTTGGGCCACAGTTTTAGTTTGGCGAAACGTGAGTGAATATGCGCGTAACTCGAAACCAGTGGCCGTTGCCTACTGATCTGGGTCAATACCCGAAAGCAGCGATTCAAGGCGTGTAAAACTATGTTCCCAAGTCCATTCCTGGGTAACCCAGTTTCGTCCAGCAGAACCCATACGTTTCGCGAGATCTTGATTCGCAAGAAGTTCAATTAACCGATCACGGATTTCGCTTAAATTATTGCCATCCACTAAGAATCCAGTTTCGCCGTCGAGCACCGCATCCACTGCGCCTCCCGAGTTGCCAACAATTACCGGCAATCCAGTGGCAGAGGCTTCTAGAAAAACTATGCCCAAGCCCTCCACATCCCAGCCACCTACTCGAGTGCGACAAGGCATAGCAAATACATCACCAGCCGCATACCAATTTGCTAATTGAGCTTGGTCAACTTTTCCCGTGAAATGCAAATTATCCCTAAGCCCCAAATCAGCAGTGAGTTTTTCTAAATGCTTACGATACGGTCCATCGCCAACAATGATTAGCGATGCCATGGGCACAACTTTTAATACTTGTGGCAACGCTTGAATAATTTGATCTTGACCTTTTCGAGTCATTAATCGCGAAACACAAACTATTACTGGTCGGTTTGTCCAGTCGATACTAGATCGCAACGCAGATCCAGCAGTTAAATTCGTTGGTGAGAACTCCGTAGTGTTTACCCCAGGTACGACTCGCCTCATGTTCGAAGCTGCGCTCGGACTCAAAGCCCGACTAATTTTTTTATGAGTATATTCACTTATGTAAGTTAAGTAATCAACATCGTTACCAATTTTACGAAGCGCTTGTTTCATGCCAGGAGTCATAGCCCAGCCAACTTCATGTCCTTGTGTCATACCGACTATGTTTTTCACACCAAGTTTGCGAAGTGATGGCGCTAATAACCCAAGAGGCGCCGCAGCGCCAAATAAGACCCGCGTGACATCGTTTGCAATAATAATTTCGCGAGCCATCGCTAAAGTCCGTTTATTAGGTAACAAAGTTTTTGTTTTAGCCCGAACTGTCATAAATTTTTGAGCTGCATCAAATTCAGTTGCGCCATCCCAACTTGAAGTTAGAACGCTTACCTGCCCTGGTTCAAATCGCCGCACTAACTCATAGCCAAAAGTTTGAATTCCACCTGGCCGTGGTGGAAAGTCATTTGTGATGACCAAGGTGTTACTCATGGGTACATCTTGCCTTAGCAGCGCAGTAACTTGTTATTGAGAGTGTTCTTATAGCGACCTGTTATTTAGCGCACCATTTCGATGCACACTTAATTTTGAGGGTCCTTTTTGGGTCTACTGCGCAACTCTTTTATGGCCAACTGTTTCGGTGCTCGCTTGGGTAGATTCCCCGCGAATCAGTCGCAGTGGCGCAATCAAGCCGGCGCCAGCAAGAACATCCAAGACGTCCTTGTGATCATTAAGTGATGCTGGCATCGGTCCAAGCAGCGCAGTCACGACACAATCCGAGCAGGCGATGTCTCGCATCACACAACTTGCGCAGTCAATTAACATCAAGATCTCCTTCTAGCGATTTAGCCAATCTCTGGCATTACTTGAAACGCTAGAACTGACCACTGACAATTTTTCCCAGCCGCAGACCTAGCTGAGCGCAAAGTCCCCGCGCAATTGTCGGTGGCCACCAGTAAAGTGCCCATATGAGTGAATTTCTGGGACAAACTGCGCTCACAATTTCTGATATTGACCAGCAACTCGCCCACACCACATTTGTCATAGTTGATTTAGAAACTGCAGGTGGAAAGCCAGGTGACGCTGGAATTACCGAAATTGGCGCAGTTAAAGTCCGTGGCGGCGAAGTACTTGGAGAATTTCGAACTTTTTGTCACCCAGGCGTGCCGATTCCGGCATTTATATCTGTGCTGACCGGAATCACAAATCACCACGTCGCAACTGCGCCAAATGTGGCGAGCGCAGTTGTTGAATTCTTGGCGTTTGCAGGATTTGATTGCGAAGATCCGCCAGTACTAGTGGCACATAATGCACCCTTTGATGTTGGGTTCTTAAAGTCTGCTTGCGCTAAATTTGAAATCCATTGGCCAGCGCCAAAGATTGTTGACACGGTAATTCTGGCCCGAAAAATACTTCGTAAAGATGAAGTTAAAGATAAGAAGCTGGCAACGCTTGCGCGGTTTTTTAGTGCTCCAGTTAGCCCAACACATCGCGCTCTCGATGATGCTAGAGCCACCGTCTCGGTACTGCATGGCTTAATTGAGCGAGTTGGAAATCTTGGGGTGCATGACTTAGCTGGTCTGACGTCCTTTGATGGACCTGGAACGCAGCGACGCCGGCGCAAACGTCACTTAGCAACCGACTTGCCGGAATCTCCTGGTGTCTACATCTTTTATGATGGCGCTGATCGAGCGCTATATGTAGGTACCTCAAAAAATATCCGTAAACGCGTTATGACATATTTCACCGCAGCTGAGTCTCGGTCTCGGATGACAGCAATGGTTGAACTTGCTCAGCGAGTACAAGGCTTTGTTTGTGAAACTCAACTTGAGGCCACTATCCGCGAACTACGAATCATTAATGAACTACGACCCACCTATAACGCTCGCTCTAGAAATCCCGAAAAAACTATTTGGCTGACCTTAACTGATGAAAAGTTTCCGCGCGCTTCACTAATTCGTCAAGCAACACTGCCAACTGAAGATCGAACATTTATTGGACCTTTTGTAAATCAGTCATGGGCGCAATTAGCAATGGACGCCCTACACGAAGCAACAAAATTACGGCAATGTAAAGACCGAATCACGAGCAAGTCAGTGATGTCTGCCTGCGCACTTTTTGAAATGGATCGATGTATCGCGCCGTGTTTACCAGAAACCCAGGAAACGCGTTATGACGCAATAGTTACCAATACTAAAAAAATTCTTGGCGGAGATTCCTCTCAAGTTACGACTAAATTTATGGATAGCATCCAGAAGTTTGTCGATGTTGAGAAATTCGAAGAAGCCGCGCTTAGCCGAGATCGCATGCATGCGCTTGCCGGCGGCGTCCACCGGGCAACTAAATTGCGTTCACTAAGTTTGATTCCGTTTTTGTTGGCTGCCCAACTTAATGAACTTGGTGGCTGGGATATTCACGCGATAACTTATGGCCGACTTGCAGGTGCCATCCAAGCGCCACCTGGCGCGAATCCAAAAAGTTACCTAGCTCAACTTAAAGCAACAATTGCAAGTGAAGTCCGACTACCAACGCTAGTTTCGGAAACAGAATTGCTGCTCAAATGGCTCGGTGATGGCAGTACTCGCTTGATTGAAATTGCTGCTGGGCATACTTGGCAGCACCCGATAACTGCTCCCGGCAAAGCGCAGGAGCTACGAAGCAGCTAGCGCGAATCTTTGACTAACTGAAGCCCAAACCTCAAGCTGCGAGCTGGCAGCGCCCGTATCGATCGAGCCATACGCAGCGGGAAGTGCACGCTTGATTCGGAAAAGCACAGAATCTGTGACTTTTCCAAAGCGTTCTTGGCCCTTCGCTGCGTCATAAGCCACCATAGTTGCGGCAGCATTAAGGGCGACCACATCACGGATAGCTTGATAGTTCCCATCGGTGCGACCACTCAAAACATTGCGCACAACTTGCGCATTAAATTCTGCGTCGCCTCCCTTAAGCTCTGCAATTGACGCTGGCTTAAGTCCAAGAGAATCTGGCGTTAAAGTTTCCTCGCGAAGCGCACCAGAAGTAACATCCCAAACTTGTGTTGGGGCAGATGTTGACAATTCATCAAGGCCGTCAACACTTCTTACAACTATGGATTTGAAGCCACGCGCTAACTGCACTTGGGCTAAGACTGGAGCTAGTCGCAGATCTGCGCAGCCAAGCAATGCGGCTTCGGGCTGGCCAGGATTTG
>JBEEND010000045.1:0-9336 GCA_041192345.1 Actinomycetota bacterium
CTCCCACGCTTGGGAAATCTAAATAGAGCGCAGTTCCGACTAAACCGCCAGTTGGTGCCTGCACAACTAAATAACCATGTTCATTTGTCACAACTGCGCCCATGCGTTCAAGTCCAGCAGTGTGCATATCTAAACCACGCGAACCGATCGCGTCGCCGCCAGGTAGTGCAACATCTGCTTTGCCAGTTCGCGCAACTAAGGGGCCAAGCACCGCAATTGATGCCCGCATTCGCCGGACTAAGTCATAGTCAGCTCGATGCTCAATAGTTTGTGGCACTTCAATGCTGACAGCTTGTTTTGCCGCGTCGTATTCAACTGCGCAGCCAAGACGGCGAAGTAACTCGGCCATGATCGTTACATCCAAAATATTGGGCACCGCATGGATAACAGTTTTTCCTGGCGCAAGCAATGCTGCTGCCATTAATTTCAGGCTGCTATTTTTAGCACCGGTGATTTGTACCTGGCCGACAAGCCGGGCACCTCCCTGAATTCGAAAAACTTCCATGTTAAAGCAGAATAACGTGCTTTTCGCTGAATCAATTTAGTTGGGCTAAAAGGCAGATAAACCAAAGGCGCCGTAGGCTAAGGACATGGTTAATTTAACGAGAATTTACACCCGCACTGGCGATGATGGCACCACGAGTCTTGGTGACATGAGTAGAACTGGCAAGAACGATCCGCGCTTGAAAGCCTACGCTGACGTTGACGAAGCAAACAGTTCAATCGGCCTGGCCATTGCTGCTGGAAATTTGCGACCAGACATTGTTGACTTGCTGACAAAAATTCAAAATGAACTTTTCGATGTTGGCGCTGATCTTTGCACGCCAGTAATTGATAATCCAGAACACGAACCACTTCGAGTTACTGCTGACTACATTGAGCGCCTAGAAAAAGCCTGTGACACCTTTAATGAGGAAGTGGAACCATTGCGTTCCTTTATTTTGCCTGGTGGCTCAATTGGCGCAGCACACTTACATATTGCGCGCACAGTTTCTCGTCGCGCTGAACGCAGCACTTGGGCGGCTATTGATATGTATCACGGTGGCATGAATACCTTGGCAGCTACTTACTTAAATCGCCTGTCGGATTTGTTATTCATTCTTTCTCGCGTTGCGAACAAAGAAGTTGGCGATGTCTTGTGGCAACCAGGAAGTACTCGATAATTTTTTAGTTAACCGAGAGCTTTTGCTAATGCGGTGAGCCTCGACATTAACTTTGCATGAAAATCATCACCATCGATGGACCAAGCAACAAATCCATTAGATTTGACGCCGTTTCGTAATCGAGTATCCGTGACGGTCATTCCAGTTGTAAGTTCGCCACTGCACTCCACGTCAATGTGAGCAGGCTCAAGCACCATCAGGTTTGGCCAAATTGCTTCTGCCATTGCAAGCGCATCATGTTGATGGGTCATGCGTTCACCATAAAATGTCTCATACATGTTTGTATATGAAGTCAGAATGTGATCAAAGACTTTGCCAAACTTGCTGCCATCCTTGAGCCAATTCCATAGCGACTCTTGCGTTTTGACTGAGTGTGTTACATCAAGTCCCACCATGACTGTGATTAGTCCACTTGCAAACACGCGCTTAGCGGCTTCTGGATCATGCCAAATATTAAATTCCGCAACTGGAGTTACGTTTCCAGTTCGCGCAGCGCCGCCCATTACGACGAATCGATCTACCATGGGAATTACATCCGGATGTTGATCAACAAGATGCGCGATGTTAGTCAGCGGACCAATGGCAACAAGGGTTACTGGATCTGCTGAATTGCGAATCTTTTCAGCTAAAAACGCTGGCGCATCGGTGGAAACAACTTTGGTTGTCGGAGCTGGCAGGTCAACTCCGGCTAAGCCATCATTGCCATGAACTGGTTCATAGCCAGTTTCTGCTTTTGCTCGTCGATACGGCTCGTCATATCCCGAGGCAACTGGAATATCCGTTCGCCCGAAGAACTCAAGTAACCGCAGCGCATTATTTGTCGTTGCTGCTAAACCAGAATTGCCACCAACAGTGGAAATTCCAATTACGTTTACTTCTGGCGAACCAAGTGCCAACGCAATTGCAACTGCGTCGTCAATGCCAGGGTCAGTATCAATAAGTAATGCGCGTGTCATTTATTACCCTTCAAGTTTTCTACGCATAAGTCTGCAGGAAAGCATCAACTTGGGCTGCGGTGGGCATACCTGATTGGGCTCCAAGTTTTAATGTGGACAACGCAGAGGCTGCGCATGCCCGATGCAAGGAAGTTGCAATATCGCCGCCATCAGCAAAGGCCACGATGAATGCACCAACAAAAGTATCGCCAGCGCCCACAGTATCTATTGCTTCAACTTTTGGTGGGGTGCACTTGGCAACTATTTCGCCATCTTGATAGGCAATTACTTCGTTTGCGCCCGCAGTTACGATCACTAAGCCACGCTCTGGCTTGCCAAGTTGAGCAAATTCAATTTCATTTACAATCAAGACGTCAATTAACTGTGCTAATTCATTTGACATTTTTCGCACTGGCGCGGCATTAACGCAAAAAATTCCGGTTGACGCCTTACCTGCTTGAATTAATACTTCTTCTGGAATTTCAAATTGCACAATAACGGCCTGTGCCAAAGCAACCGCAGTGGGATCAAAGGCAACATGTTGATTTGCGCCATCGGTTACTACTATTTGGTTTTCCCCAGAATGCTCAACCATCACTAATGCAGTGCTGGTTGCACTAGTTACTTTTGCAATTGCAGAAACGTCCACACTGCTTTCTTGCAAGGCAGCTATACACATTTCTCCTGGTGAATCCTGTCCAACTGCGCCATACATCGAGACCTGCCCACCCATGCGAGCTGCAGCCACTGCTTGGTTCGCGCCTTTACCCCCAGGAAACCAAAGTGGCTCGGAGCTTGTGACAGTTTCACCAGGGCTCGGCAGCTTTGCCATTTGCACAACAAGATCAGCATTAATGCTTCCAATCACTGCAATCCGTGGCGTCATAGAAAGATCCTAGGGGTGAGGGATTTCGACTTGTTGTTGGCGGTTAATTTTTGGTTAATTCAGAAAAATAGCGGATTGGCAGGGATTCAATTAATTTTTGTTGGGGTAAACTTAAAGAACTTAAAGAAACGGGCCTTAATGTTTAGCAATAACTTCAACGCGCCAAACATGGGTTCGTGGCAACCAAAATTACTGATTTCGCTAATTTCTGCCACTTTAGTCTTTTCTGGCCTAGGGATCTCACCGGCAAGTGCAACGGATCCGATTCCAGCAGATGGTTCGTGGCAAGCTGATGCTATTGCTGAGGCTGCAACACCAGCAGAATTAAAAGCTGAGGTAGCAGACGGCGAATTAAGAATGGTGGTGATTCGCGATGCTGCTGGCGAGCCAGATGCCACCGTCATTAACGTAGCTAGTGCAAAAAGTCTTGAAGGCACTTTAAATGCAATCAACCAAGATAAATCAGTAATTTCAGTCCAAGTTGATGAAAAAGTTTCCTTGTTAGCTCCAACCATGGCCTCATTTGTTGCCACCGCAGCGCCGACCGACCCCTTCGTCCAATGGAATTATTCAGCGCTTAGGTTGGGCGAAATACATTCCTCACTAATTGGCACCGGCATAACAGTTGCGGTAATTGATTCTGGCGTTAACCGAACTGGATATGAATTAGATTCCATCAACGTGATAAGCGGTTGCGATTGGGTGGCTAGTGAAACTAACGAATGCACAGGCACGGGTGTGAATGATGAGAATGGTCATGGCACACACGTAGCTGGAATTATTGCTGCGAAAAAAGATGGTTTAGGTGTAACTGGTGTTGCACCGGGCGTCACGATCCTGCCACTTCGGGTACTCGATGCCAATGGCAGTGGCTACCTATCAGATGTCGCAGCTGCTATTGATTACGCACGTCTAAATGGCGCCAAGGTCATAAACATGTCTTTAGGTGGAACAACTGATTTTTCACTGATTAAAGAGGCGGTTAATAGGGCAGTTGCGGCTGGGGTAATTGTTATTGCGGCAGCTGGCAACTCTGGCTATCCAGCCTCGCCCAGTTTTCCAGCTGCTTACCCCAATGTGATTGCAGTAGCTGCCACCACATCAGCTGAAGTCATTGCAACCTACTCAAACGGTGGAGGCTACATTGATGTGGCTGCTCCAGGATCAGACATTCTTTCTAGTTGGCCGACTGGCACGGGCTATGCTCGAATCTCTGGCACTTCAATGGCGGCGCCTCATGTTGCCGGCCTGGCAGCTTTGCTGCTTGCCAATGGTGTAACTGCCGCCAACGTCGAGACCAAAATAAAGGAAACTGCCGTCACGACTCCAGGAGCTCCGGGAGTTTACGGCGTCATGGATTACACGGTCGAAAGATACGGCTCTGGTTTCATCAATATCTACGCTGCTTTGGGCTGTAGCTCTGGAAGTTGCATCCCACCCACCGCGCCACCAACTCCAGTAGAAGAGCAATCAACCCCGCTGGTTCCAAGTCTTCCAGTCGTAGTTGAGGCTCCAGCTCCTGCGCCAGCGCCGGTTGCTGCCGCACCAGTTGCTGCCGCACCAGTTGCTGCGCCTGCGCCTGTCGCAGTTAAAGTAATTGGGATATCTAAAGTAGTGAATCGTAAATTTACTTTGACAGTGGATTCCCCAGCTGGAACAAACACTTGGATACAGCGCAAATCTGGTACGAAGTGGGTAACTCTCAAGAAAGTGACCTCAAAATCAAAGTCGAAAATTACGGTGAGTAGATCTGGTACTTACCGAATACAAATCGTAGGACCATCCCGCAAAGATATTTCAAGCGCATTTAAAGTCAAGTAATAATTACCTCAACTAAAAGACAAAGACTAAAGGCCACTTCCCTTGCGGAAAGTGGCCTTTAGTCTTTGTCTAGTTTTTAACTATGTAGTCCAGCGGCTGTGTTTGAAGTTGCTGCTTTAACTCGAGTTTCAGCGCGATGCGCAGCGGCAACTGCCTCTGGCGATTCTTCGCCAGCAGCTTTGGCGCGAGCCAGGGCGGCTTGCGCGCGAGCCAAATCAATGTCGGTTGCTAGCTCGGCTACTTCAGCCAGGATGCGAACTTCATTACTATCCATGGCAACGAAACCGCCGTGAACTGCGATAGCAACTTTTGCGCCATCGATTGGTTCAATGCGAACTACGCCATTTACCAATAGTGAAAGCACTGGTTCGTGACCTGGCAAAATGCCGATCTCGCCTTCTGGAGTTTTGGCAACGATCGACTTAGCTTGACCCACCCACACACTGCGGTCCACAGCTACGACAGAAACGCTGAGTTCAGACATGATTAGCCCTGAAGCTTCTTGGCATTTTCGATAACGTCATCGATACCGCCAGCCATAAAGAAGGCCTGCTCTGGCAAGTGATCGTATTCACCTTCAGTTAGCTTCTTGAATGATGCAACAGTTTCTTCCACTGGAACGAAGGATCCCTTTTGACCAGTGAACGCTTCGGCAACGAACATATTCTGTGACAAGAAACGTTCGATACGACGTGCGCGGTTTACCAGGATCTTGTCTTCCTCGGAAAGTTCATCAATACCCAAAATTGCAATGATGTCTTGAAGTTCCTTTGACTTTTGCAGGATGCGCTTAACTTCAGCAGCAACTGCGTAGTGCTCGGCGCCAACATAACGCGCATCCAGAATTCGAGAACTGGAATCAAGTGGATCCACAGCAGGGTAAATACCCTTTTCCGAAATCGGACGGCTAAGTACGGTGTTTGCATCAAGGTGCGCAAACGTCGCAGCTGGAGCCGGGTCAGTTAAGTCATCCGCAGGTACGTAAATTGCCTGAAGTGAAGTAATCGAGTGTCCGCGTGTTGAAGTGATGCGTTCTTGAAGTACGCCCATTTCATCAGCAAGTGTTGGCTGGTAGCCCACTGCTGAAGGCATGCGGCCAAGAAGTGTTGAAACTTCTGATCCTGCCTGGGTGAAACGGAAAATGTTGTCGATGAACAGCAAAACGTCCTGCTTTTGAACATCGCGGAAATACTCAGCCATGGTCAGCGCCGAAAGTGCTACGCGAAGACGCGTGCCTGGTGGCTCATCCATCTGGCCGAATACCAGTGCGGTATCAGCGATAACGCCAGACTCAGTCATTTCAAGGAAGAGGTCATTGCCCTCACGAGTGCGCTCACCAACACCGGCGAATACCGAAACACCACCGAAGTTCTTGGCTACACGAGTAATCATTTCCTGAATCAAAACAGTCTTACCAACACCGGCGCCACCCATGAGGCCGATTTTTCCACCTTTTACGTATGGAGTTAGTAAGTCAATAACTTTGATACCAGTCCAGAAAACTTCTGTCTTGGACTCAAGTTGATCAAACGTTGGAGCTGGGCGGTGAATTCCCCAGCGTTCTTTAATTTCAAGGGATGCCTCTGGCACGTCAAGGGGTTTGCCAAGTGTGTTCCACACGTGACTCTTTGTTACATCGCCAACGGGAACAGTGATCGAGTCTCCAGTGTCGCGAACATCCGCCCCACGGACAAGTCCGTCAGTTGGTTGCATCGCAATCGCTCGCACCATGTTGTCGCCAATGTGAAGGGCTACCTCAAGTGTTAACAATCGCTTTTCGCCATCGCCGAAATCCACATCGACTTCCAGCGCGTTGTAAAGCGCTGGCATGCCTTCTACTGGAAACTCAACGTCAACAACAGGGCCAGTTACGCGTGCTACGCGCCCGAGCGATGTCTGTGTCGTGGTTGTCATATCTACTTACTCCCTGGTTATGCGGACGTCAGTGCATCGGCGCCGCCGACAATTTCACTGATTTCCTGGGTGATTTCTGCCTGTCGAGCCTGGTTGGCTTGACGGGCAAGTGTGCGGATTAGTTCTTCGGCGTTATCAGATGCAGATTTCATAGCGCGTCGACGTGCGGCGTGCTCACTGGCTGCAGCCAGTAACAATGCGGTGTAGATCATGTTCTCGACGTATCGAGGGATTAAAGCTTCGAGCACAGCTTCTGGGCTGGGTTCGAAATCATAAAGTGGGAAGACTTTTGAGCCAAGTTTTTCAGCGGCTTCTTCCTTAGTGGCTTCAATTATTTCGACTGGAAGAATCCGGCGGACCCGAACTTGCTGGACTGCCATGTTTACAAAGTGGGTATAAACCAAATGAATTTCATCTACCCCACCTTCAGCTGTTGGCTTATCAAAAGCTTCCAGAACTGTTGCTGCAATTGCCTTGGCATGTTCGTAAGTTGGCTGATCTGTAAATCCAGTCCACGACTGCGCAATTTTACGCTCGCGGAATTTGTAGTAACCAACAGACTTGCGACCAACTAAGAAATGTTCTGGTGTTACACCTTGTTCCTTAAGTAATGAATTTAGGCCTTCACCTTCTTTGATAATTGCTGAGGAATAAGCGCCAGCTAGGCCGCGATCTGCAGTGATAAGGATTACGGCAGCTCGCTTACGGTTCTCAACTTCGGTAACAAATGCGCCCTTAGTGCTGCCGTGTGAAGCAGCAGCCGAAATAGCACGCAGAAGTTCCTGGGTATATGGCAAAGAAGCTTCAACGCGTTGCTGCGCCTTTACGAAACGCGAAGAAGCAATAAGCTCCATGGCTTTCGTAATCTTCTTAGTCGACTGAACGGACTTAATCCGTCGTCGATATACCCGTAATTGAGCACCCATGTTACGCCTTGACCTTCACGATCTGAGCAATGTCAACGTCATCTTCATCGATCGCTGCAACAGGTGCATCATTAACAAGTGAGTGACCAGCAGTTGTGCGGAACTGCTTTTTGAAGTCGCCGATTGCCTTTTCTAGTTGGCTAACGTTTTCATCTGATAAATCAGTTGTGCTTCGAATGGACTCAAAGATTGCGCTGTGATTGCGATCAATGTGGTCTAGGAACTCAGCATCGAAACGGCGAATGTCTTCAACTGGAACATCATCGATATTTCCTGAAGTTCCAGACCATACGGAAACTGCTTCGCGCTCCATTGACTGTGGTTGGTATTGCCCTTGCTTAAGTAACTCAACAAGGCGGGAACCACGAGCTAACTGCGCTTTAGAAGCAGCATCAAGATCGGAACCAAACGCAGCGAACGCTTCAAGTTCGCGGTACTGAGCTAAGTCAAGACGCAAACGACCAGCGACCTTCTTCATCGACTTAGGCTGCGCTGAACCACCCACGCGGGATACCGAAATACCTACGTTGATTGCGGGGCGAATACCGGAGTTGAACAAGTCCGACTCCAAGAAGCACTGACCATCAGTAATGGAAATTACGTTGGTTGGAATGTAAGCCGAAACGTCGTTGGCTTTTGTTTCAATGATTGGAAGACCAGTCATTGACCCAGCGCCAAGTTCGTCAGAAAGCTTTGCACAACGCTCTAGCAAACGGGAGTGTAAGTAGAAAACGTCTCCTGGGTAAGCTTCGCGACCTGGCGGACGGCGAAGTAATAGTGAAACTGCGCGGTACGCCTCTGCTTGCTTTGACAGGTCATCAAAGACGATCAAAACATGCTCGCCCTTGTACATCCAGTACTGGCCAATGGCAGAACCGGTGTAAGGAGCTAAGTATTTGAAACCTGCAGGATCAGAAGCCGGAGCGGCAACGATAGTGGTGTATTCCATCGCGCCAAATTCTTCAAGCGCGCCTTTAACGGCAGCAATCGTTGAACCCTTTTGGCCGATAGCAACATAGATGCATTTAACTTGCTTCTTTTTGTCACCAGACTTCCAGTTCTCGCGTTGGTTCAAGATTGTGTCGATTGCTACGGCGGTCTTACCGGTCTGGCGGTCGCCAATGATTAGCTGACGTTGTCCACGACCAATAGCAGTCATCGCGTCAATGGCCTTTAGGCCAGTAAGCATCGGTTCCTTAACTGGTTGGCGCTGCACAACAGTTGGTGCCTGTGTTTCAAGGGCGCGGCGACCATCAGCAACAATCGGGCCAAGGCCATCGATTGGATTGCCTAGTGGATCGACAACGCGACCAAGAAAGCCATCACCAACTGGAACCGAAAGAATTTCGCCGGTTCGCTTTACGCTCTGACCTTCAGCAACTTTGGAACCGTCGCCAAGTAGCACTGCGCCAATTTCACGAACGTCAAGGTTTAATGCCAGACCTTTAAGTCCGCCTTCAAACTCGAGAAGTTCGTTAGTCATGGCTGAGTGCAAACCTTCAACTCGCGCAATACCGTCACCGGTCTGCGTTACCTGTCCAACTTCTTCGCGCGAAGTGCCAGCTGCAAACGACTCAACATTGCGAGCGATTGCATCGCGGATCTCATCCGGGCGGATCGAGAGTTCCGTCATGGTGTCCTGCTTTCTTCTTGTTAGTTCGTGCTTATTGGTGCTTGGTTAATAGTTTCTT
>JBEEND010000046.1:0-9110 GCA_041192345.1 Actinomycetota bacterium
AACTTTAGATTTTGGCGAGAATGATTCAAGTTTGCCTGTCACTCGATCATCAAACCGAGCTCCAAGAACGATCAAGAGATCCGCTTTTTGCAAGGCGCCAACTGCGCCAACAGTTCCATGCATACCTGGCATGCCCATATGCTGAACATGCGAATCTGGAAATGCGCCGCGGGCCATCAAAGTTGTGACAACTGGGATTCCCGTTAATTCAGCAAGCTGTCGAAGTTCTTTATCGGCCTTAGATCGAATTACGCCGCCACCGACATAAAAAACTGGACGATGTGATTCCACAATCATGCGCGCCGCATCTTTTATCTGGCGGGCGTGTGGCTTAGTTGTTGGCTTGTAACCCGGCAGATCAATTGATGTCGGCCAAACAAATTCAGCTCTGGCTTGCAAAGCGTCTTTTGTAATATCAACAAGTACTGGACCAGGACGACCGGAGTTTGCTAAGTGAAATGCTTCTTTGATTGCGCGCGGAATATCTTCAGCGCGAGTAATTAAATAATTGTGCTTAGTAATAGGCATCGTGATTCCACGAATGTCAGCTTCTTGAAATGCATCAGAGCCAATGAACTGGCTTGGCACTTGACCTGTAATTGCCACCATTGGAACTGAGTCCATGTGCGCATCAGCGATCGGCGTGACTAAGTTAGTTGCGCCCGGTCCACTTGTTGCCATGCAAACGCCAACACGATTACTCGCTGCGGCGTAACCTTCGGCTGCGTGACCTGCGCCTTGTTCATGGCGAACTAAAATGTGACGAACCGTTGGGGAATCCATCAAAGGGTCATAGACCGGAAGGATTGCGCCGCCTGGGATACCGAAAACTACTTCGACATCTGCGTGTTCCAGAGATTTAACTAGGCTCTCGGCGCCTGTGATTTGTTTTGACATGCCGTAACTCCTTGATCTACCGAAGGATCGCTTCGATTTAGATTCCTAGTTGGCTGGCCTTAGGTGACATACCTGCTGCGCCGGATGGCTTGTAACAACGGGCTGCGCCTGATTCGCTGGTAGCTCCTCGATTGCATCACCACCAACTATGAATTATTGATAGTTGTCCTACTGTAATGCCCCCGAGTCACCTGAGCACATTTGCTGAGACTGATGTCCACATATTGAGACACCAAAATCAGCAAAATCAGGGATCCCCACTTCGCGATTCACGCCTGATGGGAATAGCGTGGACTCCAGAGAAAGCAAGGAATGACGACAGTTTTAGGGCAGGGGCGGCATTCGCAATGACTCAATACGTTTACGATTTTTCGCAAGGCGATAAGGACCAGAAAGATCTCCTTGGCGGCAAAGGTGCCAACCTTGCTGAAATGACTCGACTGGGATTGCCAGTACCTCCTGGGTTCACTATCTCAACGCAAGCTTGTCGCGAATACTTAGTAAGCGGAGTTGAACCGGCTGCGCTTCGTGTGGAAGTCACCATGGCGCTTCGTCGCCTAGAGGATGCACTTGGAAAACGACTTGGCGACATCCATGATCCACTTTTAGTTAGTGTTCGATCCGGCGCCAAATTCTCCATGCCGGGAATGATGGAGACCGTTTTAAACGTTGGCTTGAACGACTTCTCAGTTCAAGGATTAATCGCAGCAAGTAACAATGAACGGTTCGCATGGGATTCCTACCGCAGACTAATTCAAATGTTTGGCAAAACTGTTTTAGGAATTGAAGGTGAAGTTTTTGCAGACGCACTGCAGGAAGCCAATGTTAAAGCTGGCGTAACTACTGAAGTCGATTTAACGCCAGCACAGCTTCAGGAAGTAGTGGAAAGCTTCAAGTTAATTGTGCGCGAACATAGCGGTGCTGATTTTCCGCAAGACCCACGCCAGCAATTAGATTTAGCAACGCGCGCAGTGTTTGATTCGTGGAATACCTCGAGAGCCCGTTTGTATCGGCGACGGGAACGTATCCCAGAAGACCTTGGTACCGCAGTGAACATCTGCTCGATGGTTTTTGGAAATCTTGGCGACACTTCAGGTACTGGTGTTGCTTTCACTCGAGATCCAGCGTCTGGAAAAACTGGTGCTTACGGTGATTACCTTCCTAATGCGCAAGGTGAAGATGTCGTGGCTGGAATTAGAAATACTTTCAGCTTGGATGAACTAAACCGCACGGATCCAACTTCTTACAAAGAACTCATGAAAATAATGCGCAAACTTGAAACGCATTACCGCGACTTATGCGATATCGAATTCACGGTAGAAAACGGCAAACTTTGGATGCTGCAAACCCGTGTCGGAAAGCGCACTGCAGCTGCGGCATTTCGAATTGCTACCCAATTAGTCGATGAAAGTCTGATCACTATGGATGAGGCTTTAATTCGCGTTTCTGGTACGCAACTTGCGCAACTAATGTTCCCGCAGTTTGATGCGGCAACTAAGGAAAAGGTCATTGCAACTGGAATGGCAGCCTCCCCTGGCGCTGCAGTAGGTAAAGCGGTCTTTGATTCAGCAACTGCAGTTAAGTGGGCGGACTTGGGTGAGCGCGTTGTTTTAGTGCGCCGCGAAACAAACCCAGATGACCTCGAGGGCATGATTGCCGCCAACGGAATTTTGACTGCGCGTGGTGGCAAAACATCGCATGCTGCAGTTGTGGCCAGAGGTATGGGTAAAACTTGCGTCTGTGGCGCCGATGCAATCGAAGTTTCCCTTTCTCATCGCACCGCAACTATTGGCAATGTTGTCGTGAAGGAAGGTGACATGATTTCCATTGATGGTTCAACAGGACATGTTTACCTCGGCGAACTTGCGGTAGTTCCCTCTCCAGTTTCTAACTATCTTGAAAATGGTCTGGAAGTAGCGAGTGCTACTGACGATGCTGAAATTTCTGCCCTGGTAAAAGCTGTGGATCGAATTTTGAAGCATGCAGATTCTGTTCGCCGACTTAATGTGCGAACTAATGCTGATACTGCCGAAGATGCCAAATGGGCAAGAAATCTTGGCGCGGAAGGCATCGGGCTATGTCGAACTGAACATATGTTCTTGGGCGATCGTCGGGTGCTAATTGAACGTGTGATTTTGGCGGACAATACTTTGGATCGAACTACCGCTCTTGATGCACTACTTCCGATGCAACAAAAAGATTTTGAAGAACTTTTTGAAGCCATGGATGACCTGCCAGTGACCGTTCGGTTACTTGACCCACCACTTCATGAGTTCTTGCCAGATCGCGCTGACTTAATGGTGGAAGTTGCCTTAGCTAAGACGCGTAATGAAGATGTCTCCCAGCAAGAACTATTGCTCACAGCAGTTAATCGCTTGCACGAATCCAACCCGATGCTGGGACTGCGCGGCGTGCGTCTTGGCTTGGTCGTTCCTGGCTTATTTAGTATGCAAGTTCGCGCCATAGCCAATGCTGCGATCACCCGGATGCGAGCAGGTGGAAAACCAAAAGTTGAAATTATGATTCCACTGGTAGGTTCCGTCATGGAATTGCATTTAATTAGAGATGAAATTGATGTCTTGCTTGCCCAAATAGCACAAGAGGAAAACATCAAACTACCGTTTGCAATTGGCACCATGATCGAACTCCCCCGAGCCGCGCTAACTGCGCAGCGAATTGCTGAAGCTGCCGAGTTCTTCTCGTTTGGAACCAATGACCTCACGCAAACAACTTGGGGATTTAGTCGAGATGACGTGGAAGCCTCGTTCTTTGCCACCTACCTAGATCGCGCAATTTTCACGGTTTCCCCGTTTGAATCTCTCGATGTAGATGGTGTCGGAGCTTTGATAAAAATCGCAGTTGATAAAGGACGATCTACTCGCCCAGATATTAAACTCGGAATTTGCGGCGAGCATGGCGGAGATCCAGAATCAATTAGGTTCTTCCATGCTGTTGGCCTGGATTATGTTTCTTGCTCGCCATTTCGAGTTCCAGTTGCTCGCCTTGAAGCCGGACGCGTCAGCATTTCCTAAGAAGTAGTGCCGAGCTCGATGTCTCTCACTTGGCCTCGTGCCTAAGAGTTGACTAGTAAGGCGAAATAAAAATGGACTGAAGTTAGTCGCCTCAGTCCATTTCTATTTTATTCCTTGTTAACAAACAACGTTCCACTTAGCGTAGAAGGTTACAGCGCCATACGGAGTACCAGGTTGGTAAGAGCCATCGACACTAGCGCCCAAGCCGTCAGCTTGTGTATTCCAGCTATCAAAAGAGTAGCAATCGGCTGTTGGAGCTGTTACTGGGATAGTTCCTACCGCTGATCCTGTGGTGTAGGTGCTTGCGCCATCACCACTGTTGGCTGCATCACAAGTACCTGCTCCGCCAGGAGGGCAATTATCATCCCAAGTTATGGCATTTTCGGTGTTTGCAGTCCACTGGGCGTAGAAAGTTGCAGCGCCATACGGAGTGCCGGGTATGTAAGCGCCATCGACACTCGCACCATTGCCATCGGCTTGTGTATTCCAACCGGCAAAGGTGTAGCCAGCTGCTTCAGGTGCTGTAGTTGGAATCGGTGAAATTGTTGACCCTGTGGTGTAGGTGCTTGCTCCACCACTGTTGGCTACCGTGCAAGTAGCTGCTCCATCAGGGCAATTATCATCCCAAGTTATGGCTTGGGTTACAGTTAAATCAATCATTGCAGGTGTAGAAACTACCCAAGTCTGTGCCTTGATCTTGCGATTTGGATTAGTCCGATACTGCGAGGAAACCCCATAAAGTCCAGTCGCTTCTTCCGTTGTTGTGATTCCTGTAATGGTCGAAACTGAAATTGTAAACTCTGTCACCAAATCCCCATCAGAACCATCAGTCAAACTTAGGCCTCTAATGCTAAGCCCTGAGCCGCTAAAAGATGCACTCCATCCCGTTACTAACCCACCACCGTCTTCATTTGAGGTCACCGTGACATTTTCGTCTCCATCCCAAGTAAAATTATTGGGCAAATTTAAATTGGCAAAAACTATTGGTGCATTATCATTGACGGTTTGATCTACTTCTAAACTTACAGCACCCAATATAACGCCACTTGGCGCATCAGAATCACTATAGGAAATAGTTCCGCTGAGATTACCAGTGTACACGGCAGGTGGGTTCTTAGTAGGGGCTTTATTGGCCAATGCAGCTGGCGCAGCGAATACTGCACTTATCAACCCAAGGGAGAGTGCCCCACACAATACTTTTTTCATATGACTTAATTCCTATCATTCGTGTTCTAACTGTGACCAATGGAACTTCTGTAAATCGTTTACTTGGAAAGCCAGCTTTTGCCAGCCTGTTGTTTAAAGATAACACACCGCCGAAAAAATCGTAGAAAAAATAAATTTTTGCGTAACTTCAGTCGATATCAAAAAGAACAAAATGGACAATTAGTGCAAATTATCCCCACAACGTAGCCAAAGCTAGTATTGATTTTCTCATTATATTTCCTGTCGATCACCAAAACCGTCCAGGATTTCTGAAGGTGGTAACTTGAGTGTTTCACATTCGTTCCTAATAAACAACGGCTATCCTAAAGTTCTACATATAAACGAAAGAAAATAGTGCCAAACGGACAAAAAGTATAAAACGAAAAAATAATCAATCGACACTGAGTAAATTATTTTTACTTGATTCGCTTGCACGGTTAGCCTTATGGCCGGCGGATTGTCACCTCGAGTTGGACCTAAGCCGGGGTAATTTTTCCCACGAAGAGCAGTGCGGTGCAAATCCGTCGTTTATTTCTAAAGCAGTCTTTACTGATCTTGGTTAGCGATTTTAACTGCGAACCAAGCCGCGCACGCTGTGGTGATTGGGGTACTAAGCGCCAGCGCAATCGAGCCAACCATTATTAACGCTAATTCTTGGGCAACTACTTCGTCATTAATCAGTCTTGCAAGTGGTGGACTTGATGCAACTATGAGCATCAAAGTAACTAAGGCAGCTCCAACGTACGCAAATGCGATTGTGTAAATAGAGGAAGCTATGTGATCTCGACCAATCCGCATGCCACCTAAAAACAATTGGCGCCAATTTTGTTTTTCACTGGAACTTGCTAATTCCCAAACCGCTGAACTTTGCGTAACAGTCACATCATTCAAAGCGCCAAATCCCGCAATAACCATGCTGGCTATCAGTAAATTAGACAACTTTACTTGGGAGGCTATCGAGGAAAGTATCAGATCTTCATCACCGGTTATCCCAGTTAAGCGCAGCGCACCAGTTGACCAGATGGCGCCGATTATGGCGATCACGGAGCCAGTTAATGTGCCAACGATTGCTGCGCCAGTTTTGAGGCTGAAGCCATGAACTAGATAAAGCACAAATGCAGTTACGGAAAGTACTACCCCACCGACTGCATAAACAACTTGCTGGCCTTGGATGAGCGCTGGAATTAAATAGATAATCAAAAGTCCAAAGGTTAGTCCCAGTCCAACTAACGCTCGAAGACCGCCAATTCCAGCTGTTAAAACTAGCGCAACTAAAAATACCCCGAACAAAACATAAATTCCGTTTGTTCGTTCGAAATCATTAAAAATATAGACTGTACCGGAATCAGTTGGAATGGACGCCACGGAAACCTTGTCGCCAGAATGAATTCCAAAGTCAACAATTGTTGGCTGCACATCAAACGTTGCAATTTGCCCAGCATCTGGACCCGTTAAAAGTTTGGCTGAAATTTTCGCGCATGGCGCAGTTGTGAAATTGCCAGATGCATCTTGAGTTGCGCCATTAGCAATGCAATCAAATTTTTGAATTGTTTGAACTTCTACCGTATAAAACTGCGACTCATCAACGTAACCAAAAATACTCTTGTCGATGTTCAAGTTACTATCGGGCCAAGACGAAAAAACTGTAAATACTCCAAGGAAAGTTAGCGGGAGCAAGATAGACAATAAGTACTTGTGGAGCGTCTTTTCCCGAATTGGATCAATCCAGGAACGATCAAGGTCGCTCGCTCGCCTATGCGAGTGCCTGTGGTTACTCAAATTAATCGCAGACTGCGCCGTTGCTGGCAGAACCGACAAGTCTTACGTACTTCGCCAAAACTCCACGGTCATACTTATGTGGAACTGGCTTAAAGTGCTTTCGTCGCTCAACTAAGACAGATTCATCAACTAATAGATCCAGCTTTCGCTCGCTGATGTTGATGCGCACTTTGTCGCCATGTTCTACAAATGCAATTGGTCCGCCATCGACTGCCTCTGGTGCAACGTGACCGATACATAGGCCAGTTGTGCCACCGCTGAATCGGCCATCAGTAATCAGCATGACCTCTTTACCAAGTCCAGCGCCCTTGATTGCGCCAGTAATCATTAGCATCTCCCGCATACCTGGGCCACCTTTTGGACCTTCATACCGAATGATCACAACATCGCCAGCTTGAATATCGCCACTTTCAAGTGCGTCCATCGCAGCGCGTTCCCGCTCATAGACTTTTGCTGGTCCTTCAAATAAATCCACAGGAATTCCAGCAGTTTTAACTACTGCGCCTTCTGGCGAAAGTGATCCACTCAAAATTGAAATGCCACCTGTGCCACCCATTGGGTTATTCATGGCGTGCACGATATCGCCATCGGGATCTGGGGAATCTAAATCAGCAAGATTTTCTGCCATAGTTTTACCGGTCACAGTTAAGCAATCACCATGCATAAGTCCCGCATCCAGCAGAGCACGCATGACTACTGGCACACCACCAACTCGATCAACATCGCTCATTACATAGCGGCCAAATGGCTTTACGTCTGCGAGTAATGGAACTTTTGATCCGATGCGGTGAAAATCATCAAGCTGCAAATCCACATGTGCTTCATGAGCAATTGCGAGCAAGTGCAAGACAGCATTGGTAGAGCCACCAAATGCCATCACAATTGCAATTGCATTTTCTAGCGACTGCTTGGTAATGATGTCTCTCGTTGTAATACCTTGCGCAATTAGGTTAACAACAGCCTCGCCCGATGCGATTGCAAAACCATCACGGCGACGATCTACTGCCGGTGGCGCTGCTGAACCAGGCAATGACATACCCATCGCCTCAGCAGCTGAAGCCATGGTGTTTGCGGTGTACATGCCACCACATGCGCCTTCACCTGGGCAGATTGCGCGTTCAATTCGATCAACATCTTCTTCGCTCATCAAGCCACGAGCACATGCGCCGACCGCTTCGAAAGCATCAATGATTGTTACGTCGCGATTGCTGCCATCCGAAAGTGTTACATTGCCAGGCAAGATAGATCCGGCGTAAACAAACACACTTGCTACATCCAGGCGAGCTGCTGCCATTAGCATTCCGGGCAGAGACTTATCGCAGCCCGCAAAATTGACCATGCCATCGAGGCGCTCAGCTTGCATTACTGCTTCGACGGAGTCAGCAATAATTTCTCGGCTCACTAGCGAGAAATGCATACCTTCATGTCCCATGGAAATTCCATCAGATACCGAAATTGTGCCAAATTGCATCGGGAAGCCGCCCGCTTTTAAAACTCCCTCTTTGGAGGCTTTAGCCAAGCGTTCCAAAGAAAGATTGCACGGTGTGATTTCGTTCCAAGACGAAGCTATGCCGATTTGTGGTTTAACCCAGTCGGCATCACCCATTCCAACTGCGCGCAGCATCCCACGCGCCGGAGCGCGCTCAATACCGTCAGTAACTTGTCCGCTTCGAGGCTTCATATTGGGCATAGTTAAATATACCGAATATTTCTAAGTTGCGACTCGCTACTGCGTAATCACACAGTCCAAGGGTTTACCGGCGAACCAAAGCTCAAACTGACTGTGGATTCGCGTGCGAGCGCGATCCCAAAACACATCGCCCTCACCGCCGTTATGTGAAGTGATAATGACATTTGGCATATCCCATAGCGCGTGATCTGCTGGCAACGGTTCGGGCTCAGTCACATCAAGTGCAGCATGAATTCGACCACTTTTTAGTTCAGTTACCAAGGCCTGGGTGTCAACAACAACTCCACGAGCCACATTAACTAGCAACGAGCCATCTTTCATGCTCGCTAAAAACTTGGCATCAACTAAGTTTTTAGTTCCAGCATTTCCTGGGACGATCAGCACAATGACATCGGCCAAAGGAATTAAATCTGGTAGATCACTAACCGCGCGCACGTGGTCACGCGCACTTTGCGCAACTGGCGTAACGGTGCAGCCAAATGCAAGCAAGCGCTTTTCAGCAGCCT
>JBEEND010000047.1:0-8717 GCA_041192345.1 Actinomycetota bacterium
AACCGGAAGCATAAGCCGCAGTAACAGTGCGGATCATGTCCTCTTCAGTAACCATTTTGTTGATTACGCGACGAATTCGCTCACTGCCACCTTCGGGAGCAAAAGTAAGTCCACTGCGACGGCCATTACGGGAAAGTTCATTAGCTAGATCAATGTTGAATGCATCAACTCGAGTACTTGGCAGGGAAAGCGAGGTTTGGGTATTTTCATAGCGATCCGCTAGACCCTTTGCCAATTCCGCAATCTCGCTGTGGTCGGCACTTGATAGCGAAAGTAAGCCGATTTCTTCATAGCCGGTCTTTTCTAGGCCATTTGCAACCATTTCGGCAATACTCGTCATGGAACGTTCCCGCACTGGACGAGTAATCATTCCCGCCTGACAGAACCGGCAGCCACGGGTACAGCCACGAAAGATTTCCACGCTCATACGTTCGTGAACACTTTCGGCAATTGGAACTAGCGGCGCCTTGGGGTAGGGCCACTCGTCAAGATTCATCACAGTGTGCTTCGCAACGCGCCATGGCACACCTGGTCGGTTTGGTGCCACGCGACGAATGCGACCATCTTCTAAATATTCAACATCATAAAAAGCTGGAACATACATCACACCAGACTTGGAAAGGCGCATTAATAATTCTTCGCGCCCACCAGGATTACCTTCGTTCTTGAATGCAGCGATGATGTCGGTGATTGCAAGAACTGCTTGCTCGCCATCGCCAAGAACCGCGCCATCAATAAAAGTAGAAATAGCTTCTGGATTAAACGCTGCATGTCCACCTGCAATAACTAGTGGATGTGTCTCATCCCGATCAACGGCATGTAGTGGAATGCCAGCAAGATCTATTGCCGTGAGCATGTTGGTGTAGCCAAGTTCTGTTGAAAATGAAACGCCAAGTGCATCAAATGCGCCTACTGGTCGATGTGCGTCAACCGTGAATTGTGGCACATTGTTTTCGCGCATTAACTTTTCTAGATCTGGCCAAACTGCATAAGTGCGCTCGCACAAAGTATCTGCGCGTTCATTTAGAACTTCATAAAGTATTTGTACGCCTTGATTTGGAATTCCAACTTCGTAAGCGTCGGGATACATCAAGCACCAACGAACTACGGTGTCATCCCATGCCTTGATTACAGCGTTTAGTTCGCCGCCAACATATTGAACAGGTTTTTGCACCCGAGGCAATAACTGTTCCAGTGCCGGAAATACAGACTGGACGGTCATGGTTAACCCTTTACAGATTTGGAAAGAATAGTGAGATTTCGCGCGCTGCCGACTCAAGTGAGTCTGAACCGTGCGAAACATTTAATTGAGTCTGGGTTGCTAAGTCTCCGCGAATGGTGCCCATCGCAGCATTAACTGGATTAGTAGCGCCCATCATGGTTCGCCAGGCAGCAATCGCATCGTCGCCTTCGATGACAGCAGCAACAAGTGGTGCGCCAGAGATAAAGTCAACTAAGTCTTTAAAGAATGGCTTAGTTGAATGCTCGCCATAGTGAGCTTCAGCGGTAGCGCGGGAAATTGTTCGCATTTCAAGAGCTAGAATTTTGAAACCCTTTCGCTCAATCCGCGAGATAACCTCACCGATTAGACCGCGTTCAACGCCATCTGGCTTTACAAGGACAAGAGTACGTTCAGACATGTTCTTAATCTTAAAGGGTTTCTTGGGTTGCCTCTGCCTGCGCGATTTTTGCCTCATCAACTTTTTTGCTCAGCACTATGGCTAGCCCCCAAACCAATAGGAAAAGAATGCCCGGGAACACAAGTGGTCCTACCCAATATCCAGCAATAATGATGGCGATCTGAACTACCAGTCCAGTAATTATAGCGCTACGTCGATCATGTCTTACCCCGCCAATAGCCAGAATGCACAGCAACATCAGCAAAAAAGTCACCCACAGTGTCAGTGACTTAGAAGTTTCATAAATAACAACTGAAATCGGAATCGAAAGGCCAAGCACGATTGCTTCAAAAAATAGGATTGCGCTTCCCATTACTTTCATCAGGTTCCCACCCTTCCCATTAGCGCGCGACCTGCTGCTGCGGTAACAACTGAGCCAGTAACAACTACGCCAACGCCATTCATACCAGCTTCATCCGCAATCGCGATTGCTTTATCAATAGCGCTTGCAAGATTTGCTTCCTCGTGCACCCGATCCTCACCAAAAATCTGATTTGCGATTTGGGCAAGATCAGTTGCCGGCATGGCTCTAACTGCGCCATTCCAGGTCACAACAACTTCATTGAACATTGGTTCTAATGCTTGAAGCAAGCCAGCTACATCTTTGTCGGCCATCACCGAAACGACTCCAATGATTTGTTCAAAAGTAAATGATTCCTCCAGCGCAGTAGCCAAACTAGTTGCGCCATGCGGATTATGCGCTGCATCAACAATTACCGTAGGACTGCGCCGAACAATTTCCATGCGACCAGGTGAAGTAACACTTCCTAGACCCTCGCGTACTGCGTCAATGTCCAAAGTAACTGTGCCGCCGAAGAATGCTTCCACAGCAGCTAGTGCAACCGAGGCATTGGCAGCTTGATGCGCCCCAAAAAGTGGTAACAGAATTTCTTCGTAACTTCCGTTCAAGCCATCTAGGTTTAGGGCTTGTCCACCAATTGCCAAGGCACGATCTCGCACGCTGAATTCAACACCCTGGCGCGCAACTGCAGCATCAACAAGTACTGCGCGCTTTAAAAGAATTTCAGCAGGTATTGGATCTTGGTAGGAAAGAACTGCAATGGATCCAGTTTTAATGATTCCAGATTTTTCAGTTGCAACTAATTCCACAGTGTCGCCGAGATATTCTGCGTGATCCAAACCAATGGGCATGACAACACTTACTAACGGCGAGACGACGTTAGTGGCATCCCAGGTTCCGCCCATACCAACTTCAACGACTGCAACATCCACTGGCGCATCTGCAAATGCCGCAAACGCCATTCCAGTTAGCACTTCGAAGTAAGACATTGCTGGACCGCCGTTAGCCAAACTTTCACTATCCACAATCGCTAAGTAAGGCTCTAACTCGTCATAAATTTCAACAAACTTAGCGGCTGGAATCGGATCGCCATTAAGACGGATGCGTTCACTGACTTGGTGCAAGTGTGGACTGGTTACTAATCCAGTTCGCAGTCCAAGTGCTCTGAGCAAAGATTCAATCATGCGCGCTGTTGAAGTTTTACCATTTGTTCCAGTCACATGAATAACTGGATAAGCGAACTGTGGATCACCTAAAAGCGTCATTAAATGGCTAATTCGATCCAAACTTGGTTCGATTTTGGTCTCCGGCCAACGAGATTCCAATACCTCCACCACGCGCGCAAGCTCTTGGAGTTCTGGCAAAGTCATGGATTCATTCTAAGTGGCTGCCATTGTCTAAGATTAGGGTTCATGAGCGCGCAACGAATGCCGGAAAAGCCAACACTTGACGGCTTGGAATCAAAGTGGATGCAGGCCTGGGACGAAGCTGGCACCTACTCCTTTGATCGCAGCGCAACTCGCGAAAACGTTTTTAGTATTGATACCCCGCCTCCAACTGTTAGCGGCTCACTTCACGTCGGTCACGTGTTCTCTTACACACATATAGATTGCATAGCTCGTTATCAGCGAATGAACGGTAAGTCGGTTTTTTACCCAATGGGATGGGATGACAACGGCTTGCCAACTGAACGTCGAGTTCAGAATTACTTTGGCGTGCGATGTGATCCCTCACTTCCCTATGATCCAAACTTCGCGCCCCCAGCAGAACCAGGCAAAGATCAGTTACCGATTTCCCGCCGGAACTTTGTGGAACTTTGTGTGCAATTAACTATTGAAGATGAAAAAGCTTTTGAAGAACTTTGGCGCCGACTCGGAACTAGCGTCGATTGGAAACTTACCTACCAAACTATTGATTCACGTGCGCGTAATGTTTCCCAGCTCATGTTCCTAAATAATCTAGAGCGTAACGAGGCTTATCAAAGTGAAGCGCCTACGCTGTGGGATGTAACATTTAGAACCGCTGTCGCGCAAGCTGAATTGGAAGATCGGGAGCGACCAGGTGCTTACCATCGCATTTCATTCCATAAACCAGATGGTGAGCCAATATTTATTGAGACAACTCGCCCAGAATTACTTTCCGCCTGTGTTGCCCTAGTTGCTCATCCCGATGATGATCGCTACCAGCCACTATTTGGCACCACTGTCACTTCACCAATTTTTGGAGTGGAAGTTCCAGTCGTTGCCCACACGCTGGCTGATCCAGAAAAGGGATCTGGAATTGCGATGATTTGTACTTTCGGTGACACCACTGACGTGACCTGGTGGCGCGAACTTCAACTACCAACTCGGCCAATAATCGGCTGGGATGGTCGAATCATTTCGGAAATTCCAGACTGGATTTCTAGTGAAATCGGTCAGAACGCCTATTCCGCAATTGCTGGGCTAACTGCGCACTCCGCCAAAGAGAAGATGGCAGAACTACTCAAAGAATCTGGGGACCTCCACGGCGAAATTCGCGCAATAGTTCATCCCGTTAAGTTTTTTGAAAAAGGCGATAAGCCACTTGAAATCGTGACCACTCGACAGTGGTACATCCGAAATGGTGGTCGCGATGCACAGTTGCGATCTGAGCTGGTGGATCGCGGGCGCAACATTAAGTGGCACCCAGATCACATGAAAGTGCGCTACGAAAATTGGGTTGAAGGACTTAATGGCGATTGGTTAATTTCACGACAACGATTTTTTGGTGTGCCAGTTCCGGTTTGGTACGGCCTAGCTGCTGATGGCAATCCAATGTGGGACAAAATTCTGGTTCCAGATGTTGCCGCACTTCCCATTGATCCTTCAACCGATGTTCCCGCTGGCTATACCGAGGCGCAGCGCGGAATACCTGGTGGATTTATGGGTGACCCTGATGTTATGGATACTTGGGCAACCTCGTCGCTGACACCACAAATTGCAGGTGGTTGGGGATTTGATGAGGACTTGTGGAGTCGAGTTTGGCCATTTGATGTTCGCCCACAGGCGCATGAAATTATTCGAACTTGGTTGTTTAGCACAGTTGTTCGCGCGCACCTTGAGGAAAAAGTTTTACCTTGGAAGCATGCCTTGATTTCTGGTTGGATTTTAGATCCAGATCGAAAGAAAATGTCCAAGTCCAAAGGCAATGTTGTTACTCCCCTAGATTTACTGGATGAACATGGCAGCGATGGTGTGCGCTATTGGGCTGCCAGCGGTCGTCCTGGAACAGATACTGCTTTTGATGTCGGCCAAATGAAAATTGGTCGTCGCTTAGCAACCAAAATTCTAAATGCAAGTAAATTTGTTTTAACCCAAGGTAGCGCAGCCCGCGAAGCTATTACCGAACCAATTGATAAAGCGCTACTTGCTGCTCTTGCTGATGTTGTCGATGAGGCAACTAAGGCATTTGAAGCATTTAATTACACCAAGGCTATGGAAGCAGCAGAGAAATTCTTCTGGGAATTCACCGATGATCATCTTGAGTTAGTTAAGGACCGTTCTTATGGGCTAGCTGGCGAAGCCGGAGCGCAATCTGCTCGCGCCGCCCTGACCATTACCTTGGACACCTTAATCAAACTCTTTGCGCCGTTCTTGCCATTTGTAACTGAGGAAGTTTGGTCGTGGACTCACGAGGAATCAGTTCACAAGTCGCCTTGGCCAACTTCAAAGGAATTACGGGCTTT
The DNA here is from genome assembly GCA_041192345.1 of Actinomycetota bacterium. Classification (GTDB taxonomy): domain Bacteria; phylum Actinomycetota; class Actinomycetes; order S36-B12; family UBA5976; genus UBA5976. Next base: position 5,687 of record JBEEND010000047.1, read on the forward strand.
TAATGGCGATTCATCTTTGCTTGGAGTTTCTGCCGAGATTTTGCTCCAGCTAAGAAAGTCCAAAAGTGAAGCCAAAGTTTCCATGAAAGCGGAGATTACTAAGGCAACTATTAGTGCGCCTGCGCAAGTCTTAGCAAAAGCAAAACTTGTTGCCGCAGATTTGAAGACTGCGGGCCGAGTTCAAAGTGACTTTACTTATGCAGAAGCCGCGGGCCAAATTTCTTTAGAGATCGAACTCGCGCCAACTAGCGAAAGCTAAAACTAAGCTGACTTTTCCTTTGGAATTCGTTTTGCAACTGGTGCATCCCGCGGAATCAGGGTTGGGTTAACGTTCTTTAAGACAACTTCCCGATTAATTACTACTCGGGCTACGTCATCGCGGCTTGGTACGTCGTACATAACCGTTAACAAAACTTCTTCCATAATCGCGCGAAGTCCACGAGCACCTGTGCCACGCAGAATTGCTTGTTCCGCAACTGCCTCAAGTGCATCAGGTGTGAATTCAAGTTCCACGCCATCTAAGTCAAATAGTTTTTGGTACTGCCGAACTAAAGCATTCTTTGGTTGCGTTAAGACAGCCACAAGCGCTTCTTTGTCGAGCTGGGCAACGGAAGTAAATACTGGCAAGCGACCAATGAATTCTGGAATCATGCCAAACTTCAACATGTCCTCTGGCATAACCTGCGAGAAAATATCTTGTTCGTTAATTTCCTTTTGCTCAATGTTGGCCGTGAAGCCAAGCGCTTTCTTACCAATTCGCTGACGAATAATTTGATCTAAGCCGGCAAATGCGCCACCAACAATAAACAAGACGTTGCTGGTATCAATTTGAATAAATTCCTGATGCGGATGCTTGCGCCCACCTTGTGGTGGAACTGAGGCAGTCGTGCCTTCCAGAATTTTCAAAAGAGCTTGCTGGACACCTTCACCTGAAACGTCGCGAGTGATCGAAGGGTTTTCACTCTTGCGAGCTACCTTGTCGATTTCATCGATGTAGATGATTCCAGTTTCCGCTTTTTTGACGTCGTAATCCGCAGCTTGAATTAGTTTCAGCAAAATGTTTTCTACATCTTCGCCAACATAACCAGCCTCAGTAAGTGCAGTGGCATCTGCGATCGCAAATGGAACATTTAGCATGCGAGCTAAAGTCTGGGCGAGCAGAGTCTTACCTGAACCAGTTGGGCCAAGTAGCAAAATATTTGACTTAGCAAGTTCAACGCTTTCTTCGCGTGTGGATTCATTTGCGCCAGCTTGTACTCGCTTGTAATGGTTGTAGACAGCAACTGAAAGCGACTTCTTGGCAACTTCTTGACCGATTACATACTGATCAAGGAATGCGAAGATCTCGCGCGGCTTAGGAAGTTCATCCCAACCGAGGTTTACCGACTCGCCTAATTCTTCTTCAATGATTTCATTGCACAAGTCAATGCATTCGTCACAGATGTACACCGCTGGGCCAGCGATCAATTTCTTGACCTGCTTCTGGCTTTTGCCGCAGAACGAACACTTCAACAGGTCGCCACTTTCACCGATACGAGCCATAGTGGTCACCTCCCGGGGGAATAAGTGTGGACAGATACTTCGAGCGTTCCTCCAAAGTATCTTGAATCAAGCATTTTCTCTTGGCGTACACGCCAAGGAAAGGCTATTTATTCAGGGGAACCCGCGAAGTTAGTACCTGATCGATGATTCCGTATTCCTTTGCCTGTGGGGCGGTAAGGATTTTGTCCCGATCCATGTCTATGCGGATCTCATCAACTGAGCGCCCAGTATGGTGCGAGAAAATGCCTTCCATCTCATCGCGCATGCGCAAGATTTCATTAGCTTGAATCTCAATGTCTGAACCCTGGCCGCCACCTTCGGTGTATGGCTGATGAATCAGAATGCGCGCATGTGGCAGAGCAAATCGCTTTCCTGGCGCGCCAGCAGCAAGAATTACTGAAGCTGCGGAAGCTGCTTGGCCAAGACAAACGGTTTGTACGTTGCACTTAACGAATTGCATGGTGTCATAAATTGCAGTCATAGCAGTGTATGAGCCACCTGGTGAATTGATGTACATCTGAATGTCGCGCTCGGGATCAAGTGATTCCAAAACCAAAAGTTGCGCCATAACATCGTCAGCAGAAGCATCATCAATTTGCACACCTAGGAAAATGATGCGCTCTTCGAATAACTTGCCATAAGGGTTGTATTCCCGGATGCCTTGCGGTGTGCGCTCAATGTAGTTCGGCAGAATGTAGCGCGATTGTGGTGAGTAATCCATGAGTATCCCCTTATGCCGTTCCGCCTTCGCCGGCCACATCGCGCGCACTGCGCACAACATGATCGACGAAACCATAATCTTTTGCTTCTTCTGCAGTGAACCAGCGGTCACGATCAGAATCATCAGTAACTGTTTGCATTGACTGGCCAGTATGTTCGGCAATAAGTTCTGCCATCTTTGCTTTAGTAAATTTCATTTGCTCAGCTTGGATCTTGATATCAGCTGCGGTTCCACCAATTCCACCGGAAGGTTGGTGCATCATGATGCGTGCGTGCGGCAGCGAGTAACGCTTGCCCGATGCGCCAGCACATAACAGGAACTGACCCATGGAGGCAGCAAGTCCCATTGCAACTGTTGCTACATCGTTTTTAACAAACTGCATGGTGTCGTAAATTGCCATACCCGCGCTTATTGAGCCACCGGGGGAATTTATGTAAAGGAAAATATCCTTTTCAGGGTCATCAGCAGCCAAAAGCAAAATCTGAGCGCAAATGGCATTTGCCATGTCATCAGCAACTTGGGTGCCTAGGAAAATAATGCGATCTTGCAACAGGCGCTGGTAGACCGAATCGCCAAATTGCTGTCCAGTTGGGGACGGGGTGCGTGCCTCCGGGAGATTTAACCCTGGGATCTCGATGCCGCTCACAATTACTCCTAAATGTTTTGCTAACTCCTAAACAATAAGGGGTCAGCCTGACATTGGCATGGGCGACATGGCTTTGTTCGCTCCTAGCGTGCTGGAACTACCAACAAGTGCGACTATTCGTC
>JBEEND010000048.1:0-8521 GCA_041192345.1 Actinomycetota bacterium
TGCCGCATAGTTGCGCGTGAGGAGATCTAATGCCAATTACAAACACAGTTGACTTACGCGGTCTAGCCAATGATGAATTGATTTCAAAATTGCGCGAAGCCAAAGAAGAACTATTTAACCTACGATTTCAAGCTGCCACCGGCCAGCTTGAAAGTCACGGCCGTCTACGCGCAGTCCGCAAGGAAATTGCACGCCTGTACACCGTGATGCGCGAACGCGAATTAGGTATCACTCCGGTTGATAGTAGTGAGGGTGCAGCATGAGCGACGTAGAGCGCGGCGACCGCAAGGTTCGTGAAGGTTTAGTTGTTAGCGACAAGATGAATAAGACAATTGTCGTTGCAGTTGAAGATCGCTTTAAGCATCCGCTTTATGGCAAGGTTGTGCGTCGCACAAACAAGCTAAAAGCACATGACGAGACTAATGCCGCTGGCATTGGTGATCGTGTTCTGTTGATGGAGACTCGACCACTCAGCGCTACCAAGCGTTGGCGCATGGTCGAGATCCTAGAGAAAGCTAAGTAAGGGTAGGGATCAAAAGTGATTCAACAAGAGTCTCGACTAAGAGTCGCTGACAACACAGGTGCCAAGGAAATTTTGGTTATCCGTGTTCTCGGTGGTTCCGGCCGTCGTTATGCAGGTATTGGCGATGTTGTCGTTGGTACAGTCAAGGACGCGATCCCTGGTGGCAACGTCAAAAAAGGCGATGTCATCAAGGCCGTTATCGTGCGCACTAAAAAGGAGCGCCGCCGTCCAGATGGTTCCTACATCCGTTTCGACGAGAACGCAGCAGTCATTCTTAAGGCTGATGGCGAACCTCGTGGCACTCGCATCTTTGGACCAGTTGGTCGTGAACTTCGCGATAAGAAGTTCATGAAAATTATTTCGCTTGCACCGGAGGTTTTGTAATGAAAATCAAAACAGGTGATGAAGTGTTGGTAATCGCTGGCAAAGATAAGGGTTCCAAGGGAACTGTTCTTGCAGTATTCGAAGAGCGAAACAAAGTTATCGTCGAAGGCGTTAACCGCATGAAGCGTCACGTTCGTAAAGAACAGACAACTCGCGGTGTAGTCGTGGGCGGAATCGAAACCATTGAAGCTCCAATTCATGTTTCAAACGTTCAGCTACTTGTGGATGGAAAAGCAACGAAAGTTGGCGCCCGTCGCGACACAGTAACTAAGACTCGTACCGATGGAACAACTTACGAGGGCTCCCGTGGCGTTCGTGTTGCCCGTCAATCCGGAAAGGACATTTAATGTCTACTGATGTCAAAGTGTCTCCACGCTTAAAGACGACTTACCGTGAGGAAATTGTTCCTGCGTTAAAGTCAGAGTTTTCTTTCGCTAACGCCATGCAAGTTCCTGGTCTGACAAAGATTGTTGTGAACATGGGTGTTGGCGAGGCTGCTCGTGATTCAAAGTTGATCGAAGGCGCAATCCGCGATCTAACCGCAATCACTGGTCAAAAGCCTCAGGTCACAAAAGCTCGGCTATCTATCGCGCAGTTCAAACTTCGCGAGGGAATGCCAATTGGTGCGCACGTCACACTACGTGGCGATCGCATGTGGGAATTCCTAGATCGTCTGCTGACACTGGCTTTGCCACGTATCCGCGACTTCCGTGGTCTGTCCCCAAAGCAGTTTGATGGAAATGGTAACTACACCTTCGGTCTAACCGAGCAAGTTATGTTCCACGAAATCAATCCAGACTCAGTAGATCGTCAGCGTGGAATGGATATCACGCTGGTTACAACTGCTGCTAACGATGCTGAAGGTCGGGCGCTGTTAAAGCTCCTGGGCTTCCCATTCAAGGAGGCTTAAGTCATGGCGAAAACCGGTCTTAGGAATAAAGCCAACGAAACCCCGAAGTTCAAAGTTCGTGGTTACACCCGTTGCCAGCGCTGCGGTCGTCCACATTCGGTTTACCGTAAGTTCGGTCTTTGCCGAATTTGTTTCCGTGAGATGGCACATGCTGGCGAACTTCCAGGTATCACCAAGAGTTCTTGGTAACAACAACAACGACGTAGGTCCTTAACGGGATACCGCGACGAGAAGGGCGATAAGCCAATGACGATGACAGACCCAATTGCAGACATGCTAACGCGTGTTCGTAATGCAAACTCGGCTCACCATGAGTCCGTGTCAATGCCGCATTCCAAAATGAAAGAGCACATTGCTGAAATCCTCAAGCGTGAGGGTTACATCAAGGGCTTTGACGTTGCAGATGCACAAGTTGGCAAAACACTTAACATCACTTTGAAGTATGGACCGAATCGCGAGCGTTCAATTGCTGGCGTGCGCCGAGTCTCCAAGCCAGGTCTTCGTGTTTACGCAAAGAACACTGCGCTACCTCGAGTATTAGGTGGACTTGGAATTGCGATTATCTCCACTTCAACCGGACTTTTAACTGACAAGCAATGCGCACAGAAAGGCGTAGGCGGAGAAGTTCTCGCCTACGTTTACTAAGGGGGTTTGACATGTCACGTATCGGTCGCATGCCAATCACAATCCCAAGTGGCGTAGAAGTAACTATTGATGGTTCTAACGTCACTGTTAAGGGACCTAAAGGTTCGCTTTCACATGTTGTTGTAGAGCCAATTACTGTTGCGCGCGAAGAAGATGGGCAACTTGCAGTTACCCGTCCAAACGACGAGCGCGAAAGTCGTGCCCGTCACGGTCTGACTCGCACGTTGATCTCCAACATGGTTGTTGGCGTAACACAGGGCTATTCAAAGACTTTGGAAATCACCGGTACTGGTTACCGCGTGGCTGCCCAAGGTGACACTTTGGAATTTGCACTTGGTTACTCACACCCAGTGAAGGTAACTGCTCCGGCAGGGATCACTTTCACCGTTGAGACCCCAACAAAATTGCATGTATCAGGTATCGACAAGCAGCAGGTTGGCGAAGTTTCCGCAAACTTGCGCAAGCTTCGTAAACCTGATCCATACAAAGCAAAAGGTATCCGTTATTCAGACGAAGTCATTCGTCGCAAGGCTGGAAAGGCTGGCAAGAAGTAATCATGTCTGTCGTAGCCAAATTAGGTTCAGGTAACAAGAAGGCGGTAGCGCGTAAGCGTCGCCACACTCGCGTTCGCAAGAAGCTTTCGGGAACAACTGCGCGTCCACGCATGGTTGTTAATCGTTCAGCTCGTCACATCTCAGTCCAGGTAGTTGACGATGTTGCAGGTCACACACTTGCATTCGCATCAACAATGGAAAAGACCTTGAAGAGCAATGCTGATGACAAGAGTGCAAAGGCCCGTGAGGTCGGAAAACTTGTTGCAGAACGTGCAAAGCAAGCCGGTATTTCAACAGTCGTATTTGATCGTGGTGGCAATAAGTACCACGGCCGAATTGCGGCACTAGCTGATGGCGCCCGCGAGGGCGGCCTCGATTTCTAAGTCACGAAGGAAGTAGGAAAAGTAATTATGGCTGCTAACCAACGTGGTGGTGAAACTCGCGAGGGCGGTACTAACGATCGTCGCGAACGTCGTGATCGTAATGATCGCTCACAGGCACCTGTCGAGAAGAGTGCATTCGTAGAGCGTGTTGTTGCTATCAACCGTGTTTCGAAAGTTGTTAAGGGTGGTCGTCGCTTTAGCTTCACCGCTCTAGTAGTTGTCGGTGACGGCGATGGTCGAGTTGGCGTGGGTTACGGCAAGGCAAAAGAAGTGCCTGCCGCAATCGCAAAAGGTGTTGAGGAAGCAAAGAAGAATTTCTTCGTTGTGCCTCGCATTCAAAAGACCATTCCGCATCCAGTTAAAGGTGAAGCTGCAGCTGGCGTAGTAATGCTACGTCCAGCCGCTCCAGGTACCGGCGTTATCGCAGGTGGACCAGTGCGAGCAGTACTTGAGTGCGCTGGAATTGCAGACGTACTTTCTAAGTCACTTGGATCTGACAATGCGATCAACATTGTGCATGCAACTGTTGCAGCACTAAAAATGCTTGAGCGCCCAGAACAAGTTGCGGCCCGCCGTGGCTTGCCACTTGACCAAGTTGCGCCAGCAGCGCTACTTCGCGCGAACGCAGAGAAGGTTGGTGCGTAATGGCAAAGTTCAAAGTAACTCAGTTGAGGTCAGGTATTGGCGGCAAGCAAAATCAGCGCGATACCTTGCGCTCACTTGGCTTAAAGCGAATTGGCGACACTGTTGTTAAAGAAGATCGTCCAGAAATTCGTGGCATGGTTAACACCGTTCGCCACTTGGTAAGTGTTGAGGAGGTTAAGTAACCATGACTCTTAAGATTCATCATCTTCGCCCGGCTCCGGGTAGTAAGACTGCGAAAACACGCGTTGGCCGTGGTGAAGGTAGCAAGGGTAAGACAGCAGGTCGTGGTACCAAAGGTACTAAGGCTCGCTATCAAGTTCCCGTGCGCTTCGAAGGTGGCCAGATGCCACTTCACATGCGTACTCCAAAGTTGAAGGGTTTCAAAAACCCATTTGGCACGGAGTACCAGGTTGTTAACGTGGCACAAATCAACGCACTGTTTCCAAAGGGCGGAGATATCTCCATCACTGATCTAGTAAAAGCTGGCGCAGTTCGCAAGGGCGAGCTGGTAAAAGTTTTAGGTCAAGGCGATATTTCCGTTTCAGTAAAAATAACTGCCAACGCGTTCTCGGAATCAGCTAAGGCAAAGATTGCCGCAGCTGGTGGTTCTGTAAACCAAATCTGATTAATTTGATTTCGGCAGTTGTATGAGACTGCCGAAATCAAATTTTCACATAAAAATTACCCAAGGAGTCGATAATGTTTAGTGCATTTGCAGCAGCCTTTCGTACTCCAGACCTGCGCCGTAAATTATTTTTCACTCTCGGCATCATTGGTATTTTCCGAATTGGTTCGGTAATTCCTGCGCCAGGTGTGAGTTACACCGCAGTGCAAACTTGTGTGGATTCAGTCCAAGACAATTCGATTTACGGCCTGATTAACTTATTCAGCGGTGGCGCATTGCTACAGCTGTCTATTTTCGCACTTGGCATCATGCCTTACATCACAGCAAGCATCATTATTCAGTTGTTAACCGTGGTCATTCCACGACTGGAATCCTTGAAAAAAGAAGGCCAAGCAGGGCAAGCTCGCATTACCCAGTTCACTCGTTACTTAACGGTTGGCCTGGCAATTTTGCAATCTACGACCATTATTACGCTGGCCCGGACTCCTGGTCGATTGTTTCAGGGATGTAATGAGCAGTTGCTTCCTAATCAATCAATCCAAATGCTGCTGACCATAGTTGTTGTCATGACTGCGGGAGCCTCGCTAATTTTCTGGCTAGGCGAACTGATTACAGATCGCGGCGTTGGTAACGGAATGTCAATTTTAATTTTCTCCTCAATCATTTCAACTTTCCCAGGCCAGCTATCATCAATTTTTACAATCGATGGTTCCCTCAAATTCATCTTGGTTCTTTTGGTCATTGGCGTAACAATTGCTGGTGTGGTTTTCGTTGAGCAAGCACAAAGACGAATTCCGGTGCAGTACGCCAAGCGCCAAGTTGGTCGTAAGTCCTACGGCGGTACCTCAACCTACTTGCCGATAAAAGTGAATCAAGCCGGCGTTATTCCGGTTATCTTCGCTTCTTCGCTGCTTTACTTGCCTTCGCTAATTGTGCAACTAACAGGTTCACAAGCAGGTTGGGCGCAATGGGTTGCGACCTACATGGATCCAGGTCGCTCTGGTTACTTGACGCTTAACTTTTTACTTATTATGTTTTTCGCTTATTTCTATGTCTCCATCACGTTCAATCCGGAGGAGACTGCTGACAATATGAAGCAATACGGTGGCTTCATTCCTGGGATCCGGGCCGGTAAGCCAACTGCCGAATATTTGGCTTACGTTCTAAATCGCATCACACTACCTGGCTCGCTCTACCTAGCGATAATTGCAACGCTGCCTTACTTGGCGTTTGCCGCACTTGGCGTTGGTACCAGATTCGCTTTTGGTGGCACAAGTATTTTGATCATCGTAGGCGTAGGTTTGGACACCGTGAAGCAAATCGAAAGCCAACTGCAGCAACGTAATTATGAAGGTTTCTTGAAGTAATGCGGTTGCTCATTATGGGGCCACCAGGTGCTGGCAAAGGTACTCAAGCAGAAATGATTTGTTCCGAGTTTGGGATTACGCATATTTCAACTGGAGACTTATTCCGATTAAATTTGGCCCAAGGCACCGCTCTTGGCCAAGAAGCAAAAAAATACATGGACGCGGGAGAGTATGTTCCTGACTCAGTGACTAACGGAATGGTCCGCGCGCGGCTAAACGATGCTGATGCTAAAGCCGGATTTTTGTTAGATGGTTATCCGCGCACTGTTGCGCAAGTTGCTGAACTAGATGGCATGCTCGGCGCAACTCCACTGAATCGAGTACTGGAACTTACTGCTGACACTGAAGAAGTGGTTAAGCGACTTATCGTTCGCGCCAACGAACAAGGTCGAAGCGATGACACGACGGAAGTAATCCGGAGGCGTTTAGAACTTTACGCAGAACAAACGGAGCCGCTAACGGCGCTTTACAAATCTCGTGGCTTATTAGTTCAAGTTGACGGACTGGGATCCATTGCAGAAGTTACTGCTCGAATTTCTGACGCACTAAAAAGTTAGTTTCGCCAAATGCTTGGTCGAAAAAGTAAATTTGAAATAAAGTCGCCGGAACAAATTTTATTGATGCGCAAAGCCGGATTAGTTGTTGCTGATGTTTTAGCTCGCATGCAACTGGAAGCTGGTCCAGGTGTTACAACATTGCAACTAGATAAAATTGCGCGCGAGATGCTAACGGCTGCAGGCGCGCAATCTTCATTTCTTGGTTACTTTGGTTATCCAGCTGTAATTTGCTCATCATTAAATGATGAAGTTGTGCATTCAATCCCAAATGAAATTGCATTAAAAGATGGTGACATTTTGTCCGTTGATTTCGGTGCAATTGTGGATGGCTGGAATGGCGATGCCGCAATAACAATCGAAATTGGAACACCTAGACCTGAGCAAACAGCGTTGAGTAATGCAACTCGCGAATCAATGTGGGCTGGCTTAGCGATGGCAGTTGCTGGAAATCGTTTGTCAGACATCAGTCACGCTATTGAAATCGTTATTCGTAGCGCTGGTAACTACGGAATTTTAGAAGAGTACGGTGGCCATGGAATTGGCACAAAGATGCACATGGATCCACTCATTCCTAATTACGGTGAGCCAGGCCACGGACCAGAATTGATTCCTGGCATGGCACTTGCCATTGAACCAATGGCAACGCTCGGATCAAAGCACGTTCGTACACTCGATGACCAGTGGACTGTAGTAACAACAGATGGCTCGCGCGCAGCGCATTGGGAGCATACGGTTGCAATCACTACAGATGGCCCTTGGGTTTTAACGGCTCATGATGGTGGCGCGCAGTATTTTGCGGCCCGAGGAATCCCGAGTCCAGCAGCTAACTTCGCGGTTTAATCCCGTAAAACTGAAGTTTTTACTAAAACTCGAGTTAAGAATTGCAAAAACCCTTATTTCAATGGGGGGTCACTCCCAGGATTTCATGTTTTGCAGGGTATTGCCGTAACATCAGTCCTCGGTCCTAAAGTTCATTCATTAGGCCGCTTCCAAAGGAGAGTAAATACTTTTATGGCCAAAAAAGACGGCGCCATCGAGATCGAGGGCACCATCAGCGAGGCACTACCCAACGCAATGTTTCGGGTAGAACTTGAAAATGGCCACAAAGTTCTAGCTCACATCTCCGGCAAGATGCGTATGCACTACATCCGTATTCTGCCCGATGACAAGGTTGTTGTGGAGTTATCTCCATACGATCTAACCCGCGGTCGAATTGTTTATCGTTACAAGTGATCAGGAAATGAAAAGTGAAGGTTAATCCCTCAGTTAAGCCAATGTGCGACAAGTGCAAAGTCATTCGTCGTCATGGTGTTGTCATGGTCATTTGCGAAAACCCACGTCATAAACAGCGTCAGGGCTAGATAGACCTAAATAAGACGATCACCCGATCCCGAATGAACGCGTGCGTGAATTCGGAACGACACCCTCAGGTGTGTAAAGGCTGAGGACCTTGTCAGGCGGCAAGGAATGGTGAACGTGCGAGACCTTTACCGAGAACAGAAATGAGTAACGCCTGATGGCACGCCTTGTTGGTGTCGACCTCCCGCGCGAGAAGCGTCTAGAGATCGCCCTTACATATATCTTTGGCATTGGCCGAACCCGCGCGGATGAAATCCTTGCGGCAACCGGTATCAGTCCAGATCTTCGCGTTAAGGACCTAACGGATGAGCAATTAATTCCGTTACGCGAATTCATCGAAGCCAACTTCAAAATTGAAGGTGACCTTCGTCGCGAGGTGCAAGCCGATATTCGTCGCAAGATTGAAATCGGTTCGTACCAAGGAATCCGTCATCGTCGTGGCATGCCTGTCCGTGGACAGCGCACCCACACCAACGCCCGTACCCGTAAAGGTCCGAAGAAGACCGTGGCTGGAAAGAAGAAAGTAGCTAAGTAGCTACCGACCTCTTCCCATCTGAGAATTAAGGAAA
>JBEEND010000049.1:0-7527 GCA_041192345.1 Actinomycetota bacterium
GGTTACCGTATTGGTAAAGCATTACCCAAGTCGGATTTTCTGCTGCAAGATTTTTTGCTACTCGAACAGCCTCATTAGAACCGCCAGCGGCAGGGGAGTAACGAATTTCCGCACCCCACATGTTCAAAATTTGAGTTCGTTCGGCTGAGGTATTTTCTGGCATAACACAAATAAGTTTGTAACCCTTTAGCCGAGCTGCCATGGCCAGAGAGATTCCAGTGTTACCGCTGGTGGGTTCTAAAATCGTGCAACCCGGAGTCAGAGTTCCATCTGCTTCCCCAGCTTCGATCATTGCCAAGGCAGCGCGGTCTTTAATAGATCCAGTTGGATTTCGGTCCTCTAATTTTGCCCAAAGTCGAACATCTTTTGACGGTGACAAATTAGGTAAGCCAACTAGCGGTGTATTGCCGACCGATTCTAGAAGTGAGTCATAGCGCATTTTTAAAAATCAGCCACCAGCAACAGCGGGGAGGACGGTAATTGCATCGCCAGGCGAGACGGCAGCCGCCAAGCTGCCATTAAATCGAACGTCCTCATCATTTATGTAAATGTTTACAAATCTGCGCAAATTTCCATCTTCAATGAGCCGATCTGAAATACCGGGGAATTGAGCCTCAAGGTCAGATATAACCTCTTGCAAATTAGCTCCTTGGGCGGTGACTGATTTTGCGTTGTTAGTGAAGGTGCGCAAAATGGTGGGAATACTTACGGCTACAGACATTTTTATACTTTCAGCGGTGCGGATAGTTTAATTATAAATCAAATTATCAAGTTCTTGCACTGCCCGATAGTCAGTTGCGAATACTTTGCAATTGACTTAGAAATTGTTACTTTGTAGCCCAACTTTTTACGGTATTGGATCTAGCCAAAACTAGAGCTAAGAGATTAAGTAAGACTAAAAACAATCCAAGGGGAAATCTAAAAAAACCAAAAATAATATTCAATGCAGCCAAACTTTGCACAAGTAAAATTGCGGTTTGGGATTTTTGACGAATCTCATGGATTGACCAAATCCCAACAAGGCCATAAAAAACACAGGCTATAGCTGCAGCAAGTTCCAACACTGAGGGTATTTGGTTACCGGAAGGCACTCCTCTGATATCACGAAAGAGCTGTGGGGCAAAGGCGGTAACTATTCCAATCAAAATGTAAATTGCACTACCGAGTCCGACCAAGAGCAATAACAATGAGATCACCACTGGCTGGGAGCGCTGTTTGGTCACGTTGTCAGATTACTCTTAACTTATGAATGATCGTTCAATTGGAGTGATGGATTCTGGCGTTGGTGGCCTAACTGTTGTTCGATCAATTTTAGATCAATTGCCACATGAGCCAGTTGTTTATATCGGCGATACCGAAAATAGCCCCTATGGCCCTCGCCCGATTGCCGAAGTTAGAGAGCTTTCACTGCGAGTTTTGGATTCCTTGGTGGAGCGAGATGTAAAGATGCTGGTGATTGCTTGCAACTCAGCAAGTGCGGCAATGTTGAGAGATGCACGCGAACGTTATTCCATCCCAGTTATTGAAGTTATCCAACCCGCAGTGCGCCGTGCGGTTAGCGCGACTAGGAGCGGGAGAGTGGGCGTGATTGGAACAGCTGCGACAGTTGCCAGCGGCGCCTACTCTGATGCATTTGCCGCCGCTGCTCACATAAAAGTTGAAAGTCAGGCTTGTCCAAGATTTGTTGAATTCGTTGAAGCTGGAATTACAAACGGCGCTGAGTTAACGGCAGTAGCGCGGGACTACTTAGCACCAATTTTAAGCGCTGATGTGGATACTTTAGTTTTGGGTTGTACCCACTACCCGCTGCTAACTGGCGTCATTTCAATGATTGTCGGAGACAACGTGACTCTGGTTTCCAGCGCTGAAGAAACCGCAAAGGATGTTTACCATACCTTGGTAGAAAAAAATTTGTTGCGCGATTCAACTCTGCCAGCGCCAAAGCATGAATTTTTGGCAACTGGTGAGCCATTTACGCAGCTGGCTCGGCGATTCTTGGGCCCAGAAGTAATCGAAGTTATCTCGCTGTAGCCGTGCAATAGCATTACTAACGTGAACAATCGCTCAGATGGCCGATCGGCTGATCAACTTCGAAACGTAGTATTCAACCGCAACTGGCTAGACCACGCGGAAGGCAGCGTCTTGGTGGAATTTGGCGCAACCAAAGTGCTGTGCGCCATCTCGTTTAGCGAAGGTGTCCCGCGCTGGAAAAAAGGTTCTGGTGAAGGCTGGTTAACGGCAGAATATTCCATGTTGCCAAGAGCCACGCACACCAGAAATGATCGCGAAAGCGTTAAAGGTAAATTAGGCGGGCGAACTCATGAAATTTCGCGCTTGATCGGTCGAAGTTTACGTTCGGTTTTGGATATGTCCTCACTTGGCGAAAATACGATCATGATTGATTGCGACGTGCTGCAAGCTGATGGTGGCACGCGAACAGCTGCTATCACTGGTGCATATGTTGCAGTTGTTGACGCTATTGAGTGGGCTCGTGGCACAGGACTTATTTCAAAAGATGCGGTCGTACTTCGTGATTCAGTTGCGGCAGTCTCAGTTGGAATTGTGGATGGCAAACCTTGTTTAGATTTACATTATGACGATGATGTTCGCGCCGACACCGATATGAATGTTGTCATGACAGGCTCTGGCACATTTATCGAAATCCAAGGAACTGCAGAGCGTGAGCCATTTGATCGGGATCTATTAAATGAGCTTTTGGACTTGGCAACAATTGGCTGCGTTGATCTAACCCAAAAACAAAAGCAAGCACTTGCAACACCTCTTCTTCCAAAGAAGTAAGTATGCAATTTGTCCTAGCAACTCGAAATGCTAAAAAGGCAGAAGAACTCCAACGCATTTTGGCAGAGCTATCCCTGGATATTCAGATTGTCACTATTGATCAATTTCCAGATGCGCCAGAAGTTGAAGAAACCGAAGCCACTTTTGTTGGCAATGCTTTGCTCAAAGCCAGAGCGTTATGTGAGTTCACTGGGCTACCAGCCATTGCTGATGATTCCGGACTTTGCGTAGCGGCGTTAAATGGAGATCCAGGAGTATTGTCTGCGCGTTGGTCGGGAGCCACAGAAAATATTGACCAAGCGAATTTGGAATTAGTGCTCAAGCAAGTTCAAGAGGCATCAACTGCAAACCGGGATGCAAACTTCACCTGCGCCGCAGTAGCAGTTTTCCCTGATGGTACAGAACTTGTTGCACTTGGAATAATGACAGGAACTCTGTTGGATAAACCAGCGGGTCAAAATGGTTTTGGTTACGATCCAATTTTTGTTCCAACTGGCATCACAAAAACAACAGCGCAACTTTTACCAGCTGAAAAAGATGAAATAAGCCATAGAGGTAAAGCTCTATTGGATTTAGCTAAGCAGATTGCTGGCTACATTTCTAAGACTTGATAATGGTGCGGGAGGGGGGACTTGAACCCCCACACCCGAAGGCGCCAGATCCTAAATCTGGTGCGTCTGCCAATTCCGCCACTCCCGCACGTGGGATCTATTCTGTCAGGAATTGACCTCAAGTTCATAATCGGGATTTAGTAATTATTTCCTCGGCTCAAAACCAACTGGTAATTCCAGTCGATTTTCTGCCATCAGCGCCGCATTGCAAAGTATGTCGAAGGTATTTCCATCCGCCACGATTGTTCCTTGGGACAGGATCACTGAGCGCGGGCAAAGTTCCAGCGCGTAAGGCAAGTCATGTGTGACCATTAAAAGCGTCACATCCAAGCTGCGCAAAATATCTGCTAGTTCTCGGCGGCTTGCGGGATCAAGATTTGAACTTGGTTCATCCAGCACCAAAATCTCAGGCTTCATGGCAAGCACGGTTGCCACGGCAACTCGGCGGCGCTGTCCAAATGACAAGTGGTGTGGTGGGCGATCAGCAAAGTCCGCCATACCAACCAGGACTAAAGCCTCCATGACGCGATCCTCTAAATCTGAACCGGTGATTCCCATGTTTATAGGTCCAAATGCAATGTCCTCGCGCACAGTTGGCATAAAAAGTTGATCATCAGGGTCTTGGAAAACTATGCCAACTCGCTGCCTGATTTCCTGGAGGGTTTCTTTACTTTCGGTATTCACTTCAAGACCGCCAACTGCAACCGAGCCAAGCCCTGCCTTGAGGATTCCGTTCAAGTGCATAACTAAAGTAGTTTTGCCAGCGCCATTTGGTCCAAGTAAGGCAACGCGCTCACCACGCTCGATGTTGAGGTTTACGCCAAATAGTGCTTGGTTACCATCTGGGTAGGCATAAGCCAATCCCTTAACTTCTAAGCTTGAATTTGAAGTCATAATGTAACCCACGCAATCATCATTATTGTTATCGCAAGCACAGGCAAGATCAGAGCAATAAGCCAATCTCGCCGCACAACTGTTGGTTTATAAAGATCAATAATAGTTCCGTTGTAACCTCGCGCGAGCATCGCCAAGTGCACTCGTTCGCCGCGTTCGTAGGAGCGAATGAACAGCGCTCCTGCTGAGTGCGCTAAGACTTTCCAATGCTTTATTCCAGTCGCCGAAAATCCGCGCGATTCGCGGGCTACTTTCATCCGAACTAAATCGTTTGTAACTACCGCTGAATACCGCAGCATAAAAGTTGCAATTTGAATTAATACAGCAGGAACCCGAATTGCTTCAAGTCCTTGTAGTAAATCTCGGGCTCGAGTTGTGGCAGCTAAAGTTACCGAAGTAATAACGCCAATTGTGCCTTTCGCCAAAATTCCAAATGCTGCCCATAAGCCAGCTTCGGAAAGGGAAATACCAAGTACTTCAATCCTTGGCGCAGAACCAAAGAACGGCATTAATACGGCAAAGATTACAAACGGAATCTCGATAAGCATTCGGCGTAGTACTAACGGGAAATGAAGTTTTGCCAATCCAACGACCATAAACATCATCGACAGATAAAGCGCGAAAGCCCACACCGCATGAACTGGCGTCAAAACAACTATAAAAATAAACCCAATTGCTGCGACAACTTTTACTTGGGCAGGTAGATCATGCACTATCGAATGTTTGTGAACATACAAGTGATCCCCAACACCGTGCCCATGTACGTGCTCACTTTTAGTGTCTAAAGTGATGCGCTGTGAATCAATGATCACTTAATGTCGCCAGACTTTGGGGTGCGGACCCAAAAGTAAATTCCGGTACCAGCAATTCCAACCACTGCGATACCAATTGCGCCACCAAGGAATCCCGAAAGTCGCTGATTTTCGATACCAGCGACACCGTAGTCTGCTAAAGCGCTATCAGCATTGGCAGAATCTATGGCAGTGACATCTAATCCTTGTTCTGCGGTGGCTTTTTCTAATCCATCAGGCTGGCTAGATGAATAAAAACTGAAAAATCCCGCCACAAGGAACGAAACTATTAACCCAATTAGAAACAGTTTTTTACTAGACAAAGTTACGCAACCACGGATTCTTTAATTAACAGATTATGGGCGGGCAAGAACTTACGAGCTCCATAAACTAAGTCGGCCCGCGTTGCCAAGATTGCGCCAATTGTCAACCCGGTAATAATGGCTTCACCAATTCCAATGAGAACATGTACGCCCATTACGGAAATCAAAACAGAAGCAATGTTGTATGTTGCATTTCCACCCAGAGAATATTCAAAAACAAAAGCGCCAGCTGAAGCCAGTACTGAAATGACTGCGACCGTAGCAGAAACTCCAATAATCGAGGTTCGAGTTTTTGGAAGTAATTTCATGAGACCAGCGAATAACAATGCGCTTACCACAATTGACACAATTCCCATGTTCAAAAGGTTTAAGCCAAGTGCTGATAAACCACCATCAGCAAAAACTAGAGCCTGCAGAGACACCACTACAGTCATAACCAAAATAGCAACGTAGGGCCCGACCAATATTGAAGCTAACGCGCCACCCATTAAGTGACCACTTGTTCCGGCGGCCACCGGGAAATTCATCATTTGAAATGCGAAGATAAATACGGCAACAAGTCCAGCAAGCGGTGCAGTCTGGCTATCCAGTGTGCCCTTGGACTTCTTTAGACCAACGGTTATGGCGCCTGCGGCAATAACGGCTGCGCCGATTGAAACTGGGGCATTTATTAAGCCATCGGGCATATGCATGGTAACTCCTTATTGCGAACTACTTGCAATAAGAATAACCCACTCCCAATTAATGCGCACATCGAGACGAATTCTGTGATTTTGCCATTGCCTCGTAGGCTTGCAGTTATGTCAGGAGCACACCGAATGGGTAAAAAACGAACATCGGCAGTAATTGCCGCAGAGATCGCCGCCACCCGCGAAAACCTGACGAATACGGTTTCTGACCTGAATAAGTACCTAAAGCCAATTAACATGGTGGCCCGAGGCATGGGCCTGGGAAGCAGTTTCTTTGTAACTGAAGAAGGCAATCTCAAAGTTGAGCGGGTAATCGCCGCAGCGTCTGCCGGACTTGGCTTACTTGGTATTTTTTCGCGCTCTCGAAAAGATTAATCTGCCGCGTGATTTATTGGCATTGCTGCCATGTGGTGGCGGCGGCATAAAACTTCGTAACTTACTAGTCCTGAACTGGTCGCAGTATCGCCAACAGCTACTTGCGCACCTTCGGTAACCATTACGCCATCGATAGTTCGCGCATTATGAGTGCCTCGGCGACCACACCAGCACAAGGCCTCAACTTGCAGAATCTGAATTCGATCAGCAAGTTCAAAAAGTCTGGCAGATCCTGGAAATAGTTCCGTTCTAAAATCACTTGCAATTCCAAATGCAAACACATCGATATCTAAATCATCAACCACATGAGCTAGCTCATCAATTTGAGTGCGGGTATAAAACTGAGATTCATCACAGATAAAGAATTCCATTGGGTTTGAGCTTGAATTCTCGGCAAGGGCAATTTCAAAAAAGTCTGTTTCATCTGTAACTTCAATTGCTGGAACTTCTAGGCCAAGACGACTAGAAAGTACGCCAGCCCCGGCCCGGTCATTTCGCGTAAAGACCATTCCGCGGCGACCTCGACTGGCATGGGTGTAATTAACTTGGGCTGCAAGCGTAGATTTACCACAATCCATGGTGCCGGTGAAAAAAACTAATTCCGCCATAACTCCCAAGCTCCAAACATCCGTGTTTGCTATGCAGGGAAGTCTATTTCACATCTTCGGGATGCACTACCTCATCTAAGGTCTGCTCGATTTCAAGTAATTCCAAGGAATTAGCGAGGCGCTGCTTGCGATTCTGCAGGGCGCTAAGTACGAATGCCACAAAGATACCAATAGCCACTGCTTCTACTAAGTCAAGAAATAACGTAGCAATTGCAGTTGCTGGAACTATCACTAAGTGATGTGGAGTTTGTTTAATGAATGTCTGCAATTTCTTAAACTCAATCATGCGCAATGCAGTTGCAATTAGAACTCCAGCTAGAACTGAAAGTGGAATTTGTGAAACTACATCACTGGCGAGAAAAATGCACAAAAATAGAATTATCGAGTGCACTATGGCCGCTAGTCTGCTTTGCGCACCACTGCGGACATTTACCGCA
>JBEEND010000050.1:0-7423 GCA_041192345.1 Actinomycetota bacterium
GTCGGATTGATGCGTTAAAGCGATTTATATTGCTTTAACAATGCCCGCAACTGCCCTGCAGTAGTATTTGGGAGTGGTCAGAAGCGAAGTAAAGTACGTCGTAAATAAGTATTGAAATGCCTGACTCGAAACCAAGTAATCAAGCAGGTAGATCAGTAGGTCTGTCGCTACTTGGAAATGGACTAGCTGGAACAGCCGGTACAGCAGCGGTTGTTTACTCATTCAATAGCACGGCCCCAGTTGTCGGCTTTATTCGCTTGGCTCTTGGAGCGGTTGCACTTTTATTGCTTGCGCCATTTTTTGGCGGCAAAGTTAATAAAATTCCGAGACTTCTAACGCGTCCTGGAATTTGGATCATGGCCATCTCTTCTGCGTCATACCAAGGCTTCTTTTTTGCTTCAGTTGAGCGATCGGGAGTTGCAACAGCTGCTCTAATTACAACTGGCTGTATTCCAGTTTCTGCTGGATTAGTTGGCTGGCTGGTACTGCGTGAGCGACTGAGTTCTGTTTGGTTTATTTCAACAGGAATTGCAATATCAGGTTTAGTAGTTGCTTCAATCGGCGAATTAAAAACTAATGATGCCTCTGGAATAATTTATGCTGTTGCAGCCGGTACAGGGATAGGCGGCTATCTGAATGCTGCAAAAGTCGAAATACGTGCAGGCGGCCATCCAATGCAACTTCCTGGTGTGGCTTTTCTGCTTGGATCCGTGGGCTTGTTCATTGTGGTTCGAAATGACTTAGTTCAAGTGCAATGGAACTCCGAAGCAATTCTGCTGGCACTTTATCTGGGCGTTATAACGATGGGTCTTGCTAATTCACTGCAAATTTTGGGATTACGGGGAATAGCGCCTGGGGTTGCAGCAACCATGATGCTTGCCGATCCAGTAACGGCAGCTGTGCTAGGCGTTCTGGTTTTGGATGAAACAATTACTATAAATGGCTTCATTGGACTTGGGCTAGTAGTTATTGGGCTAATAATGCAAGGCCTGTCACCAAATCAACCAACCGAGAAGAGCCATAAGCCTGGCCGGCACAGAGCGCAGGATTCTGTCCACTAACTAACTGGTACCTGGATCCGAATTCGTAGGCCTGCACCAGCATCTTGATTTGTGGATAACTTATTCAGTAACTGGATGTGAAAACGTATTGTTTTCCAATGATTGTCATTACAAACTCTTTCGCGTTTCCACTTGACCAATATTTGTGTGGCGCATAATATGGCAGAGAAGGCTGTTCGTTTTGCTACTTCGGCGCGTAAGCACCGTATCGGCAAAGCCCACGTACTTTGTGTCCTAGAGAAACATGAGCCGGTCACCGTCTTATCGGTTGACGGCGAGGCTCAAAAGCTTCTCTGGATTGGACATGACGATCGTGGTTTGGAACTTGAGGTAGTGGCGTTAAAGCTAGTGGATTACATTCTGGTAATTCATGTAATGCCAAGGACTTTTAGAAGGAGGCACTAATGGCTAAATCGAAATATGTCTTGGGCAAAGACATTGATTTAGATAAGGAAGTAATTCGCGATGGCCAAGGTAAGCGGATCACCCCCAAGCGTGCGGAAAAAATAGCTGAAGAATTCATTGCACAAGTTGTTGGTCGTCCATCCTTAACCGGACCGTCAAAAGTTTCTCCTGAAATAAAGGCTAGAGTCCCAGCGAAACTGAAATTAGCATTAGAGCGCGAAGCTAAGCGACAAGGTCAAACACCGTCAGCGCTGATTCGTCAGGCACTTCAGGAATATCTAGATACAGCATGAATTTGGTGGGACGCAATTTTTATGACAACCGCTACTTCAAAAATTTTCTTCGACCTAACTGCAGTTTGAGGTTTGTTTCTATACTCGCGAGTTAACTTTCAGGTATGTCATATTCACTTGTAAAAAGGTCATCGGACCCAAAGTTTCCGCTTTTCAATGCCAGCGCAATTCCGGTGTCAGTGATCGACCAGGCTAGACCAGGACTAATTTGCTGCGCGATCTCGAGTCTTGTGACTCCTAATCCAGTCACGACAGCACCTGATGTTTCACCGCCCGCAACCATTAATCGAGTAATTCCCTGACGCAAGAGTTCTTGTGCCACGGCTACGTTAGCTTCTTCAACCATGTGCGCCGATACTTGTGTTCCAAACCTGGCTTGAAGCTCAATCACATCTTCGATAGAGCGGTAACTCGTAATTAATACTGGCTTATCAGGGTCGCTAACTGATAGAAACGCTAAGGCGTCACTGATAGTTGTGCCTGGGTCATGCCACGATAAGCAGTAGACGTTGTCTGGATTTAAGTTGCGGAAGTGATCCACTTGACGTTGCGTGACCGCCGAGGTGCTGCCAACAATAATGGCCATTCGTCCAGTCCCTGACCAGGATGACACATTTGACCCGAGTGGCTGGCGATGGATTGCTAATGCCACAGCTAAAGCAGATCCTCCGGTGACTAAGCGGTGCGTGGCGCATTCATTGGCGACGAGAGAAAGATCATTTTCAGTCACACTATCCGTAACAAAGTAGCGGGTGCCTGAAGTGTTGGCACTCTGCATAACCATTGACATTAAACCGTTTCTGATGTCCGAGAGTGGCACGGTCGCACTCTTATGTTGTGATTGCTGGTCGAGCAGCGTTGGTAGATGTGACTGAGTCATGGGATTAAGCGGATGATCGCGCATGGATGAGTTTTCAAGTAAGACGTCGTTTACATAAAGATTTCCATCACGGACCACCCGCCCGTTGGCTGGAAATGCCGGATTGAAAACGACAACTTGCGCGTCTAGCAAATTAGATAGCGCATCAGAAACAGGACCGATGTTTCCTTGCGATGTTGAGTCGAACGTAGAACAGTACTTGAAGTAAATCTGATTGACGCCCACCTCAATCAGTTGCTGCGCAGCATTAAGACTCAAAGTCACTGCTTGCGCAGAATCGATGCTTCGGGTTTTGAGTGCAATTACGATGACGTCGGCTTGAATCTCTGCCAAATTTTGCTGAGCAGTGACAATAACTGCATGATGCCCAACCTGGGTGATGCCGGTTGCCACATCGACCGCACCAGTAAAGTCATCGGCAATGATGCCCAGCCAAGGCGGGGGTGCCATTAGTTAGCCCACAACCTCGTCAATACTTTGACCTAGCAGATCTACTAGTCGATCGATTTCGTCACGAGTAATTACATACGGGGGACTAATCTGAATCTGGTCGCCACCTTTGCCATAATTCGCATCAGGAGATCCTTCTCGTAGTAGTAGACCCTTACTTTCTGCGACTGCAACGATGCGATCTGTCACAGCTAGCGACTTATCAAATGGCGCTTTAGTGTCGCGATCAGCAACGAGCTCTACTCCAGCAAATAAGCCCAAACCTCTGACATTGCCAATTGCAGGACGCGATAAGGCCATTGCGTGCAACTGCTCATGCAGGTAAGCGCCTTGTTCTGCGCTTCGAGTAAATAGGTCGTGCTTGGCAATGTATTCAAAAACCTGCACACCGATAAAGCACGCTAATGACATTCCGCCATATGTGAAACCATGCAGGAAGCGCCCGGAACCTTTGCGCAGTACGTCAACAATTTTGGGATCGGCAATGCAAGCGGCAATAGGCGTATAACCAGAGCCGACACCTTTGCCCACAGTAATGATGTCAGGAACGATTCCCCAATGATCGATGGAAAATGCTTTGCCTGTGCGCCCATATCCAGTGAGCACTTCGTCAGCGATAAACAAAATGCCATAACGATCGCAAATTTCCCTGATGCGTGCGTAGTACTCGGGCACCGGCACCACACCTGCTAATGAGGTGCCCACCACTGGCTCTGCGATAAATGCTGAAATCGTATCTGGACCTTCTTGCAATATGGTGCGCTCTAAATCGTCCGCGCATTCAACTCCGCATGAAGGGTAGGTCTTCTCAAAAGGGCAACGGTAGCAATAAGGCGGAACAATGTGTGGCGAAGCAACGAGGTAAGGATCGTAAGGAATTCGCCAACTTGGTCGTCCAGATATGGCAAGTGTTCCCAGGGTATTGCCGTGGTAACTCTGCCAGCGACTGATTACTTTCCAGCGCTGTGGCTGCCCACGCTCAAGGTGATATTGGCGAGCAAGTTTGATAGCCGACTCGTTTGCTTCAGAGCCACCGGAAGTAAAGAAAACTTTTGAATCGGGAATTGGCGAGATGCTTGCGATGTTTGAAGCGAGCTCCTCTTGCCATGGATTGGTGAAGACTGCGGCATAGGAAAAGGTTGTTGTGGCTCCAGCTCGCGCAATGGCGTCTGTGATTTCCGGTACGCCATGACCAATCACATTGACGGCAACGCCACCGACTGCATCCAGATATTCTTTGCCATGGTTATCCCATAATGTGACACCAGTTCCGCGTGCAATTGTGGTGTAGGGCTTGCGCAGATTTCGGTAGAGAACATGTGATGACTCAGTGGTCATAGTCACCCTTCCAGTCGCTTTTCTGAATTCTATGGTGCTACATATAGGTATGAGCTAGATAATTGGATATTGAACTGCCCCTTGGGTAGTCGGTGCATTTGAGGCAACCTTGCCATGGCGAACCAGGCGTTCCCATAGAGTTAAGGTCGTTGCCCGTTGGCTCGTTTAGGCGTGCTTTGTATCTCGTAGAGGGAAGATAAATTGACTGTCCAATTGGATTCTGACACGTTAGCCAAACTTGTTGGCCGGTTAAATGGCGTCAGTAGCACATCACTTGCCGATGCAAGTAAATCAACAACACCACTTCGGGAACTTTCAAGCCAAATAGCTGCAGTTCGACCTGAATTAAAACTTGTGGGACGAGCAATCACGGTGGATGCAAGCGCTGGATTGTTATCAATGGTGGCTGCACTAAAACTTGCAACAGCTGGAGATGTGCTCGTGGTACGAGGAAGTAAATCAGGAGCCGTATCAGGTGAGCTCTTCGCCACCGAAGCACATCGAATCGGTGTCACAGGAATTGTGATTGATGGCTATTGCCGAGATCGTTCAGTTCTACTCTCAATAGACCTACCAATTTATGCGCGAGGGTCAAAGCCGAGCGCCCCGGGAACTTCTGCGTTACCTGTTATCCAGATTCCACTTGAAATTGAAAACGTAACTGTCCAGCCAGGTGATTATTTAGTTGGTGACGCTGATGGGATCGTAGTTGGCAGCGTCGAAGAGTTTATGGCGATAATTGATCGCGCCGAAGAAATTGAGAAATTTGAAGCAGAGCTACGAATGAAAATAATTAACGGCTCTTCGTTGTTGGATCATATGAATTACGACGAACATCTATCTGCGTTGCAATCTGGCAATGAGAGCAAGTTGAATTTCTCATGACGAATGAAATTCAATTCTCCGAGCGGATGAGTGGTGTGCGACCATCGGCCATCAGGGACTTATTAAAACTTGGAGACGATCCGGGCTTAATTTCTTTTGGTGGGGGCTATCCGGATCCGAGCCTGTTTCCAATTCAAGAATTGAATCAGATCTATTCAAGCTTGCTTGTCACAGAACGATCAGATGTCTTGCAGTACACAGCCTCAAATGGTTTGCCAGGCTTACGTGCGGAAGTTTCTAAGCGACTTACTCGTGATGGAATGCCTTGCACAGAAGATGACGTGTTAATTATTCAGGGCGCCCAGCAAGGACTAGACCTGGCTGCAAAGTTGGTGGTAAATCCTGGTGACACCATCGTTACGGAAAACCCAACTTTCCTTGGCGCGTTAATTGCATTTGCCCCGACGCAACCTAACTATGCTCCAGTGCGCACGGATGAATTTGGTATGGACACTGATTACTTGGCGCAAGTGCTGGCTGCTAACCCCAATGTTGTGATGATTTATACGATTCCGGAGTTTCAGAATCCAACTGGCGCGACCATGAATCTAGAGCGTCGCAAACATTTGATAGAACTTGCAAATAAATACAATGTTCTAGTTGTCGAAGATTCTGCGTATCGCGAATTGAGATATGTAGGGGAGCAATTGCCCACTATCAAGAGCCTGGACACGCAAGACAGAGTTATCCACCTTGGTAGTTTTTCAAAGATTCTTGTGCCAGCCATGCGACTCGGTTGGGCGCTAGCTAGTCCTGAGATTTTAGACAAACTCGCTTTACTTAAAGTGGCTTCGGACACTCAAAACAGCACCCTCAACATGAACGCCACACTTGAGTATCTGCGGCGTCACAACATTGATGAACACATTGCCAAGATCCGACCTAATTACCTGCGCAAACGTGACTTAATGCTTTCGACCATGCGGGAAACTTTTCCAGATGAAATTAGTTTTACTGAACCTGAGGGCGGATTGTTTATCTGGCTGACTTTTCCTGTCGGTTTTGATGCGACCAATTTCATGAAGGAAACTTTGCTGCCTGAGGGGAAAGTGGCTTATGTGCCAGGCGCTACTTTCTTCCCAGTTGTGCAAGAGGCAAATCATGCTCGAGTGAATTTTTCCGGTGTTGAAGATGACCGTATTGTGGATGGAATCTCTCGATTAGGTAAATTGCTGAAGCAAACCCTTTAACGGTGGGGCGGGTCGGGCTCGAACCGACGAACCACGGATTATGAGGACGGCCTGAGCGTATCGTTCTATATCGTTGGATGTAGGTTTATGTAGTTGTAGCAGGGCTTTGATGTAGTTTCATGTTGATATCTGAGCATGTTGTACGCATTTTGTACGCTCAATAAAGCTTGTTTTTATTGCGGTTGTTTGCTCTGATTCAGAAAGCTGATCTGTCATACTCGACGAACTTCAAACTTTGGGAACTTTTGTTCCACTTTGTACTTCTGTTCCTCAGTCATACTTCCAATGTAGGGGAGTGAGTCATTCGTGAAAACCACGGATATTAGGGACCTAAACGCTTTTATCCGAACATCTATCTGCTCAACTTTCACACACGCAACAGCGGTGGCGTGTCTGCGTAGCAAAATGCCCGCTGAACTCTAGATTGCTTACCAGAAGCCAATCTGGAAGGAACATAATGGCGATTTGGACACTGCACGGCGACGGAAAAACCGTTGCATCGGGAGAAGTAGTAGGACCAAGCGAACGACTGAGCTGGCCCCGCACGATAGGTATTGGAACCCAGCACATTGCGGCGATGTTCGGCGCAACTTTCTTGGTACCGATCATCACTGGTTTCTCACCGAGCACAACTTTGTTGTTCTCAGGTATTGGAACTTTGCTATTCGTTTTCATCACAAAGAACCGAGTTCCTTCCTACCTCGGCTCATCCTTTGCATTCTTAGGCCCGATTGCCGCTGCTAAGGCCGGTGGCGATGACATTGCAGCAGCCCTTGGTGGCATCGTTGCCACTGGTGTGCTTCTTATGCTTATCGGTCTAATCGTGCAACAGGTTGGTATTGGTTGGATCGAAAAGACCATGCCACCTGTTGTTACTGGTGCGATCGTTGTGATCATTGGCCTCAATCTTGCAGGTGTTGC
>JBEEND010000051.1:0-7013 GCA_041192345.1 Actinomycetota bacterium
TGGAAAAGACATCTGGGTAACACTTTCTGGTCTCAGCGTTGCGGATGCAATTGGTGAATTGCTCGCAGGTCTCGAAGAAGAGGGTTGTGTCGGGCGAATCGTGCGCATCAATGACACGTTAGATTTGGGAATGATCGGACTAACTGCGGCGCGGTTATCAGGCTCTGGTGTCAGTGTCGGACTTCAAGCTAAAGGCACTGCACTAATACATCGACGGGATTTAGCTCCGCTTGCAAATCTCGAACTATATTCCGTTGCGCCAACCATCACACGCGACTTGTATCGCATGATGGGTATTAATGCCGGGCGCCACGCAAAAGGCGCGACTCCTGAACCGGTACGCAATCCCTACTCTGACGAAGCAATTGAAGCTAGGTATCACACTAAAGTCGTTTCACTAGTTGCAATTGAGCGCATGTGTGTAAATTCGCAGCACCCACAAACATTGGTGGTCAGCTGATGACTGAAAAACAGAAGGGTTTCTCGGGCAAACAAGTTTCAGAGGTCACGGTAGAAGCAATCCGGCGGGGCGACATAACCCTTGATGATGTGAGAATTCATCCAGACACTTTGGCACATCAAGCAGATGTTGCAAAAGCTAATGGCAACCCACAACTTGCTGCAAATTTTCTTAGGGCCGCTGAACTTACTTCCCTATCTGATGAAATGGTTTTGGGTTATTACGACGCACTTCGCCCAGGCCGTTCAACTGCGCAGGATTTACTCAACATTGCAAACACTTTGCAGGCACAAGGCGCCGAAAGAAATGCGGAACTTTTCCGACAAGCAGCCGACGTTTACGCACGTCGTGGACTTACTGCAAAATAGATTTTATGGAACTGGTCGCAGGGATCGACATCGGCAATTCGACCACTGAAATTGTCATTGCTGATGGCGCAAAACCCGTTGCCTGGGACCGAAGGCCCACTCGAGGAAGTAAAGGATCAGAAGCTTCTGTGCAAGCAGCTGCGTCCTTATTAAAAATTATGGAACGGGAACATGATTTAGTCGTTGCAAAAGTCGTAGTAGCACCATGGAATCCAGTTACGACGTTAACTTCAACGATTCACGAGCCACTTCCGGAAACTGGAAACATTCGAATTGTGAAAACCTCGCACAACAGTGTGGTTGGTGATGGCTGGGCTAACGGCAAACCTTGGCTAATCACAAATGACTTTCAATTGGACTCACAAGTAATTGCGCTGGTCCCAACTGGCTTTGGATTTGCAATGGCAGCAACCAAAATTAATTCTGCGATTGCAGCTGGGGCAGCAGTTTGCGGCGTGATGGTTGCTGATGATGAAGCAGTCTTAATTGCAAAACGAATTACCATTTCAATTCCAGTTGTTGATGGCGCAGACATTGATTCTGCCGAAAAGGCACTTCAACTTTTTCTAGAAGTTCGGCCTCAAGGTTTATCAGTTCAAACTGCAACGGATGTATGGGCTTTGCGATCTGCATTATCGCTAACTGAAAGCGACGTAGTTCACTTAAATTCGATTACTCGTTGGGTTAGAAATGAACGCACCGTGGCTCTTGGAGTATTTTCTGACTCCCGAGATTCCCGCCAAGTTGCAACGGGCAGCATTACTTGGCTAGATGGAACTTCCTGCGAGCTATTCGATGCTATTCCGCGGTTCCCGAATTCCAATGTTGGAGACGTTTCACAAATTGAGATTCTAGATAAAGTATCTACCGCAGATGTTTGGGCTTTCGACATCACCGCTGCCCTGGCAGAAAAGGGTTTACGAAATATCGGTCACACCAGAGACTTAGCCATTGCCCAACTTGCAAAATCAAATTCAAAGCAAGAATTAGATTTAGAAATGATTTTCCAAGTTCCAGTATCCATCGCCCGATCTGAAGCAACGGCGGCAGCGCTTGGCGCATTCACTACTCCAGGCTTAGCAAGAGATGCTTTGATACTTGATATTGGTGGCGGCACAATTGACATCATCGACGGCGATCCGGTTTCGGGCGCAGAAATGTCAGCAGCCGGCGCCGGCGAACTCTTAACAGCAGCAGTCGCGCACGCCTTGGCAATTTCTCGAGGCGCTGCTGACTGGATAAAACGTGGACCTGCTCAGCGCTTGGAATCACCGCATGTCCTACTAGGTGAGGATGGAAGCAAAGCTTTTGTCGAAGATGACAAACCTTATCCAGCCACCGCAATGGGCTCACTTGTCACGCCTGGCCCCGCTGGTTACCTAACATTTGGACAAAATGTGCAACCAGCAGAATGGCGAATAATGCGCCAATCCCTGAAGCGCATTGCGATTGGTGAAAATGTAGCTCGACTAATTCGCAGCTTTGACGCAACCAGTGGAGCAGGCAAAGCGCAAGATGTTGTAATCGTGGGTGGGCCAGCCGCCGATGACGAACTAATTCCGATTTTGAGCCAGGTTAAAGGTATTGGCGGACTGGGTCGAGGCAATGTGGCAGGAATTCTCGGTCATCGATTTGCCGTTGCATACGGCTTATCTCAACTTGCCGATTAATTACTGGGTTCTTGCACCGCAAATTAAGTTATCTGTAAAAATAGCCTGAGCAATTCGTTAGAAAATCAGGGAGAAACTAATGACAACGACAGTTTGGCATAACGGCAAAGTATGGATTGATCAAAATGAAACTACTCATGCAATTGCGGCTACCGATGGCGTAATTGTTGCCCATGGCGATGCCGCAATTGCTCTGCCTGCTGATGTCAGTGTGGATTTACATGGATCAACATTGCTTCCCGGTTTTGGCGATGGTCACGCGCATCCAATTTTTGGTGGCGTTGAAACATTGTTTGCCCCAGTACGAGGTCCAGAAAAACTTGATGAACTACTTGATGCCGTAAAAAAGTGGGCTGATGAAAATCCCGATGCGCAGTGGGTGCGCGGCGAGGGTTACGATCCGAGCTTGGCTCCCATGGGAATTTTCGATGCCAAGTGGCTAGATGAAATTGTGCCAGACCGACCTGTTGTACTTCGTGCGATGGATTACCACACTGCCTGGGTTAATACCAAGGCTATGGAACTTGCTGGCATTACTAGCGAGACACCGCAACCTCCAGATGGCGAGATACCGCATCGCGAGGATGGCACACCAATTGGCACGTTGCGCGAATGGGGAGCTTGGTCAATGGTTTACAACTTGTTACCACCGCTGGACAATGAGCAGCGCCACAAAGTCGCTCTGGCCGCGTCGGCTGCATTTTCTTCTTGCGGTGTGACTTGGGCGCAAGATGCTTGGGTTGAAGATGACACATTGGAAACTTGGCTTCTCGCTGCGAAATCTGGTGCGCTTAAATTTCGTGCGAACCTTGCCTGGTTCGCTGAGCCGGAAGGTATTTGGAAAACAAAAATTGATGGTTTTTCAAAAAATCGTGATCGGTTGGCAAAGGAAGCTCCAGATTTACTAACCGGAAATACGATTAAGTTTTTTGCAGATGGAATTCTTGAAGGTGGCACGGCTGCGGTACTTGAAGATTATTGCGATTGCCCAAATAAAGGTATTCCTAACTGGCGCCGCGAGGAATTAATCGAAGCAGTTTGCGAAGCGGTGAAGCGAGGTTTTCAGCCGCACATTCATGCCATTGGTGATGCTGGGATTCGAAATGCTCTTGATGCTATTGAAGCCGCGCGCCGAGTTCACAAAGAAATAATCAATCCAGTAATAGCTCATTCCCAACTAATTGACCCAGCAGATTTACCAAGGTTTAAAGAACTGGATGTAATTGCAAATTTCGAACCACTTTGGGCGCAATTAGCTAATGAGCAAGTTGTCCTAACTGTTCCACGCCTTGGGCAAGAACGTGCGGATCGGCAATATCCAATTGCAACACTGCTTCGCAGTGGCACGAAAATTTCCTTTGGCTCCGATTGGCCAGTAACTTCGCCAGTGCCGATGCAAGGTATCGGAGTGGCAATCACGCGCCAGACTGATGAAGCTAAGCCACCAGAGGGCTGGGTACCAAAAGAACGTTTAACCCTAGATGAGGCATTGACTGCTTACACCATGGGTTCTGCAGTTCAAGCTGGCGAAACTCACTTATGGGGCGACTTGGCAATTGGAAAACGTGCTGACATCGCGATGTTAGATAGTGACATTCATGCGTTAGAGCCAATGCAAGTGCGTAAAGCAAAAGTTGTCGGCACGTGGTTGGGTGGCGTGCGAGTACATGGTTAGCAGCAAGTAGATATGAATACTAAGTAATTATGGAGCTGACTCCATCAGAGCAAGATCGACTTTTGATATTTAATGTTGCCCAGTTAGCGCAGGCGCGTCGGGCTCGTGGCGTGAAGCTAAATAAACCAGAAGCGGTATCTCTGATATCCCATGCCGTAATTGAGGCAGCGCGTGACGGTAATACTCACGCCCAGGCATTGCAAGCTGGGCTTACGGCGATTTCAGATAACGAACTACTTCCTGGAATCGGATCAATGTTGCGCGGAATCGCAGTTGAAGCAGTCTTTAATGATGGGCGGCGCTTAGTTGTCGTGGACTATGAAACATCCGATCCACAAGTTCCTGGTCAAGTGATTCGACTTGAACCAATCTTGCATCTGGAAAAAAGTGGAGCAGTAACGATTTCAGTTCATAACAATTCAATGATTCAAATTTCGGTTACAACTCACATGCATTTCTTCGAAGTGAACCCACATTTATCTTTTGATCGTCAAGCAACGTACGGAATGCATCTTGACATCAAAGCTGGCGGTCATGTGGACTTTCCATCGGGTGAAACCGTCACTGTGCAGTTAGTTCCAATAACCGGAGATCGCGTCTTAATTGGTTTCGCTGGACTTGTTGACGGTCCACTAGATGAACCCGGCATGAAGGAACGCGCTATCGAGCGAGCTCGGACTCTTGGTTATTTAAGTGAACAAGCATGAATAAGCAAGAATTAATTGAGAGTCAACAAGATATTGCTGTGCACGGAGCGCGCAAGGGTGACTTCGTTCGCTTAGGTGACACTGCGCTTGTAGTTCGCGTTGAAGCAGATGACCGCGAGCTCGGTAATGAAATTCAAATTGGTTTTGGTAAAAACTTGCGTGACGGCATTGGGATGCGCTCAGTTTCCAGCAATGAATCATGTGATGTTGTTGTAACAAATGTCCTGATAATTGATGCCGTACTGGGTATTCGGGTTAGTTCAATCGGAATTCGAAATGGAAGAATTGTGGCAATCGGTCGGGCTGGAAATCCAGACACCATGGATGGCATCGATGTCGTAGTTGGCAGTGGCAGCATTGTGATTCCTGGCGAAGGGCTAATCGCAACTGCCGGCGGGATCGATACGCATGTTCATGCCATGTCTCCCCGAGTTTGCGATGCAGCGCTTTCTAGCGGGGTAACGACGATCATCACCCAAGAATTTGGTCCATTCTGGGGAGTCGGAGTTAATTCAAAGTGGGCACTTGAACACGCTCGCAATATGTATGGCGCGTGGCCACTCAATGTTGGAATCCTAGGTCGAGCAGCAGGCTCTACAACAGCGCCACTTCAAGAAGCTCTTGCCGGCGGGGTATGTGGCTTCAAAATTCATGAGGACACTGGCGCACATCCACGCACTATTGATACGACTTTAAAGTTTGCCGATGAACACGATGTTGCAGTTGCACTACACACTGATGGGCTAAATGAAATGTTGAGTGTGGCTGAAACTATCAAGGTAATTGCGGGTCGCGCAGTGCATGCATTTCATGTCGAGGGCTGCGGTGGCGGTCACACTCCTGATGTGTTGCAGTTGGCAGGTCGGGACAACATCTTGGCATCATCTACTAATCCAACGCTTGCATATGGCGTGAACGCAGCAGATGAACATGTCGCAATGATAATTTCAGCGCACGGTATGAATCCAGAATTACCAAGTGATGTTCAAATGGCGCGAAACCGAGTTCGCAATGCAACTATGGCAGCCGAAAATCGATTACACGATATGGGAGTAATTCCCGTCACCTCCTCTGACGCACTAGGTATGGGTCGAGTTGATGATACTTGGCGCAAAACTTTTGCAATGGCAAGCATGTTTGCCGACGAAAAGATCTTAGATGGCAGCGTAGCTGCAAGTGATGTCGTAACTGACAATGAGCGAGTCCTTCGTCACGTTGCAAAGATCACGATCAATCCTGCTTTAGTGCATGGCCTCTCTCATGAGATTGGTTCAATTCAAGTTGGTTTACTCGCAGACTTAGTGCTTTGGCCATATTCCTCTTTTGCCTCAAAACCCAACATGATTATCAAAAACGGGCTACCCGCCTGGGGTGTTGTTGGGGATCCCGGTGCAACTGTTACTAATGCCCAACCACTTCTCATTGGGCCACAATTTGGCGCTTTTGGTGTTACTGCTGAGGATTTAGCGGTGCAATTTACCAACAATTCGGCGGCTGATTCAAATGGGCGGCGCAGAAATATTGCTGTTCGAAATACCCGAACAATTAGAAGCTCGCAAATGATTCGCCACGGAATTCTTGGCGAAATTCAAGTGGACTCCACTGGTCATGTCGTAACGTTTGAGGGTCAGCACTTAACGCAGGAGCCTCAAAACGCAGCGGCACTTACCCGCACATATTTACTTTAGGAGTTTTCGATGACACTAAATGTAATAACTGCTTCTGGATCGGGTGCAAAGCGTGGCGCCGAAATTGGTGAGCAACTTTCTGACCTCTTGCACGTAGCCTGGAATCGTTGGGTATTTCATTTCAGCAAAAATGATGTAGACGCGCAAGATTTAGCGCAGCGACTAGCTGAAGTTGGTGGCTGGGAAACTGCCGAGCGATACTGTCCTGATTTACTTGCCGAACTTGAGGCCATGGCACAAGCTGCAAATATGCCTTGGTACCAAGTTGCTGCGCTTTCGATGTTGGATGAATCTTGGGCGCTAACTGGCGGAATGGGTTGCACTGCTATCGCAATCACCAGAAGTACTGGTCGAGCTGCTGGCCAGAACATGGATTTACCTGATTGGACCAACGGTCTGGCGACTGTATTAAATGTCAGAGATAAATCTGGACTTGGCGTCGTTG
>JBEEND010000052.1:0-6846 GCA_041192345.1 Actinomycetota bacterium
GTGCTCCGATTGGGACAGGCTTACGGAGCTAAGAGTGCAGAAGAAGTTGCAGCTCACTTAGGCGTATAACTAGATATGCCTAGTACTGGAGTAAATGATTTCCCCAACCCCGCATTTGCCTCGGATGAAACGGACTTGATCGCAATCAGCGCAATCGATCTCGCAGGAAATTTGCTCGAGATTAATCCAGATATTGAATGGCCAAAGTTAACGTTTTTCGGCTCAACTTGGGACAGTGAAGTTTTACTTGCTGCTTACCGACTTGGGATGTTTCCAATGCCGTATGAGATAGCGGGTCAAGAGTCGGCAATTGGTTGGTGGTCCCCGGCTGAGCGGGCAATCTTCAAACCCAGTGCGATCGTCGTATCAACTTCACTTCGCCGGGCATTTAAACAATTTGAAATCACTATGGATCAGGATTTTGCAGCAGTAGTGCGAGCGTGTGGCGATCCAGCTCGCCCAAGTGGCTGGATCAATGAAGATGTAATCGATGCTTACTGTGACCTTCATCGACAAGGCATAGCCCATAGCGTTGAAGTCTGGAATCATGACGGCCAATTGGTCGGTGGACTTTATGGCCTTGATCTAGGTGGAGTTTTTGCTGCGGAATCGATGTTCCACACCCAAACAAATGCCTCAAAAGTAGCGCTTGCGGTTCTCGGGCAGCGGCTCTCCGATGGCACTGGGAGGATCATCGACACGCAATGGCTGACCAACCACTTGGCCTCCATGGGTGCTACAACTGTGTCGCGATTGGAATACTGCACTGCTCTACCCGAACTTCTAGCCCTTCCGCGAGCGTTTGTAGCGCACATCGAAAATTAGGGATTTTCTGGCCAATGTGATTTTGGTCCCTCAGGCGGTCCCAAGCCCGCGCTGGGGCGCGCCTTGAGGTATTGTTTGAAGCAATAAAGCCTTGTATTGGCTCAGGTTTCCGGCTTCCAAGCCAGCAGCCAGTGCAGAGCTAAATGACTTAAACATTAAGGATTGCGAACCAGTGAAAAACCCAGTTAGCGGAAAGCAACTCCGAACGCTCATCGTGGTTTTGCCCGCAATGTTGCTGCTCTCAGGCTGCTCCCTTGACAGTGAGTATGGACGTTTAGGTATGCCAGAACCGGCTACGGAAGAGGGCAATCGAATCTTGTCACTTTGGCAGGGTTCTTGGGTTGCTGCGTTGATAGTTGGAGTTTTTGTTTGGGGGCTGTTGCTTTGGGCGATAGTTGCCTATCGTCGCAAAGAAGGTGATGGGCTACCTAAGCAAGTTCGTTACAACGTGCCGCTAGAAATTCTTTACACAGTCGCGCCTCTCCTAATGGTTTTGGTTCTGTTTTATTTCACGCAACGCGATCAAACAATTCTTACGAAACTTGATGACACCCAAACTCACAGCGTGAACGTTGTTGGGTGGCGCTGGTCTTGGGCATTTAATTATGAAGAAGAAGGTGTCTATGACCTTGGCACGCCGAGTGACCCACCAGTTTTGTGGTTACCAGTTGATGAAAAAGTTAAATTTGAATTAACTTCGCCAGATGTTATTCATTCATTTTGGATCCCAGCGTTTTTGACAAAGATGGACGTAGTTCCTGGGCGTAATAATCAATTCGCAGTTACACCAAACACGCTAGGTGATTTCAAGGGTAAGTGCGCCGAGCTTTGTGGCGTTGACCACTCAAGGATGCTCTTTGATGTAAAAGTAGTTTCGCGAGCTGATTATGACGCGCACATTGCAGGCTTAAAGGAACGTGGACAAATTGGCAGGATTGATTCAGGTCGATCCGTAGTGGCAGGAGTTTCCTAATGGCAATTTTAGATAAGCCAGCGCAGTACGAACGCGTAACTGAAAGCGCACAAGCACCGCTCAGGGCGCCAGCAAAAAAAGGTAACAAAGTAGTCAAGTACATGTCATCCACTGACCACAAGGTCATTGGAAATCTTTACATGATCACTTCATTTGCATTCTTTGTGATTGCTGGTGCTATGGCCCTTGTGATGCGAGCTGAATTAGCGCGACCAGGTCTGCAGTACGTCAGCAACGAGCAATACAACCAACTGTTCACCATGCATGGCACACTGATGCTTTTCTTGTTTGCCACTGCGCTATTTGCTGGCTTTGCTAATGCGATTATGCCGCTACAAATTGGGTCGCCGGATGTTTCTTTCCCTCGACTAAACATGATCAGTTACTGGTTGTATTTATTTGGCGGGCTTACCGTGATGTTAGGTTTCTTAACTCCCGGCGGTGCTGCTGGCTTTGGCTGGTTTGCTTACGCCCCGTTATCAAATGTAATTAACTCGCCAAACGTGGGCTCGGATCTTTGGATTATGGGTCTGGCAATGTCTGGTCTTGCGAGTATTTTGGGAGCCGTTAACTTTATTACGACGATTTTAACTATGCGTGCGCCAGGCATGACCATGTTTAGAATGCCAATTTTTACTTGGAACATTTTGTTGACAAGCGTCTTAGTGCTCATGGCATTCCCAGTTCTGGCAGCGGCTCTTTTGATGCTTGAGTCTGATCGAAAGTTTGGAACGCAAGTATTCGACGCGGCTAATGGCGGCGCAATACTTTGGCAGCACTTGTTTTGGTTCTTTGGCCATCCCGAGGTTTACATCTTGGCGCTACCATTCTTTGGAATTGCTACCGAGATCCTGCCAGTGTTTAGCCGCAAGCCAATTTTTGGTTACAAAGGTCTAGTTTTTGCCACGATCTCAATTGCAGGTCTTTCGGTAGCGGTTTGGGCACACCACATGTATGTAACAGGGGCGGTTAATTTGCCGTTCTTTGCGGCGATGACGATGCTCATTGCCGTGCCAACTGGAGTGAAATTCTTTAACTGGATTGGCACTATGTGGGGCGGCTCGTTGAGCTTTGAAACTCCAATGCTCTGGACTATCGGCTTCCTGACCACATTCTTATTCGGTGGACTTACTGGTGTTATTTTAGCTGCGCCACCACTTGATTTTCATGTGAGCGATTCCTACTTTGTGGTTGCTCATTTCCATTACGTAGTATTTGGCACTGTGGTGTTTGCCATGTTCGCTGGTTTCTATTTCTGGTGGCCAAAATTCACCGGCAAGATGCTAGATGAACGACTTGGAAAACTGCACTTCTGGTTAGTCTTCTTTGGGTTCCACCTAACATTCCTAGTACAGCACTGGCTGGGAGTTGAGGGTATGCCAAGACGTTACGCCGACTATTTGGCAAGTGATGGGTTCACTACGCTCAACATGGTCTCAACTGTTGGATCCTTAGTCTTAGGCGCTTCTACATTCATATTCTTTTGGAATGTTTACAAAACTCAGAAGTTTGCGCCAATGGTCAATTGTGACGATCCTTGGGGTTGGGGCGCTTCGCTAGAGTGGGCTACTTCCTGCCCACCACCGCGCCATAACTTTGTTGAGATTCCGAGAATCCGAAGCGAGCGTCCTGCTTTTGATTTGCACCACCCAGAGGTAGCTGCAATGGAACAAGCTGATCGAGATAGAGCTTTTGAAAGCGCAGCAAATGGCTCCCAGAAGACGGTGAATTAGCTATGAATGTTGGTGGCAAACTTTTCGGACTAGGAACCTTGACTTACATCATCCTTGGCCTGATTTACTGGTTCATGAGCGGTGATGTGATTGGCACAACGCTATTAGCACTTACCGGCGGACTAGCTTTTCTAATTGCATTTTATGTTCTTTACACCGACAAGCGGTTAGGGCTTTTGCCTGAGGATAT
Source organism: Actinomycetota bacterium (assembly GCA_041192345.1). Lineage (GTDB taxonomy): Bacteria > Actinomycetota > Actinomycetes > S36-B12 > UBA5976 > UBA5976. The sequence continues at coordinate 3,722 of JBEEND010000052.1, forward strand.
TGAAACTGCCTTAATTTCTGACATAGACCCAGATTACGGTTTCTTTTCCCCTTACTCCTGGTGGCCGTTTGTTGTTGGCGCCGCTGTGTTCGTATTTGTGCTCGGATTTGTTTTTGCCACCTGGATGATGGTCCTTGGAGTATTCGCAATTTTGATGGCAGTAAATGGATTAATTTTCGAGTACTACCGCGGCGAATTTGCAAAGTAACTAAGCAGTAGGCACATCAGTGACCTCCTCGTTGCGATTAAAAATTGCTTGCGCTCTAGGAAACACCGCTGGATCGCTTTCTCGCCGCCTAAATCGCGGGCGGGGCGAAACTCTGGCTGGCCGCGTGATTTTAGCAATTCACCCAAATGCAATTAACGAACTAGCAGTTAATCGCGATGTAGTTTTAATCTCTGGGACCAATGGTAAAACTACTTCCACTTCAAATCTGGTGGACATCCTGTCAAAATTCGCTGGCGAAGGCGTGAGCACAAGCCTCTCCGGCGCCAACATGCCGGCGGGAATAGTGGCGGCGTTAGCTCAGAAACCAAGGCATCGCCTCGCCGCAATCGAATGTGATGAAATGTATTTGCCAGCGATGTATCGCGCAATTTCGCCAAGGGTTGTAGTGCTTCTAAATCTGTCGCGCGACCAACTTCATCGAACTGGAGAAGTTCGAAAAGTTGCGCACCTCTGGCACGAAACTTTTACAAAAGATGACGTCACGCTAGTAATTGATCGGGACGACCCCTTTTTGGAGTACGCCGCTTCGCAAGCTGGACACGTTATCCGGGTTTCCTTCGGCGGTAGGCGTCACAGCGACGGCGCCACCTGTCCAGCGTGCTCAAAAATACTGGATTGGTCTAATGGAAACTATGCCTGCAGTTGCGGGTTAGGTGCAAACATAGCTGATGTGCGTTCGGATAAGAATCTGCGCGGACCCCAGCGAAATACCGTGCTAATTACCGAGGCCGCTCGCTTAATGGGAGCAGAAATCTCGGCGGCTGATGCACAGGTTCTCTTGAATGATTCTCCGGATCGCATCAGTCAATTTGATGTAAATGGGCGAGTGATTTCAACGCACTTAGCCAAAAACCCAGAAAGTTGGCGGGAAGCACTCGCGGGAATTAGCGCACAGCAGGTAATTCTCTCAGTTAATGCGCGCGGTATTGATGGGCGAGACACTTCGTGGCTTTGGGATATTGATTTCGCGTCACTGCAAGGAAAAAAAGTTGTCTGCACGGGGGAGCGACGACTGGATGTGGCTTACCGAGTTAAAGTGCAAGGCGCTGACGTAGTGGTCGCAGCAGATTTTGCGCAGGCGCTTTCGCATTTTCCAACTGGAGTGGTGCAGGCAGTTGCTAGTTACACTGCGTTTCAAGATTTATCTGCCCAGGAACTTGGAATCACCAAAGTGCAAGGTTGCCAATAATGACGCTTACGATAGTGCGGCTGTATCACGATTTATTGGGTACCTACGGAGACCAAGGTAACGCCGAAGTCTTGTGCTATCGAGCAAGAGCTCGAGGTGTCGAAGTTGAACTTGTTGAAGTTAACCCAGGCGAGCCAACACCGCGAAGCGCCGACATTTACTTGCTTGGTGGCGGGGAAGACGGGCCGCAACTAGCTGCTTTGGAAATGTTGGAAAACGATGGTGGCCTTAAGTACGCAGCAGCCGGGGGTGCCACAGTGTTCGCAGTATGTGCAGGATTTCAAATAATAGGAGAGTCTCTGCCAGGAAGCGGTGGGGAAATGATTTCAGGTCTTGGCCTTGTTGACGCTCATACGCTTTACCCGAAAGCTGCCCGCAGCGTGGGTGAATTGGTGATTGCGCCAACTAGAGGAGAGCTACCGGCTTTGACCGGCTTTGAAAATCACCAAGGCTTCACAAAATTGGGATCAGAAATGCCGGCACTGGGACGAATTTTGAGCGGCGTAGGAAATGGTTTTGAAGCCACAGAAGGCGTCTGGCATGGAAATGTAATGGGCACCTACATGCATGGCCCGGCGCTTGCCCGGAACCCAGAACTGGCAGATTCGGTTTTGCAATGCGCCCTTGGACCGATTGCACAATTCGATGACGAGTTTGCAATTGCCTTTGCGCAGGAGCGGCGCCAGACTCTTTTGCGCAAATGAAAAAACCCACCCCCTAGTTCTAGGAGTGGGTTTTTCCCGGGGCCGCGCTAGTGGCTTGCAATTTCCTTGATGTGAGATTGTGCGGCGTGCAATTCATGCTCAGCATGGTTTGCAGCTTCTAGCAACTCTTCATCAGTTGGTGTTGGAATTACGTCAGAGTAGAACCATTGTGAGAGCTTGGCTCGCATAATGGACTTTGCAGCTTTAGGATTCTTAACTCCATTTGCATCAACACTTGCCGGTAGCTCCATTGGAATTACATTTGGCTTAGCAAGGATTTTCGCCTTTTCAACTTCGCCAATTGGTTCATGAATCTCAAGGAACTCGCCACTTGGCAGACGTAAGACTCGTCCAGTTTCGTATCCATGCAGCAACTTATCGTTGTCACGTCGCTGGAGCCCAAGGCAGATGCGCTTAGTAATTACGAAGGCAATTGGAGGTAATGCAAACAGCAAGAACCTGAAAGTCCACGTCATTGAATTAATGGACAGATTAAATGCCGCAGCAATTACGTCATTACCGCCGGCAAGTTGCAAAATCATGTAAAACGTAAGCGCCATAACTCCCAAGCCAGTTCGCGTTGGAGCATTTCGTGGACGATCTAGTAAGTGATGTTCGCGCTTGTCGCCAGTTGCCCAAGCTTCAATCCATGGGTACAAACCAAGTGCCGTGAACATAATTCCTGGCACTACTAGAGCAGGCACAATGATGTTCCAACTAATGGTGTAACCCAGTAGCGATGTTTCCAAGTTTGGCATCAAGCGAACTGCGCCATCTAAGAAGCCGATGTACCAGTCTGGTTGGGATCCAGCTGTTACTTGCGACGGCGTATAGGGACCATAGAGCCAAATTGGATTGATGGTTACAAATGCCGCGATCAGAACGGTAATACCGAATACTACGAAGAAGAAACCACCGGCTTTAGCCATGTAAATTGGGAATAAGCGGAAGCCCACAACGTTACTTTCAGTGCGCCCTGGACCAGGGAACTGGGTGTGCTTTT
>JBEEND010000053.1:0-6673 GCA_041192345.1 Actinomycetota bacterium
AATGACAACGAACAGCCAGAACTAATGCGATTGGCTGCTGCGAATCAATTAGCAAAACTAGCGTTAGAACATGGCCCGTTATTTGCCTTAGCGCAACCAGCTAACTGGTGGGGCGTTCTGGAACCAACTCAAAATTCACATCACAAGACTGATGAAGTTTCGATTTCAGCCTCGGGGATTATGGCTATTGAAAAATGTCCAGCCCAGTGGTTCTTAGAACGCAAAGTTAATGCAACTACACAGTCTGCGATGCCATTAGTTTTTGGAAATGCGCTGCACACTATTGCGCAGGGGCTTTCATCAGGCGAGCTGGAAAGTGACATTTCCGTGATTGATGAACAGCTTGATCGACTTTGGCCAAGTATGGGATACGAAGCTAAATGGGAATCTGCTCGAGAGCGTCGGGCTGCCCATGATGCTTCGGTGCGCTTGCTTTCTTGGATGTTAGACCACAAAGAAAATGTCAGCCTGACAGAATCAAAACTTGCTTGGAGCACCACAGTTGCTGTTTCGCAGCCAAATGGCGAAACGCGCGAAGTAGCGATTGCAATTACTGGTCGAGCAGATCGAATTGAATTCACCGAAGACGGCATAACAATTTTTGATTTCAAAACGAGTAAAGAATCAAAAAAGCCAAAAGATTTACAAGTTGATGTGCAGCTTGCTCTCTATGCCTACTTAATGGAACACGGCAATTTCGAAGCGGATGAAATCATGACGCAGCGAAGCGCTGATCAAGCGGTTGCGGGCGCCGCGCTCGTCCAACTTCGCGTGGGTGAAAAAGATAACTCGGATGTTGCGTTAGTCCAGCAAGTGTCCCCGCAAGCGCATGACGAAAATTCCCAAGTTCCTTTAGAGCAACGTTTGGGCCAAGGCGCTCTTGTTGTACTCGATGAACGATACGAAGCGCGCTATGAAAAACAAAAATGCAGCATGTGCGCAGTTCGCATGCTTTGTCCAGCTACCCCAGAAGGAAAGCAGGTGTTGTCATGAAAGAACTAACTATGACTGACCTTGCAAAAGTTATTGGGTTCCGGCCGAGTGAAGAGCAAATCGCGGCAATCAAATCCCCACTTGAACCAAGCATGATAGTTGCAGGCGCAGGAACTGGAAAAACCACAGTCATGGCAGCGCGGATTGCTTGGTTGATCATGACTCAGCAAGTTGCGCCAGATCGAATTCTGGGACTGACTTTTACTACTAAGGCAGCCAATGAATTATTAAATCGGGTTCGCAGTTACTTACCAAAAGCCCTGGCGTATCTGCCAATTGAGGCGGCCCAGCTCGATGTTGGGGAACCGATTATTTCCACTTACAACGCTTTTGGATCACGTTTACTAAAAGAGCATGCGCTTCGTCTTGGCCTAGAGCCAGATGCTCGGGTAGTTGTGGATGCGACCAGATTCCAACTTGCCATGCGAGTTGTTTGCGCTACCTCCCAAGACTTAGGTCAATTGGGGTATTCGCCCACGATTGCCGTAACTGAACTTTTGAAACTTGATGAACATTGCTCAAATTATTTAGTTGACCCAACCGCCATTATTGAAAGTGACACGCTTCGATTGGCTGCGCTTGATCGGATCGAGAAGAAACAGAATTTAACGCAAGAGATGATGGCAACTAGTGCAAAACGAATTGCACTTGCCGAATTAGTAACGGACTTTAGAAAAGCTAAATTAGCGAATGACGTTATTGATTATTCAGACCAGATCAGGCTGGCAGCGCAAGCGGCGCAGAATTCAGAAACTATGCGCAACCTTCTTAAGGAACAATTTCAAGTTGTGTTACTTGACGAGTATCAAGACACTTCGCTTTCACAAAAAGTTTTACTCCAGGAACTTTTTGGCGAAGGTCATCCTGTCATGGCAGTGGGCGACCCTTGCCAAGCGATTTACGGTTGGCGTGGGGCAGAAATTACCAACATGGGAAATTTCAAGACTGATTTTTGTCGCGTTATAGCTGGAAAGCAAGAGCCAGCAGCGGTTTACAACTTAACGGTAAATCGCCGATCTGGAAAAAATATTCTTGCGGCTGCAAATGTTTTAAGCGATCAATTGCGAGCAATTCATCCTGAAATTGTTGAACTCATTCCAGGTGATGACGCAATGCCTGCTGGCGAAATTCATACCGCGCTACTTCCAACTTTTGCAGATGAAGTTAATTGGGTCTGTGATCAAATTGCAAAATTAAAGCCAGTAAAAAGTTGGAATGACGTAGCAGTTTTACTTCGGGAAAAAAAGAATGCTGGATATTACGTAACTGGACTAGAGGAACGTGGAATTCCAGTTCAAGTAGTTGATCCTGGTGCACTAATTCATCTGCCAGAAGTTCGTGAAGTAATCAGTTATTTAGAGACAACTTATGATCCGACGGCAAATCCTGCGCTGGTTCGCATTTTGCTAAGCCCCCGTTGGCAAATCGGCTCTCGTGATTTAGCAATCTTAGGACGTCATGCTGGCGAGCTTGTCAGGATAGAGCGCGCGCCAGGAACTCCAATATCAGTTGAGCTAGATCAAATTGTCTCGGCCGTGGATAAATCGCAGCGCGTGAGTTTGTTAGAAGCTTTGGAATTAGTTGGCCCAGATGATGGCATGCCATATTCAAATGAAGCGCGAGCCCGCATGATGGAACTTTCAACCCAACTGCGAATGTTGCGCCGGTATTGCACCGAGTCGGCAATTGATTTGATCAGCCGAATAATCCGGGTAACTGGAATTGGTATTGAAGCAATGACATTGAACTCACCCACAGGGTCAACACACTTTGATCGGCTAGCAGCTCTAATTGATTTGGCTGGAAATTTTAGAAATCTTGAAGGCGACTCGAGTGTGGCCGCATTCTTGGAGTATGTGCGAACAAGTGAGCGCTTCAATTCATTAATCGATGCAGAAGTTACTCTGAGCGATAATGCTGTGATCATCATGTCGATCCATAAATCAAAGGGTTTGGAATTTCCAACTGTTGTAATTCCAGATCTAACTTCAGGAGTTTTTCCGTCAACGCCAAAAGATCGTCACTGGCCGAGAAATGCATTTCGAATTCCGCAAGATGTATTAACGGCTCCACTTAATCCGGGGCTGCCACAATTCCCAGCACCTGCAGGTCCACGAGGTGTGGACTACACCGCTTACACCAGCGCCGCTGCGCAACTTGCAATTATTGATGAGCGCAGACTTGCCTACGTTGCGGTTACGCGCGCTGCGCAACGTGTCATTGGCAGTGGTTCGTGGTGGGGCCCAACTCAAAGTCGGGTTCGGGGACCAAGTAATTTCCTAGAAAATTTGCACGCCCAAGCTACCCACCCTGATATGTGGTCCCCGGAACCTGAAGCCGAAGCAAAGAATCCAATGTTGGAAAATGTGATTCACCCAATTTGGCCAGCCGGTGTTAGCTCTAAAGTTCGCGAGCAACTTCGAATTGCTGCGGATCTAGTAACTGTTGCAACCGCCAAACCTCATGACGTTTCAGGGTTAACTGATGATCAGAACAGTGTTGTTGAATCTTGGGAACAGGATATTGCTGCCCTGGTTTTGCAGGCACAAGCTCACGCTGCGACGCAACGAGTTGTGCGCCTACCTGGATCACTTTCGGCAAGTCAATTGATTGCCCTTGATACTGATCCAGCACAGTTTTTAAGAACACTGGTGCGCCCAATGCCAAGGCAGCCATCTGGCGCAGCAGATCGTGGCACGGCATTTCACTCGTGGGTGGAAACGTTTTACGGTAAGCGAGCTTTAATTGATGCGCAAACTTTGCCAGGTGCGATGGATGATGAAATTTATTCTGATCATCATCTCCAAGAGCTCAAAGCAGCCTTTGAAGCGGGACCATTTTTTGCACGAACTCCAGTTCACCTCGAGTTGCCATTTGCGCTAGTTCTGGGTGGCCGTACTCTGCGTGGCCGACTAGATGGCTTGTTTAAGGGCACCAGCGAGGATCCAAATGCGCCTGATCGCTGGGTTGTTGTGGATTGGAAAACTGGAAAGCCAGGCTCCGCCAACGATTTACAGCTGAGTATTTATCGCCAGGCTGCAGCGCTATCTCTTGGAGTATCCCCAGACCAAGTAGAAGCAGTTTTTTATTATGTGTCCGATCAAATTATTGAAAAACCGACGAAGCTACTTTCAATACCTGAACTAGCAGAACTTATCTCTTAATTTTCAAACACTAACTTCAACCACGAGTGCACAGTGGTCACTAATTTCTAATGCCAGGGTATGTGCACTTGCTTTAGCAAGTTTGACACTTTCTGCGCCGAATCCTCGAGCTAGCATGTGATCAAACTGAATGCGCGGTTTTAAGGTTGGATAAGTAGGAATTTTTGCTAAGGAATCCCAGCCCGTAACTCGCCCAGATATTTGTCCAGGTAAATTAAAATCCCCAATTATTAAAACTGGATTATTTCGTGTAGTTAAGTGTTTACTTAGCGTCCTAATTTGTTTCACGTTGTAACCTGGCACAAAACTCAAATGCGCAGTTGCAACGGTAATGATTCCTACAGGTGTTTCAAGATTCGCGATGATGGCGAGCCGCGGTTCATCTGCGACTTTAATAATTCGGGGCCTTGGATTACCTGGGAAGAGCAGTGGCAGTGAAAGTGGCGCAGCTTTGAATCTTAAAACCTCAACATTTGTCATTGGATAACGCGAAGCTAATCCAACACCATAATGTGGCTGCGTTTGGGAGTTTGGTAAATGATCATGGGTGTGGATGTGAGAATCGTCCGCGCCCTCCCAAGATTCACCGGGTGTACCAACAATTGCGGGCGCGAAAATCCAGTGGGGTAAACCCATGGATTTTGCCACTAATTCGGTTTGATGCTCGTAGTCACTTCGAGGTTGGTTGCGATCCACTTCTTGCAGCCCAATAATGTCCGCAGAAATCTGTCCGGCAATTTCGGCTAATCCAGGCTTGGATTCGCCTTGAGTTAATGCAATTCCATGCAATAAATTCCAAGTAACAACTCTCATATCAAAAGACTACGCGTAAGCGCGTAGGATCGCTTTTTGTGGAGAACTTAATGCGCGACTTACCCCTTGCGCGCTTCACCATTGATCGAGCGGCCCAATTGCGCAGTAACCCGCTTTGGTTTGAGCAAGCTTGGGCTGCGGAAAACACCAGAGTTTTAGTGTTACATGAACGAAAGATTCCGGTTACTGCCGAATTGTCCATTGTTTGGGTGAAGCCTTGGTCGCTAAAGATGTCAGCAAGTGATGCCAAAGAAGCTGCCTTATTCTTGGGCGCTGATGAAGAACATACCTACATCGCAATCATGAAAGACGAAGTAGGACTAGCCGATGTTAATTGGGCAAGTCTGCGCGATGTTGGTTCCCAATTAAGTGCAACTGATGTTGGATTAGCTACTTCAGCGGTTGCTCTAGCTACTTGGCATGAAGGACATAATTTTTGTCCAAGTTGTGGGCAGCACACCACAATTGCGATGGCTGGCTGGTCGCGCAAATGCGCAAGTCACGAAACCGAACAATATCCGCGCACCGAACCGGCCATGATCGTGGCAGTCGAAGATACTGCTGGTCGCATTTTGCTAGGTCGGCGAAGAGAATGGCCCGAGGGTTGGCTCTCGACTTTAGCTGGCTTCGTGGAGGCGGGGGAATCTTGCGAAGCTGCCGTAATTCGAGAGGTTTACGAAGAATCTGGCATCCATGTAGATCTTTCATCACTGCGCTATCTAGGTTCACAGCCTTGGCCATTTCCAGCATCGCTTATGTTGGCTTACCGAGCTATTGCAACTAGTACTGAAGTTGAAATGCATGATGATGAAATGACTGAAGTGCAATGGTTTTCGCATGCAGAATTAGAAATCGCTTGTGACAATGAAACTTTAAAGTTGCCCAGCCCAGTTTCGATTGCATTTCGATTAATTCAATCTTGGTATGGCGCTGACATACCATTGAGATGGTGTCGGAGTTAAGTTAATTTTTACAATCACACACAGAAATGATGGAACAAAATGAGTGACAAAGTAACTATGTACAGCACACCGTGGTGTGGTTATTGTCAGCGCTTGAAAGCACAAATGGGCCGCGAAGGTATCGAATACAACGAAATTGATATCGAACAAGATCCAGCAGCTGAGCAATTTGTTATGGGAGTGAATTCAGGGAATGCGGTAGTCCCAACTCTGCTTTTCCCAGATGGCTCAACTCGCACAAACCCAAGCATTGGTGAAGTTAAGTCCCTACTTGGGCTGTAACAGGCGCTATTTACTAACAGGCGGCTGGGGCGTAGTACCGCGGTGTCACAGCTACTTGGCACAATGGTTCGGTGCCCGCGATTCTTGATTCCTTAGACGACCAGCAGCGGGCTGCGGCGCAGTGTATTTCAGGTCCAGTTGCAATTTATGCTGGCGCAGGCACCGGTAAGACTCGCACTATTACGCATCGAATCGCACACGCCATAACAAGTGGTGAGCATGATGCATCGCAAACTTTGGCAGTGACTTTCACAACTCGCGCGGCCGGTGAATTACGAAATCGCCTTGGGCAACTTGGTGTGGGCGGTGTCCAGGTACGAACATTTCACAGCGCAGCCCTTCGCCAGTTGCGTTTCTTTTATCCGCAATTTTTTAATTCCAACTTGCCAGATCTAATGCCCAGTAAATTTCGATTCGTTGCTGATGCCGCAACGTTGTGCCGCGTGCCAAATGACAAAG
>JBEEND010000054.1:0-6139 GCA_041192345.1 Actinomycetota bacterium
GGCACACCGCCACCGCCTTCCATTCAAGAATTAGCAGATAAGACAGTGGCCGCAATTGGCCCGACTACGCAAATTTTTACTGTTGCCTTTGACGATTCACTATTTACTGGACCGCAGGCGCAAGAAACTTGGCCAAGCATGTATTTAAGTACGGGCGAAGTAGCGCGCGCGCAAGGTTTAACCATGGATTACGGAGTGACTCACACAGATGGCATCTTGCCAGATCCTGCAAAAGCAGCAGCGCAGTTTTATGTAGATGAGTTAACTTCCAGAGGACTTCAGGTAACGCTTACGGGTCGGGCACCGCCAAGTTTGGAAGCTAGTGAGGTAACACGAATCGAGTCCGCAACTGTTACTGACATAGTCGAGCGAATGATAACGACAAGCAACAACACCTTGGCTGAGTATTTAGCTCATCATGTTGGCGGGACTCAAGGGGACTATTCATTTTCTGGCGGCGCCAAAGTGACGAAGCAGGCCTTAGTTGCGGCAGGTATCGAAACAACTAATTTAGAAATAATTGATGGGTCTGGGTTGAGTCGGTCAAATCGATCCACGGCAAAAGATTTAGTTTCCGCCCTGCAATACGCGAATAATTCAAAGGGCATGGCCTGGGCGGCATTAACCGGACTGCCAGTGGCTGGAATTTCCGGAACATTAATTGATCGATATGACATTGCCCAGCCTGGTCGCGGAACAGTTAGAGCCAAGACTGGGACCCTTTCAAAAGTAGTCGCTTTAACTGGGACGCTAGTTACCGCAAGTGGCGAGGTACTAATTTTTACTTTTATTGCCAACGAGGTACCAAATGGAACAAGGCAAGGTGAAGCGGCGTTGGATGATGTCATCAAAGCACTGGCGCAATGCGGTTGTCGGGGTGCGTAGAGTCAGAACATGATCAACTTGGAATTGCGGCAAGGAATTCTTACCAGTTTAAGTGATCTTGAAGCTGGCGATTTAGTGCTCGTGGGACTCAGTGGTGGCGCGGACAGTCTGGCACTTTTAAAGTGTGCGTTGCATGTTGGAAACGAACGCACCATTTCAGTAGGTGCAGTAATTATTGACCATCAAATCCAAGCTGAATCTGCAAAAACTTCGAGTCGAGTTGCGGGAATTGCGCGCGAGCTTGGGGCTGATCCGGTCTTAGTTGTAAATGTTGATGTCCCAACAGGAGCGGGCAGTGGTGGCATGGAAGCCGCAGCTCGCAATGCCCGGCGAACTGCATTCACAAATGTTTTGACAGAACACAAAGCCAAGGCAATCTTGTTGGGTCACACACTTGAGGATCAAAGCGAGACGGTACTTCTTGGGTTAGCTCGCGGCTCCGGTGCCCGTTCGCTATCTGGGATGCGGGCGAAAGAGGGAATTTACCGCAGGCCATTTTTAGGAATTTCCCGTGAGTTAGTTCGCGCTGAAGTTTCAGATTTGGATATTTTTGAAGACCCGCATAACAGTGAGTTGAAATATTCGCGGGTTCGAGTACGAAATTTAGTTTTGCCACTAATGGAAACGCAGTTAGGGCCAGGTGTAACACAGGCTTTAGCTCGCAGCGCAGATTTATTGCGCGATGACGCTGACGCACTTGACGCCTTAGCTAGATTTGAAATTACCCGCGTCGGTGATGATGTGAATTTATTGGGCGCATTACCCCGAGCTATCCGAACGCGCGTGATTCGCCAACTTGCCATTACAAATGGCTGCCCGATTAATGACTTGACTCGTGATCACGTCCTGGCGATTGATGCCCTGTTGACGAATTGGCATGGTCAAGGAGCTCTGAATTTGCCAGGCGCTGTCAGCGTGGAAAGACGGCATGACAGACTTACTTTCACCAAAGATAAATAATTCAAGGAGAAATCTATGGACGCAGCACAAATTGAAAACGATCTAACGAGCATTGTGTTAACCAATGATCAAATCCAAAATCGAATTCTTGAAATTGCTGCTCAAATAGACATTGACTACGCCCACTCCGAACGACCACTGCTTATGGTTGGCGTACTAAAGGGTGCGGTCATGGTGATGGCCGATTTAGCTCGGGCAGTTTCGATTTCGGTGGAATTAGATTTCATGGCTGTTTCTTCTTATGGTTCAGGAACTAAATCCAGCGGAGTAGTTCGAATCATTAAAGATCTCGACATTGATTTGGCTGGTCGGGATGTCTTAATCGTGGAAGATATTTTGGACTCAGGATTAACCCTTTCGTGGTTAATTAAAAACCTAAAGTCTCGCCATCCAAACTCACTTGAAGTTATGACCATGATGCGCAAGCCAGATGCAATCAAAATTGAAGTTCCTGCAAAATATATTGGATTTGATATTCCAAACGAATTCGTAGTTGGCTTTGGCCTTGACTACGCAGAAAAGTATCGCAATTTGCGTGAAGTTGGAGTTCTTGCCCCGCATGTTTATGGCGGATAATTTTTTCCCGATTGAAATCTGGCAAGTAATTCAAAGACCCCTCGCGTACCCATTAGAGCCCGCTTATCCTTGCTGCCTTCCGGCCCTGGGGAGGTTCACAGGTTAATGCCACGCGAGGGGCTGTTATTAATTCTAGTTAGAAAATTACTCGCTGGATTTCGCTTGTAAATTGGCATTTGAATATGTATTTTGCAGGCGCTCATAAAGCTCATCAAACCAACCGGCTTGCTCTAACCCAGTTCGATTTCGAAAATTAAATCCGCCAGGGGTTTCATGTTCAACTGGCAGGTGTGCCAGCTCGGCATCAGTTGCCGCTTGACCTTCGATTGCTAGTCCTTCAAGTAGAGACCGCACATATCTTGAAGCAGTGTCGTGATTAATACCGTTATCTTCAGTCCACTTGATTACGGTGTTTTGAAATGTGAAATAAGTTGACATGACCGCCGAGGTGACGCTGAGAATCTTAATTTTGGTTTCATCTTCCAAAATAATAATGTCGCCTAACGCAGCAAACTCTCGCTCAATATCAGAATGCGCCGGACATATAACTAAGGGTCCTTTGTGATGAACAATTGCTGGCAGCGGAATTAATTGACTCACTTGCGTAGCTGGCGCAGTTAATTTTGCAATCCCACTTGGCTGGATACTGGCGATAAAACTTGCGATGATTTGGTCGGCGCGAAATGTCAGATCAGCTAAAGCATCCTCAACTTGGTTTGGCAACATGCTAATGACAACCATGTCACTGGCATCAACTACGGCTTGATTAGATTCCAAGCGAATGCAGTGGTCAAACTTGGCTGCTAATTCAGTGGATCGTTTCTCTCCACGGGGAGACAGGTAGATAGTTTCCTGTTTCCCACCGCGGGAAGCCATGGCCTCAATTACTGCAGCTGAGACTGTTCCGACACCTAAGAATCCAATTTTCATACTTGATTGTCCCGCAGAAGAGGTTGGTTGGTAAAGAAATCCAGAATCTGCAAAAAGCGCTCAATGAGGGAACCAAGGTAGAGGACTTAGTTATTGACTGATCGTTCCCTTATTGCTATTCTTTAGGTTATGGCCAGGCCTCGGGAATTCGATTTAGAAGAAGTGCTCTCAAAAGCCCTGATGCTATTTGCTAAAAAGGGTTATAACGGAACTTCCATTGATGATTTGGTGAAAGCCACTGGACTGCAAAGAGGCAGTATCTATAAAGCCTTTGGGTCAAAACGAAATATTTTTGAGACGGTTTTGAAAGACATGGTTTCGAATTTTTCTCCAACCATTGAAAATTTGGATTTCTTAACCGTGGCTATAAAGGAGCTCGCACCGAATGACAAGGTCATCCGCAATCATTGCAAATCTATTGTCGGGTCAGAGAAGAAAAAGTACGCAGAAATGCTTGGAAACAATCTGCTAACAAAGGTAAAGGAAAACCAAAATGGCTGAAGTTTTGATACTTGATTCGTCAATCAAGATAAAGATGGGACTCCTTGAAACGATGGGGGCTCTAAAACGATCTTTTGAAATACCGTTAAACGACATAAGGGGAGTAACAGCCGACAACTCCTACATAAAACCTGGTTGGGAAAATGGTCTGGGCTTTAGGAGTCCTGGTACGGGATTTCCTGGATTGATTGCAGAGGGCACCTTTAGGAAAAATGGTCAGAAAGTTTTGTCACTTTGGAGAAGAGGGCAGGAAGTTGTCGTTATTGAATTAGCTAATTTCAAATGGGATCGACTTCTCTTAGGCTGCAAAGATGCTGATGATTTATCTCTCCGTTTGAATGCAGCGTTAAACAACTAGATTAAAACGTGGCGTCGATTTCAGCGATTAACGCTTCGACCTTTGCTTTGATTTCATCACGGATTGGGCGAACTTCTTCAACACCTTTGCCAGCCGGGTCATTCAATGGCCAGTCCAGATACGTTTTGCCAGGAAAGAACGGGCACGCGTCGCCGCAACCCATGGTGATTACGTAATCAGAGTCCTTTACCGTTTCATCGCTTAATACCTTAGGAACGTTGTTGGCAATGTCGATGCCCTCTTCAGCCATAGCTGCAATGGCCGAGGGATTTACTTGATCCTTTGGCTGTGTTCCAGCTGAGAGAACTTGGATACGATCGCCAGCGAGAGCTTGAAGATAGCCGGCAGCCATTTGGGAACGTCCTGCGTTATGGACACAAACAAAAAGGACGGTGGCCTTTGTATTAGACACGAGTCACTCCTTTAACTAATGCAACGCCAAGTGTTGCCCCAATAAGTTGCGCGATTATGAATGGAAGTACAGATACCGGATCAATTCCCGCGAAAGTATCAGAGAACACACGTCCGATCGTTACGGCAGGGTTTGCAAATGATGTCGATGAAGTGAATAAGTAAGCAGAACCAATCCAGGCAGCAACTGCAACTGGAATCAATTTCTCTTGAGCTCGGGCAACCAAAACAAAAATCACAGTTATCAATCCTGCAGTTGCAATTACTTCTCCGACCAGAGTTCCATTCGTTACTCGTTCATTTGAAGAAATCTGGATTGCTGGTAGATCGAACATGACATTTGCTATGACCGCGCCAGTAATCGCTCCAGAGATTTGGGCAGAGACGAATGCTAAAAACTCAACCGCATTCATTTCTCGCCGCAGAACTTGAACTAGCGATACGGCTGGATTGAAATGCGCGCCACTGATTGGCGCGATTATCAAAATAAGTAATGCGAGAGCAAAAATTGTCGAAAGGGTATTGACTAGCAGGGCAACGGCTGAATCATTAGAAAGATTTGTTCCCATGATTCCGGATCCGACCACGACACAAACTAGAGCCGCAGTCCCCAGGTACTCGGCAAGCCATTTTCTTAAAATTTGAACCGCCCCAAATGTTGGTGTTAGTTTTCACTCTATTTTAGCGAGCCACTGAATCTCTCAGAGAATCTAACCTGTTTGCGCAATGTTCACGTGCGTTGGAAGTTTCGTGAGGAGGATAGGGAAGTTTCGTGAAGCGGAGGATAGGGGAAGTTTCGTGAGGAGGATAGGGGAACCGTCGCTTGCTGGCGCCAATAAGGCATTCTGCAGATTGCCACTCCGATTGCAAGCGATCGCGAGCGATCACGCAATCCGCTCCCAAATCCGGAAACCTCAGACATAAGAAAAGAACACCCAAAAGGGTGTTCTTTTCTTATGGCGGAAGATAGGGGACTCCGTCGAGGCAAAGCCTCTCCTCCTCAAATCCCAACTTCATTGCGCAAAGGAAAAACCCCCGACAAGCGGGGGTTTCTCTTTGCGCGGAGGATAGGGGATTTGAACCCCTGAGGGCTTTCACCCAACTCGCTTTCCAAGCGAGCGCCATAGGCCACTAGGCGAATCCTCCGTGGAAGAGATTACCTGCTAACTACAGCTAGGTGTTAATCAAGAAGTAGAGCCATTTGAAATACCTCGGATACGCCATAGATCGGTAGTCAGGGCAACCGACTACTCTCTTACATATGTCATTGGCTCTGTATCGAAAGTACCGACCTGGTCAGTTTTCTGACGTAATCGGGCAAGAGCACATCACGGGACCTCTGTCACGTGCGCTGGACAGCGGAAACATTAACCACGCCTATCTATTCACTGGACCGCGTGGTTGTGGCAAAACTTCTTCAGCGCGCATCATGGCTCGTTCCATGAACTGTGAGCAAGGACCGACTTCCAATCCATGTGGCAAGTGTGAATCCTGTATCAACTTGGCGCCAAATGGTCC
>JBEEND010000055.1:0-5776 GCA_041192345.1 Actinomycetota bacterium
GCAAGCGACTTCAAGGGTCAATTCTTCAAGATGGATGACTGCGTAATGTTGCCAAAGCCCTCAGCAAAGATCCAACTTGTTGCTGCTGGTCAGTCCGAGCGCGGTATGCGTTTCTGTGCTGAGTACGGCGACTACCAATTCATCTTGGGAACCGGTGTAAATACTCCAAAGGCATTTGCGCCAAGCGCCGAACAACTAGTGCGTGCCACTAAAGAAACCGGCCGCGACGTTGGCGCAATGGTTCTTTTCATGGCCATCATGGATGAGACAGATGAAAAGGCCATGGCTAAGTGGAAGCATTACAACGCTGGCGCAGACGCTGGCGCATTGTCATGGATGGCTGGACAGGCTGCTGCAGACGTAAATGCAGACGGTACTGGAACGGCAGCGAACATCGCTCTTCCAGAAGGCGCAATCAACTTCAACATGGGAACACTTGTTGGCTCATACGCCTCAGTTGCTCGCATGCTTGATGAAGTTGATACCCTTCCAGGCGTCAAGGGTGTCATGTTGACATTTGATGACTTCATTACAGGTATGGACATCTTTGGTACAAAGGTTCAGCCACTTATGAAGACTCGCGCTGGCAAGTAACAGTTCTAACAAACTAATGGCCACTCGCAAACGCGGGTGGCCATTAGTTTGTCTAAAAGCAGTTGATCAATGAGCTGTTATTCAGCTTCGTTTTGACCCAGAACTTCTTCGCGGGCTGCTAAAACGTGGGCTCGCATCACGCTGGCTGCCCAGACCTCATCGCCAGCTTTCATTGCAGTTACGATTTCGCGGTGATGGCGCAAACTGCGCTCAAGTGCCTCGGGGGAGTAGACCTTGTAAGTTTGCATCACAATCGGCACATGGATCAAAGTTTCAATTAACAATCCAAGTCGAGAAGAATTGGAGATCTCAATAATCTTGCTGTGAAAGATTCGATTCTTTGCAGCCAGCGCTGGAAGCCTTTGTTCTGAAGAGAGTTCAGTTTTAGCCAGCGCTTCCATTTCGTCGCAGATGTTTTCTAGAAACGCAATTTCTGCAGCTGATGCCCGAGGGGTCGCTAACTCGCAAGCATGTGATTCCAGAATTGAGCGCAAGTCAAAAATTTCTCGCAGGTCATGCGCGTCCCACTCGGCAACGCGCGCACCGCGGTTTGGCGAAACATCTACGAGTCCCTCAGCAGCAAGTCGGCGAAGAGCTTCTCGAACTGGGGTGCGAGAGATACCTAAACTAACGGCTAGATCTTCTTCAACCAAGCG
Source organism: Actinomycetota bacterium (assembly GCA_041192345.1). Classification (GTDB taxonomy): domain Bacteria; phylum Actinomycetota; class Actinomycetes; order S36-B12; family UBA5976; genus UBA5976. Next base: position 1,251 of record JBEEND010000055.1, read on the forward strand.
CTCAGAATTAGAAAGTTCACCACTGAGAATGGCAGTTCGGATCTGTTCGTAAACGGTAGATGCGATCTTTGCCATTTTTATGCTCCCGAAAGCTAGCGGTTATTTGCGAGACCAGGCTGCAAATTGCTCAACCTGACGTCCCACTGTTTCCAGAGTAGTGCGAACATTTTCATCATCTGTGGTTCCATCTGCTGAAAACTTTGTGATCGAAGCGTTAACAGTTGCGCCAAGTGGTGTTGGCCAAGCGCGCAACGCGTGAGCCACAACTCGAGTTTGCAGCAATGTGGTGGCTGTGGCTTGCCAGCCATATGCAACAGAGATACAGCCAACTGCCATGCCATCTAAGTAAACCCGCGGACCCTCACGTAAGTCCTCGATATAATCCAAAGCATTTTTGATCATGCCTGACATTCCACCGTGGTACCCAGGAGTACTAATGATTAGTCCATCGGTTGCCGCAATTGCTGCCAAAAACTTTTGCGCGCTTTCGGTGCGATCTGGTGTCTCAGTGTCATAAATCGGAAACATTAAGTCTCGGCCCGTGATGTAAGTAACCTTGGCGCCCGCACCTTCGGCGCCGCGACCAGCTACGCGAAGTGCTTGTTCACTTGATGAGCCTGGTCGAGTGCTGCCACCGATGGCAAGGATGTTTATTGTCATTTTTATTGTCCTGACTTTCCGGCTGCGACCCAACTAGAAACTTGGGCAAGTTGGCGACCTTGAATGAAACAAGCTTTGAGCGTATCTTCATCTGGACCTGCGCCCTTGCGCGAAACATGGGAAGCGCCGTAAGGATTTCCCGTTACTTTGCTTACGTGTTCATCGCCATAACCAAGAGGCATGATCAAGGAACCCCAATGATAGAAGTGATTGTTGATTGCAAGTGTTGTTGACTCCAGGCCGCCGTGCGCTGTTGATGCTGTGGTGAACGCCGTACCAACAGTGTTAACTAATGCGCCTCTAAACCAAAGGCCGCCGGTTGTGTCAAGAAATGCTTTTAGTTGCGATGCTGGCCCGCCAAAGCGAGTTGGACTGCCAAGTGCGATGCCATCGGCCCATTCCAGATCCTCCAGAGTGGCAACAGGTTCATTACGCATTGCATCGAAATGATCTTGCCATTTTTGATTGCTAGCAATTGCTTCAGCAGGCGCAGTTTCAACAACCTGACGAACGCGCACTTCGGCGCCAACACTTTGCGCACCCTCGCCAATGGCCTTTGCCATTGCTGCGATGTTTCCGGTCGATGAGTAATAAACGACTGCGATCTTGGTCATAGTTTTTCCTTTAGTCTGATTTTGGAGATGGGAATTGTCCGGCGCGACCTAATAGTCCAGGCGCATCTTTTTCGAGTGCTTTAGCTAACCAAGATGCCGTACTTACTAAGGCGTCATGATTTAGCCCTGTTACAACGCCCGAGCGCTGCAACATGTAATTCAAATCTTCAGTTGCAATGTTTCCTGTTGCATTAGGGGCAAACGGGCAACCGCCAAAGCCGCCAACGCTGCTATCAAAACCAACGACACCAGCTTCAAGTCCTGCTAAAGCATTTGCGTAGCCGCTGTTACGAGTGTTGTGAAGATGTAGTCGAGTCGCTACCTCTGGAAAACGTTCTTTGACTGCGGCAGTTAGCGCGCGGACTTGCCATGGCACACCAACGCCAATTGTGTCGGCCAGTCCTACTTCGGCCAGGTGTAAACCAACCATGCCATCAAGTACTCGCGCGACTTGCTCTGTTGAAACTTCGCCGGCAAACGGGCAACCAAAAGCAACAGCAACCGTCATGGTTAGTGGAATGCTTTCTTGCTGACAAACATCAGAAACTTCTTTTGCAAGAACTAGCATTTCGGCCACAGTCACATTTTGATTAGCCAAACTCATTTCGTCAGTGCCGGGAATAACTAAATGCACTTCATCGACATTGCTTTCAAGTGCGCGATCGAGCCCTTTTCGGTTCAAAATCAAGCCTGAATATGACACTTCATTGTCCCTGGGCAAGCCGGCCATAACTTCCTCAGCATTTGCCATCTGGGGCACCCTGGTTGGGTGCACAAATGCCACGGCTTCGATGCGCTTGGCGCCAGCATCGGCCAGTTGAGTGATCAAATTGATGCGCTCAGGAACGGTCAGAGGGATCTTTTCGTTCTGAAGTCCATCTCGCGGGGAAACCTCGATCAGGTCAATGTCATTGCGCGGCATAGGCATAGTGGAGGTCATACGGCTATTCTTGCCTGAGATGGTATACAAGTCCACCTGAATAGAAATCTCGGATTGCCTAAATTATCGGTTTTTTCTGGAAATGTGGTGGCGCGCTAGGCCATCTTTGTATACAAATAGAGGAATGCGTAAAAGCGCTGACTGCAACCAAAGGACTTAATTGTGACTGGACCACTTAGCGACTTAAGACTTGTTGAATTAGGTCAGTTACTCGCCGGTCCGTATTGCGGCCAACTTTTGGGCGACTATGGCGCTGAAGTTATCAAGATCGAAGACCCACTGCGCGGCGACCCATTGCGCGACTGGGGCCAAGAGAAGGCGCATGGCAAGTCACTTTGGTGGCCAATTGCTGGTCGTAATAAGAAATGTGTGACTGCAGATTTGCGCACACCCGAAGGGCAGCAAATCGTTAAGGAACTTGTCGAACAATCTGACATGTTGCTAGAGAACTTCCGACCTGGAACTTTAGAGCGCTGGGGACTTGGGTACGACGTACTTTCCAAAATTAATCCTGGATTGATTTTGATTCGGGTAAGTGGTTACGGCCAGACGGGACCTTACGCGCCGCGTCCAGGTTATGCCTCAGTAGGTGAGGCCATGGGTGGTCTGCGATATGTGATCGGCGAACCAGATCGCATGCCAGCTCGCGCAGGTATTTCACTTGGTGATTCGTTGGCCGCTACGTTTGCAACGCTTGGCGCATTAGCTGCGCTGCACTCGAAGGAAAAAACTGGCAAGGGCCAAGTTATCGATGCTTCTATTTACGAATCAGTTATGGCTTACATGGAATCCCTGATCCCAGAATGGGCTATTGGTGGTTACCAACGCGAGCGCACAGGTTCAGTGTTGCCAAAGATCACTCCAAGCAATGTCTATCCAACTAAATCTGGCGAAATGCTTTTGATTGCAGCAAACATGGACACAGTATTTAAGCGACTAGCGCATGCCATGGGTAAACCAGAACTTGCAGATGATCCAAAATATGCAACCCACATTTCCCGTGGTGATAACACTGCAGAGCTAGACGCCATGATTGGCGAGTGGAGCCGCACTTGGGAAATGAAGGATCTGATCAATCACTTGATCGAAGAAGAGGTTCCGCACGGTTTGGTTTACACCGCAAAAGATATGCTTGCTGATCCACACATCCAAGCGCGAGAATCCATCATTAATGTTGATGTGCCCGGCGTTGGGGAATTCCCAATGCAAAACATTTTCCCATTCTTCTCAGATACCAAGCCATCTATTCGCTGGAGTGGACCAGGACATGGTGAGCATACCGATGAGGTTTATGGCGAACTACTTGGTTACGACGCAGCAAAATTAGCTGACTTACGTTCCCGTGGAATTATTAAGTAAGAGTTTTACTTCCACATCCAGGAATAAAGTTCGGGGCGACGATCTGTCCATACTGGCCAATCTTTACGAGCTTTAGCTAATAGGGACATGTCCAGTTCGGCATGAATTATTTCTGGATAGTTATGTCCGCCAGCTTGCGCCAAGACTTCGCCAGTTGGGGCGATGATGCAAGAGCGACCAAAGAAGTCGTGCGTCTTACCGCCACATGTTTCTTCGCCAGAGCGGTTGGAGGCAATTACAAAAACTCCAGTCTCCATTGCGCGTAGACGCAAGTCATCAATGAACAATGATTCCCGCCAACCTAAAGAAGACACTGGAAGCAAAACAACATCAGCGCCAAGTGCTCGATTAGCAAGCCATGGCTCGGAGAATGCGCGGTCATAACAAATCAGTGCACCACAAGAAACACCATCAACATCAAAGTTCATTGGTCCGGGACCAGCAGCGCAGTATTCATCTTCATGCACATCAAGGGTAGGCATGTGTACTGAAGGCGCAGTTAGTTTGCGAAATGCGGGATAGGTATTGCCATCATGGGTTTTTCCATTCACCACATCCCCGTTGCGATCAACGATGACAAGCGAGTTGTAGCGCACGCCGTTATCTATTTCATACATTCCAAAACCAAGAGCAGTGTCGTTGGCTTTAGCGAATTGCGCAAAGGCTGCAGTGCTGGCGCCGCCGACAACCGGCTCAGCCCAATCTCGGTACTTAGGGCTTTTATCGCCAGCTGCAAAGTAGGGGGTCGTTGCTAATTCGGGCAACAAAATCAGGTCTGGATTAGTGGCTGCCGCTTGCGTTGCTAATTCGAGTAACATCGCGACGTTTTCTGAGACGTCTTGCGTGCAATTACCACTTTGTACTACTGAGACCTTCAAGGATCCTCCTGCTTTGGAATATGGCTAAACTATTGGAGATTTTCGCACTTGGTATACAAAATTCAAAGAATGTCA
>JBEEND010000056.1:0-5621 GCA_041192345.1 Actinomycetota bacterium
TAATGACACCGGAGATGGCTAGCCGCAGAGCATCAATTCATCTTCGAGGTGCAGATGGCTCACTTGATCCGCAAACTGATTTGGTTCTTACCCAAGAACCTGAAGTGCACATGGGTGGTCATGGACTTTATAGCACTGTAGGTGAATACATGAAATTCATCCGAATGTGGCTCAATGATGGTGCTGGTGTAAATGGTCGAGTGCTCAAAGAAGAAACAGTCGCAATGGCTGTAAAGAACGGACTTGAGGATCATCAGAAGGTGGTTGTCCTACCTGGGGTAATTCCATGGCTTTCAAATGACGCAGAGTTCTTCCCGGGATTAAAGAAGTCTTGGTCATTTTCTTTCATGGTCAACGATGAACAAGCTCCAACAGGCAGACCAGCAAATTCCATCGGCTGGGCAGGGCTTGCCAATTTGTATTATTGGATTGATCGCTCAAATGGAATTGGTGGTTTTTGGGGTACGCAGATTTTACCATTTGCTGATGCTTGTTCATTTGGCGGATACATGGATTTCGAATCTGCTGCCTACAAACAAAGCGCATTGGTTGGATAAATTTAGCCACTTTGAAAGAACTGTCGGGGATGGGTGTTAACTCATCCCCGACAGGGTTTTGAATCGCTTATTCATGACGAAATGATAATCAGTTAGAAAACAGTGAAATTCCTTTGCCTAGAGACCATTTACCGCACAAATGTAACCGAAAAATGCAATTTGCCTGTGAAATTTCGCGTACTTATCCCTGACTGCTAATGTTCGTTAGGAAATATGCGCTTGACCAGGAGCCCCTAAGTATTAGCGTAACCTCATACTTGTTTACTCTCGAGCAAAGGCAATGCAATGTCAGGTCGTTTATTTACTTCTGAGTCTGTAACTGAGGGCCATCCAGACAAGATGGCAGATCAGATTTCTGATGCCATTCTTGATGACTTACTAGCGCAAGATGCAAAGAGCCGCGTTGCGGTGGAAACCATGCTTACTACTGGCCAGATACACGTGGCCGGCGAAGTAACCACAAATGGTTTTGCAGATGTGATGGCACTAGTTCGCACTGTTGTTTGCGAGATTGGTTACGATAGCTCGGAAAAAGGTTTCGATGGCAACTCTTGTGGAATCTCAGTTTCAATTGGCGCGCAGTCACCAGATATTGCCCAAGGTGTTGATGATGCATTTGAAGAGCGCGTTTCTGGTTCAGCTGATCCGCTAGATCGTCAAGGCGCTGGTGACCAGGGTTTGATGTTTGGTTACGCATCCAATGACACACCTGAATTAATGCCACTTCCAATCACCATCGCACATCGCCTTGCCGAGCAATTAACTGCAGTTCGTAAATCTGGCCAGATGGCTTACTTGCGACCAGATGGCAAAACCCAAGTAACTATCGAATATGACGGAGATCGTCCGGTTCGTTTAGACACAGTTGTTGTTTCATCTCAGCACGCTGACCACATTGATCTTGATAAGCAACTTGCGCCAGAAGTTCGCGCCAATGTTGTGGAACCAATCTTGGCCAGGTTCGACATTGATGCCACAGATTTTAAATTGCTAGTAAACCCAACAGGCAAGTTTGTTGTTGGTGGCCCTATGGGAGATGCTGGCTTAACTGGCCGCAAGATCATCGTCGACACTTACGGCGGTATGGCTCGCCATGGCGGCGGCGCATTCTCCGGAAAAGATCCATCGAAAGTAGATCGCTCAGCGGCTTATGCCATGCGCTGGGTTGCAAAGAACGTTGTTGCCGCAGGTCTTGCTTCGCGCTGTGAAGTTCAAGTTGCTTACGCAATTGGTAAGGCGCAACCCGTTGGCGTATTTGTTGAAACATTTGGTACTGGAACAGCACCTGAGGAAAACATTCGCCAAGCGATCTTAAAAGTATTTGATCTACGACCAGCTGCGATTATTGCTGATCTTGAGCTACTTAATACCAATGTGGTTAAGTACCGTCCAACTGCTGCTTATGGTCACTTTGGTCGCCCCGGTTTTACTTGGGAACGAACAGATCGCGCCGAGGCACTTCGGGCCGCTATCTAACCTGCTATTGAACAAAAGCCCAGCGCCCTAGGCCTGGGCTTTTGTTTTTCTTGTCACCAGGTGATGCCAGACTGTGACAGTGAGCGAGGATCAACTTAGCCTGGTGCCAGGCAAAAAAAAGCGCGTAAAGGCTGAAGTCCCAATCGCCAATGTCGATCCAGTTGCCCAAATCGCTATCGATAGTTCGCTGCCGCATTTAGATCGCTTATTTGATTACGCGGTTCCGGAAAAACTAGATGCGCAAGCAGTTCCCGGGGTGCGCGTGCGGGTTCGCTTTGCTGGCAAATTAACTGATGGCTGGCTCATATCTCGAAGTGAGCAAAGCGATCATCCAGGCACCTTGGCTGCAATTACAAATGTGATTTCCCCTGAGGTTGTCTTATTGCCACAAATTCTCGAGTTATCCCAAGGCGTTGCTGATCGACAAGCGGGAACTCTTTCGGATGTATTACGAAATGCAATTCCCAATCGGCACGCTGGCGCCGAGGCAACTGTTTTTTCTAGGGCTCCCGAAATTGCCAGCGCCACAACAGATGCTTGGCAAGATTACGTTGGCGGAAGTGCGCTAATCAAACGCACGATCGCAGGAGAACAGCCGCGCGCAATTGTTACAACAGGCACCGATGATCCAGCCGAGTTACTTGCGCAATATGCAATGGCAGTCGCGCATAGCGATAAAGGAATTGTTGTAGTTGTCCCAGATCGCGCAGCAATCGATCGCATTACCGCTTGCCTTACCGCCCTTGGTTGCCCAAGGGCGAGTGTGGCAACTCTGGCTGCTGATGATGGCCCAGCTACTCGTTATCGCAATTGGCTAGCAGTGCTGCGTGGCACATCGCGCATTGTGATTGGCACGCGCTCTGCAGTATTTGCGCCAGTAACTAACTTGGCAACCATCTGTGTTTGGGATGACTGGAATGACACTTTGGCTGATCCGCAATCACCTTATTGGCATGCCCGCGATGTTGCGGTGCTGCGAAGCTCACAACAAAACACTGCTTTGGTATTAATTGGCGCAACTATGTCGGTTGAGGCGTGTGCGCTAATGCCTTGGGTTGCCCACGTTGCAAAGAGTCGCGAACAACTTCGAAACCAATCACCCAAAGTGCGAAGCGCTCTTGATGAAATCGGTGAACGCACTAATCCCGCAGCCAGTGGCGCTCGCATACCTTCCATTGTTTTGCAGACTATGAAGTCCGCTTTGCTAACTGGTCCAGTACTTGTTTTGGTTTCTCGGATTGGCTATACCCCAAGAATTATTTGTGACACATGTCGAACTTCCCCAAGTTGCACAGTTTGTAGTGGGCCATTGATGCAAACTGCGCGATCAAGTGCGCCGGCGTGCAATTTGTGTGGCCACTTGGAAACAAATTGGCATTGCAAGAAATGCCAAGGCACAAAAGTTAGAGCTGCCGCTGTCGGCAGTGAGCGAACTGCCGAAGAGCTTGGCCGCGCTTTCCCTGGAATTCCAGTTCGTTCTTCAACTAGTGATCACATTTTGCGAACTGTTGATTCGCGGCCAGCAATTGTGGTGGCAACTGCGGGCGCTGCGCCGATTGCAACCGGGGGATATGCGGCTGCAATTTTGCTTGATGGAAATGCGATGTTGTCTCGCCCAGAATTGAGCGCAACGCAAGAAACTTTTGCAAAATGGAGTGAGTGCGTATCACTGGTGCGCGCTACTGGCGATGTCGTGGTGGTGGCGGATTCTGAGCATCCTGGCGTGCAAGCTTTGATTCGCCATGATCCCGCTGGCTTTGCCCAGCGCGAATTAGAACAACGCACCCAAGTTTCATTGCCACCAGCAGTTCGGCTGGCCGCACTTACTGGAGAACCTGATGATGTCCAAGAAGCAATTGCGATTCTTGCCCTGGCCCCAGAGATCTTGCAGCGTGGACCTGTGCCCGGCAAAGACACTCAAGTTCGAATGCTCCTATCTTGTGATCGGCGATTGGGTCTACAACTTTCCGCTCAACTCAAGGCAATGACCGCAGCGCGCAGTGCCAAACATAAGGGTGGATCGGTGAACGTTCGAATTGATCCGCAAAACCTCTAAACTTGAGATAACGCAAAGCTCATTTTAAGAAGGTGTCAGATGTCCGTTAAACCCGTGCGCTTATTCGGTGATCCCGTTCTGACTACGCCAGCCCTTGAAGTTACAACTTTTGATAAAGAACTTCGCCAACTTGTAGCTGACTTAACCATGACCATGATGGAAGCACCGGGTGTTGGCTTGGCCGCTCCGCAAATTGGCGTTTCACTTCGCGTCTTCACTTATGACGTTGACGATGAAATCGGTCATTTAATCAACCCAGTTCTAGATTTGTCAGATGAAATGCAAGATGGTCCAGAGGGTTGCTTATCGTTACCTGGGTTAACTTTTGATACTCCAAGATCGATGAATGTCGTTGCTAAAGGCATGAATATGTTTGGCGAACCAGTAACAATTGTTGGCACCGAACTTTTAGCCCGCTGCGTCCAACATGAAACCGATCATTTAGATGGCGTGCTCTTTATTGATCGACTGGATGTTGAAGCTCGCAAAGAGGCTATGAAAGCAATTCGCGAGACTGAGTGGTTCGCAGCTGGCGGACCAACAATCAAAGTAAGCCCGCACACCATGTTCAATGGCATGACATAAGCGTGCTTAACCAAATATGAAAATTGCTTTTGCTGGCACCCCGCTAGCTGCTGTGCCAACGCTTACTGCATTGCTGGCATCAGATCACGAAGTCACTTTGGTTGTTACCAGACCTGATGCACCTGCTGGGCGAGGTCGCACTTTAACTTCAAGTCCAGTTGCTGATGTTGCAGGACTAAGTGGCGTCCCAGTATTAAAAACTTCTGACTTACTAAGCCACCGCGAAAAGTTTGCCGCAGTTGACTGCGTAATTGTTGTGGCATTTGGCGCGATGGTGCCGCGCGAATTACTTTCGGTTCCTAAGCACGGTTGGATCAATGTGCATTTTTCATTGCTGCCGCATTGGCGCGGAGCAGCTCCTGTGCAATACGCAATTTTAAGTGGTGATGAATTTACCGGCGTGACCACATTTCAAATTGATGAAGGCCTAGACACTGGCCCAATGCTTGCTTACTTAACGACGCAAATTGAACCCGCACAGACTGCAACAGATTTACTGGATCGACTTTCTATTGAAGGCGCCCAGCTTGCGCTAGCAACTTTGACTGGTATCGAAAATGGCTCAATCCTGCCATTGCACCAACCAATTGATGGCATCTCGCAAGCTCCAAAGATAACTGTCTCCGATGCTCGAGTGCGTTGGAATGATCCAGCACTTGCCATTGATCGCCGCATCCGCGCCGTAACGAAAGAGCCAGGGGCTTGGACTATGCGCGATGAAGTGCGAATCAAACTTGGTCCCGTCACGGTAAGTCCACATGTTACAGATTTAGCACCTGGCCAAGTCGAGCTTCGCGATGGTGAAGTGCTTGTTGGAACGGGAAGTCACGCGATTGCACTAGACACAGTTCATGAAGCTGGCCGCAACATAAGTGATGCCAAGGTTTGGTTTAACAATCAAAGTTCTTCAGTAGTTTTTGAGTGAAAACTTCTGGCGCCACTAGGCG
>JBEEND010000057.1:0-5590 GCA_041192345.1 Actinomycetota bacterium
AACTGATGAAAAGTTTCCGCGCGCTTCACTAATTCGTCAAGCAACACTGCCAACTGAAGATCGAACATTTATTGGACCTTTTGTAAATCAGTCATGGGCGCAGTTAGCAATGGACGCTCTACACGAAACAACAAAATTGCGGCAATGTAAGGACCGAATCACTAGCAAATCAGTGATGTCTGCCTGTGCACTTTTTGAAATGGATCGATGTATCGCGCCGTGTTTACCGCAAACCCAGGAAACTCGTTATGACGCAATAGTTATCAATACTAAGAAGATACTTGGCGGCGATTCCTCTCAAGTTACGAATAAATTTATGGGAAGTATTCAAAAATTTGTTGATCTTGAGAAATTCGAAGAAGCCGCGCTTAGCCGAGATCGAATGCATGCGCTTGCCGGCGGCGTCCATCGATCAACTAAATTGCGTTCGCTTAGTTTGATTCCGTTTTTGTTGGCTGCCCAACTTAATGAACTTGGTGGCTGGGATATTCACGCGATAACTTATGGACGTTTAGCTGGTGCCATCCAAGCGCCACCTGGCCAGAATCCGAAAAGTTATCTAGCTCAACTTAAGGCAACAATTGCAAGTGAAGTCCGACTTCCAGCGCTAGTTTCGGAAACTGAGTTACTTCTCAAATGGCTCGGCGATGGCAGTACTCGCTTGATTGAAATTGCTGCTGGGCATACTTGGCAACACCCACTAACTGCTCCCGGCAAAGCGCAGGAACTACGAAGCAGTTAGCGCGAATCTTTGGCTAACTGAAGCCCAGACTTCCAGCTGCGAGCTGGCAGCGCCCGTATCAATCGAGCCATACGCAGCCGGAAGTGCGCGCTTGATTCGGGAAAGCACAGAATCTGTGACTTTTCCAAAACGTTCTTGACCCTTCGCTGCGTCATAGGCCACCATAGTTGCGGCAGCATTTAGAGCTACCACATCACGAATAGCTTGATAGTTACCATCGGTGCGACCACTCAACACATTGCGCACAACTTGCGCATTAAATTCTGCGTCACCTCCCTTAAGCTCTGCGATCGAGGCTGGCTTAAGTCCGAGAGAATCTGGCGTTAATGTTTCCTCGCGAAGCGCACCAGAAGTAACATCCCAAACTTGTGTTGGGGCAGATGTTGACAATTCATCAAGGCCGTCAACGCTACGCACAACTATGGATTTGAAGCCACGCGCTAACTGCACTTGGGCTAAGACTGGAGCTAGTCGCAGATCTGCGCAGCCAAGCAATGCGGCTTCGGGCTGGCCAGGATTTGAAAGCGGTCCAAGTACGTTGAAAACTGTTGGAATCCCAAGTTCTTTACGAACTGCGCCCGCGTACTTCATTGCAGGGTGATGTGCTGGCGCAAAGCAAAACGCAATACCGGCATCCGCCACACATGAGGACAAGAGTGATGTCGGCATATTTATTGCCACACCAAGTGCTTCTAGTACATCTGCAGTTCCAGCTTGCGAAGAAATAGCACGGTTACCATGCTTTAAAACGGGAATTCCAGCACCTGCAACCGTGATTGCAGCCATGGTTGAAATATTCACGGTGTGTGCGCCATCGCCACCTGTGCCAACGACATCAACGGCAATTCGATCTAAGTTAACTTCAATTGCATTAGCCAGCATTGCTGCAACCATGCCGCTTACTTCGGCAACGGATTCACCTTTTACGCGCAACCCGACGGCAAGTCCAGCTATCTGTGAATCAGTTGCAGTACCAGACATCATCTCGTTCATAGCCCAGTAAGCCTGATCAAAAGTTAGATCGTTGCTATTTACTAAAACTCCAAGAATCTCTTTCCAAGAAAATGATCCCATGACTACAAAAACCGAACCTTAAACTTTACTTCGAAACAGAAGTGCGAGATTTAAGCAACGCAACCGCTGCGTTCGCAAGTGCGCGTGGATCAATTGGATGCGCAACTACGGCATCGGCCCGCGACCACGTGGCTAACCAGCGATCATCAGCTCGACCAACGAGCACCAAAACCGGTGGGCAATTGTAAATTTCGTCTTTTAGTTGCCGGCAAAGTCCCATGCCACCACTTGGAGTGGCTTCCCCATCAAGAATCAGGAGATCGAAGGTTCCGGGATCAACATTGGCTAGAACGGCAGGTTGAGTTGCCACCTCAAGAATTTCCAGATTTCCAAAATCCAACGAAGGCCGAACTCCTAAGGCAACTTTTACGCTATTGCGAACCGCGGAGTCGTCGCTGTAAATCAGGACCTTTAGGTTTTGGTTAACTTTGGACACTCCAAAAGAGTATCTGAGGCCACGCTCTAGGTGGTAATTCGAGGCTGCGAAATGGCGTTGGTCACATCCCTGAAAAACAAGCATCCTGCGGGGATTTTTTGCCCGGCCTTGGCTAAACTAGCGACTGTGAGTACCTCTTCTGCGATCCGAATCCCAACTGCCGCCCAGCGACCAAATATGGTGTCAATCGGCACAATCGTTTGGCTTGCTAGCGAGTTGATGTTCTTTGCAGGCCTGTTTGCTATGTATTTCACGTTGCGCTCAGTGAATCCCGAACTTTGGCTCGAAGAGGTAGAAAAACTCAACATTCCGTTGTCGGCATTTAACACCACCGTTTTGGTGCTTTCTTCCGTCACTTGCCAGCTTGGTGTTTTTGCTGCAGAACGCGGTGATGTAAAGGTTTTACGTAAGTGGTTTGTTATTACGTTCTTGATGGGAGCCTTCTTCGTCGGCGGTCAAGTTTACGAATATTCAGTGCTCGTGCACGAGGGACTAACGCTTTCATCGTCTGCTTACGGTTCCGCTTTTTACTTAACGACTGGTTTTCACGGACTACATGTGACAGGCGGGCTTATTGCTTTCCTATTCGTTCTTGGCCGCACTTATGCAACCAAGCATTACTCGCACCAGCAAGCCACAACCGCAATAGTTGTTTCTTACTATTGGCACTTTGTGGATGTCGTTTGGATTGCACTGTTCGCAACGATCTACTTAATTCAATAATCCGAAATTATCGACCTGTTTTAGCAAAGTTAGGAAAGAGTAACTGTGGCACTTAGCAAGAGGCACCCGGCAGCACTGTTTGCAGTCCTAGCTGTCGCATTGGGCACAACTGGCGCAGCTTATGCGGCAGTTGCAAATCAAAGCGCCCCTAAAGTCGCGGTGATCTCCGAAACTCAAGTTGAACAAGGTAAGCAACTATTTCTCACAGGTTGCTCCTCGTGTCACGGTCTAGCTGCCCAAGGTGGTTCAGATGGTCCATCACTTCTTGGCGTTGGCGCTGCTTCCGTTGATTTCCAAGTGGGCACTGGCCGGATGCCACTTGCCGCACCTGGCGTCCAAGCCATGCCAAGTATGCCTTCTTACAACGCGGAAGAAACTGCAGCGCTTGCCGCATTTATCGCAACTTTGGGAGTTGGACCTGCAATTCCAACCCAAGAAATGCTTGATACCTCCGATGCTGAACTAGCACTTGGTGGCGAATTATTTCGCACTAACTGCGCGCAATGTCATGGCGCTGCAGGCACTGGCGGCGCGCTATCACAAGGACGTGTTGCCCCTAATCTGATGGATTCTGATGCAAAGTACCTCTACGAAGCTATGGTCTCGGGACCACAATCGATGCCACTTTTTAGTGACCAAACTCTTACCGAGCAAGATAAAAAAGACATCATTGCTTACGTAGAAGAGCTACAAAAAAATATCAGCCCTGGTGGGGCAACACTTGGTCGGCTGGGACCAGTTACTGAAGGATTATTTCTTTTTATTGCCGGACTCGGCGTGCTGATAGTGGCCGCAGTATGGATTGGAGCTAAGTCAAAGTAATGAATGAATTAGAGCATCCAACTGGTGATCCATACGGTTCAAAAGATGGAAAAGATTTAGTTAGTGGCATAACCATTTTTCCAATGGAGCCGCACGTCCCACGTAAATCAGATATCGATCCAAAAGCAGCTATTCGTGCCGAACGTCAAGTTGCCACCATGTTCGCAACATCTTCGCTAATGATAATTTTATTCATAGTTGCCTACGTAAAGATTCCAAACACAACCCTGATAACAATTCCAGTTATTGGAACGGTAAATGCCAACCACTTAGCAACTGGCTTTGCTTTCGGGATGGCGATTTTACTAATTGGCATCGGCGCTATTCATTGGGCCAAGAAATTGATGCCAGATGTTGAAGTAACGCAGGAGCGCCACTCCCTGACCTCTCGGGAAGAGGAGCGTCAAGAGGTTGCTTCGAGTTTTCAAAGAGGTAAGGCAGAATCAGGCATTGCAGAACGCAAAATTATCCGGCGCTCACTTTTAGGTGCGTTGGCACTTTTCCCAGTACCGCTGATTGTGTTGCTTCGGGACTTAGGTCCACTTCCGGGAACTCGCCTGCGAGAAACTATCTGGGATAAAGGAATCCACTTAGTTACTGATGCGACTTACCGAAAGATAAAAGCATCCGATGTGCCATTGGGCGGATTGATAAATGCTGTGCCGGAGAACTTACTGGAAATTGAGCATGAAGAAGAGAACTTAAACCAACGCGGCAAGGCCTCGATCATCATTGTTCGCATGGATCCAGCCGACATTGTGTCTCAACAAGGCGAAACCTGGGACTATCAGGGAATTTTGGCCTTTTCAAAGATTTGCACTCACCTAGGCTGCCCGACATCTTTGTACCAGCAACGCACTCACCACTTGCTGTGTCCTTGTCACCAGTCTACATTTGACTTATCAGACTCGGGTAATGTGGTTTTCGGACCAGCCGCTCGTCGCATGCCACAACTTGCGATCACAGTGGATAGCGAAGGTTACCTCATTGCTCAAAGCGGATTTAGTCAACCTGTAGGGCCAAGTTTCTGGGAGCGCGGATGAGTACAACCGAAGAATCAATAATGGCGCCAGAGCACGCTGCTGCGCAAGGAAAAGGCGGCTCTGTCGCTTACTACATCGATGATCGCCTAGCTTCAGCCAATTTCACTAAGCGTTTGCTCGACAAAGTATTCCCCGATCACTGGTCTTTTATGCTGGGCGAAATCGCGCTTTACAGCTTTATCATTTTGCTGCTATCTGGAACTTACTTAACACTTTGGTTTAACCCCTCGATGACTGAAGTCGTATACAACGGCTCCTACGTTCCACTTAAGGGCGTAAAAATGTCTGAGGCGTTCTCTTCTACGCTGGCCATTTCTTTTGACGTTCGCGGTGGACTATTAATCAGGCAGATCCATCACTGGGCTGCTCTGTTTTTCGTCGCAGCCGTCTCAGTTCATTTACTTCGAGTATTTTTCACTGGTGCATTCCGCAAACCACGAGAAATTAACTGGGTAATTGGAACACTGCTACTCGTGCTTGCGCTACTTGAGGGCTTCTCAGGTTACTCACTGCCCGATGATTTGCTTTCAGGTACTGGACTTCGCATCGCACAAGGAATTATTCAAGCAATTCCATTAGTTGGAACTTATGTTGCCATGTTCCTATTTGGCGGAGAATTCCCTGGCACCTCAATCATGCCTCGGTTGTATTCCATCCACATTCTGTTAATTCCTGGAATTTTGTTAGCTTTAATTACCGTTCACCTCATCATGGTGTTCTACCAAAAGCACACCCAGTTTCCTGGTCCAG
>JBEEND010000058.1:0-5032 GCA_041192345.1 Actinomycetota bacterium
CGCCTGATTCCGGGGTGTTCGAATCATTCTTTGCCATGATTTACCAATTTTCTGATCAGTTTTCGTTATTTCAATGGGTTTCTTGCGGGTAGTGCGGTTCGTGCTAAGCCCACATTAGAACACTTTGGAAAGATATTCAAACATTTGTTCGAAAGAACTTGCAAAGTGTCGGACCTTGGGTGTAGAAATAGAACATACGTTCGATTAGAACACTTGTTCGAATCTTACGGGTAGACCACCCGGTCGGCAACTTCCTCAAAATCAAGGAGAAATACCATGGCTCTAGCAACGCCCGCCCCAGCACTTCCAGTACAGCGAGCCGCTGTCCGTTCAATTTCCTCAGCTAAATCAGCTGCCCCAGCCAATTCTGGCGTCAAGTTAACAGTTCGCGGCCGGCGAGTGGTGGCTTTACTTGCCCTGCTACCAATCGTTCTGGCGTTTCTATTAATAGGTACTCGCGCTGCCCAAGCAGATCCAACCGGGCCAACAACGGCAGTGATTAAAGTCGAAGCTGGTCAGAGCCTTTGGGACGTAGCCGTAGCGATCGCTCCAAATGAAGACCCGCGCGCAACCATCTGGACGATCAAAGCCCTCAACGGTCTTGAAACAAGTGAAGTCCAGGCCGGCCAGGCACTGGTAGTTCCGGCGAGCAATTAATTAGAGCGTCTCACTTTATTTTCCGCACATTTATTTAGTGCAGTTATTTTTTGTTGGCCACCGAAAATAATTTATTCCCCCCGATCTCAAACTGATTTGTGACCGGGCAAAATGTCCAAATGTAAAAAATTTTTTCAAATGAGCCATCCTTGGCACAACTTGAGCACTACTGTTTCCAATACCAACATCGAACAGGAGTGTCATGTCACAAAGTTCTGCCATTGATTCAAAGCAAACTCTAAAACGCGAGTTTTCGCTTTGGACGTCGTTCGCATTCGCATTCGCCTTTATTTCACCAATCGTAGCTTTGTATGGAATTTTTGGACTTGCGTATTCAATTGCTGGGCCGAGTTTCTGGTGGAATTTTGTTCTTGTATTTATAGGTCAGTTGTTAGTGGCATTAGTTTTCGCTGAACTCGTTTCAGTCTGGCCGATTGAAGGCTCAATCTATCAATGGACTACCCGCCTAATGGGGCAAGGATTTGGCTGGCTAGCTGGTTGGTTTTACATGTGGACCCTAGTTGCTGCTATGGCAACAGTGGCTATCGGCGCCGGTGGTTTCGTTTCACGAGTGATCGGAATTGATCCTTCAGGTGTCGCTTTTTCTTTGGGCGGGATATCAGTATCTGATCAGGTTTTGATCGGGCTCGTGATCCTTGCCCTTGGAACAATTGCGAACATTATGGGCCGAAGTGTTTTGAGAATACTTATGACTGGGTCAATTATTGCTGAGGTCATTGGCTCTCTTGGACTTGGAACATTGCTTTTAATAAATCACAGAAACAATCCGGTAAGTGTCTTAACCGAAGGTTTCAGCACTGATGGTTACTTAAGCCTTTCTGGTCCGTTTCTTGTAACTATGGCATTTGTTGGATTTAGTTTTGTTGGCTTCGAAAGCGCTGGTTCGATTGCTGAAGAAGTTCGTAATCCTCGTAAGAATATTCCTAAGGCAGTTATCTTCTCAATTACATTTGTAGCCCTTGTCGTCGTTTATACAGCTTTTGCAATTATCATCGCGATTCCACCAGAGATCGCTGCTAACAGTGCAGATCCGGTTTATGACACCTTGAAACTATTACTGGGAGCTGGTGTAGCAAAATTTGCGGAAGTACTTTTCGCAATTGGTTTCTTAGCGTCTTTCTTGGCCTTACAGACTTCAGCCTCGAGACTTATTTGGGCTTATTCGCGTGACAAGGCGTTACCGGGGCATGCCTCCCTAAGTAAGTTAAGCTCCGGTCAAAAGCAACCAGCTAACGCGCTGATACTAGCGACAACAATTAGCGCGACCATGATGATTCTTAGCCAAGTGACGCCGAATTTTTACGCGCTGATGATCAACTTCACCACTGGTGGCTTCTTCCTAGCATTCCTATTCCCACTGGTTGGAATCGTGATTGCAAGAGCAAGTAAGAAATGGACTCCTGGACCATTTAATTATGGAAAATTCAGTTCGCTGATTTCAGTTGTCGCTTTGATTTGGGCGTTTTGCATGTTCCTAAACATCTCTTGGCCACGCGCAGTGTTCGAACAACGTTTTCTTGATTGGTCTGTGGCTATTGCATCTACAGGACTACTTATTATCGGATTGGTAATCCATTTCACAGTGCGCGGACGCATCACGTTAGTTGATGTTGATGCCATGGATCACGACGAATAGAAATAATGGATGCAAAAGTTGCCGTTGTCACTGGCGCAGCCAGTGGCATCGGTGCTTGCGTAGCGGCTGAACTTAAGTCCCGGGGCTGGAAAGTCGCTGGTCTTGACCTTAAGCCCGGCGACGCTGAGCTAAACATTGTTTGCGATGTTTCAGATTTTGAATCAGTTATTCGAGCCCGAGACTTAGTAGTCAAAGAACTAGGCGCAGTTTCAGCAGTCGCAAGTGTGGCAGGTCATTACGAGATAATTCCAGTAACAGAAATTTCAGAGCAAAAGTGGCAAAAAATGATGCATGTTCACCTGGGTGGAGCTTTCAATTTGGCACAAGCCTTTTTGCCGTCCATGGTTTCGCAAAAAACTGGCGCATTTGTCGCGGTCACCTCGGAGCTAGCAATTGGCGGCGGAGACAAAGACTCGCACTATGCGGCCGCCAAGGGTGGAATCATCGGCTTTGTTCGCAGTTTATCCAGCGAGATGGCTCCTCATGGTGTTCGCGTAAATGCGGTAGCGCCAGGCCCAACTGACACTCCGTTGCTAGCGGCTGATTCGCCATGGCGAGCACCTGATTACCTAGCAACTTTGCCAATTGCTCGCCTGGCATCACCGCAAGAGATCGCGTTAACCGTGGCCTTCTTAATCGAAGATGCAACTTTTTTGGTCGGCGAAATTATTTCACCAAATTCTGGAGCGGTGATCTAAGTGGCTGCGCCTAGATTTGACGGAAAAGTAGTTTTAGTAACAGGCGCCTCTCAGGGCATGGGAAAAACTATTGCCAAACACTTGTCATCACTTGGAGCGCGAGTTGCGGTTAACGATCGGCTAATGGATGAGCGACTAGCAGATCTTGCCAAGGAAATTGGCGGCTATCCAGCGCCAGCAGACTTAGCTAATTGGGGTGAAATTGACGCCATGATTGATGATGTAACCCAAAATTTCGGTGTGATCGATGTGCTCGTTGCAAATCACGCTTACATGACAATGCAAGATTTTCTTTCATACGATTCCCAAGATTGGTGGAAAGTCGTGGACACAAACCTTGGCGGCACGTTCCACTTGATTCAAAAAGTAGTTCCCGGAATGCGAAGCAACGGCGCGGGAAGAATTGTCGTGACCAGTTCTATTTGGGGTGTTACTGGATGGCCGCGGGCAACCGCATATTCTGCCTCTAAAGCCGGTCTAATTAGCATGGTCAAAACTTTGGGACGAGAACTTGCAGGCGAGGGCATAATCATCAATGCAATTGCGCCAGGAATTACCGACACTCCACAATTGCAAGTTGATGCCGATTCTGAGGGTGTGCAACTTGACGAGATACATAAAATTTATGCCAAGGCGATTCCATTAGGTCGAATTGGCAAACCAATAGAAATCGCTAAAGTCGTCGCATTTCTGGCTGACTTCAATCTAAGCTCCGTGGTAGGACAAACAGTTCAGGCAAACGGTGGGGAAGTGCGTTCGCGTGTATAGGGTGAGGTTATGACTCAAGATTTCGTGCCGGCTGTTCCAATTTCTTGGCCCGCTGGGAAAAAATCAGCTGCCAGCTTTACTTTCGACGTTGACGCAGAATCCGCAGTTTTGTTTGCAAGTCCAGGTAGCGAGTTCCGCGCTGGTGTCATGAGCCACCAGTCCTATGGACCATTAGTCGGTGTGCCACGACTTTTGAGCATCCTGGATCGTGTTGGAATAAAATCTACATTCTTTGTTCCTGGATACACGGCCCTTAGGTATCCAAAAGTCGTCAAAGACATTGCCGCAGCCGGACACGAAATTGCACACCACGGGTTTATGCATGAAACCCTTGAGGGCGTGGACGTGGAAACGGAAACCAAGTATTTGATTCGAGGCCTCGAGGCACTTGAACAGGTGGCTGGAGTTAGACCTGTTGGCTACCGCGCTCCAATGTGGGAGCCAAGTTATGCCACCGCCCGAATTTTGCAGGAGCACGGATTCTTATACGACAGCACGATGATGGATGCTGATTTCCCTTACGAGTATTTTGTAGCAGATGGCGCTTCCATTGTTGAGATACCGCTCCAATGGGCGCTGGATGACTGGGAACAGTATTGCTTTATTCCCGATGTCTCTGGCATGGGTCTTATCGAAAGTCCAACAAAAGTTATTGAAATGTGGAATTTAGAGTTCCAGGCAATGCACGAAATTGGTGCCTGTTTTGTTCTTACCAACCATCCATTCCTTAGTGGGCGCCCTTCCCGAGCTAAAGCGCTAGAGGGATTTATGCAGGAGATCATCAGCGATTCATCGGTATGGGTGACAACCCTGGAAGAAATAGCCCTGCACGTGCGCTCACTCAAGCTCGTCCCGCGTCATTTAATCCAACCAATTGTCGATAAAGAGTACCGAAGCGGGTAACTGCATTTTGGGCAAAAAACCCATTAAAACGGTAAAAATAGTTAAAAGAAGTTCATTTCGACGCACTTATATCCCACATCTTGAGATATTCTAGCAGTAACGTGAAGTGACGGCCCACACCCCGTGAACCGCCTTATTGCAATAGGAGTACTTCATGTCGACACAACATGCCTCTGATGCTGAGCATTTGGCAAGTTTGGGCTACAAGTCCGAATTCAAGCGAGAGATGACCTTATGGCAAAACTTCTCCCTTGGCTTCACATATCTATCCCCGGTAGTTGGTGTCTACAGCCTTTTTGCGCTGGCACTTGCTGCTGGCGGGCCGCCAATGTTTTGGTGGATCGCAATC
>JBEEND010000059.1:0-4046 GCA_041192345.1 Actinomycetota bacterium
AGCGGCAAACGTCGCTTCGACCCATTAAGAAAAGAGATGCCATGTTAGGCACAGTCAAGTGGTTCAACCAGGAAAAGGGCTATGGCTTCGTAGAAGTTGATGGCACTGATCGCGATGTATTCCTTCACTACTCAGCAATTGAAGTAGACGGATTCAAGACCCTGGAACAGGATCAGCGAGTTGAGTTCGAAATCGGAGAAGGCCCAAAGGGTCCTCAGGCAGAGCACGTTCGCCCGGTTTAAGACCAACACCTTATACAAAAGGACTCGAGATTTTCTCGGGTCCTTTTGTTATTAGAGAACGCTTACTTCAGAACTCGTATTTCGTCTTGACCAGGTCAAGACCAAGTCTGTTGCAATCAGTGCTGCTAGCCCAAGGGTGAAAGCAATTGGCGCTGGCAGCACAGTAATCGTTGCGGCCACAACTGTTGAAAACATTACTGACCCACCAAGTGATTTAGTTGTGCCACGAAGTAATTCCGAGACGGCAGACGGACCATAAGTTCGAACTGTTGTCGGAGCTAGCACCGACAAAATTACGGGCATTGATGCTAAAACACCCGCTGCTTGAACTCCGATCACATCTTTAACCTGCGTCAATGTTGCGACCAAAGTTCCAGCAACGATCGCCTTCATAGGTGTTTCCCACCATTGTGGAATTCGTATTGACTGATCTTCCGTCAATGGCTTGGGCCAAAACTTAATTGCTGCAGCCGAAACTAAAACCACGATTACTCCAACAAGCCAAGTGTTTGCCATTTGGACCAAAGTGAGATCAGCCAGAGCGGCAATGAACCACCCAGCCAGCAATGCAAGCGGCCACGCTTTACGCCAACTTACGAACGTGAAAACGTAGCAGTAAGACACAACTGCTATTTGCCCAGCCACTACGCCGTGCGCAGCATTTGCAGTTTGGCTAGCCCCATCCATGAGATAGATCAATATCAGGAAAGGTGCGGTTGATAGTGGCAGCCCGATGACTCTGCCGCCGATTGCATGTCCCCAACGTTTTTGAATGTATGAAACTAGGACTACAAGTGTTGGTGTGAGTAACAACCTAAGTAAAAGAATGCTCACTTGGTAATCATGTCAGATTCGTGGGTTCCCTAGTAGAAGTTAGTCAGTGCGAAATAGGCTTGGGGCATGTCAGATCGCGATGAGCTCCGCCAGCAAATTATTGATAAAGCAGTTGTTCATGGAAAAGTAATTCTTTCCAGTGGCAAGGAAGCCGACTACTACGTTGACTTACGCCGGGTAACTTTAGATTCCAAAGCTGCTCCAATGATCGGGCGCGTGATGTTGGAACTTACTAAAGACTTGGAATTTGATGCAGTCGGTGGCTTAACCCTCGGCGCCGATCCAGTTGCCACAGCAATGTTGCACGCTGCTGCTGCGCAAGGACGAAACTTAGATGCCTTCGTAGTTCGCAAAGCGGAAAAAGCTCATGGCTTACAACGACGCATTGAAGGACCAGATGTTAAAGGTCGCCGAGTACTTGCAGTGGAAGACACCAGCACGACAGGTGGTTCAGTGTTAACAGCAGTAGAGGCACTTCGCGAAGCTGGCGCCGAAGTAGTTGCGGTTGCAGTAATTGTGGAACGTGCCGCAGCGCCTGCAGTTGAAGAAGCTGGACTTAAATATCTCTATGCTTACAATTTGTCAGACTTGGGACTTTAGCTTTTTCGTTTATGTTTAATTACTTCCACTGCAACCGGAATTAGGCTAAGTAAAACAATTCCGATGGCAACAAGATCGATGTTCTCCTTGATAACCGGAATGCTTCCTAAGAAATATCCAGCCAGAGTCATTGAGCAAACCCACAAGATGCCGCCGATTGTGCTGTAAGTTGCGTAGATTTTGTAGTCCATTCGAGCCACCCCCGCTAGTCCAGTAATGACTGAACGCACAATGGGAACAAAGCGCGCTAAAACTATGGCACGAGAACCATGCTTTTCAAAAAAGTTTTGGGTTGTTACTACGTACTCTGTTTTAAATAGTTTTGAGTCTGGCCGATTGAACAACTTTGGTCCAACTTTCGCGCCTGTCCAGTAGCCCAATAAATTACCGGCGATTGCGCAGATACTCATGAGCAACAGCGCTATAGCTAATGGGGTCGTGATGAAGTTACTGGCGATTAACATGCCAACTATAAAAAGAAGCGAATCACCCGGCAGGATTACGCCTACGAGTAGACCACATTCGATGAATAAAATTAGGCAAGCCACGAACAGAGCTAGAGATCCAAAACCCTTTAGAAGACCTTCGGGATCAAGTAACCCAGCAGTTTGAATCGATGCGGCTAATTGAAAATAGGTAGTTGCAATCACCCTATGACTTTACCCGTGGCACAATAAAGACATAGGTAGCGGCAATGCCAATGCCAAAAAATCTTAACTAGGAGCGTAAGTTATGCCAATTGCTAGCCCAGAGGTTTACCACGAAATGCTAGATCGGGCCAAGGCTGGCGCATTCGCTTACCCCGCGATCAACTGCACATCTTCGCAAACAATCGTTGCTGCAATTCGCGGATTCGCAGAAGCAGAATCTGATGGCATAGTTCAAATTTCTTGGGGCGGCGCAGAATTTGCCTCGGGCCAAGGTGTCAAAGATATGGTTATCGGCGCAGTTGCACTCGCAGAGTTTACGCATGCAGTCGCCAAAGGTTATGGCGTGAACATAGCTCTACACACTGACCATTGCCCGGCTGAAAAACTAGATGGTTTCATGCGACCACTAATTGCAATTTCTGCTGAGCGGGTAAAGAACGGCCAAGAGCCACTTTTTCAATCTCACATGTGGGATGGTTCAGCAGTTTCTATGAAAGAAAACTTAGCTGTGGCTGATGAAATGTTAGATAAGTGCGCTGCCGCTCGAATCGTTTTAGAAATTGAAATTGGAGTTGTTGGGGGAGAGGAAGATGGAGTTGAGGCATCCCATGATGCCAAATTGTTTTCAACCCCCGAAGATGCATTAGCCATGGCAGATCGTTTAGGTCTTGGTGAGCGCGGCAGATACTTAGTTGCTGCCACATTTGGAAATGTGCATGGCGTTTACAAGCCAGGCAACGTGGTTCTAACTCCGGGCATCTTGAAAGAACTTCAATCTGCAGTTCAGGCAAAGCACAACACTAAAGACAAGCCACTTGATTTGGTTTTCCACGGCGGTTCTGGTTCGTTACTTTCCGAAATTCGCGAATCACTTGACTACGGCGTTATCAAAATGAACATCGACACAGATACTCAGTACGCGTTTACTCGTCCTGTTGCAGACCACATTTTTAAGAACTACGACGGCATCCTAAAAATTGACGGCGAAGTTGGAAACAAAAAGATTTATGATCCGCGGGCGTACGGCAAAGCTGGCGAGGCAGGTATGGCTGCTCGAGTAGTTAAGGCCTGCGAGGATCTTCGCGCTACTGGAACCAGGGTCAAGTAATGACAATTGGACAAGATTTACTTGATGGCCCGCCGCCGACATTGCTTCCGGCCGACAATCGAGCACTAGAAGCGATTGCTGCGGGCAAGTCACCTGAAGCGGTAGCGGCAGAGTTCCCCGAAAGTAGTTTGGCTTGGGCCGCGCTTGCCGATCAAGCTTGGAATGAAAAGCGAGTTATTGAGTCTTATGCCTTTGCTCGAGTCGGCTATCACCGCGGCCTTGACTCACTTCGTAAGAATGGCTGGAAGGGTTTTGGCCCAGTGCCTTGGGCCCACGAACCAAACCGTGGCTTTCTGCGCTGCTTAAATGCCTTAGCGCGAGGAGCTAAATCCATCGGCGAGTCGGCGGAAGCCAATCGTTGTGCGCAGTTTCTAACGGACTGCGACCCAGCCGCAACGCAAGCGCTAGCCGAGTAAAGAACTTCCAGAAATAAGGACTAGCCTTGTCTAGGTTCATCGAGATTTAAGGGGAAATTGCCATGCCTGCCGTAGTGCTAGTTGGTGCTCAATGGGGAGACGAAGGTAAAGGTAAAGCGACCGATCTGCTTGGCAGTCGAGTTGATTACTGTGTTCGGTATCAAGGTGGAAACAACGCAGGTCACACAGTAGTTAT
>JBEEND010000060.1:0-3782 GCA_041192345.1 Actinomycetota bacterium
CCGCACGATTGCAAAACCAATTATGTGAGTGAAACTAACTTTGCCGCCGCGACCGCGAGCTAAATGATTATTAATAACAATTCGGTTATCAACCATAAGTTTTGCTGGTATCGCGCGTACTGAGGTTGCAGTAGGAACTTCCAAACTTGCTTCCATGTTTGTGACAACGCGCGCAGATGCACCCTTTAATTTCTCAACTACATCTGGAGTTGACGAAACTTGCGCTGGCGTAACTTTGGCAGGACTAGGAGCAGCAGGTGAAGCGCTCGCTGGTTTTACTACTGGCGCAGGCGCGCTCGCAGCAGGCTCTGAAGCTGCCGGGGCCGGGGCACTTAACCGAGGTTGCAATGCGGAATTTGTAGCGGCAGCTAGTGGAGAGAAATCACTTGGTGAGTAGTCAGCAAAAAACTCCCACCACGCGGAATCAACAGAATTTTTATCTGCTAAATACGCTTGGTATAACTCATCTACGAGCCAATCATTGGCTCCAAAAGGACTATTTACTTGTCCGGGCACAGCTTGGGCGCCTTCCTGGTCGATTTATTATCTAAGCGTATCGCCCCAATTTACCAGCACCGAACATGCACCTTTTGAATCGATACGGCAGTCTTGAGGACATGGCGCCAATTTCATCTAGTGAGCTCCCCGACCAAGTTGTTCTGATAACTGGTGGCTCGCGCGGGATTGGCTTTAGCGCTGCTAAAGCGCTGGGGAACCTTGGCGCGACTGTACTTATTGTGGGAATAAGTCCTGATAACTTAGCTCGGGCGGTTGCGCAATTAGTGAGTTCGGGAATTGATGCGGACGGAATTTGCATTGACGTGGCAAATGGCGAGGCGGTGGCAGACAAAATAGGAACTCACGCCTTGGCTGCGGGCGCTGACATTTTGATAAATTCTGCTGGAGTTATGAGCGAAAAAATGTCTAAAACGCTGCGCACCTCACAGGATGAATGGCATCGGGTTATGTCGATAAATCTTGATGGAACTTTCAACATGATTTCTGCGGTGGCACCCCAAATGGCTGCGCGTAAAAGTGGACGAATCATAAATGTTTCTGCTTGCCTTGGAAGATTTACTGGCCCAGGTTTAGCAGGTGGACTGGCGCCGTATCGAATTTCTAAAGCTGGGGTAAATGCTTTGACTAAAAACTTGGCGGCTGAGTTAGGAAATGGCACGCGAGGTGTACTCGTGGATGCAATGTGTCCTAATCACACGCAAACGGATATGGGTGGCCCATTAGCGCCCCGAACCCCAGATGAAGCCGCAGACACTATTTGCTGGTTAGCCACCAGAACTCACGACGCCGATATCCAAACTGGACTTCTCTGGGAAGATCGAAAAATTGTTCCTTGGTAAAGCTCACTGACCACGCAAGTGCAAGGCAGCGGAATTCTTTACCGCATGAAGTTCAAAGTAAGCTCTTTCTCGTTTTTGCCAAATTAACATTTCGGCTCGCACAGATTCGCCGTCGCGCTTCACAACTCTTTCCAGTAGCAAATCTTCGTCTGCTTCAATCCAGATTGCTTGTGAGACCTGTTGCCGCAGTGAAGTATGTCCGGAACCAACTCCCTCGAGAATAACTACAGGCGAGTAAGCAACCTCGTTCCATGAAGTAAAAGCCGACTTACCCCAGTCATAACGCAGATGCCTAGGCGGCAATCCGTTTTCCAGTGGCTTCAAAATCCAAGCTTGGATTCTTTCAAACAACACGTGATCAAGTGATTTATCCCAGCCTTCGTATAGCTCATCTAGGTGGATCACACTTGCCTGCTCAAGTTTGCTAGCTAAATTTGTTGCAAAAGTTGTCTTGCCGCTACCCGCAGGCCCGTCAATTGTGACAACTCGCACTTGCCCACATTTTGGCAAACTATTTTCAATTGCACTTACGGCATCGACGAGAGAAAGTTGATCAGGCAACTTGGCTTCCTGCGGACTCGCTTTGCAATTTGCGCCAATTGATCCAACCGCGCAGTGCTATTGCTGTGAATAAAACGTAGAGCAAGGAGGTGAACTTGAGATCTTGGCTCCAGTAAAGGCCTACATAGACAGCATCAACTATTAACCAAACCAGCCAATTTTCCCGATATTCTAAAACCATAAGAATTTGGGCAACAACACTAAAAACTAAGCCAAATGCATCAGGTCTGGCAGCAGCAGCGCCGATTGAAATCAACAGTGGTGTAATTGCCAACCAAGTGATGGCGCCAACGATGATGATTAGGATTCGTTGCAACCACGAAAGATTCTTGGATTTCGCACCTTTTGGCCCCCAGCCAAACCAACCCCAAATAGCTGCAGCAATAAAAACCAACTGCACTGCAGCGCTCGCGTAAAGTGAATAATTTATAAATAGCCAGCCGTATAGCGCGCTAGATAAACCCCACCATGGCCACATAATTTGTTTGCCTGTAGTACCAAGCCAAACGCCAATTAAGGATGCGATTACTGCAACAAATTCCAGAACTGTGACTTGGTATCCCAAAACGGTGAATAAGACTGTTGCTACGAACTCGTTAATAACTGACAACATAACTAACTTCCTCCCAAAGTCCGCATTACCGGACTGGTTAAACGGTCGGTGTGTGATCTAAGATCGGACACCCTCTCAGCTCGCCTGGTTGCGAACTCCCGTGTCTTGCAGAACTAACACTACGGCAGAAGTGCACTTGGCACAGCGCGATAAGTGCCGCGAGATAGCGCACTAAGTTCCGCGAGATCGCGCAATAAGTTCCGCGAGATCGCGCAATAAGTTCCGCGAGATCGCGCAATAAGTGCCGTGCGCCCTCAAACAACAAAGGGTGCCGGTAAGCACTGATAAAGTCGCAGACGGCAGGAAAATTGCCCGCGTAGCTCAGTGGATAGAGCGTCTGCCTCCGGAGCAGAAGGTCGAAGGTTCGATTCCTTTCGCGGGCACGTGAGTAACAACCCAATTTCCAAGCGCACATATTTGGTGCGAAGAGTTGCAGTTTTTGGCGTAGCCATTTTTTTGATCGTGGCTTTCTTGAAACTTCTGGCTGGCATGCTCAGCCCTGATTTAACTTCTGTAGATTCGGCGCCAACCCCGATACCTGTTGCCACCCCAGATTTTGATTGCGCCGCCAACACTCCACTTCCACAGAGCTTCATTGACAACTGGGTATTAGAGTTTGGCGCAGTTGACTTTAATGCCACCGTCATTGACCTTGTTGAAAACTGTGTTTACGCAATGGGGGATGCAGCAGCAGTATTCCCAACTGCTTCAACTGGAAAATTAATTATTGCAACGGGAGTAATGGAATTAGTTGGTGCTGGCACATTAGATTACGCCAGCATTGAAAGCGATTTAACTTTAATGATTACGCAATCAGATAACAGCGCTGCAGATCGGCTTTTTGATGTGATTGGTGGAAATGATGCAGTCATTTCGATTTGTGAACGCTACGGATTAACTGCCACAACAACGGGTGGCGCCTGGGGAACCATACTCACTAATTCAGTTGATCAAGCAAATCTTTTAAACCAAGTAATTGGCACACAGACCAGCGCAATGCCGCAAGCACAACGAGACACACTTCGCGCCTTGCTTACAAAAGTAAATCCAGATCAAGCATGGGGCGCTGGAAATGTCACAATTCCGGGTTGGACTATTGCGGTAAAAAATGGTTGGTACTTATCTGTTCCAGGAGATAGGCCACCCGAAGGGCTTTGGCGGATAAATACTTTGGGCTACGTTTGGGACCAGACGAGTAAACCACGATGGATTTTTACTGGCTATTCGAATACCTGGGCAACTGAAGAGCG
>JBEEND010000061.1:0-3584 GCA_041192345.1 Actinomycetota bacterium
ATGGCTGAACTTGGATCATCTTGCATTATTGCCAACTCGCCAAGCCCAGAATGTTTAATTCAAGCAATTGACTTGGCAACGAAGCTATCTGAAAATCAACGCCAAGTAATGTCAGCTAACTTGAAAGCTAATTTGCAGTTTGCTAACTTAAATTCTTGGGCACTCAACGTTATTCGCCCAATCACCAAATTGGCGAAGGCTCAGTTAGCGAGTTTTGTCAGGCTGTAGTTCAATGCCAACAATGCGTACGCCGTTAACATCTAACAAACTCTGATCCATATTTAGTAACGCATGCTTAAAGCGATCAACGTCAGCAATGTTGCCCTTATTTCGAGTTCGCACATCTAGCTCGATTGTCACCCGTAAGTCCTGCGCCTTGCCAAGTGTGACGCCAGCGGCTTTAGCCATCTTTTCGGCAACTAAAGCAGTGATCTCGCCCCGAGCAACCATCGCAGCCAAGCTAGCGGACAGCTCGGTCTTCCACTTGTCAACATCCTTAGGGCCTAAGTAAACCGGTTCGTTGTTTCCAACATAATGTGGACGCCAAACGAAGAATGAACTTAGTTCACCCGTTGGGATTAAGTTGAATTCCCGTTCGACCTTTACCACACGTGGACCTGGATACGGCCTGGCTGTGTTTTGCATACCGACTGTGTGTGGGAACCAGCGATATTCGCGCTTTACGAACCCAACAGTGTGCGGACTCCAAACAAAAGTTGCTTCTTGCTTTTCGTATTGCACCGCTGGCTTTGCTGGCGCCGGCCATTCAATATGTGTCTTGAAACCTACTTTGTGCGGTGACCAGGTGTAATTGCGTGTGACATGTAGATATGGCCCCTTGAGTCCGTTCATGTGTGGCCGCCATACGAAGCCGCGCTTAATTCCGCCGCCCTTACGAGTTCCCAGATAGCTAAGTTCCACAATCTTTTCTGGCGTTAATTCCCGGCCAGTTAACTCTGCGACAACCTTGCCATCAGCAAAGATCAGTACTCGGTTACAGATGTTAGCAAGGTCTTCGTGTTCAGCAGATGCCACAATTACGCCAGCACCAGCGCGCGCTGCATCAGCAATCTTGCCAAAAATTGCCGCCTTACTGCCAACGTCAACACCTTGTGTTGGTTCATGCATTAGCAATACATCTGGCTTAATCTGAATCCACTTTGCAAGAAGCGCTTTTTGTTGATTGCCGCCTGAAAGTTTACGAAGTTCGATTCCTGGCACTGGTGGGTTTACATCAAAGCGGCGTAGTAACTCGCCAACGTCTTTCTTTAACTTATTTCGGCGCAGCAAGCCCCCATTAAAGTACTTGCTCAAAACTGGCATACCAACGTTGTCAGTCAAAGTTGCTAGCAGGACGCCGCTTGCTCCTGTGCGATCCCCAGGTAAGAGTGCGACACCTTGGCGCACTGATTTGCGCGGGTTCAATTCTTCTTTTTCATACTTTTTATTCTTAATCGTGATGGTGCCGTCAGAATGTTCCAGTGCGCCAAACAGTGCGTACGGAACTTGATCATGCCCAGCACCCATGAGTCCGGTCATTCCCAATACTTCACCACGACGAAGTGTGATATTTAGTTTTGGAATACTTCCTGCTGCCATGTTTTTTGTCGAAAGCACAACTTCTTTAGACGGCGTTGGTACGTGATCTGGATAAAACGCATTTAAGGACTGACCCAAAATCATCGAAACTAAGTCAGCTTCCTTAGTTTCGCGAGTATTAACAGTTGCCACTTTGCGACCGTCGCGAAGTACGGAAATGCGATCAGTTAAATTCAGAATTTCATCAGTTCGGTGACTAATGAAAACCACACCAGTTCCTTGGCGAGTTACTTTCTTTACTGCATCAAAGAGCTTGTCTACCGATTCACTTGGCAGGTAAGCAGTTGGTTCATCCAGAACTAGCACGTGTCCCTCAGGATTCGTGGCAATTTCTCGAATTGCGCGAGCGATAGCAACAATTGCGCGATCAACTGGGGGTAGCGCTCCTACGGGGGTCAGCGGGTCCCACTTCAATCCAAATTGCGACAACTGATATGCCACTGCGCTTTTTTCATCAGCCCAAGGAATCTTGGACAAGCCACGACGGCGCCAAGTTCCCAGCCGCAGATTTTCTAAAATACTAAAGGCTGGAACTAGGCCAAGGTCTTGGTGCACGAAAACCATGCCAAGTTGCGCTGCATCGTTGCCGCGTAGTGGTAATTCAATGTCTTCGCCACGAAGTTTAAGTTTTGTGCCGCGATCAGGAGTGTGGAATCCACTAAGAACCTTTATGAGCGTGGACTTACCAGAGCCATTGCGTCCCACTAATCCATGTATCTCACCGGGGCGGACATCAAAATCTACGTTGGATAGGGCTTTAGTTGGCCCAAAAGTTTTGGACAGATTAGTGAACTCAAGAACTGGGCCGATGGCACGCTCTACAGTCACCGTAATCTCCTGATTATTATTTGCAATTTCACTTAAAAATTTAGTCGTGCAAAAACTACGTGTCTAACTATAAGAGTGTGACTGGTTGGAGTTATTGCTAACTCCAACCAGTCACAATTACTTACTTGTTACCCTGCGGTCCAGAACTTTGCGAACTCAGCTGCAAAGTCAATTCCGTACCAGTTCAAGGAATTTTCTACTGTGGCGTCAATGCTTGCAATGTTTGACTCATCAAACACCTTGCAAGTGATTCCGTAGTTTTCAGGAACTGCGTTACCTGTCAACAGACGAAGACCTGCATCAACTGTGGCGTAGGAGAACCAGTCATTTGGACAACCAACATCCATCTTGAGTGATGATGTACCAAGACCAGCAGCAACAGCAGGTGTCATGTTAAATGACGACTGAATTGCGGCTGAACTAGCAGCGGTTGCGCCAGCGCCAGTTGCAAAACTCATAGCGTCATAAATTGGCATCAAATGAGTAATGCTTGGATCTGCTGTAACTGCATTCTTTGCAACACCATCAAGTGTTCCATCGAACCAAGTTGCAAGTGGTGCATCTAGGTAATCAACTTTGGCGCTTGGGCAAATTTCTGCCACACGAGCCTTGATTACGTCGATCATGATTGGGCTAGAAGCCTGTCCTTCAGATCCCCACACAACTGCGTTACCGGCACCAGCGCCAGTTACACAGAACCAGTCAGCCATCAAGCTGGCAGGAATGGTGTAGTCAAATGATGGGTCAGCAGCAATTCCCTCAGCTACTGCTACACCTGGTGCAGCAGTCTGGTTGGTTGTCATTACAGGAATGTCGCCCAAGTCAGCTAGTGGAACTAATGCAGCTGGTACAGCGTTAGTGATGATTAGATCAACTTTGTCTGTTACAGCCTGTGCGAAGAACTTAGGAAGTGGATCAATAATGCCACCTGCGTCGCTCTTCTGAGTGACCGTTACGCCCTGTGACTCAAGTCCTGCGGCGATTGTGTCGGTCCACTGCTTCAATACTGGAATCTGGTCGTTGATCGAAATCATCGCAACCCTCTTGCCAGATGCAGCCGAAACATCAAACGCATCGCCTGGGTAAGCAAATGTCAAGGATGCAGCAAGTGCAGCGTCGTATGCTGCCTGTGCTACTGCCAAGTTATCTGCTGCTGC
>JBEEND010000062.1:0-3002 GCA_041192345.1 Actinomycetota bacterium
GCTTAAATGCCTGCTGTAGTGGCAGGTATCTAGGCCCCGTAGCGCAGTTGGTTAGCGCGTCGCCCTGTCACGGCGAAGGTCGCGGGTTCGAGTCCCGTCGGGGTCGCTGCAAGATCGGTTTTCGTCTTTGATGTTGATCGGTTTTGCGTGGCCAGGTAGCTCAGTTGGTACGAGCGTTCGACTGAAACTCGAAAGGTCGTCGGTTCGACCCCGACCCTGGCCACATTCGTTGTTAATTACCACCAGTGGTTTATTGATAAATCAGTTGCACCAATGCAAGACAACATCGGTGAGCACATCAGCCACGATGTGAACTGAACTCTCAGTTGCCCATTCCGTGGCTGCGTGCGCGCCCTCGCCGTCTACCCCAAAGAGCACTGTAGTGATCCCAGCATCATTCATAAGCGCAGCATCGGTCCAGTACCACTCGCCGCGAAATACAATCGGCTTTCCAGTGCGCTGTAAATAATGGTCTTGAATCATGCGCACGATTTCATGATCTTCACTTACCTCGAGTGGTGCCCGTGTAAAGCCACCGTCTAGTTCATAGGAGAAATCTTTAGTAGTGGCTGCAACTTCATCAAGAATCGCAACTAACTCGGCTCGCACACCCACTGGAGTCTCGCCAGGGACAGTTCGGCGCTCAATTGATATTGTGCACTGCGCAGGGTAACTCGATAACTCCTCGCCACCTTTAATTATGGAAGCGTGCACCGACGGTGTCTCCAAGTACTTGACGTGCGGTCGCGAAGTTAATTCAGCGCCGTACTTATCGAGAGCCACAAGCGCATAACCAGCTTTAGAAATGGCATCGATCCCGAGATCGTGGCGAGAGCCATGAGCGGCTACACCGTTGATGGTTAATTCAAACCAAACAAAGCCCTTGTGAGCAACCGTTAAGCCAAGCATTGTCGGTTCCGCAACTATGCCAACATCCGCTGTGAAATGTTCTAGAACATCCTGCGTACCAATGTTGCCATGTTCTTCATCAGAAACTGCGGCGACAATCACTTGACCTTTGATACCGCGTTGCACTGCGCGATGCGCGGCAATCATCTGGGCCGCTAGCCCACCTTTCATGTCAAAAGTGCCGCGGCCATAAACATTGCCGTCTTTACGAATTGGCTTTAAGCCATCACCTTCGTAGCTGGCGATCGTGACGGTATCTATGTGGCCATTGAGCATTATTTTTGCTGCGCTAGTCGCACCTTTGCTGCAAGCAACTATTGATGGTCGCCCAGGAGTTGCCTCCAGACGGGTGACTTCGAAATCCCGATCGGAAAACCACTGACCAATAAAGTCTGCAATTGCAGATTCACCCGGTGCACCTGGAACTAATGTGTTATTCACAGAATTAATTTGTGTTAACGCACAAAGTAGCTCAACCGGATCATCCAAGTTGTAGTCAGACATTAAATCTCCTCTTACCATTGGTGTTCGCGTTGTTTAACTAAGTGGGTTTGCGGATCGACCCTCAGTGCTAAATAAAACAACAACTGAGTTTTGCGTAATTCCAAGTTCTTGTCTGCGATCTGGTGAACTTAGCGCTAGACGAACTCCGGCAAGCGTTGCTGCCCCGCATGGTCCAGCATCCACCCCAAGCTCGGCCAGTAGTTTCAAATCTGGGCGAGCTTGCTCATCAGTTACCGCAACGGCTGCGTCCACACCAGCCAAATGAGTTGGCCAGGAATCTGATGATGGGGTTCCGCAATTCATGCCAGCCATAATCGTTGGCACAGTTTCAACGCTGGTTAGTTTGCCTGCTTGCAAAGATTTCAAAACGCACGCAGCTCCGATTGCCTCCACGCTTAGAACTACAGGTGATGGCTTGGCCTGGCTGCGATAGTGCGCCAAAACTGAATGTAAGAATGACCCAACTCCCACGGGCACTGCGACTAAATCTGCCGGTGGGCAACCGACTTGGCGCAGTTGCTCATCAGTTTCTACGCAAAGTGTTGTATAGCCCTCAATGATCCAACTAGGAATTTTTTCATATCCGGGCCAAGACATATCTTGAATGTGAATTGCGTTATCTAGGGTTGAAGTTATTTCTTTAGCTAATTCAACTGCCTCGTCATAGTCACCATCGATGATTGTGATCTCGGCACCTTCACCAGCAATGTTGTTAATTGCCTGTTCGCTGACCCCATCAGGAATGACAATGGCGCATTCCAATCCGAGGCGCTTTGCCATGTGGGCCACAGCCCGGCCATGGTTGCCATCGGTTGCTGCTATCAGGGTTGGTTTGTTTTCCGAATCAATGGCTTTTTTAACTTCATCAAGATCTGCCGGATTTGAGCCATCTGTAAGTGCTTGCGCAACTGCCCAGGCTGCTCCAAGAATTTTGAATGCTGATAAATTCATGCGCGCTGATTCGTCTTTAATAAAAACTCTTCCCACACCTAATTCGTCAGCAATGCTCGGGAGTTCAATTAGTGGCGTAGCTAGATAATTAGGAAGACTTTTATGAAACTCTAAAACTTCTTGGGCTGGTGCAGTGCAACTCCAAGTGCGCGCTGCGGGATTGGAATACCAAAGTAGATCAGAAGTCATTGCTCGAGTATTTCAGTGCAATTAAAAAATTGGGTAATTTAAAAATTAAAATGGAGCGCAAAATATATCGAGCCCATGGGAATTATTGGCAATCGATGGAACTTTTATTCTGACAACACGCTTTCAGAAGAAAATTTCTTGTTAATTATTTAGTTTAAAAATCCATTGAAATATGGGTTTTTAATATGTTTTTATAAAAAACCCATAGATTTAAGCGAATATGACTTGTCAAACGAATAACACCTGTGTAATTTAAGAAACAAGTTCGGGTAACCGAGCGCGTAACGCCTTTAGTAATTGGCTTGCATCAGGGCAGCCACTCACTAGTTACGACAAACCAGGAGGTTTCCAGGTGAGCGAATTCGCTCTACTTCCCTTCACTGAAACTGACGATCTGGGATGGCACGAACGTGCGCTTTGTGCCCAGACCGATCCAGAAGCATTCTTTC